>CANEZL010000006.1 GCA_947444195.1 Methylobacteriaceae bacterium | reverse complement strand
GACGGGGTAGCGCGTGTGGAGCTCGCGGAAGGGGGGCGCCTCGCGCAGCGGGCTGTTCCCGACGCGCCCGACCGCGTGGCACCGGGCGCAGTTGGTGCGGGCGAGCGTCTCGCCCTGCTTGACCCGCCGGTCCCAGGCCGCGGCCGGCGTGGCGGGCAGGCCGGGCGGCAGGGCGAGGATGCCGACGAGGAGGGTGGCGGTCAGGCGCATGGATGGCTCATCGGATGGCGGAGGGGGCGGGTCGCGGGAGGTCGCCGGTGGCCTTCACCGAGCCTCCCCACAAAGGGCGGCCATGCCCGTCGGCATCCAGGACGGCGGAGTCGGCGGCCTCGCGCTGGACGAAGCTCAACGGCTCGCCCGCGTGGGGCGATGGCTGGCCTCCGGCAGCCCGTGCGCGGCGGCCCCGATCCCACGTGACGCCGATGCTTGGCGGTGCCATCGCGATGCGCCCGGCGCGAGGGGACGCCGTCACCTGAACGCGTTCGCGCTTGGCCAAGGACGAGGGAGCGTCACGAAGGGCACGGCGCGTCCCGCGCGTGTCGTTCGGGGCCACGACGTGACGGGCGGTTCGCTCATGCCTCCGGAATCGATTTCGCGGCCCGAGCCGCGGATCGGAACCTGCGCGCGACCCGCAGGGCGGCCGCAAGGTCGTCCCGGTCGGTGCCGTAGCGGCGGCAGAGGTCGTCCAGCCATCGCGGTCGGCCGTCCTCACCTTCAGGGATGTCGCGGAACGGGATGCGATACCTCCCGTCGAGCGCCTCGACGCCGTAGCCGGTGACGGCCCACCGCCGTCCCTGCCACTGCACCGGCTCGACCGCTTCGCGGCTCATCCCGGCCTCCTCAGGCCGCGTGCAGGACGAGCTCGACGACCTCGCAGGTGTCGGCCCGCAGCCGCCAGTCGACGACGCCGGCGGCTTCTCGGAACATCGCCTTGGCCGCGTAGGCGGCGGCCACGTCCGAGCTGGCGCTGACGACCGCCTTGCGCTGAAGGACGCGGTGGTCATGGCCGGTGTCGTCCGGGACGACCTTGTGGAAGGTGACGAGGAATTTGCGCATCGCAGGGTGCCGATCCGACTGACCGCGCCATCCTCGCGCCGGCCGGCGGCGCGCGCCTTGATCCAACGCAAGGACGCGCAGGTTCTGCAGCGCCGCGCCGTGGGAGGGATGGGGCCGTCGGTACGCCAGCGGCGATTCGGGACCAACGATGCTGCATGAACCGGCGACCAAGGCGATCAAGACCGGTGCGCCCTCGACCCCGGTCGGCCGGGCGGAGAGTGCTTGGACGGTGGACGGCTCGGGGGACCGTGTGAGGCTGAGGCCGGTCTGGGCCGAGCGCGGCGGCCGGCCGGTGACACCGCCCCCGCCAAAGGGCTTCGATAGGCCGGCTGATCGAGCACGGGCTTGCCGGTCAGGTCGGAGGCGAGGTCGAGCTCTCGTACCTTCCCGGAGACCGCGGCGTTCGCCGTCAAGGCACCTCTCGCGGACCTTCCGGGCCGAGGACGGGCCACCGGGAACATCGGTCGGTATCCATTGCCCCGTGGGACCTCGTCCCCGGCGCAAGAACGCCCTGAAACATGCGGTCCCGCGGCGGCCGCGCGGCGCCCAGGCTTCTCGCCTGGCCTAGTCCGTCTGGGGCGACACACCGGGGAAGTTGACACGCTTGAGGCAGATCAACGCCTCGCGGCACGCGGCACGGCAACCTAGTCACATCCGCCATAGGTTCGAGAGGGAGCGCCCATGTCCTACGCCAGCATCATGGTCGCGGTCGACGACGGGCGCCACGCCCCTGCACGGGTCCACCTCGCCGCGGATCTCGCGCGCCGGCTCGACGCCAACCTCGTCGGCGCCGCCGCCTGCATGCCGGATTACCCGCGGGGCTACGGCGAGACCGCCGTGCCCATGGGCATAGTCGTCGAGGAGATCCGCCGCGCCGCCCTGGCCAGGCTCGCCGGCGCCGAGCGGGCCTTCCGGGACGCGGCCAGCCTCGCCGGCAGCGTCGAGTGGCGCTCGGACCTGGCGGCGCCGGTCTCGTTCCTGGAGGGTCAGGCGCGGGCGGCGGATCTCGTCGTGGTCGGCCGCCACGCCGACGACGAGGGCGTGACGCCCGGCATGGCCGTCGACCTCGGAGACGCGCTGATGGGGCTGGGCCGCCCGGTCCTCGTGGTTCCTCCCGACATCGCGCGGCTGGAGGCGCGGCGCGTCGTCGTGGGCTGGAAGAACACCCTGCAGACGCGGCGGGCGGTCTCGGACGCCCTGCCCCTGCTCCGGCGCGCCGAGGCGGTCCGGGTGCTGCGCGTCTCCGACGGCGAGGACAAGGCCGAGGTCGAGGACGTGGTCCGCCACCTCGCCCGGCACGGCGTCGAGGCGAGCGCGAGCGTGGCGGCGCGCTCCGGCCGGAGCGTCGCCGAGGACCTGCGCGCCGCGACGCGCGAGTTCGGCGCGGACCTCATCGTGTGCGGCGCCTACGGTTACAGCCGCGTGCGCGAGTGGTTCCTCGGCGGGGTCACGCGCGACCTGCTGGCCAGGCCGACGGTCTGCTGCCTGATGTCCCACTGAGTGAGCGAAGGCCACCGTGTCCGCGGGGGCACTTCGGAACGGGGCCGCTTCGGCTTCCGGGCGACTGGGACTCGGCAACGTCCCCGGGAAGGTCCGGGATCACGCCGGAACCCGCCAGCGGGGCGCGGACAAGTCCCGCCGGACGAGGTCAACGGCGGAAAGGCTGGACGCGGCCTCCAATCCCTGTCCGCTTACCGCGGTGCGCCTCGCCGGGATCGCCTGAGTCGGTCGGCTTTCGAGCGCTCGGGCAGCCACCCGCCACCGATGTCGCCTAACACCCATGGAAAGCAGCGTCGCCGGACGTCCGATCGACGCACAGGCGTCTCGCGGCAGTTCGCGAGGCCGACCCCTTAGGTCGCAGACGCCGGCGCCGCGGCAGTTCCGCGAGGTGTTCGGATGTCAGGCGCAGGGTCTCGTAAAGCACCTAGAGGGAGACCACCGCGACGCTGGAGGACAGGGCGAACAACATCGACTGTCGTGCGTGCTGGCGGAGCCCCGCTCGTCGGCCTGTCTCGACCTGGCCGCGACGATGCAGCGCCGCGCGGACCCATGACAGGCAAGAGGTCATCGAGGGTTTGGGGAACAGGCCGGGACCGGACAGTTCGACACCGCATGAGCGATTTCCGTCCACATGGCCCACACCGATGCGGGGAAGCATGAACCGGGCGTTAGGCCCCCTGACGGATCATGTTCCCGATCACCGATCTTTGCGGAGGACCCGTGCCTCGCGCGAGACTCGTCGACCAGCCAGCAGGCCACGCCCCTTGCCCTGTCCCGGCCCCGACTCGATCCTGCCACCGCGATGGCGCGACCCTCGTGCCGGCGGCCTCCTCCCCGTCCGGCGGCCCGCCGGTCGCCCACCCGTCACCTTGCCGACCGGAACCGGAAACCGATGAACGCGACCACTGGCCTTCCCGCCCTCCGGCATGCCTTCATGCCGGTGATGCTCGGCGGGCTCGCCCTCGCCTACGCCGTCGTCGTCCTCACGGCCTGGTACGCCGGCGCGCCGGTCCTCGCGGTCGCCGGGGTCGGCGGCGTCCCGGTGGGGCTCGCCCTCGCCTCGGGCCGCCTCGTCGGCGCCGCCCCGAGTACGCGGCAGGCCTCGTCGGCGGCGCTGATGGCCCTCGTCGGCCTGCTGGTCTACGCGACCTCGGGGACACACCTCCAGATCGACACGCACATGCTCTTCTTCGCGGCCCTGGCAGTGGTGGCGGGATGGTGCTGCCCGGCCTCGATCCTGGCCGCGACCGCCGTGGTGGCCGTCCACCACCTCGCGCTCAACGTCCTGTATCCCGCCGCGGTCTTCCCGAACGGGGCCGATTACGCCAGGGTCGTCCTGCACGCCGGGGTGCTCCTCGTCGAGGCCGCCGCGCTCATCCTGGCCGCTCGCCAGCTCGGGCGCGCCCTGTCTGACTCCGACCGCGCCGCCGCCGAGGCCGCGGCGAGCGCCACGTTGGCGCGGGGCCTCGCCGCCGAGCAGTCGGCCGATGCCGAGGCCCGGTTGCGCCGCATGGACACGCTTGGCGAGCTGACGAAGGCGTTCGAACGGAACGTTTCCGGCCTGGCGCAAGGCCTCGCCGGGGCGGCGTCCGAGATGGAGGCCTCCGCGCGGTCGATGGCGGCCACGGCTGAGGAGACCACGCAGCAGACCGTCGCCGCGGCGGGGTCGAGCGTGCAGACCGCCGCGAACGTGCAGACAGTGGCCGCGGCCAGCGAGGAGATGGCCGCCGGCGTGCAGGAGATCGCCCGGCGCGTGGGCCAGTCGACCGAGATCGCGCAGCAGGCGGTCGAGAAGGCGCAGCGCACGGACGCCACCGTCCAGCGGCTCGCCGCGACCGCGCAGAGGATCAGCACCGTGGTGTCGGTGATCTCCGACATCGCCGCCCAGACCAACCTCCTGGCGCTGAACGCCACCATCGAATCGGCCCGCGCCGGCGCGGCTGGGCGCGGCTTCGCCGTCGTCGCCGCGGAGGTCAAGGACCTTGCCGGGCAGACCGCGAAGGCGACGTCGGAGATCGGCGAGCAGATCACGGAGATCCAGGCCGCGACCGAGCAGGCGGTCGCTGACATCCAGCGGATCGGGGAGGTGATCGCGGAGATGTCGAGCCTGTCGGGCAGCATCGCCGCCGCCATGGACCAACAGGGCGCCGCGACGCGGGAGATCGCCCGGAACGTGCAGCAGGCAGCGCAGGGCACGGAGCTCGTCACCGAGATCGTGGGCGGCGTCCGGCAGGGCGCCGGCGAGACGAGCGCGGCTGCGGCCCAGGTTCTCGGCGCGGCGCAGGAACTCGCGCGGCACGCGGAGGACCTGACCCAGGAGGTTACAACCTTCCTGGCGGGGGTGAAGGCCGCCTGACGGACCCCCGCGGCCTGCAGGACGTCGTGGGCACCCGCCCCTGAACCACCCCATGGTTCAAGCCAGGGGGCACCGGGGGTGCTGGTGCTCCCGCCTTTTCCTGTCCCTCGCTTGCGCTACGACGTCCACGGCCTTGCAAGACCGGCCCTCCCCTCCGACGGGCGACTCGCTCCGACGCCCGTTCGAGCATGGGGTCGGGCGATGCCCTTCCCTCTCGCGGGTTGACGGGTCCTCGACATCGCCCGTCGCGGCAGCGGTTCCGCAGTCGGCCTAGTCCGTTCGACCCGACGGACGTCGGGGTGTCGCCCGACCTCACGCAGGCGAGGGTCCCGGAAGCGAACGACCGCTTGCCGGATCGCCGGGCCTGTCCGTGGATGCTAGGGCGCCTCGCAAACGCGGTTACGCCCCGCCTGCTTCGCCGCGTAGAGCCCCTCGTCGGCGCGCTGGATCAGGCGCGCGCCGCTCTCGCCGGGACGGTGCTGGGCGACCCCCACCGACACGCTGATCCGGCCGAGCGGCTCGCGCGAGTCCTTCTTGACCAAGTGCCGTGCCTCGACGGAGACGCGGATGCGCTCGGCCACCGCGGTGCCGGCGCGCAGGTCGGCATCCGCCAGGAGCACGGCGAATTCCTCGCCGCCGTAGCGGGCCGTCGTGTCCCGCGCCGTGACGCCGTCCGCCAGCAGCTTGCCGACGACCCGGAGCACGTTGTCTCCCGTCCGGTGTCCGTGACGGTCGTTGAAACGCTTGAAGTGGTCGACGTCGAGCATCAGCACCGTGAACGTGCCGCCGATGCCTGCCCTAGCCTGCGCCACGGCGCGGCGAAGCGCGCGCTCGAAGGCGCGTCGATTCGGGATGCCGGTCAAGGCATCGACCTCCGCCTCGCGCCTGGCGTCGGCCAGGTCGCGCCTCAACCGCGCGATGCGAGCGGTGGCGCCCGAGAGTTGCGCCTCCAGCAAGCGGTTGCGTTCGCCGGCCCGGGCCGTTTCCAGGGACAGAACCGTGACAGCCTTGAGCAGCTCCTCGACCGAGGTCTGCCGCCGGAGCTGCGCCGCCCAATGGTCGAGGTGGTGGCCATAGCCGCGGAGGGAGCGCTGGTTCGATCCGATGTCCGCGATGACGCCGTCCGTCGCGTCCGCCAAGGCCGCCGCGTTCGCGTCGACCGCATCGCGCAGGTCCCGCGCGTCGGCGAGCCGGAGCTCGTGCAGTTCCTGGAGAAGCTCGTCGAGGGGGGACTGCTCGTCGGAGAGCAGCGGCAGCAAGCGCCGAGAAACCTCCGGATCGGCCCCGCTGAAGTGGGCGAAGAGCAGCTCGTAGGCGCGCGGCGTCGGCACGATGCCCCGCGCCTGCAGGGTCGCCCAGGCGGCGTCCGCGCACCACCGGTCCCGCGGGACGGGTCCCGGTCCGACCCCGGCCGGAACCTCCTTCTCGCGCCCGGTCACCGGCGTGTTTCCCCCCGCAGGCCAACGACCCGCGTGCCGGGCCCGGCGACGAGCGGGTCGCCCGGGACCTTCCCTGCGGCTGCCGCGTGTCGCACCGGATGGAATTCGTCCATTGGCAATCGAGGCGTCCAGTCCATAGTCGATGAGCGCGGCCAAGTTCCGTGCGCGGGGCCCGAAACCTGTCACCCGCGGGAACGGGACAGCCGCCGCCCCCGGCGTTCGCCGCGCCGGGAGACCATACCGAGGTTCGCTTACCGTCCGTTGACGGTGGACAGGGATGGCGCAGCCGCCGCAGCGCGAGGCAGGGCGGATTTCCTGTCTTCGATGGTTGCGGAACTCGCCACGCCCTCAAATGGCATGAAATATGTCATCCCGACCGAGCTGCGCCGGCACCCGCCCGCTCGCCTCTGCCGTCGGGACGGCGGCCATCCCGGAGGGCGCGCGCCGAGGGCGAAGGCCGACGGCTCCCTTTCCGACCTCCCGGGACCTGCGCCGGGAACTCCGGCCTTCCGCGCCGCTCGACCGTCCCGGAAGATTGCATCGGCCGGTGCATCTCGCGCGAGGCGGCGGCCCAGGACGGGCGAGTGGCCCCTAGGTCCATGCGCCCAGGTCGTCGGCTCGCGCGAGATGCACCGGCCGCGGCGGTCCCGGCTGGCCTGCCGCAGAGGCGCTTGATCTGGATCATTGCACCGCCGCGGGCCCGAGCAAGGATGGGGTCGCCCGCCGTCCGAGGGTCGGACCTCCTCCCGTCCCGCGAAGGTCCTGTCGTGCTCTGCTGCCTCACACTCAGCCCCGAATCCGGGATAGGCCAACGCTACGAGGTCGTGGCGCCGCTCGACGAGGGCGGGCGCCTAGACCCGGGCGACTGGCTGCGGCACAGGGAGGCGTGCACCGTGACCTGCGTCCATCCGAGCGGGACCCGCAGGGAAGGACGCCTCGCCTTGACGGTCGACCGGTCGGGCGGGTTGATGTGGTTAATCCTCTACGACGACGCGGCGGAGGACGAAACCCGCCAGCGCATCGCCGGTCCGAGCTTCCGCGAAGGCGAGACCGTCTACGTGCGGGATCCGTCGTCGGGCGCAATGCAGGGCTTCGTGGTCGGCGCGGCTCGCGGTCGCGCCGTCCGGGCGGGGAAGGCGAAGCGACCTCGCGACGAGCGGCGGAAGTGGCTCGGGCCTCGCCGGCTCGGGCTCGCGGAAGGAAGCCGCGCGGCCCGTTAGCTCATGGCGGACGCCGGCCCCCGCCGCCACGCCCCCGTACCAGCCCGGGAGGACCGGCCCCGCGCAGACGTCAGTCGGAACCTGCCGACGCCAGGCAAAGGTCCGCTCCGGGCCCGCGGCGCGGCAGGGTTGCCCCCGGCATGATGGAGAGAAGCCCGGCGCGCGTCCTGGCGGCCGAGCTCCCGCCCGCGCGCCGGCTTCGGGAAGCGCCCCGGGGCCGCGGCGCGGCGGGGGTCCGCGCGCCAGGCAACGGCCCGTCACCGCCCTGGGACCCGGCCGACCCTGGCGTCGATGGGTGACATGAAAGTCCTCACCGACATGCAACCCGACCGGACCCGCGGAGCCGTTGAAGGTTTTCCTCTCATTGCGACCAGGAACGAATGCAATCGAAGCCTCCGAGCCAAGGGGTTCGTCAAGCTTTCCGGGCTTGAATGTCGGCACCCGCGAATGACGGGGGACGGCAAGGCCTTCGGCACAAGCCGGTCCGAAGAACCAGGGGAGAACCTCGCGATGCAGTTCGACATCCGGGCCCGGATGCAGGTCGTCACCGTGCTGGCGCTGCTCGGGCTGGCGGCCGTGGTCGGGTTGGCCGCGCATGGCCTACACGGCGCCGTGACCGATGCGCGCGCGCTCAAGACCCGCGACCTCGTCACCGCGGCGCACGGCGTCCTCACCCACTTCGAGTCCGAGGAAAGGGCCGGCCGGATGAGCCGCCAGGGCGCCCAGTCGGCCGCGGCCGCCGCCTTGAAGGCGATGCGCTACGCGGGTCAGGAATACTTCTTCGTCATCGACATGACCCCGCGGATGGTGATGCACCCGACGAGGCCGGAACTCGACGGAAGCGACCTGGCCGGCAAGACCGATCCCACGGGCAAGCCGCTGTTCCGGGACATGGTCGCGACCGTGCGGGCTGCCGGGGAGGGGTTCGTGCCCTACCAGTGGCCGAAGCCGGGCGCGGAGCAGCCGGCCGACAAGATCTCCTACGTGAAGGGCTTCGCGCCCTGGGGTTGGGTGATCGGCTCGGGCGTCTATGCAGACGACACCGCGGCGCAGATGCGTCCCACGATGCTGGCCCTTCTCGCCGGCCTGCTCGGGACGGGCGGCCTCGTCGGCGGCGTCGCCTTCCTGATCGGGCGCGGCATCAGCCGGCCGGCGCTGGCCCTCGCCGAGGTCATGGGCGCGCTCGCCGCCGGCGACCTGTCGAAGGACGTGCCCGCCACCCGGCGAGGCGACGAGATCGGGCGCATGACGGATGCCACGCGGGTATTCAAGGACGGGCTGGTGCGCGCCCGCGCGCTGGAGGCGGAGACCGCCTCCGCCAAGGCCGCAGCGGAAGCCGGGCGCAGGGAAGCCCTGCGGGGCATGGCCGACGGGTTCGACCGGGCGGTCGGCGGCATCGTCGGTTCCGTGACCTCGGCGGCGACCGAGCTGCAGGCGACCGCCGAGGCGATGGCCGGCATGGCCGCCGACACGGCCGCGCGGTCGACCGCCGTCGCGGCCGCCGCCGAGCAGACCTCGGCGAACGTGGGCACCGTGGCCGCGGCCGCCGAGGAGCTCGGCGCGTCGGTCGGGGAGATCGGTCGGCAGGTGGACGGCTCGGCCGCGCTCGCCCGCCTGGCCGACGAGGAGGCCGTACGCACCGCCGCCTTCGTGCGGCAGCTGGCGGAGGCGACCGACCGGATCGGCGCGGTCGCCGACCTCATCGCCGGCATCGCCGGGCAGACGAACCTGCTCGCCCTGAACGCGACCATCGAGGCGGCGCGCGCCGGCGAGGCCGGCCGCGGCTTCGCGGTGGTGGCCGCCGAGGTGAAGGCGCTCGCCGGCCAGACCGAACGGGCGACGGCGGAGATCGGCGGCGAGATCGCCCGCATCCAGGACGCGACCGCCCAGGCCGTCATCGCCATCGAGGGTATCGGCACGCGCGTGCACGAGCTCAACGGGGTCTCCGCCTCCATCGCAGCCGCGGTCGAGCAGCAGGGCGCGGCCACGCGCGAGATCGTGCGCAACGTCGCGCAGGCCGCGGCGGGCACCGGCGAGGTCACCGGAAACATCTCGGGCGTCGCGCACGCCGCCGAGAACACGGGCACGGCGGCCGGCCGTGTCCTCGGCTCCGCCTCGGACCTGACACGGCAATCCGAACGGCTGCGCGCCGAGGTCGCCCGCTTCCTGGAGACGGTGCGCGCGGCGTGAAGGGCGCATCCGCCCGGCGCGGACGGAGCGGTCCGCACGACCGGGCGGAAGCCAACGCGCGCCGCATCCACGCCGCCATCGCCGGCGGCGGTCCCAGGCACGATCCGGCGACAGCCGGCAGCGGACAGCCCATCCCGCGCTGCGCCGATGCGCGAGCGGCCGCGGGCCATGCAACCTCTGGACCTGGCTACCGGGCTGGCCCGCGCGACCGCCATCTCGATCCTGGCTTGAAAAGGCGGCCCGCGGCCCGATGGCGCCGCCGCTTTCGACCCGGGTCGAGGGCGAGCGTCGCAGCCATCGCGCTCGATCCGACGGTCAGCAGGACGACCGCGACCACGTCGGAAAGGTCGGAGAAAGGGCTCACGGGGCTTCGCCGTACTTGCCAGGCCAGCATGACGACCAAGCTGACCGGTGCCGCGAAGACCAGCGTGAAGACCGGCAAGGCGAGCCAGAATCTCATCCGATCACGTTAGGCCCCCGCGACGGGAGTTCCAAGACAGGTTTCGGTCCTTCATGCGGAGACCGGACCGAGGCTCCTCGACGCCCGGCGCCGCGGGACTTCCGGCCTTGCCGAAACGGACCACGTGCACCGGTCGCCCCGGCAGCCCACGCTGCCTTGGTCCCCGCTCCGGTCGGGGACCGCGTACGTCACTTGGCCCGTCCCGCCCGCATCACGTCGACGGCCCCGCGCCCCGACGGCGGGTGGGCAGGGCGTCACGGGTCATGCCCTGCACAGCCTGTCGAGGGATGGCGCGTTCGGGCAGAATTCCCGATAGGTGCGGGCCGCCGTCCCGGACCGGAGGTCGCGTTCGCAACGCTCCCGCGCCGAGCACTGCAGGCAAGCCGCTTCCAAGGCTTGCGTGAGTGCCGGTTCGCGTCGGCGGAGGGCCTCCGGGTCGAGACGCAGCTCGCGCATCAACCCCGCAAGGCCCCGGAGCTTCGCGGCGGCCTCCGGAGCCAGCGGGGCACCGCCCGGCGTGCTGGCTCCCAGCATCGACTCCAGCATCTCCTCGTCGACATCGCGGAGCTCGTGGGCTGCCTTCAGCAGGCAGCACCACTCGGTCATCGAGGCGAGGATGCCGAAGGGGTCGAACGGGTCGGGTTTATCGGTCGATGCGGACATCGCGGCCTCCGGAAAGGCCCTGAATGCCGCGCCGAGGCGCCGCCATCCTTGATCCAGCGCAAGGCCGGGACCGCATCCGGCCCCCACGTTCCGGTCCCGCCCCCGTTGGCCGCGACCGGGCAACGCCGCCCGCACCGTCGGGGTCAGCCGAGCCGCCGCGCTCAGGATGCCGTGAAGGCGTGCACGCCGTCCCAGCAAGGCGGTCGGGAGGGGATTGGCGCTGAACCCCCCATGAGGGGGCGTCGTCGGCTTGGCCCCATCCCGCGAACACGTCCGTACGGTTCACCTTCCAACCGAAGGCATTCGAGGGCCGAGCCGCCTCGGCAGCTACGGCGGACCCTCACGTGGCGCGCGATCCGGTGCGAAGCGGCCAGGCCGTTCCGCCCGGCTCGGCCTGACGCCGTCCGGGCCGCCTCCGGCGGCCCGGTCCGCGGTGGATGGCTCGACGACGGTGATGCCCGGGCCGCGTGGCAAGGATGGCAGGATGGCGTCGGCATGAGCCGGCACGCTTTCAAAGGATTGGAAACGCGATCCTTGGAAACATGACCCAGGCCACCAAACTTCGGCGCGGGCCAAATTTACGTCCGTAAGGATCAGATATTCAATCCTTGCAAGTAAGTAAACGTGCGATCAGATCGAACAACTTGAAGGCATGCGGACCTACGTGCCTGAACATGCCATCAACCAGAACTTCATCCGCAGCGGGATGGATTACGCGACCGCGCGATTGGCGGTTGACGAATTCTCCAATCTCTGGAATCCGTTAGCCTGAGGCCGAGCACCAGCCATCGAGGAGGCAGAGAATGCGGGCCCTGACAGGAAGGGATGGCTCGCGCGCACCGCCGTCGGTCGCCGGCCGGACATGCGGTCCTGGCAGACCGCACGTCCGATAGGCGCTCCGCAACTTCCAGGGCCTACCCATTCCAGCGCCCCTGGAAGCGCCTCCCGACCACCGGTGCAACTTGGCTGCCGCCGGGAACCCATGCGCTCCGCCATCTCGACCGCACACCAGAATCCGGTCTGCAAGAGGGGCGCGGTTCGGTCCTCGGGTCCAGCGTCGCATGCCCGCCCCGGCCGACACGCCGGTCGGCCGCGGGGCGACAACCGAGGATGGCCAACCGGCCGTGCCGTCGACGAAGCGGTCGTCCCTGCGCGGGAATGGATCCCTATGAGACCCGAGTTCACACATCACGAACCCCAGGAGCCGACATTGCGCAAGCGACGGCCCGACGAATATCACGTCTATCTGAGGCACGCCGATCGCACGTACTTCCTGGCGGAAGACGGCTGCTTCGTCCCGGAACTCGAACGCGGCCGAGCCTTCACCCGGATCGAGGACGCCTTCGAGGTCATCAACCGAATGGTCGAGGGGCGCGCGCTGCCGAGGGAGCACGAACCCGGCGTCGTCCGGAACGCGTACCGCTGGTACGGGCCGAACGGGTGAATGTCGTTCCGGGCGGGGCCTGCGGAGGGCGGGGCGATCACGTGCCCGAGGAGGTTGGCACGGCTGCAGGGAGGCTCGTCGCCACCCTTGGACCGCAACCATCGCCCGGATGCCGACGAGCCGCAGCTTGCGAAGGGTGAGCGACAGCGGGAACGGCGCCGAGGATCGCGTTTGTGGCTTTCCGAACAAATCCGAGAATGGGCCGTGCGCCCGATTCCCGGGCGCCGTCCAACGACGGGACCGACGCGCGCTCGCTTCGCCGCACATGCCCGGCGCGACGCCGCGACCGGCACCCCGCCCGGACGCCCACGCGCCCTGGGCACGTACGGCCATGCACTCCCCACCCGTCCCACCGGTTCCTCCGACCGGCGTCCGTGCGATGCGAACGGATGTGCGGGAACTCGCGCACGCGCGGCAGGTCCTCTCGGAGCTGGCGCACCCCGACACCCGGCACATCCTCGTCACGGCGCTTGACACCTTGCAGGGCGCGCTGTCCGGCGGCGGCCTGCAGGTCTCCAAGGTCGACGGGCTACGCCAAGCCGTCCGCAAGGCCGTCCGCCAGGCTTGGACCGACGGCATCGTCGTGCCCCTGGGTCGGTCGCGGGATCCGGCCGACCGCGCCGTCCTCGACGCGATCCCGAAGACCTTCGCCCTGAACGCCCACGCGGAGGTCTCCGGCGCCTTGGACCGGATCGGCCGATGGATACCCGAGGCGGCCGCCGGGACGCGGCACCACGTCGAACGGGCCCGTGCCTACCTGCGGACGCTCCCGCTCATCCTCCAGGCACTCGCCGATCTCGAAGCCGCCGCGCCGATGGCCGGCCGGGCCGGCGCCCCCGTTCCCGATGACGGCGGCACGGTCACCGCCGCCGCGACGGCCCGGCGCCGGCTCAAGGCGGCGCTGGCTCGGGGCCTGCCCGCCCTGGTCGACGGCTTGGCCGACGCCGTCTATCGCGTCCCCCTGCGCGCGTCCGGGTCTCCCGCCTTGCGCCGGACCGCCGCCGCGCTCCTCGCGCCACCCGTGCGCGGGGCGCGAAAGTCGGACCGGGGCGCCGCGCAATGGCGGCGGCTGCTGGCAACCGCCATCTCGCGCGACCTGGTGGACGAGGCGCTCGTGCCCGCCGCGGGCCGGATGCTGGGCCGGCATGCCGGCCTGGAGGTCGGGGACGCGTCCTACGCCACGGCCGGGGGTCATTCAGGCCTCCTCGGCCTCGCCCTGTCCCGCGGCGGCGTCGACCTGACGTTGTCAGTCAGTTTCGACATCGGCGCCGGACGGGTCGAGCAGGCCGTCTGCGCGATCACGGAGGACGGTCCTGTGCCGGTCGTCGATGTCGATGCCTATCTCGACGCGGCGGTCCCCGCCGCGCTGGACAGCCCCGCCCACCGCGCGATGCGGCATCTCTCCCGCAGGGACGATCCGCCACCCCTTCGGATGGGGGTCGCCGAGAACGGGGACCTCGTGGTGGCGACCGACGCCCATGGCAGGCGGGATGCGGACCTGCTCGCGGAACTGGTCCGCGTCGCCGACGCCGAGGGCGCCGCCGTCAGGTTCGCTCCCGGCCGGGACATGGTGCTCGCGGCGGCGCTGATCGAGCTCGGCTTCGCTTGGTGCGAGGGCACCGAGGGCCGGCACCTGATGCGCGCTCCCGCCGATCCTCCCTGTCGACCCTGTCGATAAGGGCACGGGACCGGTCGACCTGGTCCGACGAGAACGGCCGACGACCGCCCAGGTCGCCACGCCACGCCGTCCATGCCCAACCAAACACGACCGGCGCAGAACGAAGAGCAGGAGCCTGCGGGACTTCAGGAAGGCACGGTGGGACTGTCCCCCAGCAACGTTTTACGGTGCCTCCGCCACATGCGGGCCGGCCGACGCGCGCCGGGTCCAGGTCCACGAAAAGGCCAGGCTCCCACGCGGCCGGACAGCCATGCTTCGCTAACCATGACCTCCAGGTCCATGTCGATTATTCTTGCGTCGCCGACCTGGGCTGGTGTAGGGTCCGAAAATCAGCCCGGCGCGCCTAGCCGGACCGGGGCGGGGGTGCGGGATGGATGTGATCGCCCAGCTGTGTCAGGAGCGGGACCGTGCGCGTCAGACCGCATCGGAGAAGATCCGGCAGCTCCAGGAGCTGACGCTGGAGTACGTGAACGCGATTGCGGCGGAGACGGCGAGCGCCGCGCGCCTCGACCAGATGATCGCGACCCTGCAGCAAGGGGCCGCCTATCCGCAAGGCCAAGGACAGCCGGACCGCCGCGTCGCGGCAGATGCGTCCGGTCGGGCGACCGCTTCGAACGCCCGTCCTCCCCGCCGGCCTAAACGGTCGACGGCTCCATACGTGCCCGGCCTGGTAGCCCAGGTCATCCTGGATGCCCTGTCGAAGGCGGGCCCGAAGGGCATGTCGGGCAGGGAGGTCAACGAGACCGTCGAGGCGGCCGGGTACACGCTGGACGCGTCAGAGAAAAACAAGACGCGCCTTAAGAAAAACAACCTAATCCGCCACGACCCGAAGCATCAGCACTGGTATCCCATCGATCCGACGTAGGTTCAGCCCTCGGGAGCCGGAACCTAATCCATCCCGCCCGTGACAACCCATGAGGATGCAGCCGATGCGCAATCGTGACCACGTAGCTTTGCGCCGGGGGCGCACGCGCGACCCGCCGAGCCAACGACGATCGACGTGGCAAAAGAAAAGGCGCGCGACCCTCTCGGAGAGTCGCACGCCTTAAACTGACCCGCTTTACAACCGCGAAGCCGAAGCGGGCATCTGTCAGGCGCTATCAACGAGAGCTTGAGCCCTCTCGCCGGACGCCTGACGCCGTCGATCACCGACGCCAGAACCAGACCGAGCAACCACGGAAGCAGGCCTAACGCCGAGATCGCCCTCTTATGCCAGCTCCTGCACGCGAATGCAAGGGGCCGGGCGACTCCTCGGCATCTGCCTGCCCACGCCGGCCACACCGGGCCCTCCGCAAGGCGGATCCGGTCGGCCGCCCGCCCCCATGCAGAGGCCAGGAGACCGCCTTGAACGAGACGCACCGAAGCGACCCCACCGTCGCAGACTACCTGCCCACCGTTCTCCCCCTGATCGACCGGGCCTTTGATGCCTGGGACGGTGACGTCGCCGGGCTCCTCGGCGTCCCGCCGGGCACGTTCGACCTCGACGCCGAGGCCGACGAGCCGGCCGAGCGCTGACCCCCCGCAAGCCCCCCGGCCTTCAGGCCGGGGTCGGCGCGCGCAACAGAACACCGACGCTCCCTGCCGCCCTTCGAGGATCCCACGACGATGACGCAGCTGTCCCTTTTCCCGACGGAGCCCGTCGAACCCGACCCGGTCGCTGACACCCAGCCCACGGAGGCGCTGCCGGAGCATGTCCAGGTCGCCGCGCTGCGCCGCCGCCGCTACGTCGCGGCCCTGGAGGATCTCCCCCTGGGCAGGCGGAGCGCCGCGGACCTCGGCGCCGCAATCGAGGTGGTCAGCCTGGCCTGCGGCGACGACGACCCGCCGTCCCCCGGCAGCGTCAGGCGCTGGGCGTCTCGGTTCCGGCGCGCCGGCAGGAGTCTCGCGGGCCTCGCCGACCGGCGCGCGGCACGACCGGCCCCGCGGGGGAGCCGCTGGGCGCCGTGGATCGTCGGCCTGGCCGACGAGGCCGCCGACCAGGCTCGGGCGGATACGGGCCGCACGCTGACGGCCCTGGCCGACCGGGCCATGGCGAGGTGCCGGGAGGAAGCGCATCGGCGGGGGTGCTCGCCCCGCGAGATCCCCACCTTCGACACGCTCCTGCGGATGATCCGCGCGCGGGCGCGGCCGGAGAAGGGTTGGCGCATCGACCACCTGTCGTGCGGCCGCCCCCTGGACGAGGTGGTCGTCGGCCTGCAGACCCTGCGGCTCGGCATCCCGGAACTCGGCAACGGCCCCGTCTACCTTATGACCGCGCGCGACACCTACAGCGGCGTGATCGTGGCGGCCGCGCTCTCCGTCGCCGAGCTGGCCGGCGACGACCTCCTCCGCCTGTTCGGCGTCCGGGTCGGGACGGCCGCGTCCCAGCCGCTCGGCGCCGCCCGCCTGTGCATGGGCATTCCGGAGTTGCTCGTGCTGGACCAGGTCGGCCTCTTCCACGACCGAACGTTCCGGGATGCCGCGGAGGCGCTCGGCATCACGCTGAACGCCGCCCCGGCGGCCTCGGACGACCGTGACCGGGCGAGCCGCCTCCAGCCTTGGCTGGAGGCGAGGGGCGACGAAGTCGCGACCGTCGAGGGCCTGATGGCCGCCGTGCAGGCCTGGCTCGCCCACCACGACCGTCGCCGCTCGCCCCCGGACTGGCGAACCCCGCTGGACCGCTGGCAGGAAGGGCTCGCCCGCTACGGCATCAAGCTCGCGGCGACCTCGACCGGCGACGGCACGGGTCGGGGCGACCACCACCCCCGGCGGGAGCGCTGATGGCAGCGGTTCCACGAAGGTGCCAAGCCTGCGAGCCGGGCCCGCCCCGGAAGAGCGTCGGCCAGCGACGGTCCCGGCTCGGGGCCGACATCGGTGGCCTTGCGACGCGGACGTGGCACCGGGGATGACGCGCGCCCTCGGGCCGGAAGCGGATCTCGTCAATCGGGTTCGTCCAGTCGGGCCTGCGGCGTCGACAAGACATGTCAACAGCAAACAGCAAGCCTAATGATGACTTTTGCTATCTTCAATGCTATAGTTCCGCTCTTGTCATCCGCCTTGAGAAGCGAAGCCGTGCAGGCCGTCCTCGCGCGTGCTCCGACACGCGCTTCGTCCGGCGTGGCCGGGCGGATCGTCGGCCAGGGTGAAGCGAGGAGGTCGGACATGCCCGGATCGATCCGTCCCGAAGGCCGGCGCCAGCCTGCCCGGATAGGTTGAGACGCGCGGTCTGATCGGGGCTTCGAGCGAGCCACGGTCACGCAGACCCATTGGCGGCCGCACCGCCCTGTCCCGTCAGGCCCAGAGCGGGCTCCGCCCGCCGGTCGTGGATCACGAGAAGGCCAAGCCCGGAGGTCGGCGTCTCCGACCGAGCCTTTGCGAGGTTCGCGGAGGCCATCGGCAGCGCCGCACCCGCTACGCGCCCAGACGGTTTCGGCGCCCCTCGGCGCGCTCGAACCGGCGGCCCCGCAAGGGGAGCGTGACCGATTCTCTCACGGGAGGACATCGCCATGAGCCACATGCGCAGGAGCCCGGACCGCAAGCCGCGGCGCGGCGGTGACGGTGCCCAGGCAATCCATCAGGGTCGAGAGATCCGATACGAATCCCACCGGGCGGACATCCGGGTCGCGGTTGGCGACCGGACGGCGCTCGGACGGCCGTGGGTCAGCTACGCCGTCGACGCGTCAACCGGGATCATCCTCGGCGCATCCGTCTCGACCGGACCTGCGCGGCGATGAGCGGCGGTCACGCTCCCGTGCCGGCACGCGCGGTCGTCACCGGTCGGAGGACCGGCTCCTTCACGGGGTATCATCCAAGCCGGAAGATGAAGGCGCTCGTCGCGTTCGAGTCCTTGCTCGAAGCGGATGCCCTGACCCTGCTTGAGGTGGACGTGGCGGTCGTGTCCTACGAGACGCAGCCGCTCACCCTCCGTTGGCGGGACGGCGCCATGCGCCGCCGCCGCTACACCCCCGACCTGCTCGTCACGACGGGGCACGGGCTGACGTACCGCGAGGTCAAGCCCGGCCGGCGCTACCTGCGCGACCCGTCGCTCGGCGGTCGCCGGGACCGGATCGAGGCCGAGTGCGCGGCGCTCGGCGCCAACTTCGAGGTCTGGACCGACGCCGACATCCGGCGGGAGCCCCGCTTGTCGAACGCTCGCGCGATCCTCGCGGAGGGCCGGCGCGTCGGCGACGCCTGGGCGGAGGCGCGCGCCCGGGTCCTCCTTCCGGCCTGCGCGACCGTCGGGGAGCTCGCCCGGGCCGCCGGCCTGCCACCGTCCCGGGCCCTTCGGGCGGTCATGCGGCTGGCCGCCCTCGGCGAGGCCGGGATCGACGTCGAGGCGCCGCTCGGGCCGGCCACGCGCATCCAGGGAGGCAGGGGCCGATGAGCGGCAGCCCGCAACGATACGTCAAGGGCGACCACCTCCGGATCACGGAGGCGGACGGCGCCGCGCACCTCTGGTGCGTCCGCGAGAGGGCCGGGAGAGGCTGGCGCCTGGAGCCCGTCGGCGGCGGCGACACGCGCACGCTGTCCGATGCCGAGATCACGCGCATGCGCCGGCAGATCGAGCACTATCCGCAGAACCGGAGCGGGCTCACGCCGGACCAGGAGGCGTTGCTCGACCGGACCTTCGAGAGCAACAAGGCGGAGGCGCGCGTCGAGGCGACGCGCCGCGCCGAGTACCTCCGGCGCGTGGTCCGGCTGCGCGAGGAGGGCCTGCAGCTCGACGCGGCGTTCGAGCGGGCGTCCGCGGAGGTCTTCGCCGAGAACGGGGCCGCTTGGGAGGCCGAGGACGAGCTTGCCGAAAAGGAGCGCGAGACCGAGCGCGCGAAGCGGAGGCGTATCCCGCCCGAGATGCTCAAGAACCCACCCAAGGCGCGGCAGCCGCTCGCCGCGCCCCGGCCGAGCACCGTCGAGGCCTGGTACCATCCCTGGATGGCCGTCGGGCGCGACATCCGCATCCTCATCCCCCTCACGGCGAGACGCGGGAACCGGACGCCGCGGCTCAAGGGCGAGCAGGCCTGCATCTACGAGCGCATGCGGCACTTCGTCGAGACGGAGTTCCTGAGCGACCGGCATCCCTCCCTGAGCTCGGTCCACAAGCTCCTGAACGAGGAATTGAGGAAGAAGGGCCTGAAGGTCAGCTACAAGTGCCTCTATAAGTTCGTGCTCAAGAACTACTCGGATCACGAGGAGGTCAAGAGGCGCTTCGGCTGGCGCAAGGCCCATGTCCAGTGCGGCGTCTTCAAGCGCAGGCGCGCGCCCACGAAGCCCTTGGACGAGATCGAGGTCGACCACAGCCTGCTCGACATCATCGTCGTCAACGAGAAGTCCGGTCGCCGGCTCGGGCGGCCGTGGATCACGCTGGCGCTAGACCGCTGCACACGGATGGTCCTCGGCGTGCACGTGTCTTTCGAGGTGCCGAGCGCCGCCTCGCTCCAGCGGTGCCTGGCGCATGCCTTCTGGCCCAAGGACGTCAGCGGCCTCGGGCTGCGCAACCCGTGGCCGACGGAGGGCGTCCCGCGTCTGGTGCACTGCGACAACGGGAAGGAGTTCCACAGCGCCACGCTGAAGCTCTCCGAATTGGCGATGGGCTTCACCATCGTCTATCAGCCCCCGCGCCAACCATGGCTGAAGGGCATGGTGGAGCGGATCTTCGGCAGGATGGGCCTCCAGGTCTTCGACCTCGAAGAGGGAAAGACCTTCAGCAATCCGGTCAAGAGGGGAGAGTACAAGTCCGTCGCGAAGGCGAAGATGAACCTGTCGGAGCTCAGGGAAAAGATCCTGCGGTACATCGTCGACGACTACCACGTGACCTACCACGAAGGCCTCCAGGGCATCCCGCTGGAGGAGTGGCAGCGCCATGTGGAGCTGGACAGGGTCGAGGGCGTGCGCACCTACGAGGAGATCCGGCGCCTGACGGGCACCGTCTACCATAAGCCCATCACGAACGTGGGGGTGAAGCTCCACGGCCTCGTTTACTACCACGACGACCTGAAGGAGCTGCGCCGCCGTCGCGGGGGAACCAAGAAGCGATTCCAAGTCCGGGTGGACCCGTTCAACCTCGGAGAGATCGAGTTGCTCGACGAGGAGACCGGCCGGTGGCTCGTGCTGCTCTGCGACCGGCCGGAGCTCTCGGTCGGCGTCTCGCTGCATCAGGCCCGGACCAACGAGCGGAGGGCGCGAAAGCTGGCCGATGGCGGGAAGTTCACCGACGCACATCTGGAGGAAGGACAGCGCCTGGAAGCGGAGGAGGCTGCCGCGGCCCTCGGCGACACCGAGGCCAAGACCACCGCGGCCCGGGCGGCTCGGTACGGCCTGGAGAACGGGGCGTTCTTCACCCCGCTGGTCGGCCAGCCGAGCCCCGCGAACGACGTCGGGCCCGGGCCGCCGCGGGATGAGGTCGGCACCCAGGCCGCCCCGGACGGAACCCTCCCGGACGGAGCCGGGACGGACGTCGGGGGCGGGCAGGTCGGGGCGGGCGATCCGGACGTCCAGGCGGCGATGCTTGCGATGATGGCGCAGTGGACCAGGAGGTCGGCATGATGGAGGTCATCGAACGGCTGGCAGGGCAGGGGGCCGCGGCCTGCCGGCAGGGACCCGGCGACGACATCGTCGAGTTCGAGACGCGGACCGTGCCCCATCAATCGCTGATGGACGGCAAGGCGGCGATCAAGGGGCTCCAGGACCGATACAGGCCGAAGGGTCGGCGGCGCCTCAAGGCGCGCGCGCTGATCATCGCCGGCCCCTCCGGCGCCGGCAAGTCCACCATCCTGGAGAGCTACGCCGAGGATCACCCGCACCTCACCGACGGGCCCGACGGAGACGTTCGCCGGGTGGTCCTCGCCGAGGCCCCGAAGCGGCCCACCCAGAGGTCGTTCGTCGCGGCCATCATGCAGTCGCTCGGGTCGCGGGCACGCGACGCCTGGAACACGGACGAGATCATCACCAAGATCGGCCGGCTCTGCGACCAGCTCAAGGTCGAGCTGATCATGATCGATGAGGCGCACCACCTCTGCGAGCACACCAGCCAGGACAACGAGGAGGATGTCTCCGAATTCCTCAAGAGCCTGCTGAATCGCCTCGGCACGCAGATCGTGCTGGCCGGCCTGCCGAGCCTGCTTCACCTGCGGGACTACCCGCAGCTCCGGCGTCGCGTGCAGCCGCCGGTGGTGCTCCACCCCTACTCGTGGACCACCATCGAAGGTCGGGCCAGCTTCATGGCGATGCTCGGCCTGTTCGAGGCCCAGCTCGGCCTGCCCGAGCCGTCGATGCTCTTCGAGCACGAGACCGCCAAGCGGCTGTACTGCGCGACCGGCGGCTATCCCGGGCTGGTCTCGAAGGAGCTGAGCGAGGCCTTGAGCCTCGCCTTGGAGACCGGCGCCCGGCGCATCGACCTCTCCTTGCTCGGGAAGGTCTGGGACCGGTTCGAGCCGGGCGGCATGCCGCAGTTGGCGGCGGACCCGGACGCGCGGCCGGTGCCGGCGGCCAAGCTGATCCGGGGGACGGCGCACAACCCCTATCTCGCCGACCGGGCGGCGTTCCTGAAGCTGTGGGCGAAGATGGTGCGTGAGCACGCCACGATGTCGGAACGCGCCAACCGCCGTCGCCCGAGGCAGCTCACCTACCGGCCTGTCTCCGACGAGGTCGAGGCGAGGCTCGCGGCGTGAGCGGACCGACCGTCATGCCCCTCGCCCTGCGCGTCCGGCCAAAGCCGTATGAAGGCGCCGCGAGCCTCCTTGCCAGGCTCGCGGCGCGATACGGCGACACCGACCTGACCGCGTTCTGCCGGGAGAACGGCCTCGACCGCCGGTCGCTCTCGCTCGGCCATGGCGTCGATCGGTTGGCCGCGCTCGCGCGCGTGGACGCTGCCGAGCTGATGCGGGCCTCGCCCCGGGTCTGTGCGCGCGCGCGGACGGTGCGGATCGGTCATGCCGTCATCGGGCGCGCCGACTGGACGCGCGAGGGCACCCGCTACTGCCCGCACTGCGTGCGCGACGACGCGCTGGTCGCGCGGAAGGCTGACCGCGTGCCGGCAGTCGACATCCATCGACGTCTCTGGTGGGATGTCCGGCCGGTCACCCGCTGCCCGACGCACGGAACGGCGCTGGCCAAGGCATGCCCGCGCTGCGGCGCTGATCCAGCCTGGGGCGTCACGCCCGGCACCTGCGGTGCCTGTGGGCGCGGCTTGGCGGCCACCAGCCCGCCGTCCGCCAGATGCCAGAACGGTTTTTCCGAGTACGTGGCGGCCCGGCTCGCCGGCTGGCCTGTGGACGTACCGTTGCTCGACGGCATGGAATTGAGGGCGGCGGTCGCCCAGATGGAGCTCTTGGGCCTCGCCGTGACGTGCAGGCTTTCCGCGGCCAAGCCTCGCCGGATCGAGTACGCCGCGAGCGGGCTTCGCGAAGCCGGGTTCGAGGCGCTTGGACGCTGGCCCGGGTCGCTCGACGTGGCCTTGGACAGACACCTGAGCCATGCCAGGCAGGGGAGCGCGGGCGCCGGGCTGATCGGGGCGTATGGCTGGGTCTACGAACACTGGGCCGCCAAGCTCGATCCCGCATCGGCTTTCGGCGTCGCCGTGCGGTCGGCCGTGCGCGACCATGCGGTCCGGCACGCGGTGATCTCGGAGCGCGAGGACGTGCTGCTTGCGGGGCCGTCCCGGCGGGGTCCCGGCCTCACCGGCACGGCGCGCGCGCTGGGCTGGGGCTACGAGCGGACGCGGCGCGAGGTGTCCCGGCGCGGGTTGATCCCGCGCGGGTCACGGCGCGGCGTGGGCATCCGGATCTCGCCTCCGGAGGTCGAGGCCATCCTCCTGGACCGTGCCGACCTTGTCGGGATCCGGGAGGTTTCGCGTCTGCTCGACATCGGCAAGACCCAGGCCGCCAGGGTCGTCGCGGCTGGCCTCCTGGGGGTGCCCGAGCCGAATCCGGCGCGCGTCCGCCGCGCGGCCTGCGCGGAGCTCGTCCGGCGCCTGGGGGCCGGGGCGACCCGCGCCGGGAAGGCGACGCCACTCGATCTTCCGTTGCCGCGTGCCTGCCAAGCGGTCGGCGTCCCGGTCGACGAGGCCTGCCGTCGCATCCTTGATGGTGGCCTCGCCGTCCTCTGCCTGCCCGGCAGAGCCGCGACGTTGCCCGACCTGTTCGTGAACCCCGCCGCGCTGAGGCCGCCACGCTCCGGCGACACCGTCGGCGTGACCCGGGCCGCCGCCGAATTGGGCCTCCATCCCGAGGCGGCGCGCCAGCTCGCGCGCCGGGGCCTGCTGGGCCGACGGTGCGGGGTGGCGACGCGAATCGACGGCCCTGGACTAGCCCGCTTCAGGACGGCATACATGACCGGAAGCGAGGCGGCCGCCCTGTTCGGCACGTCGCCGAGGGCCGTCGTCTCGCGGCTTGGACGGCTCTCCATCGCGCCTGTCGCCGCACCGCCCGCGTGCAGGCAGGTCATCTATCGTCGGGACGACGTGGAGACGGCATACCGCACGGCCGCCGCGGCGGAAGCGCCAGGTGTCGAGAGAACCTTTCGCCCCCGTTCGGGTGCCGCCGAAACGGGATGAGGAGTTCGAGGCCCGCGCGTTGCGCGTGCGGTATCGGCCGGAACCGGCATACTCCCTCTTCGGCCGCCTGGCGGCCAGGAACGACGAGCACTCTTCCTGCCGGGCCTTCGGCACGGAGGTGGGGCTCCGTTACTTTGGCGAGGTCCTGAGCGGCCGCCGGATCGAGGCGGTGAAGAACCTCGCTGGGTTACGCGACGCGGACGTAGAGGCCCACACGGCAGTGAAGTCTGCCGACAACGGCCCAGTCGCCCTCGCCGGGGAGACGTTGCTGAGCCGATCGTGGGCTCCCGAGAAGCGACGCTACTGCCCGCACTGCCTGAGGTCCGACCTGAAGGGCACCGTCACGGCCGACGGCCCGCGTCCCTTCCGGCCTTACCGCCGCGCCTGGTGGGACGTGAAGCTCATCGACAATTGCCCGATCCACAGCTGCGAACTCTTGGGTACCTGCCCAATCTGTGGCCGGTCCTTGAACGCGAACGATCCCTGGCCATGGCGTTGCCGATGCGGGGGGGACCTGACGAGGGCGGTTCCGGCAGACCGCGCCCCGACCGATTGCGCGCTGGACCGATACGTCGTCGGACGCCTCGGGGGGTGTACGCCGACCCCGTTCGCGGTTCTCGATCCCATGCCGCTGGACGTGGCGGTCCGGGCCGCGTTCTACGTCGGCTGGATCGCCGACCACGGGCAGCGCCTAGACCTGAGGAAGGCCGACCGGCAATCGGCGGCAGCCGCTCGGTGCCGGGGGTTGGAGTTGCTTGCGGACTGGCCACGCTCCGTCGAGGCGCTTTTGGATCGCATGGTCGCTGACCTGCCGGCCCGTGACAGGCGGGATCTGTCCGCCAGGACCGCCTACGGCGCGTTGTCGAGGTGGCTCGTCAGCTCGAACGAACCATCGCTCGATCCCATGCGCGAAGTCGTGCGCGACCACGCCGACAAGACCAGGCAGGCCGGCCAATCAGGCCTCACGCTCACGGCGGCGGCACTGGAGGCGAGGATTGCCCGACCGAAGTATTTCGAGATCGCGAAGCTGCACGGCTTGGTTCCATCGGACAGCACGCCGCTGTCGCGGCTGCTTCTCGACGGCGAAGCGGTGTCGAAGATGCGCGAGCTTCTCTTCGACACGCTGAGCCAGCGGCACGCCGCCCGCTTGTTGGGGATCAGCGTCCCGGCCTTCGAGCGATTGGTCGACGCCGGCCTGATCGTTGTCAGGGGGCCGCTCATGGCGAGCCGGCGTGACAGGGCCTACTCGCGACGCGAACTCGCCTCCCTGGTGAACCGGCTGGCCGGCGATGCACCGGAACGAGCGGCTCCCGCGGGCGACGAGGCCGGCATTCCCTCAGCGTCCTTCAAGGCGAAGATCGGTATGGACCGCTTGATGCCGCTTCTCCTGGATGGCCGCATCCGCCCACGCGGAAGGCTACAGGGGACGCCGGGCTTGCATGGCGTCCTGGTATCCGTCGGCGATCTGCTCGCGCTCCACGGCCAGCCCGCGGACAGCATGCTGCTCGACGTGGCCGCCAAGCGGTTCGGCATCAGTTACTGGGGTTTTCGCGGCTTGGTGAAGGCCGGCCTCGTCCCGGCCACCCAGGTCCTTGGACGCACGAACAAGCAGTGGTGGATGCGCAACGACGACTTCGCGCGGTTCTGCGGGGAGTACGGCACGATCCGCCATCTCGCTGAGCGGTACGACCTATCACGCCCAGTAACGAGGCAAATCGTCAAGAAGGTGGGCGTACGCCACGCCCCAATCCCCAGGGGGCACTTCGTGGAGGTCTACCGGTATCGGGAGGTAGAGGAAGCATTGACAAATTCGGAGGACGCGCGGGCACACCGGGCATTACGGAAGAGACGGCCCGCCAAGCGGTCCGGATGAGCCAAGGATGCACGGAGATGACCTGCGTGGGCAGGAGCCCGACGCATTAGGGTATAAATTAACGCGTCACCCGACGGAATTAGGTACAGGGTCAGCGGCCATTTTGGGTACAGACCAAAAATTTCCTCGCTTTTTCAAAGCCACCCTGTCGGCGGTTATGGGTACAGGCAGACCGATCCCGTCGCAGGCGGGCCTCTCCTCCCACAAGGGCTACCGGATTCGCCCAACGCGTGGGGCCGCGCCCTCCCTCCCCCTGAAGCGGGGGAGGGTGCCGAGCGAAGCGAGGCGGGAGAGGGGAACCCGGCTTCCGGCAGAGGCGCAGCGTCGAGGCCGAGCGCTATCCTGCACCGTTGCTCCCCTCTCCCGACCCTCGCAGACGCGAGGGCCACCCTCCCCCGCAAAGGGGGGAGGGAGCGCGCGTCGAGTCCCGATGCCTTTTCCCGGTAAACGATTGAGCGGGAGGGCCTCCCCCAGCGATGTGTGAACATCCTCGCTGCAAGGGGGAGGGGACAAGCGTCCCTCCGAGTACCGAAGCGAAGCGGATGTGAGATAGGCCTCGGCGGCCTTGAGCGTGGCGCGCCTTACATTGCGCCGCAGCATCCGAGGCGCTAAAGCCGCTCTCACGAGATGGGACCCGGTGAGACTCCGGGTGGCTCTTCCGGCCGCCGATCCGCCGGACAACGCAAATCGTGGTGCCTGCGCCGTGGTCCTCCGAGGAGGCCGGCCGGCCCTGTTGCGCGCCCCGGGCCCGAGCGCCCGCGGGCCTCGAGGAACATCGGAAACATCATGGATCTGATCCGTCTGCGGAGCGAGTGGGCTCCCAACGTCACGCGCGAGCTCATGGCCGGCACGGTCGTGGCGCTGGCACTCATCCCCGAGGCCATCGCCTTCTCCATCATCGCCGGCGTCGACCCGAAGGTCGGCCTCTACGCCTCCTTCTGCATCGCCGTCGTCACCGCCTTCGCGGGCGGGCGCCCGGCCATGATCTCGGCCGCCACGGGGGCCACCGCGCTGCTGATGACCGGCCTCGTGAAGGATCACGGCGTCGGCTACCTGTTCGCCGCCACCATCCTCACCGGCCTGATCCAGATCGCCGCGAGCCTCCTGCGGCTCGGCGACCTGATGCGCTTCGTCTCGCGCTCGGTGGTCACCGGCTTCGTCAACGCACTCGCCATCCTGATCTTCATGGCGCAGATGCCCGAACTGATCGGGCGGGGGAGCACGGTCTACACCATGACCGCGGCCGGCCTCGCGATCATCTACGGCCTGCCGTACCTGACGAAGGCGGTGCCGCCGCCGCTGGTGGCCATCGTCCTGCTCACCGCCGTCTCGGTGACGTTCGGCTTCGACATCCGCACGGTGGGCGACATGGGCGCGCTGCCGAGCGAGTTGCCCTGGATCGCCCTGCCGCAGGTGCCGTTCACCCTGGAGACCCTGCGGATCATCCTGCCCACCGCCCTCACCATCGCCATGGTCGGGCTCTTGGAGAGCCTGATGACCGCGGCCATCGTCGACGAGATGACCGATACGGGCTCGGACAAGAACCGCGAATGCGCGGGGCAGGGCGCGGCCAACATCGCCTCCGGCTTCCTCGGCGGCATGGCCGGCTGCGCGATGATCGGCCAATCGGTGATCAACGTCTCCTCGGGGGGCCGGGGCCGGCTCTCGACCCTGTGGGCGGGCGCCTTCCTGCTCTTCCTGATCGTGGTGCTCGGCCCCTACGTCGCCCGCATCCCGATGGCGGCGCTGGTGGCGGTGATGATCATGGTCTCCCTCAACACCTTCCAGTGGCGCTCGATCCGGAACCTCGTCACGCATCCGCGCGCGTCGAGCGCCGTCATGCTCGGCACCGTCGCGGTGGTGGTGGCCACCCACGACCTCGCCAAGGGCGTGCTGTTCGGCGTGGTCCTCAGCGGCCTGTTCTTCGCCCACAAGGTCACGAAGTTCTTCGCCGTCGCCTCCAGCCGCGACGGGGCGCAGCGCACCTACGCGGTGACGGGACAGATCTTCTTCGCCACGGCGGAGGCCTTCCACGCCGCCTTCGACTTCCGCGAGGGGGATCTCAAGGGCGTGGTGATCGACCTCTCGGCTGCCCATTTCTGGGACATCACCGGCGTCAACGCCCTCGACCGGGTGGTGCTGAAGTTCCGCCGTCACGGCATCCCGGTGGAGGTCGCGGGCATGAACGCGGCCACCGCCACCCTGGTGGAGCGCCTCGGCACCCACGACAAGCCGGGCGCAGCACTGGGCGGCGCGGGCCATTGAGGGCTCCAAGCTCTTGTTCTGACGCGCTCTCTTGCGCCGAACCGGTATCCACTTCGGCGGAGAGCGCTAAGGCTGAGGCGCCACCGGCTGGTTCGGATCGGTGAGCTGGATCGTCCAGCTCTTCTGCTCGCCGGTGTCGACCTCGAAGAAGCCGTTGCGGTCGAAGCCGCGGGCGAGGCAATCCTCGACGCCGCGGATGGTGAACTCGGCGTCGCGGGTGCACATCATCGAGCGCCCGCTCCACTCGCCGCCGCGCGTGTAGTCCACGGCGAAGACGTAGTAGAAGCGCGCAGCCAGCGCCCCGCGCAGCAGGGTCTCGCAGCCCTTGGGCGCGAGGTCCCACCAGCCCTCCGTCACCCACCCTTGCGGATCGCGGTAGCCCAGCGCGATGCCGACCTTGCTCGGCGTCAGGTTGCACAGGCGCAGATCGGCGCGAGCCGGGGCGGCGGCGAGAAGGGCCGCCGCCCCGAGGAGCAGCGCCGCGCATCCGCGGCGCAGGCTCTGGGGGAGATCAGCCGACGAGGATGATGCGGCAATCGTTGACATTGGTGCGGGTGGGGCCTGGGCGGACGAGATCGCCGATGGTCTCGAAGAAGCGGGTGGAATCGTTGTCGGCGAGCATCGCGGCCGGATCGAGGCCGGCGGCGCGGGCGCGCGCCAGGGTCGTCTCGTCCACGAGGCCGCCGGCGGGGTCCGTCGCCTCGCCGCGCCCGCCATCGGTGCCGTCGGTGTCGGCGGCGATGCCGCGGATGCCGGCCTCGCCGTCCAGCGCGATGGCGAGCGCCAGGGCGTATTCCTGGTTCGGACCGCCATGGCCCTCCCCGCGGATGGTGACGGTGAGTTCGCCCCCCGAGATCAGGGCGACCCGCCGCCCCTCGGCCTTCGCCTTGCGCGCGAGGTCCGCGTGCTCGGCCGCGACCTCGCGGGCCTCGCCCTCGAGATCGGCCCCGAGCATCACCGGCTCGTAGCCGGCCGCGATCGCCCCGGCGCGGGCCGCCTCCAGCGCGTCGATGGGGCGGGCGATGATGCGGTACGCGGCCCGCGCGAAAGCGGGGTCGCCCGCCTTCGGGGTCTCGTTCCCGGGATCGTCCAGCAGGCGCCGGGCCGCCTCGGGGAGCGGGATGCCGCGGCGCTCGCAGATGGCGCGGGCCTGCTCCAGGGTCGAGGGATCGGGCACGGTCGGACCCGAGGCGATCACCGCCGGATCGTCGAAGGGCACGTCGGAGATCGCGAGCGTCAGGAGCGAGCGGGCGTTGCGGGCGGCCACCGCGAGGCGCCCGCCCTTGATGCGCGAGAGGTGCTTGCGCACCGTGTTGATCTCGCCGATGGGCGCGCCGGAGCGCAGGAGGGCGCGGGTGATGGCCTGCTTCTCGGACAGCGTCAGGTCGCCGGCCGGCGCGATCCAGTTGGCCGAGCCGCCGCCGGAGAGGAGCACCAGCACCTCGTCCTCCGGCCCGGCCTCCGAGGCGATGCGCAGCGCCTCCCGGGTCGCGGCGATCCCGGCCTCGTCGGGCACCGGGTGCCCCGCCTCGACCATGCGGATGCCCGGCGCCGCCTCGCCGTAGCCGTGGCGGGCGACGGCGAGGCCGAGGATGCGCGCCTCCGGCACCCCGTGCTCCTCCCGGTAGAACCGGCTCGCCACCGCGGCCATGCTGCCCCCGGCCTTGCCGGCCCCCAGGATGATCAGCCGGCCGGACGGCGGCCGCGGCAGGTGCGGCGCGAGGCACTTCTCCGGATGGGCGGCGGCGATGGCTTGGCCGAGCAGGGCGTCGAGCAGGGCGCGGGCTTGCCGGACGGCCGGAGCGGTGGGGGCGGTCATGGGCGTGTTCCTCGTGGCGTTTCCTCTCGTGCGGTCCTCGCCCGGCGCGACGGGCGCGGGGCGACGGGCCGTTTGTTGCCGTGAGCGCACGATCCTTGATACGTGCTTGCCCGAGCCGTGCCCCAACGGCAAGGCTTAGTGTCTCTCACGCCAATCCCCGCGGCATCCGCGCGGCCTGAGGGCGGGCGCCCGGGATCGGGAGCTTCGTGCGGGGCACGCGCGTTTCCGCCCGCCCTTTCCGCGCCCGAGGAACGATCCGGCCCCGTGACCGCCCCCGCAGACCCAGCCGCCCCCTGCCACCCGGTCGAGATCCTGCCGGGCGATCCCGCCTGCGGCCTCGTGCTCGCCTGCGACCACGCCTCGAACCACGTGCCCCCCGACATCGATCTCGGCGTGGCGGAGGCCGAGTTCGGCCGCCACATCGCCTACGACATCGGCGCGGCGGGCGTCACGCGGGGGCTCGCGGCCCTCCTCGGCGCGCCCGCCATCCTGACCCGCTTCTCGCGCCTCATCATCGATCCGAACCGGGGGCGGGAGGACCCGACCCTGGTGATGCGCCTGTCCGACGGGGCGGTGGTGCCGGGCAACGCCCGCATCGACGCGGCCGGCAAGGCGGCGCGCCTCGCGCGCTTCTACGAGCCCTTCGACCGGGCGATCGACGGGGCGGTGGCGGCGGCCGAGGCCGCGGGCAGCCCCCCGGCCATCGTGACGATCCACAGCTTCACCCCCTACTGGCGGGGCGTGGCGCGGCCCTGGCAGGTCGGCATCCTCTACGACCGCGACGAGCGCCTGAGCCGCCCGCTGATCGCGGCGCTCGCCGCCGATCCGGCCGGGCTGACGGTGGGCGACAACGAACCCTACGGCGGCGGCCTGCCCGGCGACACGATCGACCGCCACGCCACCGCGCGGGGCCTGCCCAACGCGCTGGTGGAGATCCGCCAGGACCTGATCGCGGGCGCCGAGGGGCAGGCGGAATGGGCCGAGCGCTTCGCCCGCGTCCTGCGCCCGCTCCTCGCCGGGCGCGCTTGACCTCACGGCCGCGAGCGCCGACCTGAGGCGTCCCCTTCTCAATCCGCGCGGAGCTTCCCATGGCCGAGATCGACCCGCAGACCCAGACCGAACTCGAGGCCGCCGTCTTCCGCCGCCTCGTCGGCCACCTGCGCGGGCGCACGGACGTGCAGAACATCGACCTCATGAACCTCGCTGGCTTCTGCCGGAACTGCCTCTCGAACTGGCTGAAGGACGCGGCCGACGCGCGCGGCCTGCCGCTCACGAAGGATGAGAGCCGGGAGCAGGTCTACGGCATGCCCTACGAGACCTGGAAGGCGCTGCACCAGACCGAGGCGAGCCCGGACCAGCAGGCGGCCTTCGCCAAGGCGGCTCCCGGGCCGCACGGCGCCTAAGCTTCCGGTAACGTCGCTGTTCTACCACTGCGGAAGGGACGCGCCGGTCCGCCCGGCCGCGCCGCATGCATTGGGAACGGGGCGATGCGCGTCGATGCCGCCGCCCAGCGAGTCAGAGGATGCCCATGAACGCTCATTCGATGCCTAAGGCCGGCGGCGACGTCTCCTCCTCCGAGGGCGTGGCCGCCGACGAGCTGCGGCAGTTCATCGAGCGGATCGAGCGCCTCGAGGAGGAGAAGGCCGGCATCTCGGGCGACATCAAGGACGTGTTCGCCGAGTTGAAGGGCCGGGGCTTCGATTCCAAGGCCATCCGCCAGATCCTGCGCATCCGCAAGCAGGACCACGCGGAGCGCCAGGAGGCCGAGGCGATCCTCGACCTCTACATGCAGGCGCTCGGCATGGTCTGACCGGAACAGGCCAGCCCATTTCCGCGGAAGGGGTCCGCGTCGCGGCCCCTTCAGGCCTCGCGGGACACCGGCGCGGACGCCGCATCCCGGCCGCCGGCCCCGCGCTCGTACCAGCCCCGGCTCCGGTTCACGATCCACACGACCGAGAGCATGACCGGCACCTCGACGAGGACGCCGACCACCGTGGCCAGCGCCGCGCCCGAGTCGAACCCGAACAGGCTGATGGCGGCGGCCACCGCGAGCTCGAAGAAGTTCGAGGCGCCGATCAGCGCCGACGGGCCGGCCACGCAGTGCTGCTCCCCGGCGGCCCGGTTCAGGAGGTAGGCCAGCCCCGAGTTCAGGTAGACCTGGATGAGGATGGGTACCGCCAGCAGGCCGATCACCGCCGGCTGGGCCAGGATCTGCCCGCCCTGGAAGCCGAACAGCAGCACCAGGGTGGCCAGCAGCGCGGCGAGCGACACCGGTCCGAGCCGGGCGAGCAGCCGGTCGAGGGCGGCCTGCCCGCCCGAGGCGAGGAGGCTCCGCCGCGCGACCTGCGCGAGGATCACCGGGACGACGATGTAGAGCACCACCGAGAGCACCAGCGTGCCCCAGGGCACGGTGATGGCCGAGAGCCCGAGCAGCAGGCCGACGATGGGCGCGAAGGCCACCACCATGACGGCGTCGTTGAGCGCCACCTGGCTCAGGGTGAAGTGCGGCTCGCCGCGGGTCAGGTTCGACCACACGAACACCATCGCGGTGCAGGGGGCCGCCGCCAGGATGATGAGCCCGGCGATGTAGCTGTCGATCTGGTCGGCGGGCAGGTAGGGCCGGAACAGGTGGCCGATGAACAGCCAGCCGAGCGCGGCCATCGAGAAGGGCTTCACCGCCCAGTTGATGAAGAGCGTCACGCCGATGCCGCGCCAGTGCCGGCCGACGTGGCGCAGCGCGGCGAAGTCGATCCTGAGCAGCATGGGGACGACCATGAGCCAGATCAGGACCGCCACCGGCAGGTTGACCTCGGCGACCTCGGCGGCGCCCACGGCGTGGAAGAAGCCCGGCATGACGTGGCCGAGCGCGATGCCGGCGACGATGCAGAGGGCGACCCAGAGGGTCAGGTAGCGTTCGAAGGTGCTCATGGTGCCTCAGGCGGTGCCGACGCGGCGGCCGCGCTCGTCGACGACGCGCGCGCCGTCCTCCTTCACGAACGCGCCCTGCTGGGCGGGCAGCAGGTCCAGCACCGCCTCGGACGGCCGGCACAGGCGCACGCCCCGCGGGCTCACCACCAGCGGGCGGTTGAGCAGGACCGGGTGGGCCTCGATGGCGTCGAGGAGCTGGTCGTCGGTCAGCGCCGGGTCGCCGAGGCCGAGCGCGGCGTAGGGCGTGCCCGTCTCGCGCAGCACCGCGCGCACCGTGAGGCCGGCGCGGGCGAGCAACTGCCTGATGAGCGACCGGCTCGGGGGCGTCTTGAGATACTCGATGACATGCGGCTCGACGCCGGCGTTGCGGATCATCGCCAGGGTGTTGCGGGACGTGCCGCAGGCGGGATTGTGGTAGACGACGACGTCGAACGCCTCAGGCATGGGCGGTGTCTCCGGTGGGGCAATCGCAGGCGGCGAGCGCGGCGACGGCGGGGGCGCAGACCTCCGGCCGTCCCCCGCAGCAGTCGCGCATCAGGAAGGCGATCAGGTCCGACAGGCCGGCATAGGCGGCGCTGTAGATGACCGACTTGCCCTCGCGCCGGGACGCGATCAGCCCGGCACGGGAGAGCTCCTTCAGGTGGAAGGACAGGTTGGTGCTCGCGACCCCGACCTCGCTCGCGAGCGCGCCGGCGGCGAGGCCGTCCGGCCCGGCGGTGACGAGGGCGCGCACCACCCGGAGCCGGTGCTCCTGCCCGAGCGCGGCGAAGGCGGCGAGGGCTTGCCGTTCGTCCATGATTGATCCATCAATCCAACGTTTGTTGAAACGTATGGGATGATCGCCGCGTGGACAAGCCCCAGCAGCCCTTCGCCGACGGGATGCCGAGCCTCTCCGAGGCGCATTTCGAGGCGCCGACCCCCGAGCGGGTGGAGGCGTCGGCGCCGTTCGCGCACCCGCCGCGCTTCCTCATCCTCTACGGGTCCCTCCGCGAGCGGTCCTTCAGCCGCTTCCTGGCCTACGAGGCGGCGCGCCTGCTGGAGGCGATGGGCGGCGAGGTGCGGATCTTCCACGCCCACGGCCTGCCGCTGCCGGACGATGCGGCCGCCGACCACCCGAAGGTGCAGGCGTTGCGGGCGCTCTCGCTGTGGTCGGAGGGGCAGGTCTGGGTCAGCCCTGAGCGGCACGGCAACCTGACGGGGGTGATGAAGAGCCAGATCGACTGGCTGCCCCTGAGCGAGGGCTCGGTGCGCCCGACGCAGGGGCGGACGCTCGCGGTGATGCAGGTCTCGGGCGGCTCGCAGAGCTTCAACGCGGTGAACGCCCTGCGCGTGCTCGGGCGCTGGATGCGGATGGTGACCATCCCGAACCAGTCCTCGGTGCCGATGGCCTACCGGGAGTTCGACGAGGGCGGCCGGATGAAGGCGGGGCCGCTCTACGACCGGGTGGTCGATGTCTGCGAGGAACTGATGAAGTTCACCCTGCTCACCCGGGGCCGGGCCGACTACCTCGTCGACCGCTACAGCGAGCGCAAGGAGCGCGCCCCGGAACGCCTCGCGGCGGTGGCGGCCGATATCGGGTTCGGCGGGCGGCGCTGAGGCGCCCCCTCAATCCACCAGCGCGGCGTAGGTCATCACCCGGAGTTCCTTGCGGATCGGCAGGGCCGAGGAGGGGATGAGCTGGGTGAGCAGGACCACGGCGAGGTCCTCGGCCGGGTCGATCCAGAACGCCGTCGAGGCGAGGCCGCCCCAGGCCACCTCGCCGGGGCTCCCCATGATCTGCGCGCGGGCCGGATCGAGCATCACCGAGAAGCCGAGCCCGAAGCCGATCCCGTCGTAGGAGGTCTCGGCGAAGCGCGGGGTGCCCAGGGCGGCAAGGTCGCCGCGCAGGTGGTTCGTCAGCATCAGGTCCAAGGTCTTGCGGCCGAGCAGCCGCACCCCGTCGAGCTCGCCCCGGTTCAGGACGAAGCGGCAGAAGCGCAGGTAGTCGGCCGCCGTGGAGACGAGGCCGCCGCCGCCCGAGGCGATGGCGGGCGGCTTGGCGAACACGGTCGCGCGGGCGTCGTCGTAGAGCTTCAGCCGGCGCTCGGCATCGTAGATGTAGCAGGCGGCGAAGCGCTCCATATTCTCGGGCCGCACGTGGAAATCGGTGTCGGTCATGCCGAGGGGCCGGATCACCCGCTCGCGCAGGTAGTCGGCGAAGGGCGTCCCCGAGACCACCTCCACGAGGCGCCCGAGCACGTCGGTGGCCACGCTGTAGTTCCAGGCCGCCCCCGGCTGGGCGAGGAGGGGCAGGCCGGCCACGATCCGCGTCACCTCGGCGAGGCTCGAATCGGGCCTCAGGAAATCCGCCCCCTTCGCCCGGTAGAGGGCGTCGACGAGGGTGGCGTCCATGAAGCCGTAGGTGAGGCCCGCCGTGTGGGTGAGGAGGTCGCGCACGCTGATGCCGCGCCGCGCCGGCTCCGTCTCGATCTTCGCCCGGTTGCCGCCGGTGGCCACCTGCATGCCTGAGAATTCCGGCAGGAAGCGCGCCACCGGATCGTCGAGCTGGAAGCGGCCCTCCTCGTAGAGCTGCATCACCGCCACCGAGGTCAGCGGCTTCGTCATCGAGTAGATGCGGGTCACCGTGTCGCCGGAGAACGGCGTCTTCCGGGCGAGGTCGGCGAGGCCGTGGGCGGCGCTGAAGGCGATCTGCCCGCGCCGCATCACGTTCACCGAGAGGCCGGCGAGCCGTCCGCTCTCCACGAGCTGGCGCATCCAGCCGTCGATGCGCGCGAGCCGCGTCGGGCAGAAGCCCAGGGCGGCCGGATCCGCGTGATCCCCCATCGTCCATCTCTCCGTGGGCCGACCCGGCGGGCGAGCCGGGTCCTGTCCGGGCCGAGGTATAGCGGAGGGACCGCGCTGGCGAGACCGTCCCGCGGAAGGGCCGCGCCGCCCGCCGGGTTTGCGGGCGTTCCGCGCGCGTGCTAGCCCCGCTCGTCCCCTCGAAGCCCACAGGCCGGAGAGCGCGCGGTGAGCATCGCCCTGTTCCTCGATTTCGACGGCACCCTCGTCGAGATCGCGCCGCGGCCGGATGCCGTGCAGGTGGATCCCGATCTCGTTCCCGTCTTGGAGCGCCTGCGCGCCCGCCTCGACGGGGCGCTGGCCATCGTCACCGGCCGGCCGGTGGAGGTGATCGACGATTTCCTGAGCCCCGCCCGCTTCGACGTCGCCGGCCTGCACGGGGTCGAGCGCCGGGTGGACGGGGTCCGGGCCGGCGGGCGGCCGGAGGACCATCCGGATCTGCGCGCCGAGGTGCCCCGGCTCCGGGCCGCCGTGGCCGCCCTCGACGCGGTGCTGATCGAGGACAAGGGCGCCTCGGTGGCCGTGCACTGGCGGCTGGCCAACCCGGAGGACGCCGCCCGCGCCGAGAGCGCGGTGAAGGCCGCCGCCGCCGCCCTGGGCGCGGATTACCGCCTGCAGCTCGGCAAGGCGGTGGGCGAGATCGTGCCGGCCTCGGCCACCAAGGCCCACGCCATCCGCGCCTTCCTCGAAGCGCCGCCCTATGCCGGGCGGCGCCCGGTCTTCCTCGGGGACGACCGCACGGACGAGCTCGCCTTCGGCTCCGTCAACGCCGACGGCGGCGTCGCCGTCCGGGTCGGCCCCGGCGAGACGGAGGCGGCCCGGCGCCTCGCCGATCCGGCGGCGGTGCGCGACCTCCTGCGCGCCTGGGCCGACGGCGCCCCGATCGATCCGGACGCGCTGCCCGCGGCCTGAGGGCCCGGAGCGGGCTGCTTTTTCGCGCGGACGGCGGCATGCTCCCGGCGGCGACGTCGGACAAGCGGTCCCCGCCGCGCCCCGCCCTGAGGAGAAGCGTCCAGCATGTTCGAGTTCCCGGTCCTCGTCGGCGACATCGGCGGCACCAACGCGCGCTTCGCGGTGGTGCCGGAGCGGGGGGCGGCCCCCAAGGTCCTGTCGCACGAGCCGACCGGAGGCCATCCCGACCCGTCGAGCGCGATCCGCACCGCCCTCGCCAAGGCCGCGGCCGGGGAGGGGGGCGGGCCGGCGCCGCGCTCGGCCATCCTCGCCATCGCCGGGCGGGTCGACGGGCCCGAGATCCAGCTCACCAACGCCCACTGGCTCGTGGCCCCGAAGCGCATCGCGGCCGATTTCGGCCTGTCGAGCGCCGTCGTGGTCAACGATTACGTGCCGGTGGCGGCCGGTGCCGCGGGCATCCGGCCCACCGAACTCACCCCGGTCGGCCCCCGCCTCGACGCGCCGGCCGAGCCCCCGGCGGGCGCCCGCGTGGTCCTCGGCCCCGGCACCGGCTTCGGCGCGGCGGCCCTGGTGCCCTACGGCGACCACTGCGCCATCGTCTCGACGGAGGCCGGCCACACCGATCTCGGCCCCATGGATGCCGACGAGGAGCGGGTCTGGCACGTCCTGGAGCGCGCGGAGGGCCGCATCACCGTGGAGACGGTGCTGTCGGGCCCCGGCCTCGCCCGCCTGCACGCCGCCCTGCGCCACGTCCGCACCGGCGTCCCCGCCGAGCCCCTCGATCCGGCCGCGGTCACCGAGGCCGGCCTGAAGGCGGAGGACCCGCACGCGGCCGAGGCGCTCGCCCTGTTCGGGCGCCTGCTCGGACGCGTCTGCGGCAACCTCGCCCTCACGTTCCTGGCCACGGGCGGCGTCTATATCGGCGGCGGCATCGCCCCGCGCATCCTGCGGGTGCTGGAGGAGGGGGATTTCCGCGCGGCCTTCGAGGACAAGGCCCCCTTCGCCGCGATGATGAGGACCATCCCCACGAGCGTGATCACCGTGCACGATCCCGCCCTCAACGGGCTCGCCGCCCTGGCGAGCGAGGGCGGGCGCTTCGTCTATCACGCCTCCACCTGGCACGCGGGCTCGCGCTAGACGCGCGGCGCGCGGGCCCCGCGACAGGAGCCGCCCATGCGGGACGCAGACACCCCGACCGATCTCGGCGCCGTCGCCCTGACGCGGGCGATCCACGCGCGCGCGGTCTCCTGCCGCGCGGTCATGGAGGCCTATCTCGACCGGATCGAGCGGCTGAACCCGGCCGTGAACGCGGTCGTCGCCCTGCAGCCGCGCGCCGGCCTCCTCGCCGAGGCCGACCGGCGCGACGCGGCGCTCGCCCGCGGCGAGAGCCAGGGGCCGCTCCACGGCTTCCCGCTGGCGGTGAAGGACCTCGATCCCTGCCGCGGGCTGCCCCACACGCAGGGCTCGCCGATCTTCCGCGACCGGATCGCCCAGACGGACTCGATCATGGTGGAGCGGCTGCGGGCGGCCGGCGCGATCTTCATCGGCCGCACCAACACCCCGGAATTCAGCCTCGGCTCGCACAGCTTCAACCCGGTCTACGGGGCCACCGGAAACGCCTACGACCCGGGCCGCAGCGCGGGCGGGTCCAGCGGCGGCGCGGCCGTGGCGGTGGCGCTGCGGATGCAGCCCGTGGCCGACGGCAGCGACAACGGCGGCTCGCTGCGCAACCCGGCCGCCTTCAACAACCTGTTCGGCCTGCGCACGAGCTACGGCCGCATCCCGGCCGAGAGCACGGAAGCGTTCTGCCCGGGGCTCGGCGTCTCCGGGGCGATCGGCCGGTCCCCGGCCGATATCGGCCTGATGCTCTCCGTCCAGGCGGGCTACGACCCGCGCGCGCCCTTCTCCAACCACGAGGATCCGGCGGTCTTCGCGCAAGGGCTGGAGCGGGACTTCGATGGCACGCGGATCGCGTGGCTCGGCGACCTCGACGGGCACCTGCCCTTCGAGCCGGGCGTGCTGGAGACGGGCCGCGCGGCGCTCAGGACCTTCGAGGCCGTCGGCTGCACGGTGGAGGCGGCCTGCCCGGCCTTCGACTACGAGGCCCTGTGGCAGGACTGGCTGACCCTGCGCGCCTGGATGAACGTCGCCAGCCTGCGCCCCCTCTACGACGACCCGGCCAAGCGCGCCCGGATGAAGCCCGAGGCGGTCTGGGAGGTCGAGCGCGGCCTCGCGCTCAGCGCCGATCAGGTCACCGCCGCCCAGCAGGGGCGGACCCGCTGGTACCGGACGCTCGCCGCCTTCATGGAGCGCCACCCCGTCCTCGTCGCGCCGAGCGCCCAGGTCTTCCCCTTCGCCATCGGACTGCGGTGGCCCGAGACCGTCGGCGGGCGGCCCATGGACACCTATCACCGCTGGATGGAGACGGTGGTGCCGATCACCATGTCGGGGCTGCCCTCCCTCTCCGTGCCCGCGGGCTTCGGACCCGGCGGCCTGCCCACGGGCGTGCAGATCGTGGGCCGCAACCACGGCGAGCTGGCCTGCCTCCAGCTCGGCGCGGCCTACGACGCGGCGAGCGGCTGGGTGCGGCGGCGGCCGCCGCCGGCCTGTGCGCCGGCCCAAGCACCGGACCCCGCGCCGGACACGACGATTTCGTGACCATCTGGTCTCCAGCCCGTTGACCGGGTGCGCGGGCTCCGCTATCACGCCCGGCACTCTCAGGCAGGTCTCCCGTTCCGGTGGATCCCTGACGGAACGGTCCCGGATCAGGCGGCGATGCGCACGGTTCTTATTGTAGCGGAAGCGCCACTGACGGGGCGGCCTTGAACTAGGCCGCGATCCGGGCGGTGGCGCATGCAGGGTCCCGACAGGGGCCCTTTTTTGTTGCTTGACGCCCCGGCACCGAAGTTCCCGAGACACGCGAGACGAGACGAGGAGGAGACGATGGGCGGCGAGGTCATGACCGGGGCCGAGATGGTCATCCGGGCTTTCCAGGATCAGGGCGTGGACACGCTGTTCGGCTATCCGGGCGGCGCCGTGCTTCCGATCTACGACGCGCTCTTCCACCAGAACGCGGTCAAGCACGTGCTGGTGCGCCACGAGCAGGGCGCCGTCCACGCCGCAGAGGGCTACGCGCGCTCCTCCGGCAAGGTCGGCTGCGTCCTCGTCACCTCGGGCCCCGGCGCCACCAACATCGTCACCGGGCTGACCGACGCGATGCTGGACTCGATCCCGCTGGTCTGCATCACGGGGCAGGTGCCCACGCATCTCATCGGCACCGACGCGTTCCAGGAATGCGACACGGTCGGCATCACCCGGCACTGCACGAAGCACAACTACCTCGTGAAATCGATCGCGGACCTGCCGCGCATCCTGCACGAGGCGTTCTACGTGGCCGCCAACGGCCGGCCCGGCCCGGTCGTCGTCGACCTGCCCAAGGACATCCAGTTCGCCACCGGCCTCTACGAGCGCCCCACCTCGTCCGAGCACAAGACCTACCGGCCTGCCGTGAAGGGCGACGCCGAGCGCATCCGCGCGGCCGTGGAGCTGATGGCCAGCGCGCGCCGGCCCGTCCTCTACACCGGCGGCGGCGTCATCAACTCGGGCCCCGAGGCCTCGCGCCTGCTGCGGGAACTCGCGGCCGAGACGGGCTTTCCCGTCACCTCGACCCTGATGGGGCTCGGCGCCTTCCCAGCCTCCGACGACAAGTTCCTCGGCATGCTCGGCATGCACGGGACCTACGAGGCCAACCTCGCGATGCACGAGTGCGACGTGATGATCTGCGTCGGCGCCCGCTTCGACGACCGCATCACCGGCCGGCTCGACGCCTTCTCGCCCTTCTCGAAGAAGATCCACATCGACGTGGACGCCTCCTCGATCAACAAGGTCGTGAAGGTCGATGTCGGCATCGTCGGCGACTGCGCCGCCGTGCTCGCCGACATGCTGGCGGCGTGGCGCGCCCTGCCGTCGCGCCCCGACAGGAGCAACCTCGAGGGCTGGTTCTCGAAGATCGCCACCTGGCGGGCGCGCGAGTGCCTCGCCTACTGGCCGTCGGGCACGATCATCAAGCCGCAATACGCCGTGCAGCGCCTCTACGAGGCCTGCAAGAACCGCGAGACCTACATCACGACGGAGGTCGGCCAGCACCAGATGTGGGCGGCCCAGTACTTCAAGTTCGAGGAGCCGAACCGCTGGATGACGTCGGGCGGCCTCGGCACCATGGGCTACGGCCTGCCCGCCGCCATCGGCACGCAGCTCGCCCATCCGGACGGCCTCGTCATCGACATCGCGGGCGAGGCCTCGATCCTGATGAACATGCAGGAGATGTCGACGGCGGTGCAGTACCGGCTGCCGGTGAAGATCTTCATCCTCAACAACGAGTACATGGGCATGGTGCGCCAGTGGCAGGAGCTGCTGCACGGTTCGCGCTACTCGCAGAGCTACTCGGAGAGCCTGCCGGACTTCGTGAAGCTCGCCGAGGCCTACGGCGCCAAGGGCATGCGTTGCGAGAAGCCGGGCGAACTCGACGCGGCCATCGCCGAGATGCTGGCCTATGACGGGCCGGTGATCTTCGATTGCGTGGTCGACAAGACCGAGAACTGCTTCCCGATGATCCCCTCGGGCAAGGCCCACAACGAGATGCTGCTCTCCGACTATCTCGGCGAGACCGGGGTCGAGCTCGGCGACGTCATCTCGGAAGAGGGCAAGATGCTGGTCTGAACCCCGTCCGACAGAGGAGGTCCGGCCGTGCCCGGCCCTCTCAGCTCAGCGGATGCTGCCCGTGCGCAGCATCCGCAGCGCCAGGGCGAGGCGCCGCCCGAGGCCGCGTGCCGGCGGCAGGTCATGGTGCGGTCCCGGGTCGAGACGCGGGGTCGCGGCCGCGCGCTCGGCGGGGCTCGCATCCGCGCGCTTGCGCAGGGTGACGAAGAACTCGACCGTGCGGTGCGCGGTCGGATCGATGCGGGCGATCTCGAAGGGGACCAGCCCGAGTTCGATCAGGTCGCGGAACACGGCGAGGAAGCTCACCGGCGTGTAGACCGTGCAGTGCACGTCGAAATAATGCCCGGCCTCGGCCACGCCCCGGGCGTGGCGGAGGGCGTTGGCGAGCTGGTCGGGGAACATCGGCCGCGGGTCGTGTCCCCGCCCGGCCCAGATCGCGCCGGCATCGACCGTGGCGGCGAGCCCCACATGCGCGAAGACCTGGGCCGGGCTCGGCACCCGCGCCGCGGCGAGATGGTGGGCGACGAGATCGGCCGCCGTCGAGGTGGGACGGCGGAAATCGAAGGTGAAGCGCTTGTCGGGCACCGCGAGGAACACGACCCCGTCCTCGCGCAGCACGGCGGCGAGGTCGTTGAGCCAGCCGACGGGATCGGCGATGTGCTCCATGACGTGGCTCGCCACGATGTAGTCCACGGGCGCGCGCGGCCCCAGCGCCTCGGCGAGGCTCTGGTGTTCGAGGACGAGGTCGACCTCGACGATGGGCGCGGCGTCGGGGCCCGAGACGTGGTCGTGGTCCGCGTATTTCCGGCGCAGGTCCCCGGTGGAGCGGTGGTCGGCGTAGAGCACCTCGCCGTCCTCGCGCCGGATCAGCGGCCGGTTGAGGGGGCCGAGCTCGACGCCCAGGCGTCCGCGCGGGGTCACGGCGTCGAGGGCGCGCTGTCGGGGAGTCATGGGCGGCGCGGATATCACGCGGCCCGGAGCCGGTCCAGGCGAGGGCACCGGGCGGGAATGCGGGGCCCTCGGCCGCGCGCTATAGATCAGAACGGGAGACGAGCGAGGCGATGAACGCGATGAACACCCACTATCCCGATCCGGTCCGGGTCGAAGCGGTCAACCGGCACACGCTCGCCGTGATCGTGGACAACGAGCCGGGCGTGCTGGCGCGCATCTCCGGCATGTTCTCGGGGCGCGGCTACAACATCGAGAGCCTCACGGTCTCCGAGACCGAGGAGACCCGCCACCTCTCGCGCATCACCATCGTGACCACGGGCACGGACGCGGTGATCGAGCAGATCAAGGCGCAGCTCGACCGGCTCGTGCCGGTGCACCGGGTGGTGGACCTGACGCTCCAGGGTAACGCCATCGAGCGCGAGATCTGCCTCGTGAAGGTGGCGGGCCGGGGCGAGCACCGGGGCGAGGCCCTGCGCCTCGCCGCCGCCTTCGGCGCCAAGACGCTGGACGCCACGCTCAACTCCTTCGTGTTCGAACTGACCGGCACCACCGAGGAGATCGACCGCTTCGTGGGCCTGATGACCGCGATCGGCCTCGTGGAGATCTGCCGCACCGGCATCGCGGCGATGGGCCGGGGCGCCGAACGGCTGTAGGATCGGCGGCGGCGCCGGGAAGGCGCCGCCCGGTTCCGGGAGGCCGGCTGCGATGGAAGCCAAAGTCGTCCGCTGGGGCGAAGACCTCGTCGTGAAGCTGACCGCCGCGGAAGCCGAGGAACTCGGCATCCGCGAAGGAGAGACGGTGGAGGTGGTCGCGAAGACGCACGCCCGCTCCGCGCCGAGGGATGCAGGCGAGCCTCTGTCACAGCCATGGAACGGGCGCCGTTATGTCGACGGCGCTCCGGTCTACACCCTGGAGGAGATGGTCGCCGAGATGCGCCGGCTCGGTCCGGACTTCGCGCCGCCGACCATCGACTGGGGTCCGGACCGGGGTTCCGAGATCATCGATGACGATGATCCTCGCTGAGTCCGCGTTGCTGCCCGGTGATCTGATCCTGGTCGAACTCGGTCCGGTGCGTGGCACTGAGCAGGATGGACGCCGCCCGGCGATCGTCATTTCCGAACCGCTCATGCACACGGCGACGCGCCGGGCGATCGTCTGTCCGATCACGAGCAACACGGACCCTTGGCCGACGAAAGTCCTGCTCCCGCCGGATCATAGAGGTCCGTTACCAAGTCGCGAAGCTTCTGGGCCTCTGAACGAAGCACGAGATCGGTGAGGAGCCGTCATGACCACGCCCACCCTCTACTACGCCCCCGGCGCCTGCTCGCTGGCCTCGCACATCGCCCTGGAGGAGACGGGCGCGGCCTACGAGACGGCGCGCCTCGACCTCGCGGCCGGGGACCAGCGCTCGGCCCGCTACCTCGCGGTGAACGAGCGCGGGCGGGTGCCGGCGCTGGTGACCGGCGACTGGGTGCTCACCGAGAACACGGCGATCCTGCGCCACGTGGCGCGGCTGCACCCCGCGGCCGGGCTCTGGCCGGAGGATCCGCGCGACCAGGCGGTGGCCGACGAGTGGCTGTGCTGGCTCTCCATCAACCACCATCCGACCTACGCCCATATCCGCCGGCCGGAGCGCTACACCGCGGAGGAGGGGGCCTTTCCGGGCCTCAAGGCCAAGGCCCTCGACACCTTCGGCGACCTCTGCACCATGACCGAGGTGCGGCTCTCGAACGGCGGCTGGGCGGTGGCCGGCCGCTACGGCGTGGTGGATCCCTACCTGCTCCTGTTCTGGATCTGGGGCCGCGGCCCGGTCTGCCGGTTCGACATGGCCGAGCGCTTCCCCGCCTGGACCGCCCATGCCCGCGCCATGGCCGAGCGCCCCGCGGTGCGGACGGTCTTCGCCCGCGAGGGGCTCGACCTGCCCCGCTGAGGCCGCGGGGCGGGGCCGACATTCGCCGCCGCCTGTCGGCGACGGCGCTTGCGGGACAGGGCGAATCAGCTTAACGGAGGCGTACCGTACCGTACGGTACTGCCAAGGCAGCGATGCAGCCAGCCCCCGCCATAAGCCGCGACGCGCCTCCCGAAGCGCCGTCCGACGCGCCCTCGGCCCGCCAGCAGGCGGTGCTCGACGCCGTGCTGGCGCTGATGGTGGAGGGCGGCGACCCGTTCACCATGGACGCGGTGGCCCGCCGCGCCAGCTGCTCGAAGGAATCGCTCTACAAGTGGTTCGGCGACCGCGACGGCCTGCTCACCGCGACCGTGCGCTGGCAGGCCTCGCGGGTCCACGCCGCGCGCGAGGCGGTCGACGTGCTCGACGCCGCGACCCTGCGGGAGACCCTCCAGGATTTCGCCGCGAGCTGGCTCGCCGTGGTCACCAGCCCGACCTCGGTCGCCCTCAACCGCATCGCCATCGGCCATGCGGGCTCGGGCAAGAGCAATCTCGGCGGCATCGTGCTCGCCAACGGGCGCTTCGCCATCGGCGCGCGGGTGAAGCCCGTGCTGGAGGCGGGCCGCGCGGCGGGGCTCCTCGCCTTCGACGACCCGGAGACCGCCTTCCGGACCTTCTTCGGCCTCGTCGGCCGCGACATCCAGATCCGCCTTCTGCTGGGCGACGCGATCCCCCTCGACGCCGGCGCGATCCGGCGCGACGCGGCCCGCGCCGTCGCGCAGTTCCTGGCCCTGTACGGCCAGCCCGCCTGAACCCGCAGCACCAACCCGAAGAGAGGACTACGACCATGCGTGTCTACTACGATCGCGACGCCGACCTGAACCTGATCAAGGGCAAGAAGGTCGTCATCGTCGGCTACGGCAGCCAGGGCCACGCCCACGCGCTCAACCTGCGCGACTCGGGCGTCAAGGACATCGTCATCGCGCTGCGCGAGGGCTCGGCCACCGCCAAGAAGGCGGAGGGCCAGGGCTTCAAGGTCATGAACGTCGCCGACGCCGCCAAGTGGGGCGACGTGGTGATGATGCTCACCCCCGACGAATTACAGGGCGACATCTACAAGGAGTCGCTCGCCGCCAACATGAAGGAGGGCGCAGCCCTCCTGTTCGCCCACGGCCTCAACGTGCACTTCAACCTGATCGAGCCCCGCGCCGACCTCGACGTGCTCATGGTCGCCCCGAAGGGCCCCGGCCACACCGTGCGCGGCGAGTACCTGAAGGGCGGCGGCGTGCCGACCCTCATCGCCATCGCGCAGGACGCCACCGGCAACGCCCACGATCTCGCCCTCTCCTACGCCTCGGCCAATGGCGGCGGTCGCGCCGGCATCATCGAGACCACCTTCAAGGAGGAGTGCGAGACCGACCTCTTCGGCGAGCAGGCCGTGCTCTGCGGCGGCCTCGTGGAGCTGATCAAGGCCGGCTTCGAGACCCTGGTCGAGGCGGGCTACGCCCCCGAGATGGCCTATTTCGAGTGCCTGCACGAGGTGAAGCTGATCGTCGACCTCATCTACGAGGGCGGCATCGCCAACATGAACTACTCGATCTCGAACACCGCCGAGTACGGCGAGTACGTCACCGGCCCGCGCATCGTCACGCCGGAGACGAAGGCCGAGATGAAGCGCGTGCTCAACGACATCCAGTCGGGCATCTTCACCCGCAACTGGATGCTGGAGAACCGGGTCAACCAGACCTCGTTCAAGGCCACCCGCGCCAAGCTCGCCGCCCACCCGATCGAGGAGGTCGGCGCCAAGCTCCGCGGCATGATGCCGTGGATCTCCGAGAAGGCGCTCGTCGACAAGACCAAGAACTGATCTTGTCGGATCGAAGGCCGGGCCGGCTCCGCCAAGCGGGGCCGGCCTTTCTCGTCCGGGCACCCTGGTCTAAGCGTCTCCCGCGGCCCCGGAAGAGGGTCTTCGAGGAGATGTCCATGGCTTCGCTCTACACGGAGGCGCACCGCGCGCTCCAGGAAGAATACGGCACGGTCAAGCTGGCGAACCGCCTCGACACCGACTGGGTGCACGAGACCATCCAGGACGAGGAAGCGGCCTTCATCGCGAGCCGCGACATGTTCTTCCTCTCCACCGTCGATCCGGACGGCATGCCCACCGTCTCCTACAAGGGCGGCCCGACCGGCCTCGTGAAGGTGGTGGACGCGAGGACGCTCGCCTTCCCCGGCTACGACGGCAACGGCATGTTCTACTCGATGGGCAACATCGCGGGGCAGGCCAAGGTCGGCCTCCTGTTCATCGATTTCGAGACGCCGCACCGCATCCGCGTGCAGGGCAACGCCACCTTCCTGCGCGACGACCCGCTGATGGCCGAATACCCCGAGGCGAAGTACCTCGTGCGCGTCGACGTGACGAAGATCTGGATCAACTGCCCGCGCTACATTCACAAGTACAAGCGCCTGGAGCAGAACAAGTACGTACCGCGCGAGGGCCGCGAGACCCCGCTCGCCGCCTGGAAGCGCCTCGACCTCGCGGGCGACGTCATCAGCGACGCGGACAAGGCCCGGGTCGCCAAGGAAGGCAAGCTGGAGGTCGCCGAGTACGAGGCCCTGGTGGCCCGCGGCGAGGCCTGAGACTTCAGGTGGCCGCGCCTGTTCTGTTCGCCACCCCGCTCCCTCCCCCCTCTGCGGGGGAGGGTGGCCCCCGAAGGGGGTCGGGAGAGGGGAGCGACGGTGCAGGACGGCGCTCGGCATCGACGCCGGGCCTCTCTCGGCGGCCGGGTTCCCCTCGCCCGCCTCGCTTCGCTCGGCACCCTCCCCCGCACAGGGGGGAGGGCGCGCGGAGACATCTTCGCCTCTGCGTCCAGATGTGTGAATCCAGCAGTCGCAAGGGGAAGGAGACAAAAGCCCCTCAGGCCGGATCCTCCGGCGCGGGCATCGCCGCGCGCGGGATGATCGCGCCGGGATGGCGCACCACCGCGCCCGCGAGGCGATGCCCGGCGCGGGCCGCCGCAGGCGGATCGCGGCCGGCGAGGCGCGCGGCGAGGTAGCCCGCCGCGAAACTGTCCCCGGCCGCCGTGGTATCGAGGACCGGCGCGACCTCCGCCGCGGGCACGGCTTCCGTGCATCCGCCGTGCCGGACGAGACAGGCGGGCCGGTCGAGCTTGACCACCGCCTCCGCGACGCCCGCCCCGTCGAGCCGGGCGAGGATGGCTTCGGGCGCGGCCTCACCGGTCAGGTGCGCCATGTCCTCGACGCTCGCGAAGACGGTGTGGCTGAGGGCGATGACCTCCGCGAAGGCCGACCACGCCTCGGCTGGGTCGGGCCAGCCGCGGGGCCGGTAATTGGTATCGAAGACCACGTGGCCGCCGGCCGCGCGCAGGCGCGTGAGGGTGGCGACGAGGCGGGCGCGCGCCGGGGGAGCGAACAGCGAGAGGGTGATCCCGGAGAGGTAGACGCGCTGGGACTGCGCCAGCGCCGCCTCGGTCGCGTCGGCCTCGTCCGGATCGAAGAGCCGGCGCACGGGCGCGGCCTCGCGCCAGTGCAGGAAGCGCCGCTCGCCGCGCCCGTCCGTCTCGATGAGGTAGAGGCCGGGGAGCCGCCCCGGCACCCGCCGGACATGGGCCGTGCCGATGCCCTCCGCCGCCCAGGCGGCGAGCATCTCCCCGCTGAGGTCGTCGTCGCCGAGCGCGGTGACGTAGTCCACGCCGACGCCGAGCCGGGCGAGGTAGAGGGCGGTGTTCAGGGTGTCGCCGCCGAAGGCCCGCGACAGGAGCCCGTCGGGCCGCGCGCGCAGTTCCACCATGCACTCGCCGAGGCAGGCGAAGGCCGCCCCGGCGGGCATCTCAGACCGCGGCGAGCCGGGGCCCGCGCCGGACGAAGCCGACGATGTCCTTCACCGCGTCGAGCGTCGGGGCGGCGATGGCCTCGGCCCGCGCCGCGCCGTCGGCCAGCACCGCGTCGATATGGCCGGGATCGGCGGTCAGCCGCTTCATCTCGGCGTTGATGGGCGCGAGCTTCTCCACGGCGAGATCCACCAGCGCCCCCTTGAAGGCCGAGAACTGCGCGCCGCCGTACTCGGCGAGCACCGCCTCGCGGGTGGTCTCGGAGAGCGCGGCGAAGATACCCACCAGGTTGTCGGCCTCAGGCCGGCCCTTGAGACCCTCCGTCTCAGAGGGGAGGGCGTCGGGATCGGTCTTGGCCTTGCGCACCTTCTGCGCGATCAGGTCCGCATCGTCGGTGAGGTTGATGCGTGAGTTGTCGGAGGCGTCCGACTTCGACATCTTCTTCGAGCCGTCGCGGAGCGACATCACGCGAGCGGCCGGTCCGCCGATCAGCGGCTCGGTCACCGGGAAGAAGGCCTCGCCGTGGCCGTGGGCGGCGATGGAGGAGCCGAAATCCGTGTTGAACTTCTGCGCGATGTCGCGGGTCAACTCCAGGTGCTGCTTCTGGTCCTCGCCCACCGGCACGTGCGTGGCGCGGTAGGCCAGGATGTCGGCGGCCATCAGCACGGGATAGTCGTAGAGACCGACGGAGGCGTTCTCGCGGTCCTTGCCGGCCTTGTCCTTGAACTGGGTCATGCGGTTGAGCCAGCCGAGCCGCGCCACGCAGTTGAAGATCCAGGCCAGTTCGGCGTGCTGGGGCACCTGGCTCTGGTTGAACACGATGCTCGTCCTCGGGTCGATGCCGGCGGCGAGGAACGCGGCCGTGACCTCGCGGATCTGGCCGCGCAGCGCCTCGGGGTCCTGCCACAGGGTGATCGCGTGCAGGTCCACCACGCAGTAGAGGCATTGCGCGGGCCGCGCCTGCATCTCCACGAAGCGCTTGATGGCGCCGAGATAGTTGCCGAGATGCAGGTTCCCGGTCGGCTGGACGCCGGAAAACACCAGTTCCTTGAACGCGACCATCGCGCGCCTACCCCGCCAGTCAGGCCCGCCACGCCGACGGGATCCGGCTTCTGAACCGCCGGCGCGGGCGGGGTCAAGCTTGCGCGCGCCGCCGACGGCGACGCCGGTTCGGCGGAGCGCGCGCGCCTCTACCCAGATGTCGTCCGCGCGCTCGGGCAGATATCGGCGAGCACGCAGGCGCCGCAGGCCGGGTTGCGGTGGTGGCAGACCCGCTGCCCGTGCAGCATCAGGACCTCGTGATTGTCGTAGAGATCCTGCGCGCTCCAATCCTCGGGCAGTTGCGCCCGCAGCAGCACGTGGGCCGGCCCGACATCGACGCGCGGGCCGATCAGGCCGAGGCGCTGGGCGACGCGGTGGTGGTGGCTGTCCACGGGCAGTGCCGGCATGCGCAGGCGGGAGAAGGAGAGCACCGCCGCGCTCGTCTTCGGCCCGATGCCGGGGATCGCCTCCAGCCAGGCGCGGGCCTCGGCGACGTTCAGGCCAGCCAGGAAATCGAGATCGAGTGTGCCGGCCCGCGCCTCGACGGCCATGAGCACGTCGCGGATGCGCGGCGCCTTCAGCTCCGGCCAGGTGACGCCCGCGATCGCCGCCTCGATCTCGGGGACGGGCGCGGCGATCAGCGCGGCCCAGTCCGGATAGAGGGCGCGCAGGCGCTTGAAGGCCCGGCCGGAATCGGCGTTGCGGGTGCGGTGGGAGAGGAGCGAGGAGACGAGCTCGCTCACCGGGTCGAGATCGTGGAAATAGGGGATCGGGCAGCCGTAGACCGGGCAGAGGCGCCGGTGCACCGCGAGCGCCTTGGCGACGAGGTCCGGCGCCGGGCTCGGGGAGGAAGTCGGGGAGGACTTGGCCGGGCGCGGGCGCCCGGGAGCCTCGTGTCGGGGGAGGAGGGCCATGCGGGGTCGAATCCGCCGGCCGGCCCCGCGGTTCCGGCCCGCGCGGGCGACGCGTCAGCGCGCCGCGCTCAGCGCACCAGGGCGTAGATGTTCACGTCGAGCTTGTCGTCGACGCCGTCCTTCAGGTCGGTGACGTATTCCTCGATGAAGCGGTCCTGGACCATGATGTCCTTGGCATCGAGATAGGCGGTCAGCGTCTCGTAGGTGCCGTCGATGCCCTCGTAGGACCCGTTATGGGCAAAGCGCAGGGCCTTGCCGCTCGGCGTGGTGCCGAAGCGCAGCTCCCCCTCCGGCTTGGCCTCGGGCCTGGCCTCGGGCGCGTTCTCCACCGGGATCATCGCCTCGTACTGGAAGCCGTCGTCGTCGGTGCGGGTGAAGACCGCGATCGGCCGGCCGGCAGGCGCGATGCCGGCCTTGGCGAGTTCCGCCTCGATCCGGGCGAAGCTCTGGCGGAGAGCCGGCACCGCCTCCTCCCACTTAGCCTTGCCGGGCAGGATCGCCGCGGGCTTGGCCCGTAGGGCGACCTCGTCCACGTCGCCCGCCTCGCCCCCGGTCTCGACGAGGGTCGGGCGCCCGGCGGCGGCGTTCGGCGCCGCCGGCTTCGCATCGGCGGGCGGGGCGGGGGGGGTGGCATTGGGCTTGGCATCGGCGGGGGGAGCCGCGGGCGGCGCGACGGCCTTGTCCGGCTGCGGGGCGTTCGTCCGGTTCGGGTCCTGCGGCGGGTTCGGCGCCGTGGTGGTCGGCAGGGGGTCCGTCTGCGCCGGGGAGGGGGCGGTGGAGGGCGGCGGGGGCGGCGCCTGCTGCGCGCGGGCCGGACCGGCGAGCGCCAGGGCGAGCCCGGCGAGCAGCGTGGGACGAAGGCGGATCAAGGGAGCGCTCCGGCAGGTTCGCGGGTCCCGCCCGGCCCCATCGCGCGGGCAGGCGCGGCCCCAAGGTAGTGACGAAACCCGCGCCCTGCGAGAGCGGCCGGGCCGCACCCCGCCGAAAGGCGGCCGTCCCGCGGGAAAGCGGCCGGCAGGGTTGCAGCGCGGCATCGCCCCTCGCGCGGCCGGCGCGGGTTTGCCATATAGCCCCCAGCAGAGCCGTCCCGCAGGCCGGGCCATCCCCCGATCCGAGAGAACCCCACCGCCCCGAGCATGAGCGCACTCGCCAACCGACGTTTCCTGAAGATGCACGGGGCCGGCAACGCCATCGTTGTGCTCGACCTGCGCGGCACGGATATCCGCGTCGCGCCCGCCGAGGCGCGGGCGATCGCGGGCGATCCCGCCTCGCGCTTCGATCAGTTGATGGTGGTGCACGATCCCGTGAGCGCGGGCACCGACGCCTCCATGCGGATCTACAACACGGACGGCTCGGAGGCCGGGGCCTGCGGCAACGGCACCCGCTGCGTGGCCTATGCCATGTTCGACGACCCGGCCATGGCGCGACCCGCCGAGGGCGGGCGCCTCGTCCTGGAGACCGTGGCGGGCCGCATCGGCGTGCGCCGCGTGGCCGACCGCTCCTTCACGGTGGACATGGGCCAGCCGCGGCTCGCCTGGAACGAGATCCCGCTCGCCGAGCCCTTCCCCGACACCCGCCGGATCGAGTTGCAGATCGGGCCGATCGACGCGCCGATCCTGCACTCGCCGGGCGTCGTCAGCATGGGCAACCCGCACGCGGTCTTCTTCACCGATCAGGATCCCGACGGCTTCGACCTCGCCCGGATCGGCCCGATGCTGGAGAACCATCCGATCTTCCCCGAGCGCGCCAACATCTCGGTGGCGCAGGTGCGGGGCCGCGAGGCGATCAAGCTCCGGGTCTGGGAGCGCGGCGCGGGGCTGACGCTCGCCTGCGGCACCGCCGCCTGCGCCACGGTGGTCGCCGCCTCGCGGCTGCGCATGATCGGCCGGCAGGCGACCGTGAGCCTGCCCGGCGGCGACCTCTCCGTCGAGTGGCGCGCCGACGACCACGTGCTGATGACCGGGCCGGTCTTCCTGGAGGCGGAGGGCACCTTCGCGCCGGAGCTGTTTGCCGGGGCGGCCTGATGGCCGTCGAGACCCTCACCTTCGGCTGCCGCCTCAACACCGTCGAATCGGAGGCAATGCGCGAGGCCGCCGCGAGCCATGCCGGCGATCTCGTCATCGTGAACACCTGCGCGGTCACCGCCGAGGCCGGGCGGCAGGCCCGCAAGGCCATCCGGCGCCTGCACCGGGAGCGGCCCGGCGCCAGCATCGCGGTGACGGGCTGCGGCGCACAGGTCGAGACCGTCGCCTACGCCGCGATGCCCGAGGTCGCCCGCCTCGTCGGGAACGGGCGGAAGCTCGATCCGGCCTCCTGGGCCGCGGCGCCGACACGCGCGGTCGCCGACGTGATGGCCGAGACCGCGGCGCCCGCCACCCGCATCGCCCGGATGGCGGACCACACCCGCGCCTTCGTGCCGGTGCAGAACGGCTGCGACCACCGCTGCACCTTCTGCGTCATCCCGTTCGGCCGCGGGCGCTCGCGCTCGGTGCCGGCGGCGGACGTCGTCGCGCAGGTCGCCCGCATCGTGGAGCACGGGGGGCGCGAGGTGGTGCTCACCGGCGTCGACCTCACCGCCTACGGGCGCGAGTGCGGCGGCCCGTCCCTCGGCGGGCTGGTGCGGGCGATCGTGAGGGGCGTGCCCGACCTCGCGCGGCTCAGGCTCTCCTCCATCGATTCGGTGGAGGCCGACCCGGAATTGGTGCGCGCCTTCGCCGAGGAGGCGCGGCTGATGCCCCATCTCCACCTCTCGCTCCAGGCGGGCGACGACCTCGTGCTCAAGCGGATGAAGCGGCGCCATGCCCGCGCCGACGCGATCCGCTTCTGCGCCGAGATCCGGCGCCTGCGGCCGGACACCGTGTTCGGGGCCGACCTCATCGCGGGCTTCCCCACCGAGACCGAGGCGCAGTTCGCGCGCAGCCTCGACCTCGTGGGGGAATGCGGGCTCACGCATCTGCACGTCTTCCCCTACTCGGCCCGGCCGGGCACGCCCGCCGCCCGCATGCCCCCGGTCGCGGCGGAAGCGATCCGCGACCGCGCGGCCCGGCTGCGGGCGGCGGGCGCCCAGGCGCTCGCGCGGCATCTCGACGGGGAAGTCGGGCGCCGGCACCGGGTGCTGGCCGAGCGCGGCGGCACCGGCCGCACGGAGGGCTTCACCCCCGTGCGCCTCGACGCGCGGCCCGGCGAGATCCGCGAGGTCGCCATCACGGGCCATGACGGACGCGCGCTGATCGCGGCCTGAGATCGTGGGATCCCGAAGGGCTGAAGGCCCTTTGGCGGGGGTCCCCGGGGCGCGAAGCCCCGGGTTGGAACCACCGGCCCGGCGAGACCGGGACCGCTACCCGCTCCAGCCGCAGGCCCCGAGCGCCGCCCGCATGTGCCCGGGGGCGGGCGCCTCGGCGCGGACGGGATCGCGCTTGGGGTAGAGCGGGATCGACAGCGCCCAGGCGTGGAGGTGCAGCACGCCGTCACGGGGCCCGGGCCCGTAGATCGGATCGCCGAGGATCGGCCAGCCGGATTCGGCGCAATGCACCCGCAGCTGGTGCGTGCGCCCGGTCACCGGCCGCAATTCGAGCCAGGTCCGGCCGGCCGCCCGGTCGCGGCCGAGCACCCGCCAGTGGGTGAGAGCCGGGTCGCCCGCGGGATCGGCCTTCATCCACCACGAGCGCGGATCGGGCGAGCGGCGGGCGAGGGGGAGGTCGATCTCGCCCGAATCCGCCTCGGGGCCGCCCTCGACCACGGCCCAGTAGGTCTTCTCGACGCTGGAACCGGCGAACAGCTTGCCCAGCCGCGCCAGCGCCTTGGCGTGGCGCCCCAGCGCGAGGCAGCCCGAGGTGTCGCGGTCGAGGCGGTGCGCGGCCTCCGGCCGCCGGGGCAGGCCGAAGCGCAAGGCCTCGAGATGGTCGGTCAGCGTCGGGCCGCCTTTCGGGCCGGGATGGACCGGTAATCCCGCCGGCTTGTCGATGACGAGCAGCAGGGCATCGCGGTAGAGGAGACGTGCGCCTATGTCAGGCATGGGGGTCGGGGCGGACATGCCCCCCGGCTAGAGCACGACGCCGGAAAGTGGAATCCGGTTTTTCGGGATCGTCGTGCGACCACGATAGGACGGACCATTTCCGCGGCCCGCGACAGCGCGCGCCGCTTCTCAGGGGCTTCACCATGAGCGAGGACAAGCCGGGCTGGTTCGGACGCCTGTTCGGACGCAAACCCGCACAGGACGACCGGCCGCCGGAGCCCGCGCCGGAGAGCCCGGCCTCGCCCGCGGAGGGCCGGCCCGACTTCGCCACCGCCGCCGACGACGTGGCCCACGTGCCGCTGCCGCCGGGCGAGCCCGCGCCGGAGGATCCGGCCCGCAACACCGTGCCCGACGGGCTCGAGGGCGCCGACCTGCAGCCGATCGAGGGCGAGCCGGAGGAGCCCCCCGCGGGCACGGCCGGCGACGATCCGGACCGCGGCGCGGAGCCCGCCGACACGGGTCCGCAGATCCGCGAGCCCGCCGTCGAGCCCCCGGTCGCGGAGGCCGCGCCCGAACCGGTCGAGGCCGCGCCCGAACCGGTCGTGGAGCCCCAGGGGCGCGGCTGGTGGAGCCGCCTGACGTCGGGCATGAAGCGGACCTCCTCGGCCCTGTCGGACCGGGTCACGGGCCTGTTCACCAAGCGCAAGCTCGACGCCACGACCCTGGAGGATCTGGAAGACGCGCTGATCCAGGCCGATTTCGGCGTGGAGACCGCGACCCGGATCTCGGAGGCCGTGGGCAAGGGCCGCTACGAGAAGGGCATCTCCCCCGACGAGGTCCGCGCCATCCTGGCCGCGGAGGTGGAGCGGGCCCTCGACCCGGTCGCCCATCCCCTCGTCGTGGACGGCGCCAAGAAGCCGTTCGTGATCCTCTGCGTGGGCGTGAACGGCGCGGGCAAGACCACGACCCTCGGCAAGCTCTCCCTGAAGTTCCGCGGCGAGGGCCGCAGCGTGATGCTGGCGGCCGGCGACACCTTCCGCGCCGCGGCGATCGACCAACTCAAGGTCTGGGGCGCGCGTACCGGCACGCCGGTGGTCAGCGGCGCGCAGGGCGCGGACGCGGCGGGCCTCGCTTTCGATGCCCTGAAACAGGCCCGCGAGGCCGGCACCGACGTGCTCCTCATCGACACCGCCGGCCGCCTCCAGAACAAGGCCGGGCTGATGGCGGAGCTCGAGAAGGTCATCCGCGTGATCCGCAAGCTCGACCCCGAGGCGCCCCACGCCACCCTGCTCGTGCTCGACGCCACGGTGGGCCAGAACGCCCTGAGCCAGGTCGAGCTGTTCTCGCAGGCGGCACCCGTCTCGGGCCTCGTGATGACCAAGCTCGACGGCACGGCGCGGGGCGGCATCCTCGTGGCGCTCGCCGCGAAGTTCGGCCTGCCCGTGCACTTCATCGGCGTCGGCGAGGGCGTGGAGGATCTGGAGCCCTTCGCGGCCCGCGACTTCGCCCGGGCGATCGCCGGGCTGGAGAAGGATTGAGGGCCTCTCGGCCGCCGGTCCTCCGGCGCCCGTCAGTTCTCGGGCCCGGGCCGGCACAGGTCGGTCCGGGCGAAGTCCTCGCCCTTGAACAGGAGCGGGGCGTCGAGGGCGCTGGCGAGGGCGTAGGAGAAGCAGTCGCCGAAATTGAGCCCGGCCGGATGCCGGCCCTTGCCGTAGCGGGCGAAGGCGTCGGCGGCGCGGACGGCGAGGGCGTGGTCGACGGCCCGGATGGCGATGGATTCCCGCCTCAGCCACGCGTCCAGATCGGCGCGGCCCGATTGCCAACGGTTGGCCACCATCGCACATTCGAGGTAGCCCGGCGCCGACATCACGCGGCGTGGGTGTGCCCGGATCTTCGCGGCGAAGGCGTCCGCTTCGGGCTCGTTCGACAGGATCGCGACGAAGACCGACGGGTCGATCACGAGCGTGTCGTTCATACTGGCAGGCCGTTCTCGTCCCAGGCCAGGATCTCGTCGATCGGACGCGGATCGACCAGTCGGCGCGCACCGAGATCCGCGCGCAGACGCTCCGCCGAGTCGCGTCCGGCCGCACTCTCCATCTTGGCTTGCTCCCGCCGGAGCAGATCGAGCAGGAGGTCCGAGGTCGGCCGCCGCGTGCGGGCGGCGAGATCGGCCAGGATCGCCTCGGCCTCGGCATTCTCGATGGTGATGGACACCGCGATCCGCCTCCTCGATACAGACGCGACCTCTGCGCAACCTCCTGCGCGAACGCTTCAGAGCCTATATCAACCGTCGATGCAGATCGAATCCGTTCCCCCGCGCCGCCACCTGCCGCCGCTCCTGAAGCTCGCCCTGGAGATGGGGCCGCTGATGGTGTTCTTCTTCGGCAACGCCTATGCCGAGCGCTTCGGCGTGGCGGCCGACCAGAAGATCTTCGTGGCCACCGGCCTGTTCGTGGGCGCCACGGTGATCGCCCTCACCATCCACTACCTGCTGGTCCGGCACCTGCCGATCATGCCGCTGGTCTCGGGCGTCGTCGTGCTCGTGTTCGGCGGGCTGACGCTCTACCTGCAGGACAAGACCTTCATCATGGTCAAGCCGACCATCGTGAACACCCTGTTCGGGCTGATCCTGCTCGGGGGCCTCGCCTTCGGAAAGTCCCTGCTCTCCGTGGTGCTCGACTCGATGTTCGCGCTCACCGAGGAGGGCTGGCGCAAGCTCACCTTCCGCTGGGGGCTGTTCTTTCTCTTCCTGGCCGTCCTCAACGAGGTGGTCTGGCGCACGCAGAGCGAGGATTTCTGGGTGAACTTCAAGGTGTTCGGCATCATGCCGATCACCGTGCTGTTCGCGCTCGCCCAGACCCCGCTGCTCACCCGCCACGAGCGCAAGGACGCGGGGGCCTGAGGCCCGTTCCTCACTGCGCCGCGGCGACCTGTCCCGCCCGGCGGATCTTCTCCAGCACGTCCTTCAGATTCTCCGGGGTGACGATGCCGACGAGCTTGTCCCGGATCACCCCGTCCGGCCCGATGATGAAGGTCTCAGGGACACCGTAGACGCCGAAATCGATGCCGACGCGGCCGGTCTCGTCGGCGCCGACCGCGCGGAAGGGCAGGCCGTGCTTGGCCAGGAAGGCGCGGGACTTCTCCGGCGCGTCCTTGTAGGCGATGCCCACGAGGCGGAGACCCGGCTCGCGGGCGAGCCGCATCAGCATCGGGTGCTCCACCTGGCAGGGGGCGCACCACGAGGCCCAGACGTTCAGCACCGTCACCCCGCCCTTGAGATCCGCCGAGGAGAGGCCGGGCACCGGCTTGCCGTCGGCGCTGAGCCCGGCCACCGGCGGCAGGCTGAAGGCCGGCACCGGCTGGCCGATCAGGGCGGAGGGAAGCGCCGCCGGATCGACGCCCGAGCGCAGGCGGATGAAGAACACCCCGGCCAGCACCGCGAAGACGAGAAGCGGCAGGGCGACGAGGAGCGGGCGGCGGCCCGGGGCGGAAGCCGGGCTCACCGGCGGTCGTCCCCGAGGGCGCGCAGCGCCCGGCGCTGCGCATGACGGTCGCGCAGGGCGTTCAGCACGAGGCCGGCCATCACCAGCGCGGTGAAGGCGTAGGCGGCCAGGATGAAGCCGCCATGGGGTCCGAGATCCATGTCGCTCGCCTCACAGGGGCTGGGGAAGGGCGGCGGGGACGGTCTGGGCCCGGCCGGCATCGAGGCGCTCGGCCTCGCGGATGGTGAGCGTGCGCACCCGGCGGCGCATCACCTCGGTGCGCATGGCGTAGAGGTGGAGGGTGATGCCGCCGAGCGTCGCCGCGGCGATCATCACGAGGAGGGGATAGAGCATCGAGGGGTCGATGGTCGGGCCGCCCATGCGCAGGATCGAGGCGGGCTGGTGCAGGGTCGACCACCAGTTCACCGAGAACTTGATGATCGGCAGGTTGACCGCGCCGACGAGGGTGAGGATCGATACGGCGCGCGCGGCGCGGTTCGGCTCCTCGATGGCCCGCCACAGGGCGATGAGGCCGCAATAGATCAGGAACAGCAGCAGCATCGAGGTCAGCCGCGCGTCCCAGACCCAGTAGGTGCCCCACATGGGCTTGCCCCAGAGCGAGCCGGTGACGAGGCAGATCAGGGTGAAGGCCGCCCCGATCGGCGCGGCGGCGCGCTGGGCCACGTCGGCCAGCGGATGGCGCCAGACGAGGCTGCCCACCGCCGACAGGCTCATGGAGGCGTAGAAGAACACGCCGAGCCAGGCCGCGGGCACGTGGATGAACATGATCCGCACGGTCTCGCCCTGCTGGTAGTCGGGGGGCGCGACGAACCAGGCGAGGTAGAGGCCCGCCGCGAGCACCAGGGCGGAGAGGGCGGCGAGCCAGGGCGTCAGCGCCCCCGACCAGCGCATGAAATGGCTCGGGTTGGACAGGCGCGTCCACAGGGAAGGCGAGGGCGAAGGCGTCATCGTGGACCCGGACCCGGACATGGGGGCGCCCCTCGAGGACGTCTCCGGCGAGACGTCCGCGGCCCGGTTGCGGCCGGAGGGGAACTCCCGCTGATCGGAAGTTTTACAATCTGCCTTAGCCCGGTGTGCGGTGCAGCGGCAATGCGCGCCCGCGTCACTCCGACCAGCGGAGCGCCGCAGCCGCCGCGAGCGTGCCGACCACCGCCGCGATCAGGGTGAGGCCCGCCAGGATCGAGAGGGGCGTGGCGAAGGGCACGGTGCCGCCGAGCGCCGCCTGCGCCGCCGAGACCCCGAAGATCAGCGTCGGCACCATCAGGGGCAGGACCAGCACCGCCAGGATCAGCCCGCCCCGCCGGATCGAGGCCGTGAGCGCGGCGCCCACCGCGCCGATGAAGGTCAGCGCGGGCGTGCCGGCGAGGAGCGTCAGCGCGGTGGCCCCCATCCCCGCGCCGTCCAGCGCGACGAGGAGGCCGAAGAGGGGGGCGGCGAGCGCCAGGGGCAGGCCGGTGGTGAGCCAGTGCGCGGTGACCTTGGCGAGCACCACGATCTCCAGGGGCACGGGGGCGGCGCCCATCAGGTCGAGGGAGCCGTCCTCGGCATCCGCCTGGAACAGGCGGTCGAGGCCGATGAGGGTGGCGAGCACCGCGGCGAGCCAGAGGATGGCCGGGCCGATCCGGGCGAGCAGGTTGAGGTCGGGCCCCAGCGCGAAGGGGACGAGGGCCACGATCATCAGGAAGAAGACCAGGGAGAGCGCCCCCGAGCCCCCGATGCGGGTGGCCAGCGCGAGGTCGCGGGCGACCAGGGCCGCGAAGACGCCGATCACAGCCAGTCCTCCGCATCCGCCATCGCGTGCGCAGACTGCTGCGACTGCTGCGACTGCTGCGACTGCTCCGGCGGCTCGATGGCCAGGGTCATCGCGTCCGCGAGGCCGAGCGCCTGATGGGTCGCGGCCACCACGAGGCCGCCGCCCGCGCGGTGCTCCTCCATCAGGCCGGCGAGGAGTGCCTGCGAGGCCGCGTCGAGGGCGGCGGTCGGCTCGTCGAGGAGCCAGAGCGGCCGGTGGCAGACGAGGAGGCGGGCGAGGGCCACCCGCCGCCGCTGCCCCGCCGAGAGATAGGCCACCGGCAGGTCGTGCGCGTGGTCGAGGCCGAGCCGGGCGAGCGCCGCCCGCGGCTCCATCCGCGGGGCCCCGAGGAGGGCGCGGGCGAAGGCGAGGTTCTCGCCCGCGGTGAGCGCCGCCTTGAGCCCGTCTCGGTGGCCGACCCCGTGCAGGCATTCGGGCAGGCTCGCCTCGCCCACATCCGTGACCCGGATCCGGCCGGCATCGGGGCGCAGGCGCCCGCTCAGGATCGCGAGCAGGCTCGACTTGCCGGCCCCGTTGCGCCCGGTCACCGCGAGCGCCTGGCCGGGGGCGAGGGCGAAGGACAGGCCCGCGAAGATGCGCCGCCCCGAGCGGCGGCAGGCGAGATCCTCGACGCTGAGACGCAAACCCGGTGATCCCCGCCCGCGGCCCCGCGCCGCCCGCGCCTCCATGCCCGATTGTGCGGCCGGGCGAAACCGCGCGAGACTTGCGGACAGGACGCCGCGGAGGAAGGCATGACCGCCAGCGAGGACAGGCGCGAGGCGCCGGGCGAGGCGCAGATGCGCGCGAGCGCGGACGCCGTTGCGGGGCTTGAGCGCGTGCGGGCGCAACTCGCCCGCCGCACGCCGGCCGAGCGGGCGGCCTTCTGGGAAGCGGTGCGGCGCTGCTTCGCCGGGGCGGCGCCGGAGACCTGAGCGGGCCCGCGCCCCGCGCCGGACAGGCTCCGCAGACTGTTACCACCGGGGGCGTAGCGGCCAGATTCGAAACGTTCTATACGAGCGCTTGGCTGCGCCGCGCGAATCTCAACGGTCGTCCAAGTCGACCCTCGCGCACCTCCTGCTCGGGCACACCCGAGGCGGCGCGCGCTCTCGAGAAGCGCACAGGCCGAACACTGTATCGTGGCGCGGGATGTGCCTGCGCGTGTTCGACAACGCAGTGAGGGAAGAAGCCGTGGCATCGCAAGACAGTTTCAAGTCCCGCCAGACCCTTGAGGCCGGCGGCAAGACCTACACCTACTACTCGATCCCCGAGGCGCAGAAGAACGGCCTGGCCGATGCCAGCCGGCTGCCCTTCTCCATGAAGGTGCTGCTGGAGAACCTCCTGCGCTACGAGGACGACCGCTCGGTCCGCAAGGCCGACATCGAGGCCTCGGTGGCGTGGCTCGACAACAAGGGCAAGGCCGAGACCGAGATCGCCTTCCGCCCCTCGCGCGTGCTGATGCAGGACTTCACCGGCGTGCCCGCCGTGGTGGATCTGGCCGCCATGCGCGACGCCATGGTGGCGCTCGGCGGCGACCCGCAGAAGATCAACCCGCTCGTGCCCGTGGACCTCGTCATCGACCACTCGGTGATCGTGGACGAGTTCGGCACCCCGAAGGCCTTGGCCGACAACGTCGCCCTCGAGTACGAGCGCAACGGCGAGCGCTACACCTTCCTGAAATGGGGCCAGAGCGCCTTCCGCAACTTCTCGGTGGTGCCCCCGGGCACCGGCATCTGCCATCAGGTCAACCTCGAATACCTGTCGCAGACCGTGTGGACGCGGTCGGAGGACGGGTCCGAGATCGCCTATCCGGACTCGCTCGTCGGCACCGATTCGCACACCACGATGGTGAACGGCCTCGCCGTGCTCGGCTGGGGCGTGGGCGGCATCGAGGCCGAGGCCGCCATGCTCGGCCAGCCGCTCTCCATGCTGATCCCCGAGGTCGTCGGCTTCAAGTTGTCGGGCAAGCTGCCCGAGGGCACGACGGCCACCGACCTCGTGCTCACCGTCACGCAGATGCTGCGCAAGAAGGGCGTGGTCGGCAAGTTCGTGGAGTTCTATGGCCCCGGCCTCGACGACATGGCGGTGGCCGACCGCGCCACGATCTCCAACATGGCGCCCGAGTACGGGGCGACCTGCGGCTTCTTCCCCGTCGACCAGAAGACCATCGACTTCCTGAAGGTCACCGGCCGCGCCGACGACCGGATCGCGCTGGTGGAGGCCTACGCCAAGGCCCAGGGCATGTGGCGCGACGCGAAGACCCCCGACCCGGTCTTCACCGACACCCTCGAGCTCGACATGGGCGACGTGAAGCCCTCGCTCGCCGGCCCCAAGCGTCCCCAGGACCGGGTTCTCCTCGACGGCGCCAAGGCGGGCTTCGCCGACGCCATGGAGAAGGAGTTCAAGAAGGCCGCCGACATCGCCAGCCGTTTCGCTGTCGAGGGCACGAACTACGATATCGGCCACGGCGACGTGGTGATCGCCGCGATCACCAGCTGCACCAACACCTCGAACCCGAGCGTGATGATCGGCGCCGGGCTCCTCGCCCGCAACGCGGTGGCCAAGGGCCTCACCGCCAAGCCCTGGGTGAAGACCTCGCTGGCGCCCGGCAGCCAGGTCGTGGCCGAGTATCTCGAGAAGGCCGGCCTCCAGAAGCCCCTCGACGCGCTCGGCTTCAACCTCGTCGGCTTCGGCTGCACCACCTGCATCGGCAATTCGGGCCCGCTCCCGGCCCCGATCTCGAAGGCGATCAACGACAACGACGTGGTCGCGGCGGCCGTGCTCTCGGGCAACCGCAACTTCGAGGGCCGCGTGAACCCGGACGTGCGGGCGAACTACCTCGCCTCGCCGCCCCTCGTCGTCGCCTACGCCCTCGCCGGCTCGCTGCAGATCGACCTGACCAAGGATCCGCTCGGCAAGGGCTCGGACGGCCAGCCCGTCTACCTGAAGGACATCTGGCCGTCCTCGGCCGAGGTCGCCGCGTTCATCGAGCAGAACATCACCTCCGAGCTGTTCAAGAGCCGCTACGCGGACGTGTTCGGCGGTGACGACAACTGGAAGGGCGTCGAGGTCACCGAGGCCCAGACCTTCTCCTGGAACCCGGGCTCCACCTACGTGCAGAACCCGCCCTACTTCGTGGGGATGGAGAAGACGCCGAAGCCCGTCACCGACATCGAGGAGGCCCGCATCCTCGGCCTGTTCCTCGACTCGATCACCACCGACCACATCTCGCCCGCGGGCAACATCCGCGCCGCCTCGCCGGCCGGCGAGTACCTGCAGTCGCATCAGGTGCGCGTGCAGGACTTCAACCAGTACGGGACGCGCCGCGGCAACCATGAGGTGATGATGCGCGGCACCTTCGCCAACATCCGCATCAAGAACCAGATGGTGAAGGACGGCTCCGGCAACGTGGTCGAGGGCGGGTGGACGCACTTCCAGCCGTCGGGCGAGAAGATGTTCATCTACGACGCGGCGCAGAAATACGCCGAGTCCGGCACCCCGCTCGTGATCTTCGCCGGCAAGGAGTACGGCACGGGCTCGAGCCGCGACTGGGCGGCCAAGGGCACGAAGCTGCTCGGCGTGCGCGCCGTCATCGCCGAGAGCTTCGAGCGCATCCACCGCTCGAACCTCGTCGGCATGGGCGTGGTGCCGCTGGTCTTCCAGGGCGAGACGAGCTGGCAGTCGCTAGGCCTGAAGGGCGACGAGACCGTCAGCATCAAGGGCCTGTCCGGCGAGCTGAAGCCGCGCCAGACCCTGGTGGCCGAGATCAAGTCCGCCGACGGCTCGGTGAGGGAGGTCCCGCTGACCTGCCGCATCGATACGCTGGACGAGCTCGAATACTTCCGCAACGGCGGCATCCTGCCCTACGTGCTGCGCTCGCTCGCGGCCTGACGCGTCCCGCCGGGCGGCCTTCCGCCGCCCGGTTCCACCACGGAAAAGCCCGCGCCGGAGGCCTCCGGCGCGGGCTTTGCTTTGGATCAGCCCGGTTCCCAAAGGCCTGCGGCCTTCGGCGGGTCCAGGGCGGAGCCCGGTCGGCGAAGCCTCGCCAGGCGCAGGCCCATCGGGGCCTGCGCCCCGCAATTCCGGGGCTCCGCCAAAGGGACGATCCCCTGGAAACCCCGATCTCAGGCCGCGAGCGCCACGGTGTAGGCGGCTTCCGTCTTCTGTCGCACCTCGTCCTCGCTGACGCCGTCGGCGAGTTCGACGAGCTTCATGCCGCCGTTCCCCTTCTTGTCGATGGTGAAGACGCCGAGATCGGTGATCACCATGTCGACCACGTGCGTGCCGGTGAGCGGCAGGTCGCATTCCTTCAGGAGCTTGGGGCTCTCCGAGCCGTCCTTGTTCCTGGCGACGTGCTCCATCACCACCACGACGCGCTTCACGCCCGCCACGAGGTCCATGGCCCCGCCCATGCCCTTCACCATCTTGCCGGGGATCATCCAGTTGGCGAGATCCCCGTTCTCGGCCACCTGCATGGCGCCGAGGATCGACAGGTTGATGTGCCCGCCGCGGATCATCGCGAAGGAATCGGCGGACGAGAAGTAGCTCGTCGTCGGCAGGGCGGTGATCGTCTGCTTGCCGGCGTTGATGAGGTCGGGGTCCTCCTCGCCCTCGTAGGGGAAGGGGCCCATGCCGAGCATGCCGTTCTCGGATTGCAGCTGCACCGACATGCCCTCGGGAATGTAGTTCGACACCAGCGTCGGGATGCCGATGCCGAGGTTCACGTAGAAGCCGTCCTCCAGCTCCTTCGCGGCGCGCGCCGCCATCTGCTCGCGGGTCCAGGCCATCGCTGTCTCTCTCCTGCTGTGGCGCGTCCTCCGGTCGAGGGCGCCTGCGGCCGGGCGGCCGGGGATGTTCGGGCTCAGATCTGACCGCCGCCGGCCGCGGCCGGGGCGGCCTCGGCGCGCTTGCGGGTGGTGCGCTGCTCGATGCGCTTCTCGCGCACCGGCACGTGCACGATGCGCTTCACGTAGATGCCGGGGGTGTGGATGTTGGCGGGGTCGATCGTGCCGGGCTCGACGAGGTGCTCGACCTGGGCCACCGTGACCTTGGCGGCGGTGGCCATCATCGGGTTGAAGTTGCGCGCGGTGAGCCGGTAGGCGAGGTTGCCCTCGGTGTCGCCCTGATAGGCGTGGACGAGGGCGAGATCGGCGAACAGGCCGCGCTCCATCACGTAGTCCTCGCCGTCGAAGGCGCGCACCTCCTTGCCCTCGGCGACCTTGGTGCCGACGCCGGTCTTGGTGAAGAAAGCCGGGATGCCCGCGCCGCCTGCGCGGATGCGCTCGGCCAGCGTCCCCTGCGGGTTGAACTCGATCTCCAACTCGCCGGCCAGGAACTGGCGGGCGAACTCCTTGTTCTCGCCGACATAGGAGGAGATCATCTTCCGGACCTGGCGCGTCTCGAGGAGCTTGCCGAGGCCGACGCCGTCGATGCCGGCATTGTTCGAGACCACGGTGAGCCCCTTCACCCCGGAGGCGCGCACCGCCTCGATCAGCTCGTCGGGGATGCCGCACAGGCCGAAGCCGCCGCACATGACCATCATGTCGTCGCGCAGCAGACCCGCGAGCGCGCGCGTCGGATCCGAAAACACCTTCTTCATCAGGCCGTCCTTCCCGAGGCTGTCATTCTATCGCGGCGCGTGCCGAAGCGTCCGCAGATCGTGTCCCCGATTCCGGCGCGCCGGTCCAGTGCGCCGCGGCGACCGGGAATCTTGCGGCCCGAAACCACAGGGCAAGGGGCGGCCGGGGGTGTCCCGGGCAGACAAACCGCAACGAACCGGCTATGGCGAGCGGACGCGTGCGTGAAGCGTGACGGCAAGAGGGGGCCTGAAACCGCCGCGCGCGCTCCTCCGGCCAACCGGCCGGCACGGTTCACTGCGTCCGGATCTCGATGTCGCCGCGCCGCCTCCTCCCTGCTCTCGGCCTCGCGGCTCTCACGGCCGCGGGCTTCGCGGCCGTCCGGCCCTGGGAGGTCGACGCGTCCGGTCTGCGCGACCGCATCGGGCGGGAATTCTCCGCCTACGGCCTCGTCCTCGCCGCCGAGGGGCCGGCGCGCATCCGCTTCCTGCCGCTGCCGCGCCTCAGCTTCGAGCGGGCCGACCTCTCGGACTCCGCCGGCACGCCCCTCGCGGCGGGCGGTCGCCTGTCGATCGTGCTGGATCCCCTGCCGCTGCTGACCGGCCGCGTCGCCGTGGGCAGCGTCGTCCTCGACGGGGCGCGGATCAGCCTCGCCGCCGGGACCGGGGACGGGCGCTGGACGCCCGCCCTGCACGCCCTGTCCGCCCGCCTGCGGGACGGCGGCGCGCATCATCCGCAGCGGATCGCGCTGAACAACGCCCACCTCGTCCGGGACGGCGCGGACGGCCCCGCCACCGAGGCCGAGGATCTCGACCTCGACCTCGCCTGGCCCGCCTGGGCACGCAGCGTCACCGGCAGCGCCGCCCTGACCTGGCGCGGACAGCGCACCCGCATCGCCTTCGACGACCTGCGGCCGGCGGTGCTCGCGGCGGGCGGCGAGACGCCCTTCTCCGTGAGCCTCGCCTCGCCCCAGGGCAACCTGCGCGCCGAGGGCACCGCCCGGTTCACGGACCGGCTGAAGCTCGCCGGGCGGGGCCGGGCGGAGACGCCCTCGCTGCCGCGGGCGCTGGCCTGGCTCGGCCGGGACGCGGCCCTGCTGCCCCTCGCGGGGCGCTTCACCCTCGAGGGCCGCTTCGAGACGGACGGCGCGGCGGTGATGCTGCCGCAAGTGCGGGTGGGCGTCGGCGACAACGTCCTCGACGGGGCGGGCCAGGCGAGCCTCGCCACGCCGCGCGCCGCCGTGCAGGCGACCCTCGCCGCCGACAGCCTGAACCTCGCGCCCCTGCTCGGCCAGATCCTCGGCATCCTCGGCGCCGACGGCGACGCCGCCCCGCGCATCGCCCTGGGCCCCATCACCGGGGGCGACCTCGACCTGCGCCTGTCGGCGGCGGCGGCGCGGATCGGCCCGGTCCAGGCGGAGGACGTCGCCGCGAGCCTGCTGGTGCGCGACGGCGCCGTGGAGGCCGCGCTGAACCGCGGCAGCGTGCAGGGGGGCACCGTGAAGGGGCGCATCACCCTCAACGCCTCCGGCATCCACGGCAGCGAGACCGAGGTGAAGGCGCAGGGCTCCTTCGATCAGGTCGATCTCGGCAGCCTGCTGATCGATCTCGGCGCCGCGCGCTGGGTGCTGGGGCCGAGCCAGGGCCATTTCACCCTGGAGAGCAGCGGGCGCGACGCCGCCGAACTCGCCGCCCACGCGGACGGGCGGGCGACGCTCACCATCGAGCGCGGCGCCATCGTCGGCCTCGATCTGGCGGACGTGATCCAGCGGCACGGGGGCGTGGCCGCCGGCGCGCTCGCCCGCCGCAACGGGCGCACCGCCTTCGAGCGGGCGAGCCTGAGCCTGCGCTTCGCCGACGGCATCGGCGAGATCGCGGACGGGCGGCTGCAGGCCGCCACCCTCAGCGCGAACCTGCGCGGCCATCTCTCCCTGCCGGAGCGGAGCTTCCGGGCGCGGGCCGAGCTCAACCCCCGGGCGGAGACGGCCCGGCCCGGCCCCCTGTTCGACCTCTCCGGCCCCTGGGACGCGGTGGCGGTGCGCGCCGCCCGCGCCGACGAGGCGGGGCCGGCCCTGCCTCCGCGCGCGGCGCGGGTCGACGGCTTCCCGTCGCTGCCGAGCCTGATCCTGCCCGCGCCCGCCCGGGCCTACGCGCCCTGAGGGCTCGGGTCAGGGCGCCGCAGGGCTTGGGTCAGGGCGCCGCCGGCCTCGGGTCAGGGCGCCGCGGCGCCGTCCGTGCGGGCGAGCGCCCGCCATTCCAGAACCAGCCGCTCGAAGGTGACGAGGTCGGCCTCGGCGATCCGCCCGAGGGTGCGGCCCACATAGGCCTGCTGGGCGGCAAGGCCCCGCGCGGCGAGGTCCTGCCCCGCCGGGGTCAGGTGGAGGGCGTGCGAGCGGCGGTCGCCGGGAATCGGGCGCCGCTCCACCAGCCCGGCCTCGACGAGGCGGTCGATCAGCCCCGAGACGTTGCCCTTGGTGACGTAGAGCCGCGCGGCGAGATCCTGCTGGTTCAGCCCCTCCCGCTCGGTCAGGGTGGAGAGCACGTCGAATTGCGGCACCGACAGGCCGAGCGCCCGCAACTCCGCGCCCATGGCCGCCGTGACCCGGCGGTTCAGGCGGAGGAAGCGGAACCAGACCCGCAGGGGGTCGGCGGGCGGGCTCGGCGCGGGCTCGGCGGACGGCATGGGCCCTTCTAGAGCACGATGCGGAAAAGTGGAATCCGGTTTTCCGAAATCATCGTGTGACCACAAAGAGATAGAGCACGATGCGGAAAAGTGGAATCGCGTTTCCGGGATCATCCTGCGACCACAAGGGGATAGAGCGCGGCGTCCCCTTCGCGCGCGACGCCGGCTCGCTCCGCGGCATCCTCCCGAACGGCGGGCGATCTGCACGCGGAGGCCGCGCCCCTCGGCATCCGGCCGGCGGCGGCCATCCCCTGCCTGGCCGGCCGGGGCGCTTCCGGCCGGCCACCGGGCCCTGTAGAGTCCGCCACCGAACCCTTCAGATACGCGCCCCCATGCCCGTTCGGGCGGAGCGCCCGCCCGGTCCCGAGGTCCATGCGCCGCCTGCTCGTCGATGAGCCCGTCACACGCGCCGGCCCGCTGGCGCGCCGTCTCGCCCTGCTCTCCGTGCTGGTCACCGCCCTCGCGGTGATCCTGGTGCGCGATCCGCGCACGGAGACCGGGGCCGCCCTCGCCACCCTCGGGGCGGGGCTCGCCGTGGCGGTCCTCGCGGTGGCGGTGGCCGCCTTCGCCTTCGTGCGGGTCTGGCGGGAGGGCGCGCGCGGGCTCGGGGCGGCGGTGGCGGCCCTCGTCCTCGCAGGGCTCGTCCTCGCCTATCCGGCCTATGCGGGCCTGCGGGGCCTGCGCCTGCCCGCGCTCACCGACATCACCACCGACATCGACAACCCGCCGGCCTTCTCCCGCTCCCGCGCGGCCTTCGCCGCCCGCGACGGCCGCTACCCCGCCGATCCCGGCCCCGCCGCCCGCGAGCGCCAGCGCGCCGCCTATCCGCAGATCGCCCCCCTCACCCTCGACCTCGACGCCGACGAGGCCTTCGAGCTCGCCCGCAAGGCCGCGGTGAACCGGCACTGGCAGATCGTGGAGGCGATCCGGCCGGGCGGGCGCATCGGCAACGGCCGGATCGAGGCCGTGGCGCGCGGGCGCCTGCTCAACCTGCCCGACGACGTCACCGTGCGGGTGCATCCGCGGGCGGACGGGGCGCGCATCGACGTGCGCTCGGCCTCCCGCCTCGGCACGCGCGACCTCGGCGTGAACGCGGACCGGATCCGGGCCTATCTCGACGAGGTGGCCAACCTCGCGCTGGCCGTGAAGTGATCCCGGATCGCACGGCGGCAGCCGTCCGCCGGCCCCATCGATCCGCTCCCTGGCCAGGTCGATGAACCTGGGGACGATGCTGTTTTCGGAATGCCAACCTGAGGTCTCGGCTCGCGCGAGAACCGCAACGCGCTCCCTCTCCCGTGCGGGAGAGGGCTGGGGTGAGGGAGGAGAACGCTCCGGAAGGGGCGCGCCGTAGCCATAGGAACGGAGCGCTTGTTCCGGCACGCTCCGGGTCCCTCACCCTGTCCCTCTCCCGCACGGGAGAGGGGACCCGCGCCTCGTTCGAGAACCGGCGAGGGTGGCGTCGGGTCGCCGTCATCTGCGAGCGCCCTGCCGCAGGGAGGAGACAGATCCCGCATTCCATCAAGGCGAATAACCGGATCGCCTGTAAAAGCCCATTCAGGCTGGCGGCGCGCCGGTCTCGGCCAGGATCCAGGCGCGGGTGTCCGCATCCGCGTCGACGGGCAGGCGCAGGATGATCGGCGTCTCGTAGGGGTGGCGGGCCTTGAGGGCGGCACCGAGGGCGTCGCCGAGGGATTCGCGACTCTTGACCAGGGCGACCACCTCCTCGCCCCGCTCCACCGCGCCCTTCCAGGCGTAGACCGAGCGCATGCCGGGCAGCACGTTGACGCAGGCCGCCAGCCGGTCGCGCACGAGGCTCTCGCCGACGGCGAGCGCCGTCTCCGCATCGGCGAAGGTTGTATAGACCAGAAGCGCGCGCTCCATGCTATGGCTCCTCCTCGGATGGTCCGGACCCTCGGCAGAGAGGCCCGGCGGGAGGCCGGCGTCAACGGGGCGCGGCGCGAAAGGCGGATCCGACGCGGCATGCGCTTCAAGACCATCGCCTTCATCGCGAGCCCCACCGCCGAGGCCCGGGCGGCGGCGGCCACCCTGATGCGCCGCTACGACCACGTGGCGCCGGAGGATGCCGACGTGGTGGTGGCGCTCGGCGGCGACGGGCTGATGCTCCAGGCCCTGCACCGCTTCATGGACGTCGCCAAGCCGATCTACGGGATGAACCGCGGCACCGTCGGCTTCCTGATGAACGAGTACCGCAACGACGACCTCCTGGAGCGCCTGGAAGCCGCCCACCGCAGCGTGATCCACCCGCTGATGATGGAGGCGCAGGACACCGAGGGGCGCACCCACACGGCGCGGGCGATCAACGAGGTCTACCTGCTGCGCCAGACGCACCAGACCGCCAAGCTGCGCATCTCGGTCGACGACCATGTCCGCCTGGACGACCTGATCGCCGACGGGGTGCTCTGCGCCACGGCCGCCGGCTCGACCGCCTACAACCTCTCGGTGGGCGGCCCGATCCTGCCGCTCAACGCCCAGCTCCTGGCACTCACCCCGATCTCGGCCTTCCGGCCCCGGCGCTGGCGCGGCGCCCTGCTGCCGGACCACGCCCGCATCCGCATCGAGGTGCGCGAGGCGGACCACCGCCCGGTGGCGGCGGTGGCCGACCACACCGAGTTCCGGCGGGTCTGCACCGTGGAGACTTGGCTCGACCAGGGCACGAACCTCGTCCTCCTGCACGATCCCGGGCACAGCCTCGACGAGCGCATCCTGCGCGAGCAGTTCGGCTGAGGGGCATCCGTTAACCGCGTCTCTTTGCGGATCCTTGAGCCGGATACGGCCAGAGTCCCGCCGGTCCCCGCCCCAGCGGGGCGCGGGAGACGGGTCCCATGAAGATCGTGCTCGTGGCCGACCACGCCTACATCAACGGCGGCCAGGCAAAGGTGGTGGTGGAGAGCGCGCTCGGGCTCGCCGCCCGCGGCCACGCCGTCACCGTCTTCGCGGCGGTGGGGCCCGCCGACCCGCGGCTCGCCGAAGCCGGGGTCGCGGTGGTGCTCACGGGCCAGACCGACGTCACCCGCACGACATCCCTCGCGCGCTTCGGCGTCCAGTGGCTGTGGAACCGGCCCGCCGCGGTTCAGCTGCGCGACCTCCTCGCCGGTCTCGACCCGCGCGAGAGCGTGGTCCACGTCCACGGCTGGGCCAAGGCCCTCTCCCCCGCCATCGGCCCGGTCCTGCGCTCCTGCGGCCTGCCCGTGGTCTTCACGATGCACGAGTACTACCTGGCCTGCCCGAACGGCGGCTTCTACGATTACCGGGCGGAGGCCGTCTGCACGCGGCGGCCGGGCTCGCTCTCCTGCATCGGGCGCAACTGCGATTCCCGCGGCTACGCGCGCAAGCTGATGCGGGTCGGCCGCCACGCCCTGATGCAGGAGACGGGGCTCCCCGAGAGCCCGCACGCGATCATCACGATCAGCCGCCTGCAGCGGGAGGCGATCGCCCCCTACCTGCCGCGGGACGTGCCCTACATCGACGTGGCCAACCCCGTGGACGCGCTGCCGCTCGGGCCGAAGCCCTCCGTCGAGCCCCTCGGCGACTTCGTCTTCGTCGGGCGCATCTCGCCGGAGAAGGGGCCGCTCCTGTTCGCCGAGGCCGCCCGGCGGGCGGGGGTCCGCGCGGTCTTCGTGGGCGACGGCCCGCAGGCCGCCGAGATCGCCGCGCGCTATCCGGAAGCCGAGATGCTCGGCTGGAAGGACCCCGCCGAGGTCAAGGCGCGGATGCGCGCCGCCCGCGCCCTGGTCTTCCCCTCGGTCTGGTTCGAGGGCCAGCCCCTCACCGTGCTCGAATCGCTCGCCATGGGCACGCCGGTGATCGTGAGCGACGTCTGCGCCGGGCGCGAGGCCGTCGAGGACGGGGTCAGCGGCCTCTGGTTCCGCTCGGGCGATGCCGATTCCCTGGCCGCCGCCCTGCACCGCCTCGGGGACGCGGCCACCGTGCGCGCCATGGCGGCGGCGGCCTACGACCTGTTCTGGGCGGACCCGCTCACCCTCGACCGCCATCTCGACGGGCTGGAGGGCGTCTATGCCGGCGTGCTCCAGGCGGGTCCTGCGGCCCTGCCGCGGGCGGTCCAGGCACCGGCGGCGGCCGGGCTCGGCGCCGCCCTGAACTGAGCGGGAGCGGTCAGGCCGCGAGGACGCGCAGCACGCCCTCGCCGCGGCGATGGCCGACCGCGGTGACGGCGATCTCGGGCAGGCCGCGCTCGGCCACCAGGGCGGCGGCAAGCGCCGCGCCGAAGGGGGCGGCGACCTCGAGCCCGTGGCCGACGAGGTTGCCGAGCGCGTGGACGGGCACGCCCGGCGCGAGTCGGGCCAGCGTCTCGGCCTCCTCGGCGGTGACCGGGGCGACGCCGGTGGCGCCCGAGAGGATCGCGGCGGGCGCGGCGAGGCCGGCCTGCGCCCAGAGCCCGGCGAGGCTCGCGCCCGCGCGGCCGGGTTCGCGCCGGGTGAGGTCGCTCGCCACGGGGGCGAGGCGGGCGAGGGCGCGGGCGCCGCGGGCGGCGGCGGTCGCGGCAGCCTCCAGCATCAGGAAGGCGGCGCAGCTGCCGAGGATGAAGCCCGGGCCATCGGCGCGGGCGAAGACGGGGGCGTAATCGCCCCGGCGCAGGTAGCCGCCCATCTCGTGGATCACGAGCACGTCGGGCCGCTCGGCATTGTAGGAACCGCCCACCAGCACGGCGTCGATCTGCCCGGCCGCGACCCGCGCGGCGCCGATGCGGAGCGCGTCGGTGCCCGCGGCCTCCTCGCCCATGAAGGTGCGCGAAGCGCCCGTGACCCCGTGCACGATGGCAATGTTGCCCGCGAGCAGGTTCGAGAGCTGGGCCAGGAACAGGGTGGGGCGCAGGTCGTTCTGCAGCCGCTCGTTCAGGTAGGCGCCGGGCTCGGCCGCCCCGCGCAGGCCGGTGAGGATGGCCCCGTCGGCGGCGTAGTCGCGCTCGCCGCCGCCCGCCGACACCACGAGGTGGAGCGCCTGCTTGAAGGCGGCGTCCTCCTTCACGCCCGCGGCATCGAGGGCGAGCCCGGCCGCGTAGACGCCGAGGCGCTGCCACGGCTCCATCTGGCGCTGGTCGGATTTCTTCGGGATCTGCGCGTCGTAGCCGAGGGCAGGGGCCGGATGGACGGGGTAGGGCGCGAAGCGCTCCGCATCGACCGCGGGGGGCAGGCCGGCCTCGATGGCGGCGAGATGGGCGGCGACGCCCTCGCCCGCGCAGGAGACGAGGCCGAGCCCCGTGACGACGACGTCCCGGCCCATGAGGTCCCGGCTCATGCGGCGGCCCCGTCGAGGAGGCCGATGCTGCGGGCGCGGGCGCGCATGGGCGCGTCGAGCCCGTCGGGGAAGGGCATGGTGCGGAAGCGGAGTTCCGCGTCGGCGAGCGCCTTGCCCCCGGTGCGGATCGCCGCCTTGGTCACCGCGTAGCCCGAGCCGTCGTGGACGAGGCTCGCCTCGACGTCGAGCACGGCGCCGGGGCCGACGAAGGAGCGGAACCGGGCCTTGTCCACCGCCATCAGGAACGGCATCAGCGCGAAATCGAGATGGGCGAGAAGGAGATAGCCCGAGGCCTGGGCCATGGTCTCGGTGAGGAGCACGCCCGGCACCAGCGGGTAGCCGGGGAAGTGCCCCTCGAAGACCGGGCTCGCCTCGGGCACCAGGGCACGCGCCTCGATCCGCCCGGCCGCCCGGTCGAGCGACCGGACGGAATCGATCATCTCGAAGTATTCGAGGCGCATGGGCGTAGGGCTTCTCGCGGGGAGATCAGGCCTTGGCGGCCTTCTCGACCACCAGGGCGTCGATGCGGGCGCAGAGGTTCTTGAGGACGAAGTATTCCTCGGCCGGGACCTTGCCCTCGTTCACTTCCTGGGTCCAGCGCTCCAGGGGCAGCTTGATGCCGAAGGCCTTGTCCACGGCGAAGGCGATGTCGAGGAAGGCGAGGCTGTCGATGCCGAGATCGTCGATGGCGTGGCTCTCGGGGGTGATCTTCTCGCGCGGGATGTCGGCGGTCTCGGCGATGATGTCGGCCACGCGCTCGAAGGTGGCGGTGCTGCCGGTGGTGGGCTGGTCTGACATGCGTTCTCGCCGTTCTCGAAATCTGCGCCGTGCGGTCCGGTGGACCGTCCCAGTCGCGCGTCCGGCGCCGCCCCCGAGGCTCGCGCACGCGACCGACGTGAGGGCTCTCGAGCCCCCCTCTACCGTGGCGGCGACCTCTACACGAGGGGTTCCGAGCGGGCAACCATGCCGGATTCGTGAGAGGATCGCGGCGCCGGAGGGGGCCCGCGGCCATACCGCGGCGGCCGCGGCGTCCTATGATTCCCGGCCGACGAACGCCGAGCAACGCCCGCGCCGACCGGAAGCCCGCATGGACCCGACGCCCGACCACGATCCCGGTGCCGCCGTGCCGAGCCGCAGCCCGCGCGCGCAGGGGGCGGCCCGCATCGCCCTCGTGCTCGCGCTGGCCGGCCTCGGCCTCTGGATCCTGCACGCCTTCCTGCCGGCGCTGGCCTGGGCGGTGGTGCTGTCGATCGCCCTCGGGCCCCTCTACGCCCGGGCCGAGCGGCACCTGCCGCGGGACCGCCACAACATCCTGCTGCCGGGGCTCGCGGTGCTCCTCGTCGCCGCGATCCTCGTGGTGCCCCTCGTGATCCTCGGTGTGCAGGGCGCGCGGGAGGCGCACGACCTCGCCGACTTCCTGCGCAGCGTCGAGGCGCAGGGCCTCCAGGCCCCGGCCTTCCTGGCCCATCTGCCCTTCGCCGCGCAGGCGCAGGCGTGGTGGGCGCAGAGCCTCGGCCATCCGGCGGCGGCCTCCGACCTCCTGCACCGGCTCGACAACGGCGCGCTCATCGGCCTCTCGCGCAATCTCGGCCGGGAGGTCGTCCACCGCGCGGTGCTGTTCGGCTTCAGCCTGCTCGCCCTGTTCTTCCTGTTCCGGGACCGGGAGGCGGTGCAGGCCCAGGCCCGCACCGCCTGCGCCCGCCTGTTCGGGCCGCGCGGGGAGCGGATCGCCCGGCAGATGGCGGCCTCGATCCACGGCACCGTGGACGGCCTCGTCCTGGTGGGGCTCGGGGAAGGCGTGCTCCTCGGGATCGTCTACGCCTTCGCCGGCGTGCCGCACCCGGTTCTGTTCGGCGCCTTCACCGCGGTGGCCGCGATGATCCCCTTCGGCGCGCCGCTCGCCTTCGGCCTCGCGGCGGTGCTCGTGCTGGCGCAGGGCTCGACCACGGCGGCGCTCGCCGTGGCGGCGTCGGGCCTCGTCGTCACCTTCGTGGCCGACCATTTCGTGCGGCCCGCCCTCATCGGCGGCACCACCCGGCTCCCGTTCCTCTGGGTGCTGCTCGGCATCCTCGGCGGCGTCGAGACCCTCGGCCTGCTCGGCCTGTTCGTGGGCCCCGCCGTGATGGCCGCCCTGGTGCTGCTCTGGCGGGAATTCACCGCGGATGCGGAGGAGGCGCCGTGAGGGACACTCAGACCCGGTACTTACCGTGGCGCTTCACCAGCACGCGGGTGCCCGTCGGCACGCGCTCGTAGAGATCGACGATGTCCTCGTTCAGCATGCGGATGCAGCCCGAGGACATCTGCTCGCCGATGCTCCAGGGCTCGTTGGTGCCGTGGATGCGGAACAGGATGTCGCGGTCGCCCTGGTAGAGGTAGAGGGCGCGGGCACCCAGCGGGTTGTCGACGCCGCCCTTGCGGGTGCGCGGCAGGTCGGGGTTGAGCGAGACCATCGTGGTGGTCGGGCTCCAGTCCGGCCAGACGCCCTTGCGGCCGATGCGGGCCTCGCCCTTCCAGGAGAAGCCGAGCTTGCCCACGCCGACGCCGTACTGGATCGCGCTGCCCTCGGCCTGGACCAGGGTGAGCTGGCGCTGGTCGATGTCGACGACGATCGTGCCCGGCTTCTCGGGGCCCGTGTAGCGGACCACCTGGCGGCGGTACTTCGGATCGAGGCGGCCGGTATCGACGAGAGGCACGTCGTAGGGCTTGTCGGGCTTGGTGCCGATGTACCACGCCGCCTCCTCGTCCAGGGCCGCCACCTGGGCGGGGCCGCGGCTCTGGCAGGCCGCCAGCGGCAGGACGGCGAAGGCGGCGATGAGGGCGCGGCGGGTGGGCATGGGGCTCCCCTGCGGCATGACGGATTTCCTTCGTCGCGCCCGGCGGACCGGCGATCCGGAATGCGGGGCGGCGGGTTCGGATCCCTGGACTAGCCGCTGCAAGTCGCCCCGGATGTAGCTTTTGGGCCGCAGACCTACGTGAAGCGCCCGCGCCCGAAGCGCGGCCCTGCGCTATCTTCCGGGGCCAGGACGAGAGCCGGAGCCCCCGCGATGCCCGATGTCGAGACCCTGCCCGACGACGCTCCGACCCCGCCCGTCACGGAGATCCCGACCCGCCCGGCGGTGCAGCTCGACCATTGCGTGATCCACGTCACCGAGTGGGAGCGCTCGGTGGCCTTCTACCGCGACGTGCTCGGCGCCGAGGTGGTCCCGCGCGGGGAGGCCTTCGCCTTCCGCTTCGGCGGCGTCCAGCTCAACTGCCACGGTCCGGGCGTCGTGGCCGAGCCCCTGGCGGCCAAGCCCGTGAGCCCCGGCGGCAGCGATCTCTGCTTCCGCTGGCCGGGCAGCCTGGAGGAGGCGATGGCCCATCTCGCCCGCCAGGGCGTGCTGGTGGAGCGCGGGCCGGTGGACCGCAACGGCGCGGCCGGCCCCGGGGTCAGCGTCTATTTCCGCGATCCCGACGGCTCGCTCATGGAGTTCATCGTCTACGCGGCGGGGTGAGCGCCGGTCAGGCGCGGCTCTGGACCAGCGCCTGGTTCGTCTGCTCCAGGCGCAGGGCGAGTTCGCGCATCACCGCGATGCCGATCTGCGGGAACTGGGCCAGCAGTTCGAGGAACACGCCCCGGTCGATGCGCAGGGCGGTGGTGGGCCCCTCCGCGGTCACGGTCGCCGAGCGGGGCTGGTCGGCGAGGATGCCCATCTCTCCGACGAGGGCGTTCGCCCCGAGCAGGGCGAGGCGGATCGGCCCCGCCGGCCCGTCGAGGCTCACCGAGGCCTCGCCCTCCAGGATCAGGTAGGCGGCATCGGCCACGTCGCCGCGGGTGAAGAAGCGCTGGCCCACCTCGAAATGCACGCGCTCGCTCGTGAAGGCGAGGAGCTTCAGGCGCGCCGGCTCCACCTCGCGGAACAGCGGCACCTGCCGCAGGGAGGAAACCTCGGTGTTGAGGGTCATGCTGTCGCTCCGGGCTTCCTGAACCGGCCACGACGCATCCATGCGGAAGGCTCCGGACTTGTCCAGGGCCGACCGGGACGCGGGGGCGCCGGATTGGATGCAATCCCCCGCTCAGCGCTCGGTGGCGAGGCCGATCTCGCCGTCCTCGGGCGGCCGGCGCTTGGCCGCGGCATTCGGCTGCGGGGAATCAATCGGCTCGACCGTCGTCGTCGGCGTGGCGCTGTCCTCCGGCGCCGGCATGGGCGGCAGGGCCCTCGCGTTCGGCTCCTGCCCCGCCGCGCCGTCGAGGGCCCGCTTCGCCATCTCTCGGTTCGTCATGTGGCCTCGTTCCGTCTGCGTTACGGCCAAGCTTTCGCGGCTCGGCGATGCGCGCACCGAGCACGATCATCGAGCGATCAACCGATGAGCGCCGGCCGGGTTGCGGGAACGAGCCTTGTCCGTAGCGGGAGGAACCATCGGTTATTGGCGAAGGTTGTGTCTTGGTGAAGTGAAGCCTGAGGAGGAACTGATGGCATCCGGTGGTTCGACCTCGAAGAGGGGTTTTGCGTCCATGGACATCGAGCGGCAGCGCGAGATCGCGAGCAAGGGCGGGCGCAGCGTGCCCGCCGAGAAGCGCTCGTTCTCGCAGGATCGCGAACTCGCCTCTTCGGCCGGCCGCAAAGGCGGGCAGTCCACGGGGACCGGCCGCGCCGAGTGACGTCCTGACAGCACGACCTGGAACCGGCCGGCACCCGCCGGCCGGTTTCCTCGTGTCCGGACCCCAGGCAAAAAAACGAGGCCCCGCTCACGCGAGCGGGGCCTTCATCGTTCTCGGGGTGGTGTCGTAGGGGCTGCCCGCGCTCGGCCCCCGCGGCTCAGGAGATGCAGCGCCCCGGGGTCATCCGCCGCGCCTCGGGCCCGACCAGGGCGCTCAACGCGGTCTCGCAGCCCTCGCGCACCGTGCGGCGCGGCTGCTTCATCATGGTGCGCTCCTCGGGCTCGGGCGTCTGCGTCGCCAGGGGCGAGGAGCGCCCCTCGGCCCGGGGCACGCCGGCCACGCGGGTCGGGCTGATCGCGAGGGAGACGGGACGCATGCCGGGCAGCGCCACGGTGGAGACAGGGGCCGCGGCCGGAGCGGAGACCGTCACCGGGGCGGCCCAACGGTCGGCGGCGCCCTGCACCATCGGGTGAACCAGGCAGGTGAGGATCGCCGCCGGTGCACTCACGCCCAGGATGAAACCAGACCGAAGCATCGCAGCGACCTCCAATGGAGAGCTTGACAGGTTGTCCTATCAACGCCCTCGACGAAGTGCGGTTCCTCGATTGGGACACCGCTGCGCAGATCAGTATTTACCTTCCCTTGGGATCGAAGTGCGCCATGGCACGGGCTTGTCCACAGCCGCGCCCGAGCGGCATAAAAGACACAGCTGCGAGAAAAAACACGCCCGTCCGCAGGAACCCCACCGGAGGCCATCCGTTTCTGAAGCACCCGGCCACCTGGTCCTCCCCGCATTCCCCTTGTGCATCGGCCGGAACCTACGACACGGGCTGGAGCCGCGCTCCGGCCCGTTTTTTCGTGAGCTTCGCGTGCGCTCCGCAGCCTATGGCGGCCCAAGCTCCACTGAAACGCGAAAGGCCCCGGCGGGGGGCCGGGGCCTTCGGACGCGGACTCGGGCGCGGCGCCGGTCCTGCGGGACCGGGACGGCACCCGTCAGGCGGGGCGCGCCTCGCGGCGGCGGGCGGTCTGCTGGAAGAACAGCGCCTGGCTGATCACCGCCGAGACGTTGGCCGGCTGGAAGGGCTTGGCGATGAGGAAGGCCGGCTCCGGCCGCTCGCCCGTGAGGAAGCGCTCCGGATAGGCGGTGATGAAGATCACCGGCACCTCGAAGGTCTTCAGCAGGTCGTTGACCGCGTCGAGGCCGGAGGACCCGTCGGCGAGCTGGATGTCGGCCAGGATCAGGCCCGGGCGGCGACCGCCCTCGCCGGCGATCTTGATCGCCTCCGAGCGGGTGCGGGCGACGCCGATCACGTTGTGGCCGAGCCCTTCCACCAGGGCCTCGAGGTCCATGGCGATGAGCGGCTCGTCCTCGATGATGAGGATCTCGGTGGCCATGTCGGCGGCGAGCTCGCGGCCGGCCTCGTCCACGAGGTCGCGCACCTCGGACACGTCCACGGCGAGGATGATGGCCGCGTCCTCCTCGGAGAACCCTTCGAGGCAGGAGAGCAGGAAGGCCTGGCGGGGCAGGGGGGTGATCTGTCCGAGGCGGACCTCGGCGGGCAGGTCGTGCTGGACCTGCTCGCTGCGCCCGTTCACCGAGAGCGAGTTCCAGATCCGCGTGAAGACGCGGAACAGGTCCGCCTTCACGTTGCTGCTGCGTCCGAGGGTGTCGGGCTCGTTGACCAGGGTCTCCAGCGTCGCAGCGACGTAGGCGTCGCCAGCCACTTGGCTGCCCGTGAGCGCCCGTGCGTACCGCCGCAGGTAGGGCAGGTGCTGCACGACGAGTTGCGATGTGGACATCAGATCCCCTGTGGCTACGGTCTTCTTACGCGCCTTCCGCCCCAACGCAAGGCGACCGTGCTCCGTTCCGGCGAAGCTTCGGAACCGAAGCCGTATCGCAGCGTTGCTGAGCAGCCATGACGTATGTCCAGCCGCAAGACAATGCGGCAGGCCGGCCCGGACGGGCGCGCGGGACCGGCACAGGGGAACGTGGTTGCATGAAGGATGACGGGAACGGGGGAGACCTCCGGTCCGGAGGGCTGCCGGCGCAGGCCGGTGCGCGCCCCCGCGACCCGGGCGAGGACGATGCGGGCCGGCGCGGAAACGGTCTCGACGACTTCACGCGCGGCCGCCTCGGTCTCCACCTGCGCAGCCTCTACGACCAGATGGCCCAGCAACCCGTGCCGGACCGCTTCCGCGACCTGATCGCCAAGCTCGAGGCCGGCGAGACGCGCGGGCAGGATCCTCTCCCGGACCACCCTCTCCCGGACCCGGCCCGGAAACGGGACCCGGACCTCTGACGGCGTCGAGGCCGGACCGCGTGCGGGCCCGGCCTCCGTGTGGCCCTCCCGCCGCCGCAGAGGCGGGAACGCTCGATGCCTCGACCGACCCGGACCTAGAGGGTCGGCGAGCGACCGCGCATCAGGCCGATGACGGCCGAGATCGCGAACAGGACGATCGCGACGAAGAAGACGAGCTTGGCGGCCTCCATGGCCGTTCCGGCGATGCCGCCGAAGCCGAGCAGCGCGGCCACGAGGGCCACGACGAGGAAAGTTACGGCCCAACCGAGCATGGTTTGATCCTTTATCGAATGTGCCGCGCTCTTCCTCGCGGCTCTCTAGCCACAAAAACGCCAAGTTTCGACCCGGGTTCCATCGCTCTCGGGCCCATACACGTCTTGTCGACAATGCCCGGACGCGCCAGGATAGCCTGTCCGGTGACGGCCGGTCGCAGCCCCTCGCGGACCGTGGCCGCCGCCCCCATATCTGGTGGCATGGACGAGGTTGCGGGCGGAACGGACAAGGGCCGGCCGCGTTCGTCCCAGGTTGAGACATCCACGGGAACCGCGATGAGAAACGCCCGCGCGCTCGCCGCACGCCTCTCCGAGACCATCACCGACGCGCTCGTGCGCGCCGCGGAGCAGGTGTTCGGCCCGGCCCTGCCGCAACGCCAGGCCCAGCTCGTGCCGGTCCGCGTCCGCCGCCCGCGTCACGAGGACCGGCGCTAGGACGCCCTGCGCCGAGACCCGTCCTCGATGGTCCGCGAGCGGGGCACGGGTCTCCACTCTCGAATGGAAGGGAGCACGGCTGCGGTTCGCGCGCCTGCGCGCTTCGGCCGAACTGGATGCCTGTTCGGAGATAGGACGCGCACCGCGAGCGGGCGTCCCTCACGAGGCGGCCGGCGAGCCGGAGACTTATCCCCTCCCGTTTTCGGACAGGCCGCTTCCCGCGGGGACAGCCCTCGGCCGCGCGGGGGCGTCGATCCGGGACGGGCCATACCGGATCGGCACGGAACGGGTCCCGCGGCGCGCTCCGATCGTCGCCGGCAGGATCGATGCCGCCGCGCCCGCCCGATCTCCATAGTTTGCCGTACTGTCCATCCCGCCGGCGAACCTGTCTAAGACCCCCAGGACGTCTCGGGGAGAGAGCAGGATGCGGGCGGTGGGGCATGGGCGGGAGCGCTCCGGCGGAACGCGGCGGCAGCTCTTCGGGACGGCGCTCGCCGGCCTGATCCTCGGCCTCGGCGGCGTCACCATCGGCACCAGCCTCGTCCAGGCCTCCGAACGCGGGGGCCTCGCCGGCTTCTTCGAGGCCCTGTTCGGGCGGCCGACCGAGACCGTGGCGGCTCCGCCCGCCCCCGTCCGCCACACGACCCTGCCGAGCCCGCGCCGCTTCGAGCGTCCCCGCGTCGTCGTGCAGACGCCGCGGCCCGACAAGGCCCACAGCCCGGTGCGGCGCCGCCCCGCCACCCGGCTCGCCGCCGCGCAAACGAAGGCGCCGGCACCCGACGCGTGGTCGGGCAAGCGCACCGTCTGCGTGCGCATGTGCGACGGCTATCTCTTTCCCCTCGGGAACCTGCGCGGGCGGGGCGACCTGCTGGTCCACGCGGCCTCCTGCGCCGCGGCCTGCCCGGGCGCGGCCACGAGCCTCTACACCCTGTCGGGCCAGGCGCGGGAACTCGATGAGGCGGTGAGCCCGCAGGGCCTGCCCTACAAGGCCACGGCGCTGGCCAACCTCTACCGGACGCGCCGGGTCGCCGACTGCTCCTGCCAGCCGGCCGTGGGCGCCGCGCCCCTGCCGATCGCTCGGGACCCGACACTGGAGCGGAACGACATCGTCGCGACCCGCGATTCGGCCCGGGTGGTGGTGCGCGCCCGGTCGGGGGGCTACGCCCTGGAGGATTACCGCAGCGCCCGCATCCCGCGCGCCTATGCCCGGCAGATCGAGGCGCGGGTCGGCGCGGAGCAGCGCGATGCCCAGGCCCACGCCTTCCGCGTGGCCCTGCGCGCGGGGGCCCAGGCCAGCGTCATCCGCGTGGCCGCCGCCGGGCCGGGCATGGGCTTCCAGGTCGCCGCCCCCGGCACCGGGGCCTTCGGCACCGTGCGCGTGGTCGCCCCGTCGCCCTTCCTGCGCTGAGCGGGGGATCGTCCGCGTTTGTCTGCCCCGCCGCGATGCCTTAGGCCGGGGCCGCGGAACGACGGACGGTGCGGCCGATGGCGGATGCGGATGCGGACGAGGCGGGCAGCCCCGCCTTCGACACGGCGATGCCGGAGCCGGGCCGGCTCGCGGCGCTGACCCCCCTCGTCCGGCGCCGGGTGGCGGGCAACGCCTCGCCCTTCACCGCGAGCGGAACCTGCACCTACGTGGTCGGCCGCGGCCGGGTCGCGGTGATCGATCCGGGCCCGGAGGACGCGGCGCATCTCGACGGCCTGCTCGCCGAGCTCGGGGACGAGCGGGTGACGCATATCCTCGTCACGCACACCCACCGCGACCATTCGCCGGGCGCCCGGCGCCTCGCGGCCCGCACGGGGGCGCCGATCCTCGGCTGCGGCCCGCACCGGGCGGCGCGCGCGCTGGCGGAGGGCGAGTTCCCCGCCCTCGACGCCAGCGCCGACCGGGAGCACCGGCCCGACCGGATCCTCGCCGGCGGCGAGCAGGTGCAGGGACCGGACTGGACGCTGACGGCTCTCGAGACCCCCGGCCACACGGCGAATCATCTCGCCTTCGCCTTGCCCGAGGAGAACGCCCTGTTCTCGGGCGACCATGTCATGGCGTGGTCCACCACCGTGGTCGCGCCGCCCGACGGGGCGATGCGGGCCTACATGGAATCCCTCGACAGGCTGCGCGGCCGGCCCGAGACGGTCTACTGGCCGGGCCATGGCGGCCCGGTGCGCGAGCCCCAGCGCTTCGTGCGGGCGCTGGCCGGCCATCGCCGCCGGCGCGAGGCCGCGATCCGCGCGCGGCTCGCGGCCGGGGACGGCGACATCCGCGCCGTGGTCGGAGCGATCTACCAGGGGCTCGATCCCCGGCTGACGGGGGCCGCGATGCTCTCCGTCTTCGCGCATCTGGAGGATCTGGTGGAACGGGGGCTCGCGGCCTGCGACGGGCCGCCCCGGATCGACGGGCGCTACCGGTCGGCCTGAGCGCTGCGGATGGAGGTGGCGCCGCTCCGGCATCCGCTGGCGCCCCGAAAGCCGGCAACCACCTTTCGGGACGATGCTTTGAGGGGCTTCGACCGTCCGCTCGCGCTCAGGCCGTGGGAGCGCCGCCGGCGTCGGTCGGCCGACAGCGAAGCTGCGGCGACGGCTCCGGCAGGATGCGCGCGGGATGACGCCGCCTTCCCGGATCGGCGACGGCAGCGCCCGCCAGCCCGCGCGCATCGTCGGTTCTCGGGATCCGCGCCTCGCCGCGACGAGCCCGGCCGTCGCGAGCGCCTGGACGCCCGCTCCATCGACATTCTCCGCCTTCCGTCCGCGCAAAGCCTGCCGGATTAACGGGATCTCAATGCAGAGCCAGAATTTTCAGTCACCCAAAACGGTCTCGTCTGAAACAATAGAGGTTTGGCCTGATGTCGGTGAAGGCGCGTCTTTTTCTCATCCTCGCCGTTCTGGCCGCCTTCGCCGCGATGACCACGGGCCGCGACCTCTACGGGTCGTACCAGCGCTGGACCCGGTCCGCCGAGGCCGCCCGCTTCGCGGAGACCGACCGCCAGCTCACGCAGGGTCTCTCGGAGCTGCGCTTCGAGCGGGGCAGCGCCACCTCGGGCCTGGTGATCGAATCCGAGAAGCTCGCGGCCAACCTCGCCGACCTCGCCCAGCGCCGGAAGGTCGTCGCGGACACCCTGCAGCGGGCCCTCGCCGACCTCGCCGCCGATGCCGGCGGTCCGGACGCCGGCCCGGTCCTCCAGCGCTACGAGGCGTGGAACCGCCTGCGGGCGGAGCTCGACGCCAACCTCGCCAAGCCCGTCGCCGCCCGCGACACCGGCCTGTCCAAGCGGATCAACGCCGCCTACGCGGAGATCGATACCGCGATCCTGAGCCTGATCCAGGCGGTCGAGACGCGGATCCGCAGCCTGGATCCGAGCTTCTCCACCCTGCTGCGCCTGCGCGAGGTGGTGTGGTCGGCCCGGGCGCTCGCCGGCAACAGCACCCTGATGATCAACGACGTCCTGGCGCGGAACCGGGCGATGTCGGCCAAGGAGCAGTTCGACTTCGCCATCCTCGACCGCGAGATCAAGTTCGCCTTCGGCATCGTGCGCCGCATCACGGACGGCATGTCCGGCTCCGAGGAGGTCAAGGCCGCCGTGGAGAAGGCCCAACTCGGGTTCTTCGAGGGCCCGTTCGACGCCCGCATCCAGGCGCTCCTGCCCGCCCTGGCCGATCCGTCCCTGCCGCGCCCGACGGTGGCGGAGTCGCGCGCCCAATCCTCGCCCGCCCTCGACACGATCGCGGCCGTGGCTCTGACGGCGGTGGCCCAGCTCGACCGCTCCGCGGCGGCGGCGGCGGCGGCGGCGCGCACGGAGGTCGTCATCCAGGCCGGCCTCACGGCGATGGCCCTGGCGCTCAGCCTCGGCAGCATGATCTGGGTGGTGCGCGGGGTGACGAGCCCGCTCACGGCGATGACCCGCGCCATGCGCCAGCTGGCCTCCGGCGACACCGCCGTGGAGATCCCCTCAAGCGGCCGCCGGGACGAGATCGGCGCGATGGCCTCCACCGTTCAGGTCTTCAAGGACAACCTGATCCACACCCGGGCACTGGAGGCGGAGACCGCGCTCGCCCGGGCCTCGGCGGAGGAGCAGCGCAAGGCCGGCATGCGCCAGATGGCCGACGCCTTCGAGGCGACCGTGGGCGGCGTCGTCGGCATGGTGTCCTCCGCCTCCACGGAGCTGGAGGCCACCGCCCAACAGATGACCGCGACCGCCTCGCAGACCTCGGCCCAGTCGGTCACCGCGGCAGCGGCCGCCGAGGAGGCCTCCGTCAACGTCAGCACGGTGGCGGCGGCCGCCGAACAGCTCGGCGCCTCGGTGCAGGAGATCGGCCGGCAGGTCTCGGGCTCGGCCGGCCTCGCCCAGGCGGCCGTGATCGAGGCGGACCAGACGGCGGCCCTCGTGCAGGCACTGAAGACCACCTCGGCCAAGATCGGCGACATGGTGGGCATGATCTCCGGCATCGCCGGGCAGACCAACCTCCTGGCGCTGAACGCCACCATCGAGGCGGCGCGGGCCGGTGCGGCGGGCCGGGGCTTCGCGGTGGTGGCCTCCGAGGTGAAGGCGCTGGCGGAGCAGACCGCCCGGGCGACGCAGGACATCGTCGGCCAGATCGGCGAGGTGCAGGGGGTGACCGACCAGGCGGTGGGCGCCATCGGCTCCATCACCGACCGGATCCGCGAGATCAACGCGGTCTCGGCCTCGATCGCGGCGGCCGTCGAGCAACAGGGCGCGGCCACCCAGGAGATCGTGCGCAACGTCAGCCAGGCCGCCTCGGGGACCGGGCGGGTGACCAGCAACGTCGAGGGGGTGGCCCGGGCCTCCGAGGAGACGGGCGCGGCCGCGAGCCAGGTCCTGTCCGCCGCCTCCGAGCTGTCGCGCCAGTCCGAGCACCTGGGCGCCGAGGTCGCGCGCTTCCTCACCACCGTCCGGGCGGCCTGAGCCGCCGCGTCCCCGGGCGTCTCCAGGGTCGATCTCGGCGGGCGGGGCGCCGGTCCCCGTCGGAAGGCGCGTTGAAACGGAGACTTGGAGCCGTTCCCGATCGTAACGCGATCGGGAGCGGATCTAGAGCACGATGCGGAAAAGTGGAAACCGGTTTTCCGGGATCATCGTGCGACCACGAAGAGATAGAGCGTGCCGCTGTTTCCGCGAGAAAGCAGCACGCTCTAGGCGCCCCCGACCGGGTAGCTGCGGCCCTTCCAGGTGGCGGCGCCCGCCCGCTCCCGGCGCAGGAGGACGTTCCACTGGATCGCCAGGGCCACGAGCACGGCCGCCGGGTGCAGGGGGACGGTGGCGAGGGGCTCGCGTCCGGCCAGGGTGATCGCGAGGCGGGTTCCGAGCGAGAGGGCGAGGGCGGCCGGGGCGAGGGCGGCGGCGGTGGGCGGCAGCGCGCCCGCGAGGGCGGCGGCGGCGAGGGGCCAGGGCAGGACCTGCCCGAGGAGGAGGAGCGCGGTCCAGACCGGCAGGGCGCGCGGGGTCGCCATGCCCTCGTGGGCGTTCTTGGAGAAGCCGGCCCAGGCCTCCCGGAAGCCGCGATACATGTGGCACTGGGCGAGCCCGGCCCCGGCCACGAGGTCGGTGCGGTGGCCCGCCGTTCGGAACAGGCGGGCGAGGCGCACGCCGTCGTGGAGGATGGCGCGGATGGCCCCGTGCCCGCCGGTCTCGACATAGGCGTCGCGGTCGACGAGGACGAGCTGCCCGCAGGCCGCGCCGAGGCTCGGGCGCAGCGTGGCGCGCATCATCCGCACCGGCAGGTAGCCCACGAGCAGGAAGTTGATCATCGGCACGGTGAGCCGCTCGCCCAGGCTGTCCATGCGCTGGCGCGGCACGGCGCTGACGAGGCGCGCATCGCTGCGCCGGGCATGGGCGGCGAGCCGCGCGGCGGCGTCCGTCTCGAGGGTCACGTCGGCGTCGATGAAGAGGAGGTGGCGCCCCCGCGCCGCCTCGGCGAGCCGGGCGCAGGCGTGGTTCTTGCCGGTCCAGCCCTCGGGCAGGGACGGCACCGGAAGGAGGCGCAGGCGCGGATCCTCGGCGGCGAGCGCCTGGACGATGCCCGCGGTGCCGTCCGTCGAGCCGTCGTCGCCCACCAGAACCTCGACGGTGGTGCCGGCGGAGGCGAGGGCGGCGCGCAGCGTGCCCGCGATGATCGCCGCCTCGTTGCGCGCCGGGATCAGGATCGAGACGGCGGGCTCCCGTCCGTCCTCCGCCCCGGCGGGGCCCGGCCCGGCCGCGGGGGGGCGCAGGAGCAGCAGGTTGGACAGGGCGAGGCCGGCCGGCAGCGCGGCGAGGCCGAGGCAGAGGGCCGCCAGCAGGGTGAGGGCATCCGGCATCACGGCCTCGCCTCGTCGGGGCGTTCCGCCGGGCCGTGATGGCCCGGCTCGAAGCGGCGGCCGGTGAGCGCGGCCCGGAGCCGCCGCCAGAGATCGTAGACCCCGCCCACCCCCTGCCGGCCGGAGACGAGGGGGGTGAAGCGGGCGGGCTCGCGGCCGATCACGTCCGCGGAGAGGCGGTCGAGGAGCCCGGCGAGGTCGCCCTCCATGCGCGCGAGGCGCTCGGCCCGCGGCAGGCCCGCGAGGTCTCGCCCCGGCACCGGCGTGCCGAAGGCGGCGAAGGCCACGCCGCCGCGCTCGTCCCAGAAGGCGTATTCGAGGGCGAGGGGCACGAACAGGGCGTCGGGCGCGATCTCGGGCAGCCGGGCGACGCCGGGGCGCAGGTCCAGGGGGCGGGCGCGCACGTCGACGAAGCGCCCCTGCGCCGTGATCCAGAGCATCCGGTGCGGCCCGGCGAGGATCGCGCGGGCATGGCGCAGGAACTGCGCGGCCCCGCGGGGGGAATCGAGATCGACCCCGAAGGCGCCCATGCGCCGGAAGATCGCGTAGCGGGCGAGCATGCGCGCGTCGAAGGGCGCGCGGGCCTCGCGCCCCGGGAACAGCCGGCCGGCGAGGAGGATGATCACCGCCGCGTCCCACCAGGCCGGATGGTTGCAGTAGACCACGACCGGGCCCGGATGATCGGCGAATGCCGGAACGCCCCAGCGGGCGAGTTGCAGGCCGTCGAGATGGCGGCGCAGGTAGCGGGTGAAATAGGCCAGCATGAACCGCCACAGGGCGGGGGAGACCGGCTCCGGCTCGGGCCCGGGACGTTCGCGCTGCACGGACCCGGCTCCTCCCGCCTTCGGCATCCCCGCGGGTTCAATCCGCGTTGGGCCGGAATCGTCCCCGATCCCCGCCTCCTGCCCGATCCGGGCCTCCTGCCCGGGCATGTTCTCCCCCGGGCCGGCGACCGCCCCGGCGGGGAGCACCTCGGGCGGTTCGGTGCGGCTCACGCCGTGCGGCGCAGGGCGGCGCGCGCGTCCTGGTCGTGCGCGTCGGCGGCGATCCAGCCGGACATCATCACCATCGGCATGCCGGGGCCGGGATGGGCGGCCCCGCCCGCGAGGTAGAGGCCCTGCACCTGCCGCGAGCGGTTGCCGGGCTTGAAGGCGCCCTTCACGCGGCCGTGGGAGGCCAGCCCGTAGATCGCCCCGTTCAGCACCTTGTAGCGGTCGTGGATGTCCTGCGGGGTGAGGTGCCGCTCCACGACGATGCGCTCCTCGATGTCGTGGAGGCCGGCGGTGCGCTTGAGCTTGTCCAGGATCACCTGCCGGTAGGCCGGGAACATCTGCGACCAGTCGTGGTGGGGGCGCAGATAGGGGGTGTGCACGAGGACGTAGAGGGCCTCGCCGCCCTCCGGCGCCACGGACGGATCGGTGGAGGAGGGGGCGGCGAGGTAGGCGGTGGGGTCCGGCGCCGGCTCGCCCCGGCGGTAGATCCAGTCGAACTCCTCTTCCGGATCGCGGGAGAACACGAAGTCGTGGTGGTTGAGGTGCTCGTAGCGCCTGTTCAGGCCGAGATAGAGCACCACGCCCGAGCAGGCCGGCTCCGGGTTCTTCCGCTCGTAGGCCTTGCCCGGGGCGCCACCCACGAGCTCGCGGTAGGTGCGCACCGAATCCATGTTGGAGATCACCGCGTCGAAGGGCGTGGTGCCCTCGGCGGTGCGCACGCCCCGCACCGCGCCCTCGCGGATGTCGAGGCCGGTCACCTCGGCGTTCGGCCTGCACGTCGCGCCGAGCTCGGTGGCGAGCTTGGCCAGCGCCTCGGCCACGGCGCGGGTGCCCCCCATCGGATACCAGACGCCGTCGGCCGTCTGCATGTGGGCGATGGCGCAGAGCACGGCCGGCGCCCCGTAGGGCGAGGAGCCCACATACTGTACGAAGTGGTCGAGCATCTGGGCGAGGCGGGCATCCTTCACCTTGCCGCGGATGGTGCCGGCCACCGAGGCGTGCATGCGCAGGGACAGCACGTCGCGCAGGGTCGCCGGGTTCATGTTGGCGCGCAGGTCGATCGTGTCGAACAGGTCCTCGACCGGCTTCCAGAAGAAGAACTTCTCCGAGATGCCGTGCAGGTGCTCGGAGATGTCGATGAACTTCCTGTAGCCGTCCCCCGCGCCCGCGCCGGGCACGAAGCGGTCCATCTCGGCGGCCATGGCGGCCACGTCCTGCATCAGGTCGATCTGGGTGCCGTCCTCGAAGAAGCAGCGCCATTGCGGGTCGAGGCGGCGCAGGTCGAGGTAGTCGTGCAGGTTCCGGCCCGCCTCGGCGAAGATCCGCTCCAGCACGCGGGGCACGGTGAGGATGGTCGGCCCCATGTCGAAGCGGAAGCCGCCCTCGTGCAGCACCGCGGCCTTGCCGCCGAGCCAGCCGTTCTTGTCGTAGAGGGTGACCTTGTGCCCGCGCGCGGCGGTGACGCAGGCGGCCGCCAGACCGCCCAAACCGCTGCCGATGACGGCGACCGAGGAACCGGACTGCATCGTGTTACGCTCCCGCGGGACGCCCGGGCGGCACGCGCGCCGGGCGGATTAGAGCGCTCCCCGCCGAACCGGCCGCCGGTTCCGCGAACGAGAGCGCGTCGAAAGAGGGGATCGGGGCCGTTCCTGGCGCGGCCGGGCCGGGGCGGCGGGCGGCCATCACGCGGTCCGCCGCGCCACGAGGCCGAGCGCCGTGCCGAGGCCGGCCAGCGCCAGGGCGGCCATGACCAGGAGGGGCATCGCGGCCGCCGCGAAGCCGTCGCCGAGGGCGGACTGGTAGGCCTCGATCGCCCAGGCGTTCGGGGTGAACCAGCCGGCCTCCTGCAGCCAGGGCGGCATCAGGAAGCGGGGCACCATGCTGCCGCCCACCGCCGAGAGCAGCAGCACGCCGAAGGTGGCGGCCAGATGCGCCTGCTGGCGGGTGGAGGCGGCGGCGCAGGCGGCGAGCGCCAGCCCCGCCGCCATGGCGGAGACGAGGAGGCAGGCGGCGAGGAAGGCCGGCCCGTGCGGGCCGATCTCGACCCCGTAGAACAGGGCGGCGGCGCCGAAGATCAGCCCGGCCTGGACGAGGCCCTGGAGGGTGAGGAACGCGAACTTGCCGAGCACCACCACGCCGAGGCCGCCGGGGCCGGCCGCGAGCCGGTCGGCGAGGCCGGATTCGCGCTCCTCCACCAGGGAGAGCGCCCCCTGCATGGCGGCGAACAGCAGGAAGACTGCGGTGATCGCCCCGGCATAGTAGCTCACCCGGGCGTTGCCGGCCGCCGCGGCGGTGCTGCGCCGCTCCACCAGCGCGGCGAACCGGAACGGCTCCTTGCGCGCCCGCTGCTCGGCGAAGGCCTCGTCGAGGAAGGCGCGCTCGTCCGCGCCGATCTTGCCGGCCCGCTCCACGTCCGCGACGATGCGGGCGAGCACCACGTCGGGCAGGGCCTCGTTCAGCACCCGCTGGAGCTGGCCCAGCGCGATCGGGGTGGCGAGCGCCTTGGCCGGGTTCTCCACGACCACCACTGGGCGGGCCGGGTCGGCGCCCGCCGCGGCGGCCGAGAGGTCCCCGCGCAGCACCAGCGCCACGTCCACCGCGCCCGTGCGCACCGCCTGCGCGGCACCCTCGAGATCGGGGGGAAGCCGCGTGACGCGCAAGGAGGGGTCGGCGGCGAGCGCGTCGACGAGGCGCGCGGTCGTCGGCGTGCCGGCGAGGTCGGCGAGGCCGAGATGGAGGCGGATGCGGTCCCCCACCGCGCCGGAGAAGATCGCGGCGAAGATCAGGAAGATCACGCTCGGCAGCACGAAGGCCATCGCCAGCGCCGCGCGGTCGCGCAGCAGGCTGAGCCACATCACCCGGAAGGCGGCGCCGATCATGGTGCGGCCCCCGCTCGTGGCGCGGCCCGGCCCCGCATCGCGGGGGCCACGGCCCGGGGCTTGAGGGCGTCGAGATAGAGGGCGTCGAGGCCCGGGGCGCGCACGCGCACCTCGCTCGCCGGCACGCCCTGCGCCCGCAACTGCCCCAGGAGCGCCGCCCCGTCGAGGCCGCCCGCCCGCTCCGAGGCGCGCCAGACGAGCCCGGCCCCGTGCGGGGCGAAGCCCGCCCGGCGCAGGCAGCCTTCCGCGGCCGCATCGGGGCCCGAGGCGAGGACGACCTCGTGCTCGGGCGGCCCCCGGCGCAGGGCCGCCAGGAGATCGGCGAGGCGCCCCTCCCGCAGGATCCGCCCGCGCCCGACGAAGGCGACGCGGCTCGCCAGGCGCTCGGCCTCGGCGAAATCGTGGGTGGCGATGAGGATCGCGGCGCCCTCGTCCCGCAGGCGCCCGAGCACCGCGTGGATCTCGGCCCGCGCCTCGCGGTCGACCCCCTGCGTCGGCTCGTCGAGGAGGACGAGGCCGGGCCGGCCCATCAGGCTCGCGGCGATGTTGACCCGGCGCTGGTAGCCGCCGGAGAGCTGGCCGACCACGCGGCCGGCCACCGCCTCCAGCCCGGCGAGGGCGAGGGCCTGGGCGACCGCGCCGCCGCGCGCGCGCCGGGGCAGGCCGGCGAGGGCGGCGAACACGCCGAGATTCTCGGCGGCCGTGAGCCGCGGATAGAGGGCGATCTCCTGGGGCACCCAGCCGATGGCGCGCCGGGCGCCGCGCTCGGCGTGCGGGTCGCGGCCGGCGACGCGCACGCTGCCCGCCTCGGGGGCGAGCCGGCCGGCGGCGAGCCGCATCAGGGTCGTCTTGCCCGCCCCGTTGGGGCCGAGCAGGGCCAGGGTCTCGCCGGGCGCCAGGGCGAGGTCGACCCCGTCGAGGATCCGGCGCCCCCCGAAGCCGAAGGCGACGCCGCTGATCGTGAGGAGCGGGGCCACGGGGTCAGCGCCGGGGCAGGGCGCGGGCGAGGCGCAGGCGGACGGCGGCGCCGGGCTCGCGCACGGGAAGAGCGGCCTGCGCGAAGTCGGGCCGGGCGCGCCGGCCCGCATCGCCCGAGAGGCCGTAGGGTTCGAGGGGCAGGCCGAGGCGGGTGCGGTCGAGCTGGCGGTTGCCGTTCGCGTCCTGGAAGGCGGCGACCGCGTAGGTCCCGGGCTCGACGGCCTCGAACAGGAAGCGCCGGACCGGCGCGGTGCCGGGGGCGTCCTGCCCGGTCGTGCAGGCGGACGCGTCGAGCCCGCCCCGGCAGAGGGTGACGTAGACCGTGCCGCCGCCCGGCTCGATCCCGTCGACCTCGACCTGGACGGAGGCGGCCTGGGCCGGTCCGGCGAGGGCGAGGCCGAGCGCGAGGGCGGCGAGCGGCCTCACGAGGCCTCGCCTCCCGTGGCCAGCGGCGCGGTCTCGGGGATGCCGGCCGCGTCCGGCACGCGGGCGCCGAGCAGTTCCTCGATGAGGAGGCGCGCCGAGATGCGGGCGCCCTCGTAGATCACCGGCAGGCCCGAGCCCGGATGGGTGCCGCCGCCCACGAGGTAGAGGCCCGGCCCGAAGCGGTTGTGCGGGCGAAACCACAGCATCTGCATCAGGTCGTGGGCGAGGTTGAAGGTGGCGCCCTCGTGGACGGCGAACTCGTCGCGCCACTCGGTGGGATCGACGACGCGCTCGTAGCGGATGCGCGATTCGAGATCACCCAGGCCGAGGCGCTTCAGCCGCTCCAGAACCAGGGCGCGGAAGGCCGGGCGGATCGCCGCCCAGTCGATGCCCGCCTTCAGGTTGGGCACCGGCACCAGCACGTAGAGGGCGGTGTGGCCGGGGGGCGCCATGCCGCCGTCGGTGTAGCCCGCGTGCTGGACGTAGACGGAGGGCTGGGCCGGCAGAATGCCCTCGGTGATCTCGCGGATGTTCCGCTCGTAGTTCTCGGCGAGCAGGATGGTGTGGTGGCCGAGGCTTTCCGGCATCGGCCCTTCGAGGCCGAGATACATCATGAAGGTGGAGCAGGAGAGGCGGGCCTTGGCCACCTTCGCGTCGCGCCAGCGCGGGCGGTGCGCCTCGGGCACGAGGTCGGGCACCACCTTGGCGAAGTCGCCGTTGATCATCACCGCGTCGGCCCGCAGCGTCTCGCCCCCGGCGACCACGCCCACCGCCTTCTTGCCCTCGAACAGGACGCGCTCGACGGCGGTGTTCAGGCGGACGTCGACGCCCATGCGCCGGGCGAGCCCTGCCATGGCCTCGGAGACGGCGCCGCAGCCGCCCACGGGGTGATAGACCCCGTGCTCGTACTCGAGGAACGAGAGGATCGTGAACAGGCTCGGGCAGCGGAAGGGCGACATCCCGAGATATTTGGTCTGGAACGAGAAGGCGAGGCGGACCCTGGGATCGGCGAAGAAGCGCCTGAGGTCGCGGTCGACGCTGCGGCCGGGATGGAGATGGGGGAGGGCGGCCAGCATGGCCGGCTTGGCCATGCTGCGGAAGGTGTGGAAGGACTGCTCCAGCACCGGCTTGAAGAAGGCGAGCTTCGTGCGATTCTCGGCGAAGAACGCCTCGACGTTCTCCGCGTCGGCCGGGGCGATGCGGGCGATCTCGGCCTTGAGCCGGGCGATGTCGCCGGTGGCGCGGATCTCCCCCGAGATCCCGCCCGCCCCCTCGAAGACGAGGTGGTATTGCGGATCGAGGCGCTCCAGGCGGACATGGTCCTCCAGCCGCTCGCCGCAGCTCTCGAAGATGTCGGCGAGGATCTGGGGGTAGAGGAAGAATGTGGGGCCGATGTCGAAGCGGTAGCCGCCGGGCGCTTCCACCGTGCGGGTGCGGCCGCCGACCTGCCCGTCCTTCTCGATCAGCGTCACGTGGATGCCGGCCCGTGCGAGCAGCAGCGCCGCAGCGAGACCGCCAGGTCCGGCCCCGACGACCACCACGCGGCGACCGGAGAGCATCCGCAGCCCGTTTCCCGCCTGAAGCAACGCCGCCGCCTCCTTTGGCCCCACCGACGATCCGGGCGCGGAATCCGCACCTTACGGCCAAGCTAGAGGCGATCGGGTCCCGGGCAATTGCAACTCTTTGTCGCGCCCCGCTCTCGCGCGGAACCAAACCGCGTCAGGAATTTTTGCCGGCCGCGGCGAGATGATGCAGGGCGATGGCCCCCGCCGCGGCGACGTTCAGGGAGTCGAAGCCCGCCGCCATCGGGATGCGCACGGTGCGCGCCCGCGCCATCAGCGCGGCGGGCAGGCCCGGCCCCTCGGTGCCGAGAAGCAGCAGGGCGCGCCGGGGCGGCACGAGGTCGCCCAGGGTCTCCCGGCCCGCGGGGCTGAGGGCCAGCAATTCGAGGCCGAGGCGATCGGCCAGGGCCGGCCACGCCGCCTCCGGCCCGAGCCGGGCGAAGGGCGTGATCAGGGCCGCCCCCGCCGAGACGCGGATCGCCTTGCGGTAGAGGGGGTCGCAGCCGGCGTGATCGAGGAGCACTGCGTCGGCGCCGAAGGCGGCGGCGTTGCGGAAGGCGGCGCCGACATTGTCGTGGTTCGTCAGCCCGGCGAGCCCCAGCACCAGGGCCGGCGCGGGGGCCGGGGGGACCAGGGCGGCGGGCTCCGGCTCGGGCCCGCGCAGGCCCACGGCGAGCACGCCGCGGTGGATCGGGAAGCCCGTCACCGCGCTCATCGCCCCCTTGCCCGCGAGGTAGACCGGCGCGGGAAGGTCCGCGAGGGCCCCCTGGAGACCGGGCCAGCGCTCGGGGGCGAGCAGAACCGACTCGGCGCGGAAGCGGGAGCGGGGGGAGGCGAGGAGCCGCAGGGTAACCTCGCCCTCGACGATGAAGCGCCCCTGCCGCCCGACGAGGTCGCGCTCGCGCATGGCGGCGTAGGGGGCGAGCCGGGGGTCGGCCGGATCCGCGATCGCCACCGGCTCCACGGCCCGGCCTCAGCCCTTGGACTGGCGGGCGGCCAGGGGGTCGGCCTCGGCCTTGGCCGGCACCTTCACCAGCGCCTCGCCGTCGAGGACGATCTCGCCGGCCACGGCGCAGGTGCATTTGAGGCGGGCGCGGCGGCGCTCGGGCACCAGCTCGGCCACCTCGACGGTGACGTCGACGGTGTCGCCGATGCGCACGGGGGCGCGGAAGTTCAGGGTCTGGCTGATGTAGACGGCGCCGGGGCCGGGCAGGCGGGTGCCGAGCACCGCGGAGATCAGCCCGGCCGTGTAGAGGCCGTGGGCGATGCGGGTGCCGAAGGGGGTGCGCGCCGCGAAATGCTCGGAGAGGTGGATCGGGTTGCGGTCGCCGGTGATCTCGGCGAAGCCCACCACGTCGGAGGAGGCGATCACCTTCGAGAGGGTCTCGGAGAGGCCGACCTCCAGATCCTCGAAATACAGAACGCGCAGTTCGGGCAACATCGCTCGGGCTCCCTGGTGACTCGCGCCTGTCTCGGCGCCTGAATGTCACTCGCGTCGTGAGAGACATTGAAGCTCGGCCTTGCACGGGCGCCCGGCCCAAGTCCAGCCTCGCCGCGCCGATCCGAGACTTATGGCGGATCCGCGCAATCCACTCGTTCCCCTTCACCCGATGCCAAGGAGTCCGGCGCAGGATCGGCGACATGCAGGCCATCGCTCCCCTCTCGCTCGGATGGATCGGCGCAGCCCTGGCGCTCGGCGGCCTCGTCACGCTGATGCTCGGCGAGCCGCAGGATCCGCACCGGGTCGCCGCCGCCGCGGCCTGCCTGGTCTGCGCGCTCGGGGCCTTCGCCGTCGACGGGCTGATGCGCCTCGGCCGGCGCGCCTACCTCACCCTGCGCCCGCCGCCCGAGGAGGCGCCGCCCGCCGCGATCCCGGCCATGGACGAGGCGCCGCAGCCGGACGAGCCCGAGACGAAGAAGAAGAAGCGGGCGGATCAGCCCGTCCGGGGCGAGAGGCCGCGGCAGGGCGCGCTCGCCGCGGCGCGCGACCGGCGCGAGGAACGCCGGAGCTGATTGCCGGGAGCGCCCTCGACAGGGGCCGCTTCCCGGGCGAGAGAGGCGCCGCCCTCCCGGACGAGCCCCGTGACCAAGCCAGACGCCTCTCCCGCGCTCCGCCCCGTCGTCGCCCGCGTCGCCGGGCTGAACCTCGGCTATTTCGGCATCGAGATCGCGGTGGCGCTGACGATCGGCTCGGTGGCGCTCATCGCCGACAGCCTCGACTTCCTGGAGGATGCGGCGATCAACCTGCTGATCTTCGCGGGCCTCGGCTGGTCGGCGGCCAACCGCGCGCGGCTCGGCACCGTGATGGCGGGCATCCTGCTCGTGCCGGCGCTCGCCACCGCCTACGCCGCCTGGGAGAAGGCCTCGGATTTCGTGGCGCCGGCCCCGCTGCCGCTGACGCTCACCGGCCTGGGGGCGCTCGCCGTCAACCTCGCCTGCGCGATGATGCTCGCGCGCCACCGCCACGGCTCGGGCAGCCTGACGCGGGCGGCCTATCTCTCGGCGCGCAACGACGCCTACGCCAACCTCGCCATCATCGCCGCCGGCCTCGTCACCGCCCTCTATCCGTCCCCCTGGCCGGACCTCGTGGCCGCCGCCGGCATCGCCGTGCTCAACGCCGATGCGGCCGGCGACGTCTTCCGCGCGGCCCAGGCCGAGCGGCGGGCCGCCCGCGCGGCGCAGGACGCGTGACATGCGTTCTCCGATGCGCCTGTTCCCGATCTCCGACCTCCACCTGGAGCGCCGCCGGCTCGATCTGATCCCGCCGCCGACGGAGCCCTTCGACGTGCTGGCCTGCGCGGGCGACCTCCACGAGGGCCGGCCCGAGCGGGGGCTCGCCGCGCTCCTGCATCTGGCGGAGGGGCGGCCGATCGTCCTGGTGCCGGGCAACCACGAGCACTACGCGCCCGCCGGCGATCCCCGCAGCGCCCCCGAACTCCTGGCGGCGCTGGAGGCCGAGGTGGCGCGCCTGAACGCGGGGGGCGCCCGCATCCACCTGCTGCAGGGGGGCGGGTCCTGCATCCTCGACGGGGTGCGCTTCGTCGGCACGACCCTGTGGAGCGACTGGTCGCTTGCCGGCCTCTGGCTCGACGCGGACGCCCCCGAGCGCCCGGCCGATCCGGTGGCCTTCGCCGCCGCGCGCATGACCGATCCCGTCACCGGCTCGCGGGAGTACCGGGGCTCGATCCGCAAGGCGGACGGCACGCCCTGGCAGCCGGCGGACGCGATGGCCGCCCATGCCCGGGAGCGGGCGGCGCTGCTGGCGGCCCTCGCCGTGCCCCATGACGGGCCGACCGTGGCGCTCACCCACCACCCGGCGAGCCCGCGCGCGGCGGAGGCCTATCGCGGCGCCGCCGGCGTGCCCTGGTGGGTGCCGGCCTTCTACGCGACCACGGTGCTCGACGACCTTCCCGACGACGCGCGGCCCGATCTCTGGATCTCCGGCCACTTCCACGCCGGGCACGACCTGCGGATCGGGCGCTGCCGCTGGCTCGCGAACCCGGTGGAGGGCACGAGCTTCCGGCCCGATCTCGTGGCGGAGGTGGGGTGAGGCGGCCGGCGCCCTATCTCCCCCGGACGCGCCGCGCTTCGGGCAGCATCCGCCACGCTTCGGGCAGCATCCCTCCGCCACGCTTCGGGCACCATCCCCATGAACAGCTTCATCGCCGTGGTCCTCGTCTGCGCCAACGGCCTCGCGCAGGAGGCCTGCACCGACGACCGGGCGATCGAGGTGCGCAAGGTGCGCGTCGCGAACGAGCTCGGCTGCACCAACGGCTGGCAGGAGATCATCGCCCGCACCGACCTGCGCGAGGAGATCGGCAGGACCGCCTACCTGAAGACCGAGTGCCGCCGGGTGAAGGGGAGCGACTGAGCGCCGCGCCCCGTCCGGGCGCCGTCAGCGATCGTACTTGATGTAGGCGAAGCGCGGATCGGTGGGCGTGCCCTCCAGGGGACCGCCCTCGGCGCCCGGCTGCCAGCCCACCACCGCCTCGATCTTGGCGGCCAGCGCGAAATCCTTCTCGGTGATGCCCTTGGCGGCGTGGTTCATCAGCCGCACCTCGACCCAGGCGTAGGAGGCGGTGAGGTCGGGGTGGTGCCAGGCGGCCTCGGCGAGGTGGCCCACCGTGTTGATCACCATCAGCGTGCTCTTCCAGCCCGCCGTCTTGTAGGTGCGCCGGATCCAGCCGTCCTCGTAGCGCCACGCCGGCAACTCGGCGGCGAGCCGCGCCGCCACGGTCGCCTCGTCCAGAACGCCCTCGCGCGGTTCGGCCATGCTCGTTCCCCCTCATCAGATCACCGGAAGAGGGTGCCCCGGCCCCGCCGCCCGCGCAAGACAGGGGCTCGGGCACCGCGCCGAGGGCAGGCGCCCATCGCTCGGGGCGATGGGCCGGCACCGCCCCCAGGCGGTGGACGGGGGATGGCGCGCGCCCTAAGACCTTCTGGCAATGGCGCGGGCGGGACGCCGGCCTCAGGCTGGCCGCCCGAAGCTTTCGACAAGAACGCAGGGAGAAGGCGCCATGCTGTCACGGCGCGGATTGCTCGCCGGAGCGCTCGCCGGTGCGCCCGTCCTCGCGGCGGCCCTCGGCCGCCCGGCCGAGGCCGCCTCTCCCGTGTTCCGCCTCGGCAGCCTGCCCTTCGGCACCGTCGCCTGGGAGGCGGCGGTGATCAAGGCCCGCGGCCTCGACACGGCGCAGGGCTTCAGCCTGGAGATGGTCAAGCTCGCCGGCAACGACGCGGCGCGCATCGCCTTCATGGGCGGCCAGGTCGACGCCATCGTCGGCGACCTGCTCTGGGCGGCCCGCCTCGGCAACGAGGGCCGCAAGGTCCGCTTCATCCCCTACTCGACCACGGAGGGCGCCGTGATGGTGCCCGGCGACAGCCCGATCCGCGAGTTGCGGGACCTCGCCGGCAAGCGCCTCGGCGTGGCGGGGGGCCCCCTCGACAAGAACTGGCTCCTCCTGAAGGCCCAGGCCCGGGACGCGGCCGACCTCGACCTCGAGACGAGGGCCGAGCTCGCCTACGGGGCGCCGCCCCTCATCACGCTCAAGCTGGAGCAGGGGGCCCTCGACGCGGCGCTCACCTACTGGACCTACTGCGCGCGCCTCGAGGCCAAGGGCTTCCGCCGCCTCATCGGCGCCGACGACATCATGCGCGCCTTCGGCGCCACCGGATCGGTGGCCCTGATCGGCTACCTCGTGGACGGGGCGAGCGCGCAGAACAGGCCGGAGGTGGTGGCCGCCTTCGCCCGCGCCTCGCGGGCCGCCAAGGACATGCTGGCCGCAGACCCCGGCACCTGGGAGATCGTGCGCCCCCTGATGACCGCCGAGAACGAGGCCACCTACGAGGCCTTGAAGCGCGACTTCCTCGCCGGCATCCCGCGCCGCCCGATCGCCGAGGAGCGGGGGGACGGCGAGCGGCTCTACGCGGTGATGCAGCGGCTCGGCGGGGAGCGCCTCGTCGGCACCGGCACCGCCCTGCCGCCCGACCTCTATCTCGACGCGACCCGGAATGGCTGACGCGGACCGCGCGCCGGGACCCCGGACCGCATGAACCTCCTCGCCCGCATCGCCTCCCTCGCCGTGCTGCTGGCGGCCTGGCAGGTCGCCGCGCAGGGGGCCGGCTCGCGGCTGCTGCCCACCCCGCTGGCGGTGGCCGCCTTCGTCCAGGCGGAGGCGGCCCGGGGCGACCTGTTCCGGAACGTCGGGGTGACGCTCGCGCGCGTCGGCATCTCCTTCGGGCTCGCCATGCTGCTCGGCGTCCTGCTCGGGGTGGCGCTCGGCCGCTCGCGCCGCGCCAACCTCGTCCTCGACACGCCGCTCCTCGTGCTGCTCAACACGCCCGCGCTGGTGATCACGGTGCTGGCCTATATCTGGGTCGGCCTCAACGAGAGCGCGGCCGTGCTCGCCGTGGTGCTCAACAAGCTGCCCACCGTCGCCGTCATCCTGCGCGAGGGCGCCCGCCAGCTCGATCCGGGCCTGGAGGAGATGGCCCGCACCTACCGCTTCGACCGCCGCACCTGGATCGCCCACGTGCTGGTGCCCCAGCTCCAGCCCTACGTCGTCGCCGCGGCCCGCTCGGGCCTCTCGCTCGCCTGGAAGATCGTGCTGGTGATCGAGCTGCTCGGCCGCCCGAACGGGGTCGGCTTCGCCATCAACTTCTACTTCGTGCAGAGCACCGACGTGGCGGCGATCATCGGCTACAGCCTCGTGTTCATGAGCGTGATGATCGCCATCGACATCCTCCTCCTCCAGCGGCTCGAAGCGCATGTCCGCCGCTGGCGATAGAGTGACCGCCGCCGGAAACGCCGACCCGGTCGTCCGCGTCGCGATCCGGCGCAAGGTCTACCACCCGGCCTCCGCCGAGCCCGTCGAGGCGGTGCGCGACCTCGCCTTCGCGGTCGCCCAAGGCGAGATCGTCTGCCTGATCGGACCCTCGGGGGCGGGCAAGTCGACGACGCTGCGCATCCTGCTCGGGCTCGACCCCGACTACGAGGGCAGCGTCGAGCCCGATCCCGAAGGGACCGGCGCGCGGCCGGGCATGGTCTTCCAGGAGCCGCGCCTCCTGCCCTGGCGGACGGTGGAGCAGAACGTGCGGCTGGCCATGCCGCGGGAGCGGCGCGGGCGCGACCTCGACGCCCTGTTCGAGGGGCTCGGCCTCGCCGCCTGGCGGGGACGCTATCCGGGCGCCCTGTCGCTCGGCATGCAGCGGCGGGTGTCGCTTGCCCGGGCCCTCGCCGACGACCCGCGCCTCATCGTCCTCGACGAGCCCTTCGTCTCCCTCGACGACGCGGCGGCGGCGGCCCTGCGCGGCCTCGTGGTCGACACGGTGGACCAACGCGGCATGAGCGCGCTGATGGTGACCCACAACGTCGCCGAGGCGATCGCGGTCGCCGACCGGCTGCTGCTGCTCTCGGCCCGCCCGGCGAGCCTCGTGGCGGAGGTGGTGCTCGACCGCCCCCGCGGCCGGCGCGACCGGGCCTGGGCGGAGGCGACGCGGCAGGACCTCGCCGCGCGCCATCCGGGGATCATCGCCGCCTGAGGCGGCCCCGCTCACTCCGCCTTGGCGTCCACGTCGATCTTGTCGAGGATCGCGGCCGGCGAGCGGGCGAAGGCGAAGTCGGCAAATCCCAGCCCCGCCTCGGTCTTGGCCCTGGCGGAGAGGACGAGGCGGCCGGGCTTCGTCACGAACTGGGCCATCGCGGCGCCGATCGCCTTGGCGCCGTTCGAGCCGCCGAGGATCACCGGCACGCCGAACTGGCTGGCGCTGACATATTCCTGGCGCAGTTCCTCCGGCTTGAGGCTGAGGTTCTTCGACTGGGCGGCGATGAAGCGCTCGAACAGGCCGGTATTCTCCACCGTGAGGTCGAGGGTCTTGGCGCTCGCCGTGAACATCAGGAGCTGGGAGGCGGGGACCTTGGCCGAGAGGATCTCGGGGCCGATGCCGCCGACCGTGCCGGCGAGCCGCAGGCTGCCCATGTCGCGGCCCGACAGCGTCACCTCCTTGAAGGCCACCTCGCGCTTCGCCTCGTCCCAGGCGAGGTCGGCCACGAAGGTCAGGTCGAGGTCGCGGTAGCCGTAGCCCGGCAGCGCGCCGAGCACGGGCGCCTCGGCCACGCTCGCCGCCGGGAGGACGAGGCCGGACAGGCTGAAGCGGCCCGCGGTCGGCACGCCGTCCCGCAGGGGGCCGAAGCTCACCGCCGCGTCGCGGAGCGCCACGTGGGTGACGGGGGGAACCGGGGCCGGGGCCTTGGGGTCTCTCGCAGCGCCCTTGGGAGCGGGCTCGGGCTTGGCCTCGCCCGGCAGGTCGAGGGTCATCTCCTGGAGGGTCACGGCGCCGATGGCCGGCATCAGGCGGCGCAGTTCGTCCTCGCCCGCCACCGTCTCGGGCTTGGCGAGGCGGCGCAGGGTCGCGATGGTCGGCGCCAGGGAGACGCCGGTGAGGGCGAGCCGCGCGAGGCGGGCGCGCTTGGCTCCCTGCGTGAAGGCGAGGCCCTCCAGGCGCAGGCCCGCCTCCGGGCCGCTGGCATAGGTGAGGCGGCCGATCTCCATGAGGATCGGGCCGTCCGCCTCGGTCTCGCTCAAGGAGAGGTCGCGGGCCTCCAGGGAACCCACGTCGAGGGCGCCGATGAGGTCGGCCGCCGCGGCCGCGAGCTTGGCGCGCTCGGCCGGGGGCAGGGGGGCGGCCTCCGGCTCCGGGCTGACGGCGGCGAGCCCCGCCACCACCGCGTCGAGGGCGCCGCTCCAGCCGGCCGGCACCTGCCGGCCGCCGAGGTCGCGGCCCTCCAGCCGGCCGAGCTTCACCGTGGTGCCCGACGGATCGCTGTAGACCACGTCCGAGACCTGGACGGTGGCGTAGAGGCGCTGCACCGTGCCCTTGCCGTCGCCGGGCACCGCGTAGAGGCGGGCGAGGGCGGCGAGGTCCACGTCGGTCGCCCGGATCGGCCCGTAGGTTCCGGTGCCGGTCTCGGGACCCTCGCCCGCCGTGAGCGCCGCGCCGGAGGAGGTCAGCTCGGCGATGCGCCCGGCCCGCACGTCGCGGGCGGTGACCTCGCGGTAGGTGACGCTCTGGCGCGCCGCGCCGGGGCCGAGCCGTTCCGCGATGAGGACGGGGGCCGAGATGCTGGACGCCTCCAGCCGGGCGAGGCGGGCGGGCCAGGGCTCGGGCGCGTCCGCGCGCAGGAGCGCGGTGAGCTCGTCCTTCGAGAGGCGGGTGCCGCTCACCGTGACCTTGGGCGCCCGCACCTGCGTGCCGCCGAGCGGCAGGAGCACGTCGGCGAGCGTCACGTCCTGCACCGCGGAGGCCGCCTCCTGCGCGGGGGCGGGGACGGCGAGGAGGCCGGCGGCTCCCGGCAGGGCGAGGGACCAAGCGAGGGCGGGCGCCGCGACCGCCCGTGCGAGACGGGCACGACCAAGACCAAGCCGGGCGCGGCCCTGCCCGAGCCGGGCGCAGCCTTTCGGATGATTCATGATCGTGTCCGGATCGCCGACGGCGAGATGCGATGGGGGAGGCGGACGGCCCGCATGCCGGCCGCCCTCATCCGTGCCGCACTTCGCGGCGGCGCGCAATCGCGGCACCGCGCCGCGACGCGCGCGGGCCCGCACCTGTCATGCGCGCGCAACGGATCGCCCACGATCGACGGATCGATCACGATCGACGGATCGGCGGCGGTCAGATCGAGAAGGAGGTGCCGCAGCCGCAGGAGGCGGTGGCCAGGGGATTCACGATCTTGAAGGACTGGCCGATCAGGTCGTTGACGAAATCGATGGTCGAGCCGGCCATGTATTCCAGCGAGACCGGATCGATGATGACGGTCGCCCCGTCCCGCTCGATCGCCACGTCCTGGTCCGCCCGGTCCCGGGCGATGTCGAAGGCGTAGGAGAAGCCGGAGCAGCCGCCGCCGTTCACCGAGATGCGCAGGGACGAGCCCGGCGGCTCGGCCCCCATGATCTCGTTGATCCGCTTGGCGGCGCGGGAAGTGAGGACGACCTCGGTCGCCGCGGGTTCGATCGTCGTCGCTTCGGTCATCGTCGCTTCGGTCATGGGCTTCTGCGAACCGGAGAGCTGTGCACCGCGCGCGCCCGGCGATTGCCGTGCGCCGCATCGCCCCAAGATATGGATGCAGGCGGGGCACCGCAACGCGGTGCGCGAGGGGGAACCATGCGGACGCTCATCGAGGCGGCGGGAACAGGGAGGCGGCGTGCGTCCGCCCGGTGAGCGCTGGCGGGCGCCCTACGCCACCGATCCGGCCCGCACGCGCGGACGCCTGATCCCGGAGCCCGGCTCGCCCACCCGCAGCGACTTCCAGCGCGACCGCGACCGCATCGTGCATTCCACCGCCTTCCGGCGGCTCAAGCACAAGACCCAGGTCTTCGTGCACCACGAGGGCGACCACTACCGCACCCGGCTCACCCACACCCTGGAGGTGGCGCAGGTGGCCCGCGCGCTCGCCCGCTCGCTCGGCCTCGACGAGGATCTCGCCGAGGCGCTGGCGCTGAGCCACGACCTCGGCCACACCTGCTTCGGGCATACCGGCGAGGACGCGCTCGACGCCTGCATGGCGCCCTTCGGCGGCTTCGACCACAACGCACAGGCCCTGCGCATCGTGACGCGGCTGGAGCGGCGCTATGCCGGCTTCGACGGCCTGAACCTCGCCTGGGAGACCCTGGAGGGCCTCGTCAAGCACAACGGCCCGCTGCTCGGCCCCGACGGCACCCCGACGCCGCGCTACCGGCGCGCCGGCATCCCGGCCGCGATCCTCGAATTCGACGCGCTCTTCCCCCTGGAACTCGACCACCATGCCGGGCCGGAGGCGCAGGTCGCGGCGCTCGCCGACGACATCGCCTACGACGCGCACGACCTCGACGACGGCCTGCGGGCCGGCCTGTTCGACCTCGCGGACCTCGCCGCGGTGCCGTTCCTCGCCGGCCTCCTCGACGAGATCGAGGGCCTGTATCCGGGCCTGGAGCCATCGCGAAAGATCCACGAATTGGCGCGCCGGGTCATCACCCGCTTCGTCGAGGACCTGATCGCGGAGGGCAGCGCCCGGATCGCGCGGCTGCAACCGGCCTGCGTCGCGGACATCCGCGCGGCGGACGCCCCGGTCATCGCCTTCTCGGAGCGGATCGCGGCGGCCGATGCCGACATCAAGCGCTTCCTCTACGCGAGGATGTACCGCCATCCCGGCGTGATGGCGGTGCGCGCCAAGGCCAACGCCATCGTGGCCGACCTCTTCGCCGCCTTCCGGGCCGACCCAGCCCGGATGCCGGAGGAGTGGCGCGCCGGCCTCGCGGGCGCCCCGGAGGCCAGGATCGCCCGCCGCATCAGCGACTACATCGCCGGGATGACCGACACCTACGCGGTTCTGGCGCACCGCGGCCTCTACGCCTCGACCCCCGACCTGCACTGGTCGCCGCCGAGCCGGGGATTGCCGCTCGCGGAGCCTTGAGCAGCGGACGGGAACCTCGGGGTCCGTCGCCGCGTCGCACGGGTGTCACCGGCATCGGCGCGCCGGGTTCCCCGGCCCCGATCGCCGAGACGGATCGGCCGCGCGGGTCTCGCAGCGGCGTCGATCGCGAGGATCAGCATGCGGATCGGCCCCGCCATCACCCGCGCAGGCGCACAGACATGATCGCGGCCGGACTCGTCATCGATCGGATCGAACGCCTCGCCCGGATCAGCGCCTATCCGTGGAACCTGACGCGGCGCGTGTTCACCCCGCAGCAGGCGGAGGCCGAGGCGCTCGTCCTCGGCTGGATGGAGGAGGCCGGCCTGTCGGCCCGGCGCGACCCCGCCGGCAACCTCGTCGGCCGGATCGAGGGACCGGTCTCGGGCGGCCCGGCCATCGTGATCGGCGGACACCTCGATACGGGCGAGGATGCCGGCCGCTACGACGGCACCCTCGGCGTGCTGATGGGGATCGCCGCCGTCGCGCGGGTGATCCGCCGGGGCACCGCCCCGCGGCACGCGATCGAGGTGGTCTCGTTCGTCGAGGACGCGGCGGGCCGGTTCGGCCCCGGGGGGTTCGGCAGCAGAGCCGTGGTCGGCCGGCTCGATCCGCAGGCGCTGGACCGGGACGATGCCTACAACGTCACCCTGCGCCGGGCCATGGAGGCGCACGGCCTCGACCCCGAGGAACTCGCGGCCGCGCGGCGCTCCCCCGAGGCGATCCTCGCCTATCTCGAGATCGCGGCCGAGGCCGGCCCGGTGCTGGAGCGGTCCGGATCGGCGGTGGGGATCGTCCCGGCGCTGTCGGCGTCGACGATCCTGCGGGTGACGCTGGTGGGAGCCGTCGCGGGCGCGACGACGATCCCGATGTCGGACAGGCGCGACGCGCTCGCCGGGGCGGCGGAATGCATCCTCGCGGCCGAGCGCATCGGCGCCGCGCGGGAACGCGTCCTGGTGACCGCGATGCGCATCGACGTCGAGCCCGTGGCGTCTTTCCTGGTCACGAGCTCGGCGACCTTGGGCGTTCTCGTCAGCGCGTCGGACGATGCCGGACGCGCCGCCGCGGCGGCGGAACTCGCCGCGGCGTTCGGGACGATCGCGGGGCGCCGCCGGCTGGAGATCACCGTCGAGCAGGGCGTCGACCCCGATGCCACCCGCTGCGACCCCGGACTCGTCGGCCTGTTCGAGGGCGCCGTCGCGGCATCGGGTCGGCGCCCCGCGCGGGTGGCGCCGGGCTTGATGGGCGACGCCTTCAACATGGCCCTGCTCGCGCCGATCGGGTTGGCGCTGATCCGGTGCCGCGGCAGCGTGGGTCGGGGGCCGGCGGGGTTCGTGGACCCGGCCGATATCGAGATCGGACTGGACGTGCTGACCGCGGTGGTCGGCGCGCTGGCCGGCGGTACACAGACACCGCCCGCCGCAGCGCCGGATCCCGCCCCCGGCCGCCGGCCGTGAGACGGGGCCGATCGGCTCGCGGGACGCGTGCCATCCCTAAAAGAAGAAAAGCCGCCGCGCCCGGAGCGCGGCGGCCTTCCTCGAACCTGCGACGGATGCCTGGATCCTACCAGCCGTAGCAATCGGCGCCGTAGCCCGCGCCGTAGCCGTAGGCCGGCGCAGCGTAGGCGGCGGGGTAGCTGTAGCCCACGGGCGCATAGCCGTAATTGCTGTAGCCGTTGCTGCCGTAGGCGTAGGCCGCGGGGTAGCCGTAACCGTAGCCCGACGACACGGCGCCCGCGGCGAGGCCGACGCCGAGCCCGACACCGGCCCCCGCGAGGCCGAGCCCGAGGCCACGGCCGTAGCCGCGCCCACCGTAATAGCCGCCGCGATGGCCGTAGCCGCGATAGCCGAAGCCGGCCGTGCGGGTCGCGTAGCCGCCGCGATAGCCGTAGCCGCCGGCCTGGGCGAACCCGCCACGATGTGCGAAGCCCGCGCGGGGGGCGTACCCGCCGCGATGGCCGTAACCGCCACCGCCGAAGCCGCCGTGGCCGAAGCCGGCATGGCCGCCGCGGTAGCCGTAGGGGCCCGCCTCGGCGGCGGGGGTCATCATCAGCCCGGCGCAGAGCGCCGCGCCGGCCAGAAGGAGGGACTTCATCGACTGCATCTCCACCGCGTGAGTCTCCCCGCAGTGAACACAGACTCGGCCGTACCGGTTCAACGGGGCAGTCTACGCACCCGCGCGGTCGGCGGTGGATGAGCGGGGCGCCCGCCGCCATGCCCCGGCCGCCGTGACTCGGCCCGCCCCCCTTGCTATGCCCCCCGCACTGGCATCGGCGCCGCCGCGGCGCGCCGGGCGACGGATCTTCGACGACGACACATGAACATCTTTGCCCTGTTCGAGGCGCGCGTGCGCGAGGCCCTCGAAGCGCTGACCCGTTCCGGAACGCTCCAGCCCGGGCTCGATCTCGGCCGCGTCGTGGTGGAGCCGCCCCGCGACCCCACGCACGGGGATCTCGCCACCAACGCAGCCCTGGTGCTGGCCAAGGAGGCGCGCACCAACCCGAAGGCGCTCGGCGAGGCGCTGGCGGCGGAGTTGCGCGCCGATCCGCGGGTGGCGGCGGCGGAGGTCGCCGGCCCCGGCTTCATCAACCTGCGCCTCGCGCCGGAGGTGCTGCACGACGTGGTCCGCGCGGTGCTGGCCGATCCCGAAGCCTACGGCCGGGCCGCGCCGAACTCGGTGCCGGGGCCGGTCAACGTCGAGTACGTCTCGGCCAACCCGACCGGGCCGATGCATGTGGGCCACGGCCGCGGCGCGGTCTTCGGCGACGCCCTCGCCAACCTCCTCGCGGCGACGGGCCGGGACGTCACCCGCGAGTACTACGTCAACGATGCCGGCGCCCAGGTCGACGTGCTCGCCCGCTCCGCCTACCTGCGCTACCGCGAGGCGCTGGGCGAGGCGATCGGCGCGATCCCCGATGGGCTCTATCCGGGCGACTACCTGAAGCCCGTGGGCGAGGCCCTGGCGCAGGCCCATGGCCGCGACCTCCTCGGGAAGCCCGAGGGCGCGTGGCTGCCCGCGGTGCGCGAGACGGCCATCGCGATGATGCTGGAGCGCATCCGCGAGGACCTCGCCGCCCTCGGCATCCGGCACGACGTGTTCTTCTCCGAGCGCACCCTCCAGGAGGGCGGGGAGGGCGGCGCCGTCGCGGCGCTGCTCGCCGAGCTGAAGGAGCGCGGCCTCGTCTATGTCGGCCGGCTGCCGCCCCCCAAGGGGCAGCTCCCCGAGGACTGGGAGGACCGCGAGCAGACCCTGTTCCGCACGAGGGATTTCGGCGACGACACCGACCGGCCGCTCCTGAAATCGGACGGCAGCTACACCTACTTCGCCTCGGACATCGCCTATCACCGGGACAAGTACCTGCGCGGCGCCCGCGAGATGATCGACGTGCTCGGCGCCGACCACGGCGGCTACGTCAAGCGCATGCAGGCGGCCGTGAAGGCGGTGTCGAACGGCGCGGCGAACCTGGACGTGAAGCTGTGCCAGCTGGTGCGGCTGCTGCGCGCGGGCGAGCCCGTGAAGATGAGCAAGCGCGCGGGCGAGTTCGTCACGCTGCGCGCGGTCATCGACGAGGTCGGGCGCGACGCGATCCGCTTCATGATGCTCTACCGGAAGAACGACGCCACCCTGGATTTCGACCTCGCCAAGGTGGTGGAGCAGTCCAAGGACAACCCGGTCTTCTACGTGCAGTACGCCCATGCCCGCGTCCGCTCGGTGCAGCGGCAGGCACGGGAGGCCTTCCCCGACCTCGATCCAGCTGATTCGGCCCGTCTGGCCGCGGCCGACCTCTCCGGGCTCACGGATCCGGGCGAGATCGAGATGATGCGCCTCGTCGCGCAGTACCCGCGGGTGGTCGAGGCGGCGGCGGCGGCGCACGAACCGCACCGGATCGCCTTCCATCTCTATGAAGTCGCCAGTTCGCTGCATAGTTTCTGGAACAAGGGCAAAGACTTGCCGCAATTACGGTTTGTTAATGCAACCGACCGAAAGTCGACCGAGGCGAGGCTGGCCCTCGTCGAGGCCCTGCGAGGCACGCTCGCCTCCGGTCTCGCGATCCTGGGCGTCGCCGCTCCCGACGAGATGCGGTGACGCCTCGCCGGCGTTGAATTGAGGATGCTGCCATGACGAACGCTTCGCGCGCACCCATCGATCTGGATGCCTTCGCGCGCGATCTGCAGCAGCATCAGGCCCCGGCCGCGCAGGCGGGGGCCACGAAGGCCGATCCGCTCGCCGAGCTCGCCCGCATCGTCGGGCAGGACGATCCCTTCCGCGCCCTGCTCGCCGCCCGCGACGAGCGCCGCGCCGAGCCGGCCCCCGAGGCCGCCCAGGGCTGGCACGGCGGCCGGATCGAGCCGAGCTTCGCCCCCGAGGCGCAGCCGCGCGAGACGCCCGCCGACGCCTTCGACCAGTACCTCGCCTCCGTGGAGCGCGACCAGACCGCGCCCGCCTACGACGCGCCGGCCGATCCGGAGGCCGCCCCCGACCAGCGCAGCCTCAAGCGGGTGAACCCGCGCCGCCGCCTGATGACGGTGGGCGCCGGCCTCGCCGTCGTCGCCGTCGCGGTCACCGGGGCCCTGACCTACAAGGGCCTGCACCGCTCGATCTCCGGCGGCGTGCCGGTGATCCAGGCCGACACCACGCCCCTCAAGGTCGCGCCCAAGGTCGCCGACGGGGTCGAGATCCCGGACCAGAACCGGCAGATCTACGAGCCCAAGGCCAAGGACAGCCAGATCCGGATCGTGAACCGCGAGGAGCAGCCCATCGACATCGCGCAGGCCGCGCGCACGTCGCAGGGCGGCGCCACCACCCCCGGCAGCGCCCCCCTCGACGCCTTCGGCGAGCCGCGCCGGGTGCGCACCGTCGCGGTCAAGCCCGACACGCCGCCGCCCCCGCCGCAGCGGGAGCAGCCGGCCGAGGCCGCCGCGCCGTCCCCGATCCCGACCATGGTGATGCCGGGCGACGCCCCCGCCGCCCGGTCCGCCCGTCAGGCCGCCGCCACGCCGCAGCCGCCCGTCCAGGCCGAGCCCGCTGCGGAGGCGGCCCCGCAGCCCGAGCGCACCCGCGTGCGGCCCAAGGCCACCCAGCGCCTCGCCTCCGCCGAGGCCCCGCTCACGGCCGATGCGCCCGCCACCACCGCCTCCACCGCGGCGGCGACCCCGGCCGCCCCGGCGGTGAGCGACGGGCCGCTGAGCGGCTTCTCGGTCCAGCTCGGCGTGCGCAACAGCGCGGGCGACGCCCAGGCCGCCTTCCGCGAGATGCAGCGCAAGTACAGCCAGCTCGCCGGCAAGCCGGAGCTGATCCGTCAGGCCGAGGTCAACGGCAAGACGATCTACCGCGTCCGCGTCGGGCCGCTCGCCAAGGCCGAGGCCGCCAGCCTGTGCAGCGCGCTCCAGGGCGCGGGCGGCCAGTGCTTCGTGGCCAAGAACTGAACCCGGCACCGAGCCCGGCCGCGCGGCGCCCCTGAGGGGCGCCCGCCCCCCCCCAGTGCGGCCCGGCCGCAACAGCGGCGCCCGTCGCCGGCAAGGCGTGCGGCCCCGCCGCGGTTTCGCCTTCCGGGCGGGGTTTCTCCCCCGGCACGCTGCCCCGAATCGAATCCCCGTCACACCGCCCGCGCGAGCCGTCCCCGATGTCCTCCCGTGCCCTGATCCTCGGCTGCGCCGGCCGGAGCCTCGCCGCCGAGGAGGCCGCCTTCTTCCGCGACGCCGCGCCCTGGGGCTTCATCCTGTTCAAGCGCAACATCGGCACCCCCGACGAGGTGCGCGCGCTGACCTCCGCCCTGCGCGCCGCCGTGGGCCGGACGGACGCGCCGATCCTCATCGACCAGGAGGGCGGCCGGGTGCAGCGCATGGGGCCGCCGCACTGGCCCTCCTACCCGGCGGGGCGGGCCTATGCCCGCTTCGACGGCGCCGCCGCGGCGATGGCGCGGCTCGGCGCGCGCCTGATGGCGCACGACCTCAAGGAGGTCGGCATCAACGTGGACTGCGCGCCCGTCCTCGACGTGCCGGCGGCGGGCGCCCACGACATCATCGGCGACCGGGCCTACGGCACCACGCCGGAGGCGGTCGCCGAGATCGGCCGCGCCGTCGCCGAGGGGCTGATGGCGGGGGGCGTGCTGCCCGTGATGAAGCACATCCCCGGCCACGGCCGCGCCGCCTGCGACAGCCACAAGGACCTGCCGGTGGTCGAGACCGACCTCGCCACCCTGGAGGCCGAGGATTTCGTGCCCTTCCGGGCGCTGTCCGACCTGCCCATGGCGATGAGCGCGCACGTGGTCTTCACCGCCCTCGATCCGGAGCGGCCCGCGACCCAGTCCGCCACCGTGATCGAGCGGGTGATCCGCGGCGCCATCGGCTTCGACGGGTTGCTGATGACCGACGACCTCTCGATGCACGCCCTGACCGGCCCGTTCCGCGCCCGGGCCGAGGCGGCCTTCGCCGCCGGGATCGACATGGCGCTCCACTGCAACGGCGACATGGCCGAGATGCGCGCCGTGGCCGAGGGCGCCCCGCTCCTCGCGGGGGCGCCCGCGCGTCGGGCCGCCGCCGCCCTGGCGAGGCTCGGCACCGGCGAGGGGCTCGACCTGCCGGAGGCCCGCGCCCGCTTCGCCGCCGCGCTCGCCGCCGCCTGATGACCTGACGACGCGCGCCCGCGCGAGCCCCGACGCATCCCTGACACGCCGCGCCGCGCGGGGCCGCCATCCCGCGTCACGGGGCCGCCCGCGCCTTGTGTTCGCCGCGCCCCGTCCCTAGTTTCGGCGCGCATTTCGAGCGCAAGGGCCCGCACGCGGGTCGCGGGGCCCCGCGCGGGTCACGGCTTTCGCCGCGCGGCACAGGAGTTCGCCATGGGCAGCATGAGTATCTGGCACTGGGTCGTCGTCGCCGTCATCGTCATGCTGCTGTTCGGCCGCGGCAAGGTCTCGGACCTGATGGGCGACGTGGCCAAGGGCATCAAGGCGTTCAAGAAGGGCATGGCCGAGGACGACGCCCCCGCCGCCCCGCCGCCGCCGGCGCCCCCGGTCGCCGCCAACGAGCCGGTGCGCACCCTTCCCCACGGCAGCGAGACGAGCCCCGGCACCGCCGTGCCGGCGAGCCACCTGCCCGGCGGCGAGCGCAAGCCCGTCTGATCGGGCCGGTCTGACACAGGACGGGCTCCCACGGCGCACGCCTTGGTGTAAGGCCGGGGCTGAACGCCCATCCGGGGCGTCCGAGCAGCGGGACCGTCGGCGACATGTTTGACATGAGTTGGGGCGAGGTGATGCTGATCGGCGGCGTCGCCCTCATCGTCATCGGGCCGAAGGACCTGCCGAAGGCCCTGCGCACCGTCGGCCGGGTCACGACCAAGCTGCGCCGCATGGCCGGCGAGTTCCAGATGCAGTTCAACGAGGCCGTGCGCGAGGCCGAGCTCGACGAGGTCCGCCGCGAGGTCGACGGCATCCGCGACACGGTGCGCAAGACGAGTTCGGGCTTCAACCCGGTCCAGACCATCCGCGACGAGCTGAAGGGCGCCGTCGAGGGGCGGACCGAGAGGGCCGCGTCCCCCGCTCCCGAGACGCTGGCCGAGGCCACCGCCCGGCTCAAGGCCGCCGAGGCCGCCCCCGTCCGCGGGAGCTACGACGTGCCGCGGCCCGAGGAAGCCGGCCCGCCGCCGCCGGTGCCCGGCTCGGCCGAGGATCCCTTCGGCACGCCGCCGGATCCGGCGCCGGCCGCCGAGACCAAGCCGGGGACGGCCGAGCGATGATCGACGAACGGGACGAGGCCGATATCGAAGCCTCGCGGGCGCCCCTCATCGAGCACCTGATCGAGCTCAGGGCGCGGCTGATCAAGTCGCTCGCCGCCTTCGTGGTGATGTTCTTCGGGTGCTTCTTCTTCGCGCGCGAGATCTACAACCTGCTCGTGCACCCCTATGTCAGCGTGGTGGGGGCGGAGAACGCCAAGCTCATCGCCACCCACTTCCTCGAGCAGGTCTTCACGAACATCAAGCTCAGCGTGTTCGGGGCGGCGTTCCTGTCCTTCCCCGTGGTGGCCACGCAGATCTACGCCTTCGTGGCGCCGGGCCTCTACCGCAACGAGCGCAAGGCCTTCCTGCCCTACCTCGTCGCCACGCCGGTCTTCTTCGTGCTCGGCGCCCTGGTGGTGTTCTTCCTGGCGATGCCGCTCCTGATCCAGTTCTCGGTCTCGCTGCAGCAGGTGGGGGTCGCGGGCGAGCCGACCATCGCGCTCCTGCCCAAGGTCGACGAGTACCTCTCGCTGATCATGACCCTGATCTTCGCCTTCGGCATCGCCTTCCAATTGCCGGTGATCCTGACGCTGCTCGGGCAGATCGGCGTCATCGACGCGGCCTTCCTGCGCGAGAAGCGCCGCTACGCCATCGTCCTCGTCTTCGTGGCCGCCGCCATCCTCACCCCGCCGGACGTGATCTCCCAGCTCTCCCTGGCGATCCCGATGCTGCTCCTCTACGAGGCCTCGGTCTTCTCGGTGGCGCGGATGGAGAAGCTGCGCGCCCGCCGCCGGATCGCGGAGGGGCTCGAGCCCTGAGGCCGTTCCGTCGAGTTGAGGCGGGGTTTCCCTCTCCCCGCCCGCGGGGCGAGGGAACGCGCGCGCTGCCGCGGCGGTCGACCGGAAACCGCATCCGGCAGGGCTCCGATACGATCTCCGCTCGATCGAAACGGGGTTCGTATCGACCGGGCCCGCGCGGCGCAGGAGCGAAGCCCAGATCCGCCATCCCGAAGGGATCAATCGGAGCTGGTACGAAGCCTTTCAGACAACCCGCCCCGGAGCGGCCTGGATCAGAGCCCCGGCCCCTTGGCCGCGCCCCAGATCTTGCCGGGCTTGCCGTTACTGACACCCTGGACGAGCACGACCCAGGAATCGGCGTCGCCGATGCGCACGGCGCTGCGGGGGACCTCGAAATGCGCGGGCTGGCCGGTCCAGGCGCCGACGCGCTGCAGGCCGCGGGCGACGTTCAGGTAGGTCACCGTGCGGCCCCGGCTCTCGCCGCGCTCGACGGTGACGGGGCGGCGGCGCAGGACGGGCACGAGCCAGACTTCGGCCCGGCCCGGGGCACTCGCGCCCCCGACATCGACCACGATGCGGTCGCCGCGCTCCTCCCCGCGCACGGGCACCGGCAGGCCGCCCTGGCCGGCGATCTCCTGGAGGATGCGGTCGATCTCGCTCCGGTCCGATCCCACGGCGGAGGAGCCGCCATTGACCACCGCCTGGGGCGTGAAGGCCTGGCGCACGCCGGTCAGCCCGGCATAGGCGTGCTGGCGCTCGTTGAAGGGGCGCTGGGCCAGGGTGTCCTTCCAGCCGAGATAGTCCCAGTAGGTCACCGGCAGGGTCAGGGCGAGGATGCCGGGCCGGCCGGCCAGTTCGCCGATCACCGGATCGGCGGCCCGGCAGACGAGGCAGCCCTGGCTCGTGAACACCTCCACCACCGCCTTCAGCGGCTCGGCGGCGGCGGGCTGGATCCGCGGTCCGGCGAGCGCGACGGCGAGGACGGCCGCGAGCACGGGGCGGGCGGCATATCGGTGGGCCGGCAGCATCATCGCATCTGAGCCTCGCCGGGCCCGGTTTGGGAAATCACGTTGGCTTGAGAGACCGGCGGGCGGCTCCCGGCGGCCTGCGGCAGCATCGCGGGCCGCCAGCGCCGGTGCATCCAGAGCCACTGCTCGGGATGCTCGCGGATCCAGCCCTCCACCACGGCCGTCATCGCCTGCATGGCGGCGGGGACGTCGATGTCGCCCGCCGCGTCGCGGGGCAGGTCGAGGGGAGGCGTGAGTTCGAGGCGGAAGCGCCCGTGGGGCAGCCGCACCACGCGGGCGCCGTGGACCGGGCAGCGGGCGTTGCGGGCGAGCTTGGCGAGCAGGGGATTGGCGAGGCAGGGCTGGCCGAAGAACTGCACCACCACGCCGCGGGTGAAGTGCTGGTCGACGAGTTGCCCGAGATGGCCGCCGCGCTCCACCACCCCCTGCATGGCGAAGGCGGCGCCGGGGCCGGAGGCGGCCAAGCTCCCCATGGTCTTCTGCCGCACCGCCTGGACGAGGCGGGCGGCGGCCGGGTTGTTGGGCGCCCGGAACACCGCGGTCGCCTCCAGCCCGAACTTCGCCGCCGCAATCGCCGGGAGTTCCCAGTTGGCGAGATGGGCGGAGAAGATCAGCCCCGGCTCGCCGTCGTCGCGGAGCGCATAGAAATGCTCCAGGCCGACCACCTCCATGCGCTGGGTTTCCGGCAAGTCGGGGTCGTAGTCGAACAGGGTGTCGAGATGGGCGTACTCGGCTCCCGTGCGGCCGAGATTGTCCCAGGCGGCCTGCGCGATCCCGGCGCGCTCGGCCTCGGTCATCTCGGGATAGGCCGCGCGCAGGTTCGCCAGCATGGTGCGGTGGGCGGGAAGCCAGGGCCCGAGCCGGCGCAGCAGGCCGCCGCCGAGATCGGCGGCCCGCGCAGGGCCGAGCCGGCGGGCGAGCTGGAACACCGCGCCGATCAGCGGCAGCATGGCGTAGCCGGCGAGCCGCGGGAAGGCGCGCTTCAGGACGAGGGCGAGACGCAGCAAAGGGGGACTCCAGGCGATGCGATGCCCACGGCGACGCTTAGATCATTTCCGCGTGAACGAGGGAAGAAGCCGGAGCATGCCCCCGGACGACGCCCTCCGGATCTCGGAAAACCGTGCCGAAACAACGGTCTAGAGCGACACCAGGATCTTGCCGAACACCTTGCGCGATTCGAGGCGCTCCAGGCCCGCGGCGAAGTCGGCCAGCGGATAGACCGTGTCGATCACGGGCGCGATGCCGGCGGCCATCTTGTCCAGCGACTGGGCGATGTTCTCGATGCGGCAGCCGAACGAGCCGGTGATGCGGTACTGCTGCTGGAACAGCTGCATCAGGTTCATCGTGGTCGAGACGCCCGAGGTCGAGCCGCAGGTGACGAGGCGCCCGCCGCGCTTCAGGCACAGGAGCGAGCCGTTCCAGGTGTCCGGCCCCACATGCTCGAACACCACGTCGACGCCCTTCCGCTTGGTCAGGCGCCGCACCTCGCCCTCGAAGCGCTCCTCGCGGTAGTTGATGACGTGGTCGGCGCCGAGTTCGGCCGCCCTGGCGCCCTTCTCGTCGTCGCCGACCGTGGTGAAGACCGTGCAGCCCATGGCCTTCGCCATCTTGATCGCGCTGGTGCCGATGCCGGAGCCGCCCGCGTGGACGAGGATGCTCTCGCCGGGCTCGAGCCTCGCGTTGTCGAACAGCATGTGCTGCACGGTGCCGAAGGCGATGCCGGCGCAGGCCGCGTCCGTATGGGCGACGCCCGCGGGCACCTTCACCGCGAGGCGGGCGGGCAGGGTCACGAAATCGCTGGCGAACCCGTCGATGTGGAAGCCGTAGACGCCGCCGACCTCCTCGCAGAGGTTGTCGCGGCCCTCGACGCAGGCGCGGCAATGCCCGCAGGTCTTGGCCCCGTAGAGGGCGACCGGGTCGCCCGCGCGCAGGCCGGTGACGCCCTCGCCCACGGCCGCGACCTCGCCCGCGCCCTCGGCGCCGACGGTGAGCGGCAACTTGCGCTTGGCGAAGGCCATGCCGCGATAGCCCCACACGTCGATGAAGTTGAGGCCGACGGCGCGCACGCGCACGCGGATCTCGCCGGGGCCGGGGGCGGGGGCATCCGGCACCTCGGTCAGGCGCAGGTCGCGGTCGCCGAAGAGCTGCAGGGCTTGCATCAGGTGTTCCCTCGCATCGGGGGTTTGCTCGGCCGGGCGCGCGTCATTCCGGGGCGAGATAGCGCCGCCGGGCCCAGCCCAGGGTCTGGCCGACCTTGACCCGGCACCACGTGGTCCGGCTCGGCGTCTCGTTGGTGCAGCCGAAGACCAGCGCCCGGCCGCGGATCTCGCCCACCACCTCGGCACCGGGATCGGGCTCGGCGCGGATGCTCAGGCTCTCGCCGCGCGGCAATCCGTCGAGGCGATAGACCTGCGGTTCGGCGGCGGCGGGACCGGCGAGGAGTAGAACGGCGAGGGCGATCGGCAGGCGCATGGCGGCTCTCAGGCGCGGTGCACGCCCATCATCGCGGTGAGCCCGCCATCGACGGGCAGGACCGCGCCGGTGACGTAGGCCGCCGCATCCTCCATCAGGAAGCGGGCGAGCGCGGCCACCTCCGCCGGATCGGCGAAGCGCCCGGCGGGAATCTGGCGCTCCATGCCGGCCCGGTGGGCGGCGTAAGGGGCCATCATCCGCGTGTCGACGAAGCCCGGCGCGATCACGTTGACGGTGACGCCGCGCCGCGCCGTCTCGATGGCGAGCGTGCGGCAATAGGCGATCAGCGCCCCCTTGGTGGCCGCGTAGGCCGCGTTGCCCGTGTTGCCCCGGAGTGCGGCCACCGAGCCGATGGCGACGATGCGGCCGGCCCGGGCCCGGACCATGCCCCGGGTCAGCGCCTTGGCGAGGCGGGTCAGCGCGTAGAAGTTCACCTGCATCGCCGCCTCGAGCCTGTCCTGGTCGAGCATCAGGGCGAGCGCGTCGGCCGACTGGCCGGCATTGTGGACGAGGCCGTACCAGCGCTCCTCCTCCGCCCGGGCGCAGAAGGCGTCCAGCGCCGCACGGTCGGCGAGGTCGAGGGCGTGGCCGGCGACCTGCGCGCCGGGATGCGCCGCGGCGAGCTCCGCGCAGAGCGCCTCGGCCTCGGCGGCGGAGGCGCGGTAGGTGAAGTCGACCGCGTGGCCCGCCCCCACGAGCGCGCGCACGAGCGCCGCGCCGAGCCCGCCGGCACCGCCGGTGACGAGGACGCGCCGGGCCTGATCCGGCGCGCTCATGCGGGCTCGGCCCCGAGCACGAGGCAGGTGTTCTGGCCGCCGAAGCCGAAGGAGTTGGAGAGCACGCGGGTCACCGGGAGGTCGCGGGCCTCGGCCACCACGTCGAGGGGGAGGGCGGGGTCGGGCACCCGGTGGTTGATGGTGGGCGGGATGCGCCCGTGCCGGATGGTGAGGAGCGAGACGGCGGCCTCGATGGCGCCGGCCGCCGTCAGGGTGTGGCCGATCATCGACTTGTTCGAGGTGACGGGCACGCGGCCCACCTGCTCGCCGAACACGGCGGCGAGGCCGAGCGCCTCCATCTTGTCGTTCTCGGGCGTCGAGGTGCCGTGGGCGTTCACCGTGTCGATGTCCTCGGGGGCGAGGCCGGCATCCTCCAGGCTGGCGCGGATCGCCGCGACGATGGGCGCGCCGTCCGGGCTGGAGCGGGTGCGGTGGAAGCCGTCGCCGCGCTCGCCGCAGCCGAGGACGTAGCCGAGGATCGTCGCGCCCCGCGCACGCGCGGCCTCGGCATCCTCAAGCACCAGGGCTGCTGCGCCCTCGCCCATGACGAAGCCGTCGCGGTTCTTCGAGAAGGGCTTGGAGGCCGCCTCCGGCGGATCGTTCTGCGTCGAGAGGGCGGAGAGCAGGGAGAAGCGGATCAGGGATTCCGGGTTCACCGAGCCGTCCGTGCCGATGCAGAGCGCCGCCTGGACCTCGCCGCGGCGGATCGCCTCGACGCCGAGCTGGATCGCGGTGGCGCCGGACGAGCAGGCGGTGGAGAGCGAGATCGGCGAGCCCCGGGTGCCGAAGCGCTCCGCGATGCGCTCGGCCACGGTGCCGAAGATGAAGAGGTCGTGCCACGCGTCGAACCGGCGGCTCGCGGCGGCGCGCTGGAGATCGGCGTAGCCGACCTCGCCGTTCGTGCCCGCGGCCTCGGCGAGCGCCCGGCGCTGGGGCCATTCCATCTCCACCGGCGGCACGGCGATGAACAGGGCGCCGGGGAAGTCCCCCTTCGCGCCGATGCCGGCCTGGGCCACGGCCTCCTCGGCGGCGCAGGCCGCGAAGCGCTCGGAGAGGAGGGGCGCCACCAGGGGCTCGGTGTCGAGGAAATCGACGGTGCCGGCGATGCGCGTGCGCAACCCGTCCGTCGGGAAGCGGGCGATGGTGTGGATGCCCGAGCGCCCCGCGGTCAGGGCCGCCCAGTTCTCCGCCTGGCCCTGGCCGAGGGAGGTGACGAGGCCGATGCCGGTGACGGCGACGCGGGGGCGCCTCTCGGCGGCGCGGTGGGAATGCGCGGTCATGGCGCCGTCTTACACGATCGCGCCCCGGAGGCGAGGCGGATTTCGGTCACGCCTCGGGCGATCGCGCGAAGCGATCGCCCCCCTCTCTCAGGGCCTCGGGCGCCGGCGGCCGCCTCCGCAGGGGGCTCTTCGCGCCTGGAGGGCATGGCCATCGCTCTCCAGGCGATGGCCATGCCCTCACCCCCCGTAACTCTGCACGAGGGAGCCCGCCACCAGGGTCCAGCCGTCCACGAGCACGAAGAAGATCAGCTTGAACGGCAGCGCCACGGTGGCCGGCGGCACCATCATCATACCCACCGCCATCAGCACCGAGGCGACGACGAGGTCGATGATGAGGAAGGGGATGAACAGGAGGAAGCCGATCTCGAAGGCGCGGCGCAGCTCCGAGATCATGAAGGCGGGGGTGATGATCTCCAGGCCCAGCGCCTCCGGCCCGGCGGGCACCGGGATCTTGGCCATGTCGATGAAGAGCTTCAGGTCCTTCTCGCGGACGTTCTTCAGCATGAAGGTCTTGAAGGGGGCCGAGGCCCGCTCGAAGGCCTGTACCTGCGTGATGCGCCCGGCCACCAGGGGCTCGATCCCGGCGGTGTAGGCGGCCCGGCCCGTGGGCGCCATCACGAAGGCGGTGAGGAACAGGGCGAGGCTGATGATCACCGCGGTGGGCGGGGCGGTCTGGGTGCCCAGCGCCGAGCGCAGGATCGAGAGCACCACGACGATGCGGGTGAAGGCGGTGGCCATCACGAGGACGGAGGGGGCGAGCGCCAGGATCGTGATGAGCGCGACGAGCTGGAGCGCGCGCTCGGTGACGCCGCCGGCTCCCAGATCGACGGTGACGCTCTGGGCCGCGGCCGGGCCGGCGGCGAGGGCGACGGCCAGCCCGACGAGGAGGACGGTGAGGCGGCGGCCCGGCATCACGGCCGGCCCGGCGGCTGCAGCACGGCGCGGCGCGCCTCGATGTTCTGCCAGACGAGGAGGGCGGGCAGGCCCAGCACCACGTCGGGCACGCGCTTGGCGAGCGACAGGGCGATGGCGGTGCCCGCATCGATGCCGAACAAGGCGCAGACCACCACGAAGCCGCCTTCCTGCACGCCGAGCCCGCTGGGAACGGGAAAGGCCGCCGACTTGATCGCCTGGCTCAGCGCCTCGATCACCAGGACCTCCGCGAGGCCCACGCCCTCGATACCGATGCAGGCGAGCGCGATCCAGATCTCCGCCGCCCCGAGCATCCAGGCGAGCAGGTGGAGGAGGACGCTCTGGGCGAGGCGCCCGCGGCGCCCGCCGTGCCAGACCGCGTCGAGGGCCGCCTGCACGCCGCTGCCGGGCGGCCCCGCGGTGTCGGCGCCCGCTCCCTCGCGGACGAAGCGGCGTGCGAGCGCGGCGAGCCGCGTCTCGACCCAGCGGGCGGCGCCCGCCCGCTGCACCGCGAAGAAGGCCGCGAGCACGAGGGCGGCCACGGCCAGCGCGTGCATCATCCACGAGGCCAGGGCGGCGGCAGGCTCCCCGTCGAGGCGCAGGAGGAGGGCGACGCCGAGCGCCGTGAACAGTGCCTGCGTGCCCACCTGGATCAGCATGTCGGCCAGGATCGAGGCCGTGGCCAGCGCCCCGGTCACGCCCCAGAAGGTGAGCAGGCGCCCGCCCAGCACGTCGCCGCCGATCGAGGCCACGGGCAGGAGCACGTTGATGCCCTCGCGCACGCTGCGCAGCACCACGAAGGCGCCGGCGCCGACGGGGGCGAGCCCGTCGAGGAGCCGGGCCCAGGCGAGTCCGCACAGGAGCACGATGAGGGCGCGCACCAGCACGATGCCGGCGAGCCCCGCGAAGCCGATCCGTCCGAAGGCGGCGCCCACCGCGGAGAGGTCGTTGGTGGCGACGAGCCAGGCGGCGAGCGCGAGGCCGAGCAGGGTGCCGACGAGGGGCAGGCGCCGCAGCAGGGCGCGGCCGAGCCCGCGCGCCGGCGGCCGGGTCACGTGGGAGGAGGGCGGGTCTCGCTGGGTCACGGCTCGCGGAGGCGGTCAGGGCTCGGTCGCCGGCCCCGCGGCCGGCGCGCCAGCCGCTAGCGCGGCATTGGGGCCGAAATCGGGGATGGGGGCGGGCGCCGCGGCGCGCGGATCCAGCAGCACGACCCGGCCCGCCGCGAGGCTCGCCCCGGTGGCGACGGCGAGCAGGCGCTTCGGGCAGGGGCCGAGACAGCCGGTCTCGACGACCCGCGCCTTCACGGCGCGCTTTCCCGCGCCCCCGGTCCCCTCGGCCGCCCGCTTCGCGATCCGGCGGGCCGCCTTGCCCGTGAGGCCCTGCCGCTTCGCGCATTTGCGGCAGACCAGAATCACCCGGGCGGGTTTGGCCTTGGCGAGTTTGGCTTTCGCGGTCCGGGCCGGGGCCTCGCCCGCTCCGGCACAGGCTTCGGCAGGGGCGGGCGGATCGCTGGAGAGATGCGTCATCGCGGACGGGCCTACAGCCCGGGGCCGGCGCGGCGCAACCGTCATGAGACCGCACCGCGGGACGCCTTAAAAAGGGCCGAAAAGAGCGGGACTCCCCGACCTCGCCGGCCCCACCTCCGCCCGGAGCGGCGCGGCCGGAGCGGACCTTGTTGTGATGGGCTCCCCGATGCCGAACCGGTATCCAGCTCGGCGGGGCGCGCTAGGAAACGGCATCGGATGAGCGTCGACGAGGTCAAGCAGAGCGAGCGGGTTCGCGGCATCATCGAGTTCGCGCAGCGCTCCCTGACGGAGGCGCGCCGCGGCGCGCAGACCATCGAGCCGATCCCCGCGCAGCGCGGCCGCGCCCTGGCCCAGGGCCTGCGGCGGCGCCTGGCCTGGACGGGCCTGCCCGGCCTGCGCCCGGCCGATGCCGAGCCGGTGAGCTACGCCCGGCTCCTGGTGATGCGCTTCTCCATGTTCGTGCTGCTGCCGACGGCGCTGGTCGGCCTGTATCTCTTCGTGTTCGCCTCGAACCAGTACATCGCCGAGGCGCGCTTCGCGGTGCGCGGCAACGTGGAGCCGATGGAGGACGTCAGCCTCGGCGAGTTCTCCAGCATGATCCACAAGCACAACAGCCAGGACGGCTACATCGTGCGCGACTTCATCCTCAGCCGGACGCTGGTCGAGGAGATGGAGAAGAAGCGCAGCATCTCGCAGCTCTTCTCCCGGCCGGAGGCGGATTTCTGGGCGCGCTTCGATCCGAGCGAGCCCGTCGAGGAGCTGACCAAGTACTGGCGGCGCCACGTCCAGGCCAATCTCGACGCCATCTCCGGCGTGACGAACCTCGCGGTGCGCGCCTTCACGCCCCAGGACGCGCTGATGCTGACGCAGGACATCGTCACCCGCGCCGAGACCCTGATCAACGAGATCAACAAGCAGGCCAAGGCCGACATGCTGGCCCAGGCCCAGGCGGACGCCGACACGGCACAGGCCCGCCTGCGCAACGCCTACCTGAACCTCCAGAAGTTCCGGAACCGCTGGGGCATCATCGACCCGATCAAGTCGGCCGAGGGCACGGTGACCACGCTGCTGTCCCTGCGCAAGGACAAGATCAAGGCCGAGAACGACCTCCAGGTCCTGCGCGCCTCGAACCTCGACGAGAAGTCCCGCTCGATCCAGGTGCTGGTGGCGAGCATCAGCGCCATCGACAGCCAGGTGAAGGCCCTGCAGGACCAGCTCACCCGCGAGGGCATCAACGGGGACGGCTCGCCCACCATGGCGAACGCCCTGCTCGAGTACGAGGAGCTCACGGTGGAGCGCATCATCGCGGAGAAGCTCAACGCCTCGGCGATGAACCTCCTCGACCGCGCCCGCGTCAGCGCGAGCAAGCAGCAGATCTTCCTGGCGATCTTCGTGCCGCCGGTGCTGCCCATCGACTCGCTCTACCCGATGCGCTGGCACGCCCTGTTCGTGGCCTTCTTCTGCTTCGTGGTGCTGTGGAGCTCGATCTCCCTCGTCACCGCCGGCGTGAAGGACCAGCGGATCTGAGGCTCCTCTCGGCGTCGTTCTCCGGGAACTCGCCTTCGCCTTGAGGTCGAGGGCGGAGACCGGACGATCCCGCCGAACGGGATCCGAAGACCGTCGGCCGCGGAGGACGGGCAGGGGGAGCGCGCCCGGGGGAGGACCGCCCGCCTCTCGGGAATGCGGGCATGCCTTGACCGCGCCGCGTTCTCCCGCATCAACGGGCGGACAGCGTCCCAGCAACCCCGAGCCCCGATGCCGGACTTCTCCGAACTCGTCGCCCAGGCCGTGAAGCCCACCATGACGCGCCCCGAGCGCGAGGCCGTCTACGGCGTCGTGCGGCAGGCGGTGCAGCGCCTGCAGGAGCGCGAAGGACTCGCGCCCGGCGACACCCGGCTCGCCCTCCAGAACCACCTCGTGGAGGAGACGATCCGCGACGTGGAGGCCGACATCGTCCGCACCGAGGCCCTGCGCAAGCTCGACGCGGCCCTCGCCACGCAGACGCAGGCCCACGCGGAGAGCCGCTCCGGCCGGGGCTGACGGTCCGTCCCGGGAGGCCGTCGCTTCTCGTTGCACGATCGACAGCCTCGCGAATCGATCGCCGCGGTCCGAGACGGGCCGGGTGCGAGGCGGCGCCGGGAGCGGGTCCCGCGGCGGCCCTCAGCCGTAGGCGGCGAGCGCGCGCGCGCCCCCCGGCTCGGCGACCTCCAGGCCCGACTGGACGTACTCGTTGAGCTTGTTGCGGAGCGTCCGGATCGAGATGCCGAGGATGCGGGCCGCGTGGGTGCGGTTGCCGAGGCAATGGTCGAGGGTGTCGAGGATGAGGTCGCGCTCCACGTCGGCGACCGTGCGCCCGACGAGGCCGCGGGTGGCGGCCTCGGCCACCTGCGCCGCGCGGCTGGCCGGCCCGTCCGCGGCGGCGATCGTGTCGCCCTCCGGCGTCAGGATCGCCTCGGGGCCGATCTCGGACCCGCTCGCCAGGAGCACCGCCCGGTGCAGGGTGTTCTCGAGCTCGCGCACGTTGCCGCGCCACGGGTTCTTCGTGACGAGGCGGCGCGCCTCGGCGCCGAGGGGGCGCTCGGGCAGCCCGTTCACCGCGGCGTACTTCTTCGCGAAGTGGCCGGCGAGTTCGAGGATGTCGGCGGGGCGCTCGCGCAGAGCCGGCAGGCGCAGGTGGACGACGTTGAGCCGATAGAACAGGTCCTCGCGGAAGCTGCCCTTGCGGACCTCCTCGGCGAGGTTGCGGTTGGAGGTCGCGAGCACGCGGATGTCGACCTTGACCGGCGCGGTGCCGCCGACCCGGTCGATCACCCGCTCCTGGAGCGCCCGCAGGAGCTTCGACTGCAGGCGGACATCCATCTCCGAGATCTCGTCGAGGAGGAGCGTGCCGCCATTGGCCTCCTCGAAGCGGCCGATCCGGCGGGCCACGGCGCCGGTGAAGGCGCCCTTCTCGTGCCCGAACAGCTCGGATTCGAGCAGCGCCTCGGGGATCGCGGCGCAGTTCACCGACACGAAGGGCTTGGCGGCGCGGTTCGAGCGGGCGTGGACGTGGCGGGCGAGCACCTCCTTGCCGGTGCCGCTCTCGCCGGTGATCAGCACCGAGGCCTCGGAGCGGGCGACCTGTTCGGCGAGGCGGACCACCCGCTCCATCGCCGGATCGCGCCAGACGAAGGCGCGCCCGTCGGCGGTCACCGCCTCCAGCACCGCGGCGATCAGCTCCGGATCGGGGGGGAGGGGGATGTATTCCTTGGCCCCCGCCTGGATCGCGGCCACCGCCGCGCGGGCATCGGTGACGACGCCGCAGGCGACGACGGGGGTGCGGATGCGCTCGGCGTCGAGGGCGTCGACGAGGCTGCGGATCTCGAGCCCCACATCGATCATGACGAGGTCGGCGCCGCGGGCGCGCAGCACGCTCAGCCCCTGCAGGATGCCGTCCGCCTGCGTCACGGCGGCGCCGCGCTGCATGGCGATCTTCGAGGCGGTGACGAGCTCGCCGTTGAGCCGTCCGATCATCAAGAGCCGCATCGCGGACACTCCGTTTTCCTGCATGGACCCCCGCGCGCGGCCGGTCCCCTATTCAGTGGCGTGACGAGAGCGTTCAGTTCTCGCCCTTGACGATCTCGGTCATGGTCACGCCGAGGCGCTCGTCCACGAGGACGACCTCGCCGCGGGCGACGAGGCGGTTGTTGACGAAGATGTCGATCGCCTCGCCCACCTTGCGGTCGAGCTCCAGCACGGCGCCGGGGCCGAGGCGGAGGAGGTCGCCGATGGGCATGCGGGACTTGCCGAGCACCGCCGAGACCATCACCGGCACGTCGAAGAGCTGCTCGAGGTCGGCGGCGCTCTTCGGGCTGGTGGGCGCGTCGCGGATCGATTCGGCGGCGAACTCGCCCTCGTACTCGCCGAGCTGAGGCAGGCTGAAATCGTCGGACATCACAGGCTCGCCGGTTCGGTGGGATCGGGGTCTGGCACGGTGCAGCCGGCGATGGCGGCCTCGACCTCGGCCTCAAGGCGCGCGCGCTCGCGCACCACGCCGCCGTCGGCCCACTCGATGCGGGCATCGCCCGGGGCGAGGTCGGGCTCGCCGAGCACCACGAGGCGGCCCTCGAAGCCGCGCTCGCGCGCGAGGCGGCGCATCAGGGCCTCGGTCTCCTCGACGAGCCCCTCGTTCACCCGGACCACGAGATGGGGCACGCCGCGCAGGTGCTGCAGGGCGCTGCGGGCGGCCTCGGCGATCACCGCCAGCGGCCGGGCGTCCAGGGCCTCGCCCGCGATGCGGCGGGCGAGCAGCACCGCCACCTCGACGGCCTGGGCCTCGCGCTCGGCGTCGCGGGCATCGGTCTGCGCCATCAGGCCGGCCACCGAGAGGCTGAGCCGGTTCATCGCGTCGGCGAGCCGCGCCTGGACCTGCGCCAGGACCTCGGCCCGGCCCTCGGCCCGGCCGGCCTCCAGGCCGCGGCCATGGGCCTCCTCGGCGGCGCGGGCCACCTCCTCGGCGGCGCGCAGGGCGGCCGGGTTCTCCCGCGGGCGGCGGAAATCCGTGTCGAACAGGAAGGGCTTGGCGCTCAATAGACCAGCTCCTCCTCGGCGCTGTTCTTGGCGATCATGATCTCGCCCTTCTCGGCGAGATCCTTGGCCACCTCGGTCATCCGGGCCTGGGCCTCGTCCACGTCCTTGAGGCGGATCGGGCCGAGCGAGGTCATCTCGTCGGTGAGGTTCTTGGCCGCGCGGGTGGACATCTGGCTCATGAAGAAGGCCCGCACCCGCTCGTTGGCGCCCTTCAGGGCCCGGCACAGGGTCTCGTTGTCGATCTTGCGCATCAGGGTCTGCACGCTGCCCGGATCGAGCTTGAGCAGGTCCTCGAAGGTGAACATCAATTCGCGGATGCGCTTGGCCGAACCGCGGTTGGCTTGGTCGAGGGCGGCGAGGAAGCGGCCCTCCGTCTGCCGGTCGAAGGCGTTGAAGACCTCGGCCATCAGTTCGTGGGCGTCGCGGCGCTGGGTCTGGGCGATGGTGGTGACGAACTCGACCCGCAGCGTCTCCTCGATGTGGCGCAGGGCCTCCTTCTGCACCGTCTCCATGCGCAGCATCCGGCTGAGCACGTCGATGGCGAACTCCTCGGGCAGGATGGTGAGCACCTTGGCGGCGTAGTCCGAGCGGACCTTGGAGAGCACCACCGCCACGGTCTGGGGGTACTCGTTGCGCAGGAACGAGGCGAGGATCTCGGGATCGACCTGGGCGATCGAGGCCCAGACGCGCTTGCCGGAGGCGCCCTTGATCTCGGCCATGATCGCCGAGACCTGCTCGCTGGGGAAGATCTTGAGCAGGAGGGACTCCGTGCGCTCGTAGTTGGAGGAGATGCCGCCGCTGTTCGACAGGCGCGACACGAAATCGATGATGAGCTTCTCGACGGTCTCGGCCTCCAGGGAGCCGAGCTGCACCATGGCGTGGGAGACCTGCTTGACCTCCTCCTCCTCCAGAAGCTGCCAGATCGGCGCGCCGGCGCTCTCCCCGAGGAGGAGGAGCAGGGCGGCGGCGCGCTGGACGCCCGGCATGCTGGCGAAGGAACCGCCGTTCCCACCCCCCGCCGCCTGCATCAGGCCCTCAAGCCCGGCCATTCCCCCCAGCCCCGCCGCCATGTCGCTCCCGCTCCCTTCCCCTTCCGTGCCCCGTCAGCCCGCGGGCGTCAGCTCTCGTTGATCCAGTTGCGCAGCACCTCGGCGGTCTCGGCCGGGCTCGCGCGGACCATGTCGACCACCTTCTGCACCGTCTCGGCCTGGACCTGGCCGTTGATCTTGGCGAACTCCATCAGCCGCGTGGCCGGGTTGTCGGCGCTGATGCTGATCACCGTCTGGCCGCCGGCGAGCGCCGCCTCGCCCTCCGCCGCGGCCGCGAGGGCGGCGGGGGCGTTGGGATCCGCGCTCAGCACCCGGCGCAGGAGGGGCCGCACCACGGCGAGCAGCACGACGAGGGTGAGGAGCGCCAGCACCGCGAGTTCGACGAGGCGCATCACCTCCTCCTTCGAGCTCGGCATCATCTGCTGGACGAGGCCGGGCTCGGCGAAGTCCGGAACCGCGGGCGCCTCGGCGAAGCGCAGGTTGACCACCTCGATCTGGTCGCCCCGGCCCTTGTCGAAGCCCACCGCGCTGCGCACCAGGGCGCTGATCCGCTCGATCTCGGCGGCGGGGCGCGGGCTGTAGGCGGCCTTCCCGTCGCCGCCGGTGGCGTAGGTGCCGTCCACGAGCACGGCGACGGAGAGGCGCCGGATGCGGCCGCCCTCGCTGACCTCGGTCTTGGTGACGCGGGAGATCTCGTAGTTCGTGGTCTCCTCGTTCTTGTTGGTCTGGTCCTTCTGGGCGGCGGGCCTGTCCTGGTTGGCACCCGGCAGCTCGTTGCCCACCGTGACCTGACCCTCCGCGCCGCCGGAGAGGGAGGCCTCCGTCCGGGTCTGGCTGGAGCGGACCACGCGGCTCTCGGGGTCGAAGGTCTCGGAGCGGCTCTCGATCCGGTTGTTGTCGAGCTGGGCGGAGACCTGGACGCGGGCCCGGCCCGGCCCGACGATGCCGGCCACGATCTCCTCGATCTGCTGACGCAGGCGCCGCTCCAGGGCGATCTGCTTCTCCTCGAAGGCCGCGCCCTCGGCCTCGCCCCCGCGGGCCCCGTCGGCGAGCAGGCGCCCGCGCTCGTCCACGATCGAGACCCGGTCGGGGCGCAGGCCCTCCACCGAGGAGGCGGCCAGATGCCGGATCGCCCGGACCTGGCCGGGGTCGAGCTCGCCCATCAGCTTCAGCACGATGGCGGCCGAGGGGGCCTCGCGGTCGCGCTCGAACAGGCGGCGCTCCGGCATCACGAGATGGACGCGGGCCGCCTGGACCCGGCCGATCGCCCGGATCGAGCGGGCGAGTTCGCCCTCCAGCGCCCGCAGGTGGTTCACGTTCTGGACGAAGTTGGTGGACGAGAAGGCGTCGCCCTTGTCGAAGATCTCGTAGCCGACGCCGCCCTGGCTCGGCAGCCCCTTGCCGGCGAGGTCCATGCGCAGGCGCGCGAGGTCGGCCCGCGGCGCCATCACGGTCTGGCCCGCATCCCCGCGGGCCTCGTAGCGGATGCCGCGCGCGTCCAGTTCGCGCACCACGGCGGCCGAATCCTGCATCGAGAGATCGGCGAAGAGCACGCCCATGTCGGGGCGCGACACGCGCAGGATGACGAAGGCGAAGAAGCCGATGAGCGTCAGCGTCACGGCGCCCATGGCCGCGAGCCGGGCCGGTCCGAGCTTTGCGACGAGATCGAGGACCGGCTTCAAGGGGGCACCCACGCGCAGCGGGCCCGCCCGCCGGGCCGCTCGGCAAGAATTGCCGGGCCCATGGTTAGCGGGCGGTTAATGCGCGCGGCGATGACGCGGCCCGAAACGCCGAGCGCCCCGCCTCCACGGGGAGACGGGGCGCTCGTTGAGCCCATCGGCCGATCGCCCGGGATCAGTGGCGGTAGTGCTGGATGCGCGTGGTGCGCAGGCCGGCGAGGCCGTGCTGGTCGATGGAGAACTGCCAGCTCAGGAATTCCTCGGTGGTCAGGGTGTAGCGCTTGCACGCCTCCTCGAGGCTGAGGAGGCCGCCGCGGACCGCGGCCACCACCTCGGCCTTGCGGCGGATCACCCAGCGGCGGGTGGAGGGGGGCGGAAGGTCCGCGATGGTCAGGGGGCTGCCGTCGGGCCCGATCACGTACTTCACTCTCGGGCGGTGCGGTTCGGTCATGATACGCTCTACACTCGACTGACCTGTCGAGAGCCGAAAGTAGGTCCACCCGCTTAAGAGACCTTGAAGCGGGTCGCTCGGATTTGATCGCTATCCCGCCGTTGTGGACAACCCGACCGTCTGCACGCTGGAGAGGGGCACGCGCCGGGTCCCGACCATCAGGACGGGCGTGCCGCCGCTCAGATCGACCTCGTCCACCGTGCCGCTGATGCCGGTGTCGACGGACACGCTCGCCCCCGTGGCGTCCTGGGCGGAGACCTTGATCGTGTAGGTGCCCGCGGGCGCGTTCAGGCCCGCCGAGTTCTTGCCGTTCCAGGTGAAGGTCTGGCTGCCCGTATTGAGCGTCGTCTGCTGCGTGCCCACGACGTTGTTCTTGGCGTCGAGGATGGTGACCGTGGCCTTGGCCGCGCGCGCGGCGTTGAGGCTCCAGCCGACGCTGCTTCCCGAGACGAGGTCGGCGCTCGACCCGTCGGCGGTGATGGTCTTGCCGATATAGCTCGTGGCGGTGGCCGTGCTCGCGGACTTGCCGCTCGACAGGATGCCGTCGAGGCGGTCGTTGGTCTTCAGCTGCTGCTCGACGCCCGCGAACTGCACGAGCTGCTGCGTGAACTGGTTGGTGTCCATCGGGTCGAGGGGGTTCTGGTTCTTGATCTGCGTGGTGAGCAGGGTCAGGAACTGCGAGAAGTTGCCCGCGATCGTCTGGGCGCTCGTGGCGGTGGAAGCCGAGCCCGTCGTGGAATTCACGAGGCTGGAGATGCCTGAGGTCATGCCGGGGTCTCCTGGCGCGAAAATCTGGAAAAATGCGAGACGGGATCAGGATTTGACGGCGTTGTCTCGTGCGGCGCACGAGCCGAGCCGGGCTCGTGCGCCGCATGCGGATCCGTCCGCAAACCGTTAACGCTGTTCGGAAAAACCTGCTCGGTCATGGCGCGGCGCTAGATCCGGATGTCGAGGTTGCCGTAGCCGCGCAGCCGCACGGCCTGGCCGATCTCGGCGGCCTCCGGGCGCTGCGGGCCGCGCGGCTCCCGGCCCGGCCGGTCCCCCGCCGCGCCGCGCCCCTCGCCCCCCGCCCGGCCCTCGGACTGGCCGCCCTCCCCGCGCAGGGAGAGCTGGATGCTGCCCTCGGCGGAGGCATCGAGGCCGGCCTGGGACAGGGCCTGCTGGAGGCTTCCCGCATCCCGCTGCAGCAGGGCGAGGGTGTCGCTGCGCTCCACCACGAGATGGGTCGTCACCGTGCCGCGCGTCCGGTCGATGTCCAGGGTCACGTCGATGCGTCCGAGATCGCCGGGATCGAGCCGGATCTCGAACTGGCTCGATCCGGCGAGGGAGCGCAGCCCGATGGTCATCGGCACCTGCCCCACCGGGACCGGGGGCTGACCGGGCATCGGGGCGGGCGCCGGCGCCGCGGCCTGGGGGGCGGGTGCGTGGCCGGCAGCCTTGACGAGCTCGGCCGCAAGGCCCGGAGCGCCGGGCGGGCTCGGCGGCGGGGCGGAGCCGCCCTCGCCGGTCTCGGCCTTCGCCAGGCCCGCCTCGGCCTCGCCGTCGCCCGCCCGATCGGATCGGCCGCCCGCATCCGCGGGGGAAGCGCCCGCCGCCGAGCCGGGGGCCGCGCCGTGGATTCCGGACCGAGCCGCGCTCTCGGTCGCGCCGTTGGCCGTGCCCTGGGCCGTGCCCTGGGCCGTGCCGTCGCCCGCGCCGGGGGGCGTGCCCGCGAGCCCGGGCGCCGGAGGTGGGTGTGGCCCGGCAGGGGCCGTGTCCGGCAGGACCGGGCCGAGGAGCGTTTCCGCGGCGGTCTCCTCGCCCGCGCGGTCCTTGCCCTCCACCGGATCGGCCTCCGCCTCCGCGTCCTGGCTCTGCACCTGGGCCTGTACCTGGGCCTGGGCTTCGGCCTGGGCCGCGCCCTGGACGGCGGCGATGTCGCCGGCCGCCGCGCCGTCGGCGGCCGGTTGTCTCGTGTGTTCGGGGTTCCCGGTCCGGACGCCCTGCGGCCGGGTCCCGGCCTTGCCGGCGGGGGCGGCTCCCGCCTCCGCCGTCGCGCCGGCTCGGGTCCGGTCCGCGCAACTGCCCTGGGTCCCGCCGGCCGCGCGGGCCCTGGCCGCCGCGCCGGCCTCGGCGGCGTCCCGCTTCCGGGCGTCCTCGACATCCTGCCGGTCGCGGCGCGCCTCAGCCGACGCCTCCGCCTGCCTGCGGGCGGCCTCCGGCCCGCGTGCGGCATCGAGCGCCGCCGCGAAGCCGCGCGCGGCGTGAACCGCGGGGCGCGCCGCCGCGCGGACCGCGAGGCCCCCCCGTATCTCCGTTCGTTCCGTCGTTGCGACCATGACGTCGAGCTCCCGCCTCCGGGGGCAGCAAGCGGCGCGCCAAGCCTGGAGAACGGACAACCTTATGATTTCAGGGATGAAAACTTCGGAAGGCCGAGGCGCGGGCGCGGTCCGGCCGGCGGTTCCTGCCGCGGGCGCGGCAGGATTTGCCGGGCCCCGCGCGGCGGCCCGCCCTGGAAACTGCCGGCGCCACCCACTATAGAGAGCCGCGGGCGGCCCCGGACCCGTGAAGGAGGGCCGCCGGACCCGGCCATGAATTCCCTCGATCTCCCCAAAGCCCCGCACGAGACGCGCGTCGTCGTCGCCATGTCCGGCGGCGTCGATTCCTCCGTGGTCGCGGGCCTGCTGAAGCGCGAGGGCTACGACGTGGTCGGCGTCACGCTCCAGCTCTACGACCACGGGCAGGCGACCCACCGCAAGGGCGCCTGCTGCGCGGGGCGCGACATCCACGACGCCCGCGCGGCGGCCGCCCATCTCGGCATCCCGCACTACGTCCTCGACTACGAGGACCGCTTCCGCGACGCGGTGATCGACCGCTTCGCCGAGAGCTATCTGGCCGGGCAGACGCCGATCCCCTGCGTCGAGTGCAACCGCTCGATCAAGTTCCGCGATCTCCTGACCCTCGCCCGCGACCTCGACGCGGACGCGCTCGCAACCGGGCACTACGTGGCGAGCCGGCCCCTGCCGGAGGGCGGGCGCGCCCTCTACCGCGCCCTCGATCCGGCCCGCGACCAGAGCTACTTCCTCTACGCGACGACGCCGGCGCAGCTCGCCTATCTGCGCTTTCCCCTGGGCGAGCGGCCCAAGGACGAGACGCGGGCGCTGGCGCGCGAACTCGGCCTCGCGATCGCCGAGAAGCCCGACAGCCAGGACATCTGCTTCGTGCCGCAGGGCCGCTACAGCGACGTGATCGCCCGGCTCCGGCCGGACGCGGCCCGGCCGGGCGAGGTGGTCGATCTCGACGGCCGCGTGCTCGGCCGGCACGAGGGCATCATCCACTACACGGTCGGCCAGCGCCGCGGCCTGAAGCTCGCGGTGGGCGAGCCCCTCTACGTGGTGCGCCTGGAGCCCGACAGCGCCCGCGTGGTGGTGGGCCCGCGCAGCGCGCTGGCCACCGGCCGCGTGCGCCTCACCGACGTGAACTGGCTCGGCGGCCAGCCCCTGGAGAGCCTCGACGGTCTGCCGGTGGCCGTGCGGGTCCGCTCCACCCGCGAGCCGCGGCCCGCGAGCCTCAGCTACGAGGCGGAGACCGGCACCCTCGCGGTCGCGCTCGCCGCGCCGGAGGACGGCGTCTCGCCGGGCCAGGCCTGCGTCATCTACGCCGACGAGGATCCGCGCGCGCGGGTGCTCGGCGGCGGCACCATCGCCCGCGTCGACCAGGCGTCGGCGCCCCCCGCCCGGGCCGCCTGAGCCCGGCTTCCACAGGACGATCCCGCCCATGTTGAGCGAGCCGCAGGTGACGGGCCCGAGCACGGCCCTGATGCGCAAGGCCTATGCCCGCTGGGCGCCGGTCTACGACGTGGTCTACGACAAGCTGACCGAGCCCGCCGCCCGCGCCGCCGTGCGCGCCGCCGCGGCCTGCGGCCCGCGCATCCTGGAGGCGGGGGTCGGCACCGGCCTGTCGCTCGGCTACTACCCGGCCGGCAGCTTCGTCTGCGGCGTCGACCTCTCCGAGGACATGCTGAAGCGCGCCCGCGCCAAGGTGCGCCGCCGCCGCCTCGCCCACGTGCACGGCCTCCAGGTGATGGACGTCTGCCACCTCGGCTACGCGGATGCGAGCTTCGACGCGGTGGTGGCGCAGTTCCTGATCACCCTGGTGCCCGATCCGGAGGCCGCGCTCTCCGAGTTCCTGCGCGTGGTGCGCCCCGGCGGCGAGATCATCCTGGCCAACCATTTCGGCCAGACCGACGGGCCGGTGGCCCGGGTCGAGGAGATCGTGGCGCCGCTCTGCACCAAGATCGGCTGGTCCTCGGACTTCAAGGCGACCCGGATCGAGGCCTGGGCCCGGCGCAACGGCGTCGAGTTCATCGGCCTCGCGCCGACCTTCCCGGTGGGCTTCTTCAAGATCCTGCGCATGCGCAAGCCCGCTTGATCCGCATCGTCATGACGAGGCATCGCCGCCGGGCCCCGCAAGCGCGGGGCGGCGGGCATCCGCGCGGGCCGGCATGAGCGTGCACCACCCCCAGAACGGCCCTCGACCCGAGGGCGGATCCCGGAAGCAGGGCGGGCGCTGGCGCGGGGCCCTGCGCCTTCTGCCCCTCGTGCTCCTCGTCGGGGTGTCCGTGGCCGTGCTGGTCTCGGGGGCGGCGCGCCTCGTCAGCCTCGATTCCCTGCTCGCCTCGCGGGCCTGGCTGCACGGCTTCGTGGAGGCCGACCGCCTGCGCGCCCTGGTGGCGACCTATCTCGTCTACGTGGGCGCGGTGGTGGTCTCGGTCCCCGCGACCCTGATGCTGACCATGATCTGCGGCTTCCTGTTCGGGATCATCACGGGGGCGCTGGTGGCGGTGGCCGCGGCCACCACGGGGGCCGCCATCGTGTTCTCGATCGGGCGCGGACCCGGCGCGGACCTGCTCCGGCGCATGGCCGGGCCCCGCCTCCACGCCTTCGCGGAAGGGTTCCGGCGCGACGCCTTCGGCTACATCGCCTTCATGCGCCTGCTGCCGCTCTTCCCGTTCTGGATGACGAACCTCGCGCCCGCCGCCTTCGGGGTGCGGCTGCGGACCTTCGTGCTGGCGACCCTTCTCGGCCTCCTGCCCGGCGCCTTCGTCTACGCGGCCACGGGGGCGGGGATCGAGGATGTCGTGGCGGCCCACGAGGCGGCCAAGGCGGCCTGCCAGGCGGCGTCCGACCTCGGCTGCGACGAGGCCCTGACGCTCCGGGCCCTCGTCACGCCGAAGATGGTGCTCGGCCTCGGGGCGCTCGCGGCCTTCGCGCTGTTCTCGGTGATCCTGCGCCGGGTGCTCGCCCGCCGCTCGGCCGCCTTCCGCGACGCGGCCGGGAGCGGACCCAGCCTCTCTTGAGGACGCCCCGCGAGGCTGTCTCCGAGAACTCTCCGGGTCCGCGACGGCGCAGGGGGCGTTTCGCCGGAGACACTTGGCGGCTGCGCGCGGACTGATCCGAAACTCAGGACCGGCCGACGTTCAACAACTTTAAATAGAATTCACCGGATACCAAGGAAAGCGGCGCCGGGCCCTCGACGCTTCGCGCCGCCTCGGGCTACGAAAGCAGTCACCGCCTCGCGGCGGCGGGCGGAACGGGCGCACCACGACGGTGCCGACCAGGGCGGGAATGAGCGTGGGTTCGCGAGCCGGGGAGGGGATGGCGCGGCCGGAGCAGGCGCCGGCCCGGCGCGGCCCGCTCCGGCATCTCGGCCTGTCCGCGCGCCTCTTCCTCATCACCGTGGCCTTCGTGGCCCTGGCCGAGGTGCTGATCTACGTCCCCGCGGTGGCGAACTACCGCCTCGCCTGGCTGTCGGACCGGATCGCCGCCGCGCAGGTGGCCGCGATGGTGCTCGACGCGAGCCAGGGCGAGCCGGTGCCGGACGAGCTCGCCCGCCATCTCCTCACCGGGGTCGGCGCCCGCGCCATCGCCGTGCGCGGGGACGAGACCCGGCGCCTGCTCGCCCTGGAGCCGGTGCCCGAGGCCGTGGCCGATCTGGTGGACCTGCGCCATGCCGGCCTGTGGGACGCGGTGCGGGGGGCGTGGCGCACCCTGGTCGCCCCCGCGAGCGAGCCCCTGCGGGTGATCGGCCACGGGCGGGACGGCTACGACCTCGTGGAGATCCTCCAGGACGAGGCCCCCTTGCGCACGGCGATGGTGGATTTCGCCCTGCGCCTGCTGCTCTCCTCCCTCATCGTCGCCGCCGCCGCCGCGGGCCTCGTCTTCGTGGTTCTGCAGGTGGCCATCGTGCGGCCGGTGCGGCGGCTGGCCGGCAACATCACCGCCTTCGCCGACGACCCGGAGGGCGCCGAGCGGCTGATCCGGCCCTCGCGGCGCACGGACGAGATCGGGCTCGCCGAGACGGCGCTCGCCAGCATGGCCCAGGAACTCGCCGACCAGCTCCGCCAGCGCCGCCGCCTGGCCGAGCTCGGCCTCTCGGTGAGCAAGATCAATCACGAGTTGCGCAACATGCTCACCGGCGCCCAGCTCCTCGGCGACCGCCTGGAGGGAACCGCCGACCCCACCGCGCAGCGCGTGGCCCCGCGCCTCGTCGCGACCCTCGACCGGGCGGTCCGCTTCTGCGAGGCGACGCTGGCCTATGGCCGGGCGAGCGAGCCCCAGCCCGAGCGCCGCCGGGTCGCCCTGGCGCCGATCCTCGCCGAGCTGCGCGATCTCGCCGCCCTCGCGGCCGGGGCGCGGGTGGCGATCCATACCGAGGCGCCGGCGGGCCTGGAGGTCCACGTGGATCCCGAGCAGCTCGCGCGGGCGCTGACCAACCTCGTGCGCAACGCCGTGCAGGCGCTGGACGCGGCGGGCGGCGTCGCGGCGCCGGAGGTGCGGGTCGCCGCCTCGCGCGCCGGGCCGAAGGGGCAGGGGGCCGTGACGATCCTGGTGGCCGATAACGGGCCGGGCCTGCCCGAGAAAGCCCGCGCCAACCTGTTCGCGCCGTTCAAGGGCTCGGCCCGCTCCGGCGGCACCGGCCTCGGCCTCGCCGTCGCCTCGGAGCTGATCCGCCTCAACGGCGGCTCGCTGACCCTGGATTCCGGCACGCCCGGCGCCTGTTTCCGGGTGGTCCTGCCGGACGCGGCCTGAGCGGCGGCGTCCGCGCCGGGGGGCGCTACTCCGCCGCGGCGAGCACCGGCTCGCGCACCACGATGCCGATGTCGCGCAGGAGCGCGGCGTCGTCGTCCGCCTCGTTGTTGGCGGTGGTGAGCAGGCGCTCGCCGTAGAAGATCGAGTTGGCGCCGGCGAGGAAGCAGAGGATCTGCGCCTCGCGGGTCAGGCTCTTGCGGCCGGCGCTGAGGCGCACCCGCGCCTTCGGCATCACGATGCGGGCGGTCGCGCACATGCGCACGAGGTCGAGGGGATCGACCGCGGGCTGGTCCGCCAGCGGCGTGCCGGGCACGGCGACGAGCGCGTTGATCGGCACGCTCTCGGGGTGCGGCGCGTGGTTGGCCAGGACCTGCAGCATGGCCGCGCGGTCGGTGACGCCCTCGCCCATGCCGACGATGCCACCGCAGCAGACCCCGATGCCGGCCGCGCGCACGTTCTCGAGGGTCCGCAGCCGGTCCTCGTAGGTGCGCGTCGAGATGATGTCCCCGTAGAAGTCGGGTCCCGTGTCGAGGTTGTGGTTGTAGGAGGTCAGCCCGGCCTCGGCGAGGCGCCCGGCCTGGGCCGGCGTCAGCATGCCCAGCGTCACGCAGGCCTCCATGCCGAGCCCGCGCACGCCGCGCACCATGGCGAGCACCGCGTCGAACTCGGGCCCGTCCTTGGGCTGGCGCCACGCCGCGCCCATGCAGAAGCGGTGGGCGCCGTTGGCCTTGGCGGCAGCGGCCTCCTTCAGCACGCTCTCCACCGGCATCAGGCGCTCGCGGGGCAGGCCGGTGCCCTTGTGGTGGGCCGATTGCGGGCAGTAGGCGCAATCCTCCGGGCAGCCGCCGGTCTTGATCGAGAGGAGCGCCGCGCGCTGGATGTCGGCCGGGTCGTTGTGCAGCCGGTGGACGCTGCCGGCCCGGTGGACGAGGTCGAGGAGCGGCAGGTCGTGGATCGCCCGGATCTCCGCCACGCTCCAGTCGTGACGGATCGCACCGGGCTCGGCCTGCGGGGAACGGAGGGAAGGCGTCTCGCTCATGCGACCTTTGAGTGCGATCGTGCGTGAAAAATCAAGCCGGCCCCTGGCCGGGCCGGCGGCGTCAATGGGTCGGCTCGCCCGCGGCCACCTTGGCGGTCCAGTCGTCGAAGGCGGTCACCGTCTGCCGCTGCTCGCCGAGGCCGTCGATGCGCAGGGTCATCGTCTCGCCGGGCTTGAGGTAGCGCGGCGGCTTCATGCCGAGGCCGACGCCGGGGGGCGTGCCCGTGGTGATGATGTCGCCGGGCTCCAGCATCATGAAATGCGAGACGTAGGCGACGAGCTGCGGCACGTCGAAGATCATCGTCGCCGTGGAGCCGGTCTGCATGCGCCGGCCGTCGACGTCGAGGCTCATCCCGAGATTCCTGAGATCGGGGATCTCGTCGAGGGTGACGAGCCAGGGGCCCAGCGGCCCGAAGGTCGGGCAGCCCTTGCCCTTGGACCACGTGCCGCCGCGCTCCATCTGGAATTCGCGCTCGGAGACGTCGTTGCAGATGCAGAGGCCGGCCACGTAGTCCAGCGCCTCGTTGGCGTGGACGTAGGAGGCGCGCGCGCCGATCACCACCGCGAGCTCGATCTCCCAATCCACCTTCGCGGCGCCCTTGGGGATGATGACGGGGTCGTTCGGCCCCGCGATGCAGGAGGGCGCCTTGTTGAACAGGATCGGCTCGGAGGGGATCGGCGCCCCCGTCTCCGCGGCGTGGTCGGCGTAGTTCAGGCCGATCGCCACAAAGTTGCGTGTGCCGCCGACGCAGGGGCCGAGGCGGGTGCCGGGCGCGACCGCGGGCAGGCTCGCCGGATCGATCATCCGCAGCCGGTCGAGGGAGTCGCGCGACAGGCCCGGCCCGGCAATATCGCGCAGGATGCCCGAGAGGTCGCGGCATCCGCCCTGCGCATCGACGAGGCCGGGCTTCTCGTCGCCCGGCATCCCATGGCGGATCAGCTTCATCCCGTCTCTCCCGAATCTGTCTGCCGCGAGAGCGCTCTCCGCGCCGCCGCGGGCGTCGGGGCGTTCCGCGAGAGCCCCGAAATCCCGTTCCGGGCGGGACCATGGCGGCTCGCCCGGACCCGCGCAAGCGACCCGACCGGGTCCGGGCGCGGGCCCCGGCGTTGCAGCCGTGTCACAGGCGGCGGCAAAGCGCGCGGGGCGCGCCGCGGCCGACAGCAAAGTTCATATGTGAACTATTATGCCGCCATTGCGGTGCGACAGTCGATCCGGATCAGATCAGTTATTGAGAAGTAAAAACTCAAAAAAGGACCGAATTTATGCTTCGAGGAGCGGACTTGCCAAGAAACCGCTCCGCCCTCATCGTGTTCGACAAGGTGCCAGCTCGACCGGGGTCGGGAATCCAGCACCGTCCTAACAAGGGCCGGGGGAAATCATCATGACGGGCAGGGTTCGTGCTCTCGCACTGACGGGCGTCGCCGCATTGGGTCTCGCGGCCGGCGAGGCGCAGGCCGGCGCCTTCGGCATCCGCGAGCAGAGCACGCAGGCGCAAGGGCTCTCCTTCGCGGGCGCGGCCTCGGGCTCGGGGGGCGTCTCCTCGATGTTCTGGAACCCGGCCGTCATCACGATGAATCCGGGCTTCGTGAAGGAGCAGAACCTCACCTTCATCAACCTGTCGGCACAGATCACGCCGACGCTCGGCACCAATCCGGGCTTCCTGCCGCTCGGCGGCTCGGGCGAGATCGGGCAGGGCGCCGTGGTGCCGGCGGGCGCCACCTCCTACCAGCTCAACGACCGACTCTGGCTCGGCCTGTCGACCAGCGCGCCCTTCGGCCTCGTGACCAAGCCGAACCAAGTCTGGGCCGGCGAGGTCTACGGCCGCTCGAACCGGATCTTCTCGCTCGCCTTCAACCCGGTGATCGGCTTCAAGGTGAACGAGTGGCTCTCGATCGCGGCGGGCCCGAACATCGAGTATTTCCGCCTCACCCTGCGGCAGGCCCTGCCGATCCCGGGCCTGTCGCCCACCGTCTATCCGAGCGCCTTCCTGAAGGGCGAATCCTGGGGCGTCGGGTTCACGGCGGGCGCGACCATCACGCCCTGGGCCGGCACGGTGCTGGGCGTCGGCTACCGCTCCTCGGTGCACCACGACATCGAGGGCTCGATCGGCGTGCCGCTGGTGGCGCTCGCCCGCACGGCCGGGCAGGTCTCGGCCAACCTCAACACGCCCGAGAAGCTCAGCGTCGGCCTGACCCAGGCGATCAACCCGGTCACCCGGGTCAATCTCGGCTTCGAGTGGGACAACTGGAGCCGGCTCGGCAATATCGGCATCGTCTCGCGCACGCTCGGCGTGCCGGTGAGCAACCTGCCGCTCGACTACAAGGACGGCTACACCTACTCGATCGGCGCCGAGTACGACTGGTCGCCGAACTTCACCCTGCGCGGCGGCTTCGCCTACGAGTTCTCGCCCATCGTCTTCGCCAACCGCTCGGTGCGCCTGCCGGACGGCGACCGCTACATCGCCTCCATCGGCGCGAGCTACCGCTGGAGCGAGAAGCTGACGCTCAACTTCGCGTACTCGCACTTCTTCCTCGACCGCAACCGGATCCTCTCCGGCCCGGGCCGCGACTACAACGTCGGCAACATCGCCTTCGCGGGCTACACGGATGCCAGCGCCGACATCGTCTCGGTGGGCTTCCGCTACGTCTTCGGCGAGACGGCCAAGCCGGTCGCGCCCGCGCCGCTGGTGCGCAAGTACTGAGAAACCGCGCCCCGCCGAAGGGATCGTCCCTTCGGCGGGATGCCGGGTCCCGATGCCCCACCCGTCAGGAGCGCGCCCGCACGTAGGTGCCGGGCGCAGGGCCCAGGGAGGGCAGGGCGCCGGTGCCAGGCTGGCGGGCGGGCACGCGCTCGGGGGCTTGGCGCTCCAGCCAGGAGAACCAGTAGGGCCACCACGAGCCCTTGTTCTCGGTGGCCGCCTCGATCCAGGAATCCAGGGTTCCCTTGACCGGGCCGCCGGTCCAATAGCCGTATTTCGGCTTGGCGGGCGGGTTGATCACCCCCGCGATGTGGCCCGAGCCCGCCAGCACGTAGTCGACCGGACCGCCGAACTGGCGCGAGCCCTCGAAGACGGAGAGCGCCGGCGCGATGTGGTCCTCGCGCGTGGCGAGGTTGAAGATCGGCGCCTTCACCCGCGAGAGGTCGAGGCGCACGTTGCCGAGCACCATCCGCCCCTGGGCGAGGGAATTCTCCAGATAGCAGTTGCGCAGGTAGAAGGCGTGGTTGGCCGCCGGCATCCGCGTGGAATCGGCGTTCCAGTACAGGAGGTCGAAGGCCGAGGGCGGCTTGCCCTTCACGTAGTTGTTGACCACGTAGGACCAGATCAGGTCGTTGGGCCTGAGCATGTTGAAGGCGTTGGCCATGCGCGCCCCGTCGAGATAGCCGCGCTCGGCCATGCGCGCCTCGACCTGCCGGATCTGCCCCTCGTCGGCGAAGACCTTGAGATCCCCCGCATGGGTGAAGTCCACCTGCGTCGTCAGCAGCGTGGCGCTCTTGATGCGGGTGTTGCCGGTGGCCGCCTGGTGGGCGAGCGTCACCGCGAGCAGGGTGCCGCCGACGCAGTAGCCCGCCGCCGCCACCTCGCGCTCGCCCGTGGCCGTGCCGATGGCGTCGAGGGCCGCCTCGATGCCCTCGCGCATGTAGCTCTCGAAATCCTTGTCCGCGTGGCGCTCGTCCGGGTTCACCCAGGAGATGCAGAAGACGGTCAGACCCTGGTCGACCATCCACTTGATGAAGCTCTTCTGCGGGTTGAGGTCGAGGATGTAGAACTTGTTGATCCACGGCGGCACGATCAGGAACGGGCGCTTCAGCACCGTCTCCGTGGAGGGCGCGTACTGGATCAGCTCGATCAGGTCGTTGCGGAACACGACCTCGCCGGGGCTCACCGCCACGTTGCGGCCGACCTCGAAGCTCGTGAAGTCGGTCTGGCGCACGCGCAGCTCGCCCTTGCCGGCCTGGATGTCCTCCTGGAGCATCTGCAGGCCGCGCAGGAGGTTGGCGCCGTTCTCGGTGAGCGTCTGCCGGAGGAGTTCCGGGTTGGTGAGCACGAAGTTCGAGGGCGAGAGCGCGCCCGCGACCTGACGCATGTAGAACTGGGCCTTGTGCCGGGTGTGCTCGTCGAGCCCCTCGGCCTCCTCGACGAGGTCCTCGGCCCAGCGCATCAGGATGAGGTAGCTCTGCTTGATGAAGTCGAAATAGGGGTTCGTCGTCCACTCGGCATCGGCGAAGCGCGGGTCCTTCGGCTCCGGCGCGGCCACGGGGGGCCGGGTCTCCCCCTGCAGGCGGAGCCAGGTATGCCCCCACAGGCTCAGGAAGGATTCGCTGAGCCGGGTCTGCGCCTCCAGGCTCTTCTGCGGATCGGTCATCCAGCGCTCGGCGACCGCGCTGAGGGTGCGGCTGAACTCGCCGAACTCCTCGGGCGGCGCGCCCGGCACCGTGCCCTCCGGCGCCTTCAGCATGTTCGAGACGTTGCGCCCCATCGCCTCGGCGAACAGGGTGGCGTTGCGGGACAGCGCCTCGAAATCGGGCACGGACGGCGGCGTCTGGGGACCGGTCACGCGTGCGTCACTCCCTGTTCAGGGCCCGCCCCTCTGGAGGCGGACCGGGCCCGGAGCGCCGGCATCGGACGCCACGGGCCTCGTTTCCGACAAATTAAGGGGCGACCCCGAGGTTTCGCCAGACCATGGTACGCCAGGGCCGATACATCCCACCCGACTTCTCGCCACCCGCCCTCTCGCCGACCCGCCCTCTCGCCACCGATCCGCGTGCCGCCCATGCCCTCGCCAGCCCCGCTCACGCCCCGCCTCCTGCGCGCGACGGTCCTCACGACGGTCCTCCTGGGCGCGCTCGCGGTCGCGGGCTGCTCCGGCGACGTGAGCCCCTTGCGCGGCATCGGCATCGCGGGCTCGGCGCCCAGTGGCCCCGAGGCGCCGGACTTCGTGGCCAACTCGCGCGCCCAGGCCGGGACGGACTACCTGCCGGTGGGCGTCTCGGCCCCGGCACGGCCGGTGCGGGCCAAGTCGACCGAGAGCCAGAAGGCCCTGGAGGCGGAACTCGAGGGCGCGCGCAGCCGCAACCTCGCCCGCGGCCGCGCCGCCGAGAGCGCCGGCAAGGGCGTGAACCCGGCCCCCGCGCAGTAGCGGGCGCGCCATCGGTCCCTCGCGCCGTCAGTCCTTCTGCGGGTCGTGGCCCCAGTTCATCAGGGACATGCGCCAGGGAGAATCCGGGTCGCTGCGGGCCTTGCCGCCCTGCTTGAGGTGGCGGTGGACATAGCCCACGACCTTGCGCATGGCGGCGTAGTCGTCCGCGTCGAGATCGGCCTTCTTCTTGTCCTTGATGGCGAGGATGCGCCGGCCCATGGCGTGGCCGGTGGATTCCCCGTCGTCGTCCTTCTGACCCACCGCCTTGCTCGCGTCGCTGTCGAGATGCTTGCGGAGCGCCACCGGGGTCATGTTCACGGCCTCGTTGAAGGCGTCCCAGACCTCCGCCGCGTCGCTGTCGGTGTCGTCGGCCTTCGTCATGCGCGGAACTCCCGGTCGCCGTCCTTCGCGGTCTCAACGCGCCGGGGCGGGCGGGGTCCGGGCCGCGGGCCGGCCCGCCCCTGCGGTCCGGCGACGCAGGAGCGGGGGCGCGGGGCGTTTACAGGCGGGGATGCGGCCGGTATCACCCCGCGACCGGCCCGGGACGCGGGCCGCACCATTCCAAGCGAAACTCAAGATGCGCGCCGAGATCGAGCAAGCCTCGGATGCCGCCAAGCAGTCTATAGGACTGCTGAGGAGGCATCTTTGACTGGGACACCGTCGACAAACGCCTCGCGGAGCTGAACGCCCGCTCGGAGGACCCGGAACTCTGGAACGATCCGGAGGCCGCGCAGAAGGTCATGCGCGAGCGCCAGCAGCTCGATGAATCCGTCTCGGCGATCCGGAAGCTGGAGCGGGATCTGGAGGATGCCGCGACCCTGATCGAGCTCGGCGAGATGGAGGGCGACCAAGCCTCCATCGCCGAGGGCGAGGCGGCGGTGCGCGCCGTCGAGAAGGAGGCGGCCAGCCGCCAGGTCGAGACCCTGCTCTCGGGCGAGGCCGACGGCTTCGACACCTATCTCGAAGTCCATGCGGGCGCGGGCGGCACCGAGAGCCAGGACTGGGCCAACATGCTCCAGCGCATGTACGCGCGCTGGGCGGAGCGGCGGAAGTTCAAGGTCGAGATCGTCGAGATGACCGACGGCGAGGAGGCCGGGATCAAGGGCGCCACGCTCCTGGTCAAGGGCCACAACGCCTATGGCTGGCTCAAGACCGAGTCGGGCGTGCACCGCTTGGTGCGCATCTCGCCCTACGATTCGAACGCGCGGCGGCACACGAGCTTCGCCAGCGTGTGGGTCTATCCGGTGATCGACGACCGGATCGAGATCGAGATCAAGGAATCGGACTGCCGCATCGACACCTACCGCTCGTCGGGCGCCGGCGGCCAGCACGTGAACACCACCGATTCGGCGGTGCGCATCACGCACAACCCCACCGGCATCGTGGTGGCCTGCCAGCAGGAGCGCTCGCAGCACAAGAACCGGGCCACCGCCTGGAACATGCTGCGCGCCCGCCTCTACGAGGCCGAGTTGAAGAAGCGCGAGGAGAAGGCCAACGCCGAGGCCGCCTCGAAGACGGATATCGGCTGGGGCCACCAGATCCGGTCCTACGTGCTGCAGCCCTATCAGCTCGTGAAGGACCTGCGCACGGGCACCCAGTCCACCGATCCGGACGAGGTGCTCGACGGGGATCTCGACCCGTTCATGGAAGCCTCCCTGGCGCAGCGCGTCTACGGGGGCGGCGAGGCGGTCGAGGACATCGACTGAGGCCCCGCGCCAAGCCCGGTCAGAGCGCGGCCGCCGCGAGGCGGCGGCCCGCATCGAGGAAGCGCTGCGGATCGACCGGCTCCCCGTCGATCCGGACCTCGTAGTGCAGGTGCGCGCCGGTGGAGCGCCCCGTGGAGCCGACCCGGCCGACCAGGGCGCCCGCCGCCACGAACTGGCCGGGGCTGACCGCGATCTGCCCGAGATGGGCGAAGCGCGTGACCAGCCCCTGCCCGTGGTCGATCTCCACCATGTTGCCGTAGCCGCCGGCGAACTCCGCCGCGCTCACCCGGCCCGGCGCCGTGGCGCGCACCGGCTCGCCGGGCTGCGCCTTGAGGTCAAGCCCGGTATGCAGGGCGAAGCCGTGGGTGAACGGGTCGAGCCGCGCGCCGAAGCCGCTCGACACGCTGCTCGGGCCGAGGATCGGCCGCTGCAGGGGCAGGGCGCCGACGCGGCGCTTCAGCCGCTCGGCATCGTCCAGGGCGCGCTGGGCCCCCTCCAGCGCCTCGGCGAAGACGTCGCCGGTGAGCGGCACGAAGGGGCCGCCGACCGGGGCAGGCGCGGTCTCGCCGAGGCGGGCGGCGTCGAGCCCGGCGCCGCGGATCACCGCGCGCAGGCGCTGCATCCGCCCCGCCGCGCGGAGGGCGACGCGGCCCAGCGCCTCGGTCTGGCGGGCCTGCACGGCGTCGAGGGCGGTCTCGAGGAGGGCGATGCGCTCCGGGGTCACGCGCTCGCTGCGGCGGCCGAGCCCGTCCGCGCCGCGCAGGCTCGGGCCCGCGGGCTCCGGCCGGGCCTCGGGAAGCCCCGGATCCGTCGCCTCGGGCAGGCGGCGGAGCACGGCGTGGCGCCGCTCCAGCTCGTCCTGCCGGTCGAGGGCCGTGGCCAGCCGGCGCTCCAGCCCGTCGCGCACCTCCTCACGCTCGCGCCGTGCCGCCTCGATCGTCTCGCGCAGTTCCGCGAGCCGCGCCTCGTAGGCCGCCTGCATGGTGTCCTGGCGGGCGAGCAGGCCGGCCATCAGGTCGTCGCGGAACAGGAGCGCGGCGGTGGCGCCCCCCGCCCAGAGGGTGGCGAGGACGAGACCGGAGCCGAGCAGGACGCGGCGCCGGCGCGGCGTCTCGGAACGGGGATGGCGCATGGGTCGTCGCTCGGCGGTCCGCGGGGGCGCCTCCGTCGACGCGGCAGGCCCCCGATAGGAGGGCAATCACAGCCGATTAGGGTTAAGGAAGGCTTTGGCCGCCGCCGCTGCGCCGCCTCGGGCCGAGGATGGGGCGGTGGCGACCTATCCCCACGGCCCGCTGACGCGCGCGGAGGCGGCCCTCTACACGCTCCGGCGAACCCATCAGGAGCCCGACGCCGATCGCCATCGACCGATGCGGCGGTCCGGGCGCCTACCCCGCCGAGGGCGGTCTGCCGACGGTGATCGAGGATCTCGTCGCCCGCGGGCTCGTCGAGAGGTCCGGGAACGGGCCGAGGGCGGTCTACGCCCCGACGGCGGCGGGACGCGCCGCCGGCCCGGTTCCGGAGACGGTCGCGCGCTTCGCCCCCTTCGCCGGCGGCCGAAGCGCGCGGCGCGGAGGGGGATCTCGCCCCGGAACCCGCGCGCGTCAGGCCAGGGCGCGGGCGGCCTCCAGCACCGCCTCGGCATGGCCGGGCACCTTCACCTTCGGCCAGACCCGGGCGATCCGGCCGTCGCGGTCCACCAGCACGGTGGTGCGCTCCACGCCCATATACGTGCGGCCGTACATGCTCTTCTCGACCCAGACGCCGTAGGCCTGGAGCGTCGCCTTGGTCTCGTCGGAGGCGAGCGGGAACTGGAGCCCGTACTTGCCGCAGAACTTGTCGTGGCTCTTCACGGGATCAGGGGAGAGCCCGATCACGCGGGTATCGGCCTCGCCGAAGGCCGGCAGCAGGGCGTTGAAGTCCTGCGCCTCCAGGGTGCAGCCGCTGGTGTCGTCCTTCGGGTAGAAATAGAGCACGACCTTGTGACCGCGCTGTCCGGCCAGCGCGACGGTGCTGCCGCCCGAGCCGGGCAGGGTGAAATCGGGGGCCTGTTCGCCAGTCTCGAGGGACATCGTGCCTTCCTTTCGGCCGATTGATGGTGTGGCTGTAGAACCAAGCACGAAACAGCGGCTTCGACGGCCGGTGCAAGCGGGATGGTCACGCTGTCGTAAGCTGCGCGGCCGTCCCGTTCCAGCGGTCAAGCTTCGAATGCAAGGTCTCGATGGTTGAATACCCCGAGGGACTGAAGCCGCCCCGGGGGGGGCGCCGCTGGGGGGGCATCTGCCTGTTGGCGGCCTTCACCCTCGCCCTCCTGGTCTGCGTCGGCGGCGGCCTCGTCTGGCTCCGGCTCGCCGCCGGGCCGATCAGCCTCGACGCCCTCTCGGGCCGGGTCGCCGCCGCGGTCGCCGAGCGGATCGGGCCGGGCTGGCGCATCGCCCTGCGCGACAGCACCCTGGAGCTCGATGCCGAGCACGCCCTGGCGCTGCGGGTGGCGGGCCTCGACATCCGCAACCCGCAGGGGGCGCTGGTGATGCGCGCCCCGCTCGCCGTGGTCAGCCTCGACGGCTGGAGCCTGCTGCGGCTCGCCGTGCAGCCGCGCTCCATCGAGTTCCGCGACGTGCAGATGACCGCCCTGGTCCACCGGGACGGTTCCATCGCCTTCGCCTCCCCCGATGCGGGGCATGCCAGCACGCCCCAGACCCTGCCGAGCGTCGACCAAGCCCGCGGCACGGTGTCGCCGCTCTCGGCCGGCATCGCCTCGATCTTCGGCGTGGTGCTCGATCCGGCCGGGGTCGTGGGCGTCCTCGACCGGGCGCGGGTCACCAATTCCCGCCTGACCCTCGTGGACGAGGACGGCCGCGAGCGGGCGGTGTTCGAGCGCGTCAACGGGCTGTTCGGCCGCGACCCCGTCCAGGACGCGCGGATGTTCGAGCTGCGCATCGACGGCCCGCACGGGCAGTGGCGCTTCGGCGGCACCCTGCGCGAGGGGGAGGGCGGCCAGCGCGGCGGCGTCATCACCCTCGACGACCTGCCGGTGACCGATCTGCTCCTGCTCTCCGGCCAGTCCCGCCTGCCGCTGACCACGGACCTCAAGCTCTCCGCCCGCGCCGACGTGCGGCTCGCCGCCGGGCGGATCGAGGCGATGACGGCCTCGCTCCGCACGGGGGACGGCTCGTTCCTCGTCGAGGAGAAGGACTTCAACCCCGTCACCGTGGAGAGCCTCGTCGCGCAGGCCCGCTGGGACGAGGGCGCGCGGGTGATGACCCTGACCGACCTCGACTATCGCGGGGCCGGCAACGCGGTCCGGCTCAGCGGCGCGTGGCAGGCGAGCCCGCCAGGGGCCGAGACGAGCTGGACGGCGACGCTCGCGGGCCGCGACGTCACGCTCCGGGGCGCGGCGCCCAAGGACAAGCCGGTCCCGATCAACGCCCTCGACGCCCGCCTCTCCGGCCGGGGCGGCGGCCTCTCCATCGACGAGCTCACCCTGGCGGGGCCGGGGGTGAAGGGGCGCGTCAGCGGCACCATCGACACCAGCGCCGACGACGGCGGCCTGACCCTGCGGATCGCGGCCCGCGAGAGCGAGGCGCGCACGGCCCTGCGGCTCTGGCCCGAGAACATCGCGCCGGGCGCCCGCAACTACCTCGTGGACGAGTTGCGCGCCGGGCGCATCGAGATGGTCGACATCGCCGTCGACATGTCGGGGGCGGAACTCGCCGCCGCCACCCGCGGCGACCCGATGCCGGACAACGCGGTCCATATCGACTTCCGGGTCTCGGACGCGACCCTGGAGATCACGCCGGACGCGCCGCCCCTCACGGGGGGCCGGGTCTCGGGCACCATCACCGGGCGCACCACCCGCATCCGCGACGTCACCGCGGATCTGCGCATGGCCGACGGGCGGACGCTCACGGTGAGCGAGGGCAGCTTCGTGATCCCGGAGATCACCCCCGAGCGCGTGACGGCGCAGATCGGGCTCCGCCTCGGGGGCGGGGCCGACGCGCTGGCCGCGCTCCTGCAGACCAAGATGTTCAAGAGCCTCGCGGGGGCGGACCTCGACCCCGCCGCGATCAGGGGCGCGGCGGACCTGCGCATCGAGTTCCCGCTGAACCTGAAGCACATCCCCGACCTGCCGGACCTGCCGGTCACCGTGGCCGGCAGCCTCACCGACCTCTCCGTCGACAAGGCGGTGGGCAAGGACCGGCTGGAGGCCGGCCGCTTCACCGTCTCCTACGGCCGGGACGGGTTCGGCCTGAAGGGCGAGGCCCGCGTGCTCGGCGCGCCGGTGACGGTGGACCTGCGCCAGCCCCGCGGCGGCGCGGACGCCAAGGGCGGCGAGGTCCTGGTCGGTCTCACCCTGGACGAAGCCTTCCGCAGCCGGAAGGGCCTGCCCACCGCCCCGCAGCTCGGCGGCACCGTTCCCGTGCGGGCCGTGGTCCCCCTCGGCCGGCCGGGCAAGGCGTCGATCCGGGTCGAGGCCGACCTGACCCGCGCCGCGATCGACAACCTCGTCCCCGGGCTGAACAAGGCGGCCGGCCGGCCGGGCCGGCTCAGCTTCTCCCTCACCGAGACCTCCTCCGGCAGCGAGCTGCGCGACATCGTCCTCGAGGCCGGCACGGCGAGCGCCCGCGGCAGCGCCAATCTCGGCGAGTCGGGGCTGGAGCGGGCCGAGTTCACCAACCTGAAGCTCTCGCCTGGGGACGACATGCGCGTCACCGTCGAGCGCAGCGGGGCGGGCTACCGGGTCGCCGTGCGTGGCGCCGTGGCCGATGCGCGCCCCTTCCTGAAGTCGCTGACGGGCCCGGAGCGCAAGGGCAAGGATTCCGCGCCCAAGGACATCGACGCGGATATCAGCCTCGGCATCCTCAGTGGCTTCAACGAGGAGATGCTGACCAACGCGAGCCTGAAGCTCTCCCTGCGCGGCAGCGACCTGCGCGCGGCCTCGATCGCGGGCCGCTTCCGCGCCGCCCCGCTCACCGCCACCGTCGCCCGCAGCGGGCAGGGTGTGCCGGTCCTCTCGGTGGAGGCCTCCGACGCGGGCGCCACCCTGCGCTTCCTCGACATCTATCGCCGGATGTATGGCGGGCGCCTGAATGCCGGGATCAACCTCAACGACGGCCCGCAGGCGGGCGCCGTGCAGATCCGCAACTTCACCCTGCGCAACGAGCCCTCCCTGTCGAGTATCATGGCGAGCAGCCCCGAGGCGGCCGAGACGGTGGACGCGCGCGGACGCCGACGGCCCGCAGGCCCGCCCTCGAGCGAGGTGACCTTCGACCGGATGCGCGCCAACTTCGTGCGCACGGGTGCCCGGGTCGACTTCACGGACGCGGCGATCTCGAACGCCGCCCTCGGCTTCACCCTGTCCGGCTACCTCGACACGGGCCGGGAGCGCACGGACATCAACGGCACCTTCGTGCCCCTCTACGGGCTGAACAACGTGGTGGCGCAAGTGCCGCTGTTCGGGCCGCTGCTCGCCGGCGGCCACAACGAGGGCCTGTTCGCGGTCAATTTCCGGGTCCAGGGCAAGCTCGCCAGCCCCGAGGTCAGCGTGAACCCGCTCTCGGCGGTGGCGCCGGGCTTCCTGCGCAAGCTGTTCAGCGCGGGCGGGCCGGGCAGCGAGGCCGATGGCGGGGTCGCCCTGCCGCAGAGCGAGCGCTGAGGCGGCCTCCGTCCGCGCGCCTCAGGCAGCGGGGCGGCGTCATCCGCAACGCCCTCATCCCGCCCCTCACGGCGATCGCCGCACCGGAGCGGCGGTCGGTCAGCCCTTGGCGCGCAGCACCACGGTCGGGGCGCGGCGCACCGGCTCGCAATCCGTATCGAAGCTGTTGAGCACCTGCGGGCGCGAGCGGCAGGCGAAGGCGTCCTGGGGGCCCGGAGCGGGGATGGGATCGCGCGCCACGATGGGGTTCGGAGCGCAGGCCGCGACGGCGCCGAGAGCGAGCGCGGCGAGCACGGCGGCGGGCAGGTTCAGGCGGCGCATCCGGCTCTCGACTGACAGGACAGGTGAAGGACCCCTCGCGTGGACCCTCGCCCAGGGCATCCGCCGGGACAAGCGGGCGCGGCCGCGGGGAGGGGGGTTGGAAGGGGCTTTGCGGGCGCCTGTCGCCCGGCCGCAACATCCGTGCGGCCGGGCGGAGAGCGCTCTTGAGCGCTCTCCGCCGATATGGACGCCGGTTCGGCGCAAGAGAGCACGCAAGAACAATGCAACGCGATCGGGAACGGCTCTAGCCGACCTTGGCCATCGGCACGACGTTGTGGAGGGTCTTGTCGGCGTTGTCGAAGAAGCGGCGGACGTTGCGCGCCGCCTGCCGGATGCGCTGCTCGTTCTCGACGAGGGCGATGCGGACGTAGTCGTCGCCGTACTCGCCGAAGCCGATGCCGGGCGCCACGGCCACGTCGGACTTCTCGAGGAGCAGCTTCGAGAATTCGAGGCTGCCGAGCGCCCGGTACTTCTCCGGGATCGGCACCCAGGCGAACATCGAGGCGGCGGGCGCCGGGATCGTCCAGCCGGCCTTGCCGAAGGAATCCACCAGCGCGTCGCGGCGCTTGCGGTAGATCCCCCGCATCTCGTGGATGCAGTCGTCCGGCCCGTTCAGCGCCGCGCTCGCCGCCACCTGGATCGGCGTGAAGGCGCCGTAATCGAGATAGGACTTCACGCGGGTGAGGGCGGCGAGCAGGCGCTCGTTGCCCACCGCGAAGCCCATGCGCCAGCCCGCCATCGAGTAGGTCTTGGACAGCGAGGTGAACTCGACGGTGCAGTCGATCGCACCCGGCACCTGCAGCACGGAGGGCGGCGGCTCGCCGTCGAAATAGACCTCGGCATAGGCGAGGTCGGACAGCAGGATCAGCTCGTGCTTCTTCGCGAAGGCGACGAGGTCCCGGTAGAAATCGAGCCCCGCCACGTAGGCGGTCGGGTTCGACGGATAGCAGACCACCAGCGCCACCGGCTTCGGGATCGAGTGCTGCACCGCCTTCTCGAGGGCCGGGAACATGGCCGGCGTCGGCTCGGCCGGCACGGAGCGGATCACGCCGCCGGCCATCAGGAAGCCGAAGGCGTGGATCGGGTAGCTCGGGTTCGGCACGAGGACCACGTCGCCGGGCGCCGTGATCGCCTGCGCCATGTTGGCGAAGCCCTCCTTGGAGCCCAGCGTCGCCACCACCTGCGTGTCGGGGTTCAGGCTCACGCCGAAGCGGCGCTGGTAGTAGTTGGCCTGGGCGCGGCGCAGGCCGGCGATGCCCTTTGAGGCCGAGTAGCGGTCCGTGCGCGGGCGGCCCGCCGTCTCGCAGAGCTTGGCGATGACGTGCTTCGGCGCATCGAGGTCCGGATTGCCCATGCCGAGATCGATGATGTCGGCGCCGTTGGCGCGGGCGGCGGCCTTGATCCGGTTCACCTGCTCGAAGACGTAGGGCGGGAGGCGCTTGATGCGGTGGAAGTCGGTCATGGCGTGTCCATCGCGCACGATCCCGTTGCTGGCGTTCGAGGGTTCTCGGGCGTGCGGTCGGCCTCTCTAGCACGGAACGGACCGGGGCGCCGACCCCCGAAATGGCGGGGATCGGGAGCCGCGAAGGTCAATGGAGCAGGGACAGCTATCGCGACCCGAAGGGACAGGCTGATCGCATCTGGCACCACCCGGTCATCCCGGGGCCGCGAAGCGGGGCCCGGGATCCAGGCCCACCGAAGCGGCAAGGTTAGGGAAGTGCGGTGTTCCTGGGTTCCGGGTTCGCTTTCAGCGCCCCGGAACGACAGCGGCTCGACCTCGGACCCGCCTCAGCGCGGGGGGAAGGGCCCCTCGATGTAGGCGGGCGCCAGCACGTAGCTCTTGGGCTGCTTGCGCATCCCGAGCCGGCCCTCGCTGATCTGGTCGTTGTAGTAGTCGAAGCCGGTGAGCCCGAAGCCGCCGCCGTTCATCACCTGGGGCACGGGGATCGCCGGCACCATGAGGTCGGGGCGGTTCGGGGGCACGATCAGGCGGCCGGTCACGTCCTGCTGGAGGACGGTGGGCGCCTCGGGCGCCTGGAAGACGTAGGCCGCGGGCTGGGCCGCGGCGGCGCCGCCGAGACCGAGCATCAGGCCGGCGGCGAGGACGTATCGGGGGCTCAGGGTCACGCGGATCTCCGTCATACGGGATCCTGGGGCGGATCCCGGCTTCGCTTCAAGTGCCGCGCGGACTCGGTTGAGGGACACGGAGACCGCCTTCCGCCCCCCGCTCGACCCGTGACGGTCGCGCGAGGGCCGGGGCGCCATTATGGCCGAGGCGGGCGGCCCTGTCCGTTGCCTTCCTGCACGGTCAGCGCGGTTTTCCGACGCTTTATCGCGCGGGCCGCCGGCTCATTCCGGCCGGAGCAGGACATGGCGCTTGCGGCCGAAGGAGAGCTTGATCACGCCGTCCCCGGTGAGGTCGCCCTCGCCCAGCACCGCCTTCTCGTCGGCCACCGCCACGTCGTTGACCCTGAGGCCGCCGCCCTTGATCTGCCGGCGCGCCTCGCTCGTGGAGGGGACGAGCTTGGCGTAGTCCGGCCCGAAGGCGGTGAGCACGCCGAGCCCCTCCGCGAGAAGGCTGCGCGGCACGGTGACGCTCGGCAGGTCGGCGGCGAGCGTGCCGGCGACGAAGGTCTTGTGCGCGGTCTCGGCGGCGGCCTCGGCCGCCTCGCGGCCGTGCATCAGCGCGGTCGCCTCCGTGGCGAGCACCTTCTTCGCCTCGTTGATCGCCGCGCCCCCGCGCCCCGCGATCTCGGCGATCTCGGGCAGCGGCAGCAGGGTGAACAGCTTCAGGAAGCGCTCGACGTCGGCATCCTCGGTGTTCCGCCAGAACTGCCAGTAATCGTAAGGGGAGAGCATGCCCGCATCGAGCCAGACGGCGCCGGCCGCCGTCTTGCCCATCTTGGCGCCCGAGGCCGTGGTGAGGAGCGGGCAGGTCAGCCCGTAGAGCTGGGGCGTGCCCATGCGCCGGCCGAGATCGATCCCGTTGACGATGTTGCCCCACTGGTCCGAGCCGCCCATCTGCAGGATGCAGCCGTAACGGCGGTTCAGCTCCACGTAGTCGTAGGACTGGAGGATCATGTAGTTGAACTCCAGGAACGAGAGCTCCTGGTCGCGCTCCAGGCGCAGGCGCACGCTGTCCATCGACATCATGCGGTTCACCGAGAAGTGCCGGCCGATGTCGCGCAGCATCTCGATGTAGTTGAGCTTCGTCAGCCACTCGGCGTTGTCGACCATGGTCGCGCCGCCCGCGCCGAAATCGAGGAAGCGGGCGAAGGTCTTCTGGATGCCGGCCTTGTTCTCCTCGATCTGATCGAGGGTGAGGATCTTGCGCGTCTCGTCGCGGCCGGAGGGGTCGCCGACACGGGTGGTGCCGCCGCCCATGAGGGCGATCGGCTTGCCCCCCGTCTTCTGCAGCCAGTGCAGCATCATGATCGAGAGCAGGTGGCCGATATGGAGCGAGGCCGCGGTGCAATCGTAGCCGACATAGGCGGTCAGCCGTCCCTCGAGCGCCGCCTGGTCGATGCCGGCGAGGTCCGAGCCCTGGTGGACGTAGCCGCGCTCGGTCAGGATCCGCAGGAAGTCGGATTTCGGCGCGAAGCTCGGCTCGGTCATGTCGTCTTCAGGTCTCGGTGCGTCCGGCGGGTGCCCCCGCGCGACAGGCGCCGGCCCGCGTGCTACCGGCCGGCGAAGGATGGTCCGGGGCGGCTCTTAGCAGGGCCCCCCGCGAAAGGCACGGGGGAGCCATGGCGATGATGCGCGCGATCGGGCTGATGAGCGGCACCTCCCTGGACGGCGTCGACATCGCCCTCATCGAGACGGACGGCGAAGCCATCCACGTGGTGCGCGGCCACAACAACTTCCTGGAGCCGCTGGGGCCGACGGGCTACCGGGGCTACGCGGACGAGGAGAAGGCGCTTCTGCGCGCCGCCACCAAGGACGCCGAGAGCGTGGTTCTGCCCGGCGACCGGCCGGGGCGCCTGCCCGAGGCGGAGGCCTTCGTCACCCAGGCCCATGCGGAGGCGGTGGAGCGCTTCCTCGCCGAGAACGGGCTGACACCCGCCGACATCGACGTGATCGGCTTCCACGGCCAGACCGTGATCCACCGGCCCGACCACCGCCTCTCGATCCAGATCGGCGACGGGCAGGCGCTCGCCACCCGGCTCGGGATCGCCGTGGTCTCGGACCTGCGCCGGGCCGACATCGAGGCGGGGGGGCAGGGCGCGCCGCTGGTGCCGGTCTTCCACAAGGCGCTCGCCGAGGCCTCGGGGATGGAGGGCCCCTTCGGCATCCTCAACATCGGCGGCGTGGCCAACGCGACGCTGGTCGATTCGCGCGGCAACGTCATCGCCTTCGATACGGGGCCCGGCAATTCCCTGATCGACGAGTGGATGCAAGAGCGCGAGAACAAGAACCTCGACGACGGCGGCCGCACCGCCGCCCGCGGGCGCCCGGACGAGACGCTCCTCGCTTGGCTCCTCATGCACCCGTTCTTCGTGCGCCGGCCGCCGAAATCGCTGGACCGGAACTGGTTCTCGCACAAGCTCGCGGGCCAGCTCTCCACGGAGGACGGGGCGGCGACGCTCACCGCCTTCACCGCCCGCGCGGTGGCCCGCGCCCTCGACCACGCCCCCGAGATCCCGACCCGCTGGATCGTGGCCGGGGGCGGGGCCCGCAACGGCGAGCTGGTGCGGCTCCTGAACTACCACCTCAGGACCGAGATCACGACCGCCGACGCCATCGGCTGGTCCTCGGCCTATCTGGAGGCGCAGGCCTTCGCCTTCCTCGCCGTGCGCTCGCTCAAGGGCCTGCCGATCACCTTCCCGGCGACCACCGGCGTGCGCGAGCCGATCTCCGGGGGCGTGCTCTCGCGGCCGTGAGCCTGGGCTACGCGCTCCGGCGCATCGTCGAGGAATACCCGCTCGCCCGCCTCGACCCGCCGGCAGGCCACCCGCTCGCGGCGGTGATCCGAAGGGGCGCGCCGGACGAGCTGCGCCGGGCGCTTGCCGACATCGACGGGCCCTTCGTCGTGAAGGGCAGCCCGGGGCGCGGCACGCGCTGGGCCGCCGTGCCCTGGCTCGCCGCGTTCGATCCCGCCGTCACCACCAGCGCGACGCAGGGCTATTACCTCGTCTACCTGTTCCCGGCCGACCGCGAGGTGGTGCATCTCTCGCTGGCCCAAGGCACCGTCGCGGCGATCCGGGAGCACGGCCCGCGCGCCGTCGAGCATCTGCGCGCGAGCGGCGACGCCCTTCGGGAGCGCCTCGCCGATTTCGCGGCGCGGCTGCCGGTGCGAGCGATCCGCCTGGGGAGCGCGGGCGCGTTGCCCGAGGGCTACGAGGGCGCCCACATCCTCGGCCTCAGCTACGGCCTCGGCGATCTCGGCGACGAGGCGCGGCTGGTCTCCGACCTCGCCGCGGGCGTCGCCGCCTACCGGGCGCTGAAGGCGCGGGGCGGGCTCGACGGGTTACCGACACGGAACCGCTGAAGCGCGGGCATCTCAGCCGGATGCGACCGTCGCGGTCAGACGGACATTGAGCGCGTTCAGCACGCGCAGGGCCGTGTCGAGGCTCGGATTGCCGTCCTCGGACAGGGCCCGGTACAGGCTCTCGCGCGAGAGGCCGGTCTCACGGGCGATCTGCGTCATGCCGCGGGCGCGGGCCGCAACGCCGAGGGCGTGGCGGAACAGGCTCGCATCGCCTTCCTCGACCGCCGCGGCGAGGTATTCGGCGACGGCCTCGTCGCTGTCGAGATGTTCGGCCGAATCGTAGGGTCGGGTCTCGGTCATGCTCGCCTCACAGGCTTGCCGCCAGCGCGCGCGCGATGTCGCGCTCCTGGCTCTTCTTGTCGCCGCCGCAGAGCAGAACGATCAGCGTCTCGCCGCGACGGATGAAATAGACGCGGTAGCCTGGACCATGATCGATCCGCAGCTCGCTGAGCCCATCGCCCACCGGCTTCACGTCGCCGGGGTTGCCCAGCGCCAACCGGTCGATCCGCAACGCGATCCGCGCCTTCGCACGCGCATCCCGCAAGCCATCGAGCCAAGCGGCGAAGACAGAGGTGCGCCGTATCTCCAGCATGCAGATCTGTAGCCTATGGGCTACGATCTCTCAAGGGCAGCCGGCGCGGTCCGACAGGGCCTCCGCCCCTTCGAGAACATCCCTGCCCGGTTTGTGACTCGGATCAATCGGCGCTAAGGCACGCAGCGCCATGTCCCACAACACCTTCGGCCATCTCTTCCGCGTCACCACCTTCGGCGAGAGCCACGGCGTCGCCCTCGGCTGCGTGGTCGACGGTTGCCCGCCCGGCCTGCCCCTCGAAGCCGAGGAGATCCAGGCGGAGCTCGACCGCCGGAAGCCCGGCCAGTCGCGCTTCACCACGCAGCGGCGCGAGCCCGATCAGGTGAAGATCCTGTCCGGCGTGTTCGGCGACGACCGCACGGGCGGGCGCCAGTTCACCACCGGCACGCCGATCGCGCTGGTCATCGAGAACACCGACCAGCGCTCGAAGGATTATTCCGAGATCCGCGACAGCTACCGGCCGGGACACGCCGACTTCGCCTACGAGGCCAAGTACGGCATCCGCGACTATCGCGGCGGCGGGCGCTCCTCGGCCCGCGAGACCGCCGCGCGGGTGGCCGCCGGCGCGATCGCCCGCAAGGTCATTCCCGGCGTCACGATCCGCGCGGCCCTCGTCCAGATGGGCCCGCACGCCATCGACCGCACCCGCTTCGACTGGGACGAGGTCGCCCGCAACCCGTTCTTCTGCCCGGACGCCGAGATGGCGCGGTTCTACGAGGGCTATCTCGACGGCATCCGCCGGGACGGCTCCTCCATCGGCGCGGTGATCGAGGTGGTGGCCGAGGGGGTGCCCGCCGGCCTCGGCGCCCCGGTCTACGGCAAGCTCGACGCGGATCTCGCGAGCGCGATGATGTCGATCAACGCGGTCAAGGGCGTCGAGATCGGCGACGGCTTCGCCTCCGCGGCTCTGCGCGGCGAGGACAATGCCGACGAGATGCGCGCCGGCAACGACGGCCCGGCCTTCCTCGCCAACCACGCGGGCGGGATCCTGGGGGGCATCTCGACGGGCCAGCCCATCGTCTGCCGCTTCGCGGTGAAACCCACCTCCTCGATCCTGACGCCGCGCCGCACCGTCACCCGCGACGGGCACGACGCCGAGATCGTCACCAAGGGCCGCCACGACCCCTGCGTCGGCATCCGCGCCGTGCCGGTGGCCGAGGCGATGATGGCCTGCGTGCTCGCCGATCACCATCTGCGCCACCGGGGGCAGGTCGGTTCGCCGACTTGAACCCCTCCCCCTTGCGGGGAGGAGGAGAGACACCGGAGCACGATGCGGAAAAGTGGGGTTCCGGTTTTCCGGGATCATCGTGCGACCACAATGAGATAGAGCCCTTGTTTCGACACGCGCTCCTCTGCCGGACCGGTGTCCACTTCGGCAGGGAGCCCTTCACGTTCGAGAGACGCCGCCCGTGTCCCACGCCTCCGTCACCGCCTGCATCGAAGCCTTCGCCCGCGGCGAGATCGTCGTCGTCACCGACGACGACGACCGCGAGAACGAGGGCGACCTCGTCGTCGCGGCCTCCCTCTGCACGCCGGAGAAGATGGCCTTCATCATCCGCAACACCTGCGGCATCGTCTGCGCGCCGGTGACGCTCGGCGAGGCGCGCCGGCTGCACCTCGCTCCGATGGTGGCCGCCAACGACGCGCCGCTCGGCACCGCCTTCACCGTCACGGTGGACGTGAAGCACGGGCTCACCACCGGCATCTCGGCCGAGCAGCGCTGCAACACGGTGCGCGCGCTCGCCAACGGCAACATGGGCGCGGGCGATTTCGTGCGCCCCGGCCACGTCTTCCCCCTCATCGCCCGCGACGGCGGCGTGCTCATGCGCTCCGGCCACACGGAGGCCGCGGTCGACCTGTGCAAGCTCGCCAAGCTCCCCCCCGTCGGCGTGATCTGCGAACTCGCCAACGACGACGGCACGGTGATGAAGGGGCCACAGATCACGGCGTTCGCCGACACGCACGGTCTGAAGCGCGTGTCGGTGGCCGACCTCATCGCCTACCGGCAGGCCCGCGAGAAGCTCGTGGAGCGGGTCGGCCAGTTCCCGGTCCGGACCGGGTTCGGCGCGATGACGGGCTACGCCTACACCACGCCCTTCGAGACGATCCAGCAATTCGCCTTCGTGCAGGGGGAGATCGGCGACGGCCGCGACGTGCTGGTGCGCCTCCACCGCTCCAACGTGGTGGCCGACGTGATCGAGGGCGGGCGCCAGATCGAGCGGGTGATGGCGCGCTTCGCCGCGGAGGGGCGCGGCGTGCTGGTCTACCTGCGCGACGGCACCGCGGGCGTGCCGCTCCAGCGTGTGGCGGAAGGCGGGGCGGAGGAGGGGGCCGAGGCGCAGCGCGTGCGCCAGTGGCGCGAGGTCGGCCTCGGCGCCCAGATCCTGCGCGATCTCGGCGTGGTCTCGATCCGCAACCTCGCCACCGCGTCCCGCGCCTATGTCGGCCTCTCGGGCTTCGGCATCGAATTGCTGGGCGACGAGCCGCTGGAGGGCTGAGGCCCAGTGCCTCGGCATGAGGCCGCGCCCCGCGAGACGGGCGCGGCGCCACATCCGGCTAGACCTGAGTCAGGCCTTCGCTACGAGATCGAACGCGATGGCGAACATCAGCGCTCCCGGGGATCGTCGAGGATCTCGGTGAAGCGGTAATCCACCTCCTCGCCCGTCTCGACGACGCGCACGCGCATCAGGCGATCACCTTCGGCGAGTTTCGCGCCGATGCCGACGATCTCGTAGACGGGGCCCGTCGTGCCGAAGCGCCGCTACGTCCCGACGAGGGCGTGGGGCTGGGACAATGGCCCGGCTTGGATTCCCATGCCCATGAACCGAGAGCGCTCTCCGCCGAAATGGACACCGGTTCGGCGCAAGAGAGCGCGGGAGAACAATAGCTTGGAGCCGTGGACGATTGCAACGCAATCGGGAAGGCTCCTGCCGGGCGCGTCGGAAAACGCCATGGCGCCGTCCCGGCACTTCGCCGGCACGGCGCATGGGAGCGGGAAGCTCGCGGTCTGTGCACCGGAAGCCGCCCCCTCAATGCCCCATCAGCGCGTCCACGTGCTCGTGGACCGATTTGCCGAGCCCCTCAAGGCTGTAGCCGCCCTCCAGGATCGAGACGAGGCGTCCGCCCGCGTGGCGGTCGGCGAGGTCGAGGAGCTTGCGGGTCGCCCAGCCGAAATCGGCCTCGTCGAGGCGGAGATTGGCGAGGGGGTCGAGGCGGTGGGCGTCGAAGCCCGCCGAGACGAGGATCAGGTCGGGGGCGAAGGCGTCGACGCGGCGGAGGATCGCCTCGAAGGCCTCCCGGAAGACCGCGCCGTCGTCGTTGGGCCTCAGCGGCACGTTGACGATGGTGTCCTTCGTGCCCCGCTCGGAGGCGGAGCCGCTGCCGGGAAACAGCGGCATCTGGTGCGTCGAGGCGTACATCACCGCCCCGTCGTCCCAGAAGATGTCCTGGCTGCCGTTGCCGTGATGCACGTCCCAGTCGACGAGCGCCACCCGGGCGAGCCCGTGCTTGGCGCGGGCGTGGCGGGCGGCGATGGCCGCCTGGTTGAACACGCAGAAGCCCATGGCGCGGGTGCGCTCGGCATGGTGGCCGGGCGGGCGCATCGCCACGAAGGCGTTGGAGCACTGGCCCGCGATCACGGCGTCGACCGCGTGGACGGCGCCGCCCACCGCGCGCAGCACCGATTCCATCGTCCCCGGCGACAGGACCGTGTCGCCGTCGATGGCGACCATGCCCTCGTTCGGCGCGGCGGCGAGGATCGCGTCCACGTACTCGTTCGGGTGGGCGAGGGTGGCGACGGAGGGCTCGGCCTTCGGGGCCTCCCCACGCACCAGCCCGGCGAAGCGCTCGTTCTCCAGGACGCGCTCCACCGCGCGGATACGGCTCGGCCGCTCGGGATGCCCCTCGGGCACCGCGTGGTCGAGGGCGGAGGGGTGGCTCAGATACAGGGTCGTCACGGTCTTGGAGCCTCCCGGCGAATGGCCCGGCCCGGCGCGTCTGTCGCGCGCCTGCAACATCGGCGGCCAATGTGGCACGGGGCGAACGCGCGAGGCTACGGCCGAGTGCCGGCCGCGGCTATGGTTCCCCCGTCTCCTGAAACGACCATGCGATTCGGGGGGCAGCCCGCAACGGCCGAAGGCATGCGCACCGTCCCGATCATCGCGGGTGCCGTCGTCCGGAGGGGCTGCAACTTCAAGGCGGTGCCCGGGCCGATCCCGTCGGCCCAGGGCGCCGCCTTCATGGCCCGCCGAGCGCGGCGCGGTCCGCGGCCTGCGGTGCCGGTCGCGCCCCTTCCGCCTTCGCCAGCATGATCTCCGCCAGGGTGTGGTAGAGCCCGCCGCGGCAGACGGCCTTCGAGGCCGCGTCGGCGAGGAGCGCCGCGACCATCAGCGGGATCATCATGGCGTGGTCCTGGGTCATCTCGGTGACGATGACGAAGCTCGTGATCGGCGCCTGGAGCACGCCGGTGAGGTAGGCCACCATGCCCACCAGCACGATCGCCCCCACCGGCACGTCGCCGAACAGGCCGTGCAGCGCCCCGCCGATCCCGGCCCCCACGGCGAGGGAGGGGGCGAACAGGCCGCCGGGAATGCCGCTCACCGAGGACAGCACCGTGGCCGCGAACTTCAGGGGCGCGAAGTCGAGGGGGGCCGGCGCCTCCCCGTGCAGGATGGCGCGGGCCTCCTCGTAGCCGGTGCCGTAGACCGCGCCGCCCGAGGCGAGGCCGCACAGGGCGACGCCGAGGCCGCACAGGGCCGCGAAGGCGACGGGGCGGCGGGCGACGAGGCGCCCGGCCCGGCCCGGCAGGCCGCGCGACACCGCGATCACGATCCGGCTGAACAGCCCGCCCGCGAGGCCGCCGAGGAGGCCGACGACCGGGACGACGAGCCAGGCGGCGTCGAGGGGCAGGGCGGCCCGGCTCGTTCCGAAATAGGTGTAGTTGCCGGTGAGCCAGAGGGCGGTCAGGCCCGCGGCGACGATGCCGGCGACGATGAGGCCCGAGGCGCGGGCGTCGTAGGCGCGGCCGAGTTCCTCGATGCCGAAGACGATGCCGGCCAGCGGCGTGTTGAAGGCCGCGGCCACCCCGGCGGCGCCGCCGGCCAGCATGAGGCCGGGCAGCCGCTCCGGCGTCAGCCGCCCGACCGCGGCCATGATCGCCGCGCCCACCTGGACGGTAGGCCCCTCCCGCCCGGCGGAGGCCCCGCAGAGCAGCCCCAGGCTCATCACCGCGATCTTGCCCGCCGCCACGCGCAGGGAGACCAGGGCCTGGCGGAAGGCCGGATCGCGGCTGTGGCGGGCGGCGATCACCTGGGGGATGCCCGAGCCCTGGCTGTGCGGGAAGACGGTGAGGGCGGCGAGCGCCGCCAGGGCGAAGCCCGCGGGCGTGACGAGGAGCGCCAGGAGGGGCGAGACCGCGAGCATGGCCTTGAACAGGGCCTGCGCCCCGTCCGCGCAGCGGGCCATCAGCACCGCCGCGAGGCCGACGCAGATGCCTCCGAACAGGAACAGCAGGCGCTCCCGCCAGACGGAGAAGGCCTCCGCGGAGGCCGCGCGCAGGCGTGTGAGGGAGGGGCGTCGGCGCAGGCGCGGCATGGTCCCGAAGCGGTCTCGGCGGGGGTTCGGCGGAAGATCCGGCCGGGCGCCGGAGCGCCGCGGCCGGCCCCTTCTAGAGCATGCTGCTTTTTCACGGAAATAGTAGCATGCTCTATCTCTTTGTGGTCGCACGATGATCTCGGAAAACCGGATTCCACTTTTCCGCATCGTGCTCTAGAGCGCTGGCAGCCGGGATGGATACCGGCTCGACGGATCGAGGCGCGTCACACGGCGTCCGATCGGCCGGTTCGGCACCGGACCCTCGCCGCCGGGCTCCGCCGCACGGCCCCGGGACGAGGCGAGGCGCGTATCAAACCAGGCACCTCGAACGGTCTCGAAGCGGGGCCAGACGCTGGGACATGGTGCCGGGCCTCGGGACCCCTCCCGGATCAGACACCCTGTCGGGAGACGGCGGGGCCAACGGCGAAGGCGGCTTCTCGTCCGCACCGCCGATCCGTCCCCGGCGACGGTCGCGCCTGAGCAGGACGCCCCAGCCTCTCCGCGCACAGCAATGCGGCTTCCCTCCGCCGTCCGAACCGGCGGCGCCGGCGAGTGCGGCATTTCGATCACAGACGTGCGGCATGTGACGCACCGCACGCGAAGCGACAGCGAGACTGTCCCGATCCCCTTGAAATTTCCTGGCAAACGTTCAGATTGTGCAACGCGGGAACGCGATGGCGTCGTGCTCCCGCTGCCCTCTTTGGGCGTTTCCTCCCTAGACTTCGGGCCGCTCCTCTGGAGTGGCCTTTTTTCTTGGGCGCAGCTCTTCCTAGCCACCCGCCGGCCGGCCCGGCCGCGCTCAGCCCCGGGCGCGGGCGCGGATCATGAAGTTGTCGTAGGTGTACTCGGCGACCTGGAACCAGAGGTAGGCCTCGTTCCGGAAGGTCTTCATCGCCTCGTAGATCCGCCGGAAATCGGCGTTCTTCCCCGCGATCTCGCCGTAGACCTCGTTGGCGTGCTTGAGGGCGGTCTCCATCACGTCCTGCGGGAAGGGGCGCAGTTGCGCTCCGCCCGCCACCAGCCGGCGCAGGGCCTGCGGGTTGCGCGCGTCGTAGCGCGCCTGGATCTCGCTGCCGACCTGGGCGGCCGCGCCCTGGATCGCGGCCCGGTAGGGCTTGGGCAGGGCCTTCCACTTCTCCACGTTGATCCAGAGATGGAGCATGGCGCCCCCCTCCCAGAAGCCCGGATAGTGGTAGACTGGGGCGACCTTCTGCAGGCCCAGGCGCTCGTCGTCGTAGGGGCCGATCCACTCCGCCGCGTCGAGGCGCTTGGCCTCCAGGGCGGCGTAGATCTCGGAGCCCGGCACGCTCTGGGGCACGACGCCGAACTTCGCGAGCACTTGGCCCCCGAGCCCGCCGATGCGCATCTTCAGGCCCTGGAGATCGGCCGCGCTCTTGATCTCCCGGCGGAACCAGCCGCCCATCTGCGCCCCGGTATTGCCCGCGGGGAGGGCGACGAGGCCGTTGCGGGCGAAGACTTCGCCGAACAGGTCTGCCGCCCCGCCCGCGCCCCACCACGCGTTCTGCCCGCGGGCGTTGAGCCCGAAGGGGATCGCGGTGGCGAGGGCGAAGCAGGGGTCCCGGCCGGCCCCGAAGGCGGCCGGCCCGTGGCCCATCTCGACGCTGCCCGCGGAGACCGCATCGATCAGCCCCTCGGCCGGGATCGGCTCGCCCACCGCCTGCGGCTGGATCTGGAAGCGCCCGTCGGTGGCCTCGCCCACGAGGCGGCAGAAGGTCTCGCTGCCCCCGAACAGGATGTCGAGGTTCTTGGCGTAGGCCGAGGACAGGCGCCAGCGCAGCTCCGGCCCGCCCTGCGCCAGGGCCGGTCCGCCGAGCCCGCCCGCGGCGCCGAGGCCGGCGGCGAGCAGGCTGCGCCGCCTCAGCGCCGTCCGCGCCGACGCGTCCCCGGCGCGGGGGGTCTCGTCAGGGGTCTCGAGATTGGGCTTGGCAGGGGTCGTCATTGCACCTCGTTCCGGCACCCGCACGCGTCGGACTGCGCTTGAACGGGCGGAGGCGGGGATGCGATCCCGCCGCGCGCCCGTATTCCGGATACGGTCCCGGATTCGGGACGCGGATCGGCGAGCCTTTACCCGATCCGGCCCGGCCGGGCACGGCCCCCGGCGCCATGCCCGCGCGCCGCGCGCCCTCGAAACCGGGCGCCGGGCGTGCTAGCCCGGCGGCATGTCCGCATCCCCCGCCGTCACCCTCCACACCGTCTGCGGCCTGCAGGAACTGTCGGAGCACGGGGCGCGGGGGGTCAGCCACGTCCTCTCGCTCCTCGATCCGGGCACGCCCGAGCCCGCGGTCTTCGCCGCCTACGCGGCGCACCGGCGCACCACCCTGTACTTCCACGACTGCCTCGGCCCCGGTCCGGACCGGGTGCCGCCGGAGCCCGGCGACATCGCCCGGATCCTCGCCTTCGGGCGCGACCTCGACGGGGCCGGGCACCTCCTCGTGCACTGCCATTACGGCCTGTCGCGCTCCACCGCGGCGCTGCTGATCCTGTTCGCGGCGGCCGAACCCGCGGCCGAGCCGGACGCCCTCGTCGCCAAGCTCCACGCCCTGCGCGAGCCCGCCTGGCCCAACACCCGCATGGTGGGCTTCGCCGACGACCTGCTGGGGCGGGGCGGAGGCCTCACGGCGGCGGTGCGGCGCCTGCACGCCCGCCAGCTCCGCGTCCGGCCGCAGCTCGCCGAGATCCTGCGCGCGCACGACCGCGGACCGGAGGTCGACGCGGCCCTGGCCCTGCCGGAGGAGGCCTACTTGCCCGCGGGGGTGAAGACGCCGTCCTTCCAGACGTAGAGGACGTAGCCCTGGGCGGTGACGTCGCCCTTGGCGTCGAAGCCCACCGTGCCGAGGACGAGGTCGAAGCGCTCCGCGTGCAGGGTCGCCGAGAGGGCGCGCGGATCCGTGGTGCGGGCGAAGTTGCCGCCCGCCACGAGGGCCTGGAGGGCGGCGTAGCCGTAGACGGTGGAGCCGGTGGGATCGACGCCCTCCGCCTTGAACGCCTTCACCACCGCGGCGGCCGCGGGCTGGCGGCTCGGATCGAGGTAGAAGGTCATCAGGACGCCGTTGCTCGCCGGGCCGGCGATGCGGGCGAATTCCGGCGTGGCGATCGCCGAGGTGCCGAACCATTGCGGCCGGAAGCCCCGCTCCGCCGAGATCCGCACGAGGCGGCCCATCTCCGCGGCGTCGCCCCCGTAATAGGCCACCTCGATCCCGGCGGCCTTGAGCCGGTCGGCCAGCGCCGCGGCGTCGGCGTCGCTCGGCTGGAAGGCCACCGAGAGGGCCTCGTTGATGCCGATCCGGTTGAGGTTGTCCTTCGTCGCCGCCGCGAGGCTGCGCGCGGCGGGGGTGAGATCCTGGATCAGCGCGATCTTGCGGTCGCGGAAGCGCTCGGCGAGCACGGCCGCGGAGAGGCGGGCCTGGTCGTCGTCGCGCCCGCAGACCCGGAACACGGTGGGAAAGCCCCGGTCGGTCAGCCGCGCGGCGACGGAGGCCGCGGTGATCATCAGCACGCCGTTCTGCGCGTAGACCTCGGAGGCCGCGATCGAGGCGTTCGAGCAGACATGCCCCACCACGAGGCGGACATTGGCGCGCACGAAGTGGTTGGCCACCGCGACGGCGGTGTTCGAGTCGCAGGCGTCGTCCTGCACGTCGAGCACGATCGTCTCGCCGTCGAGGCCGCCGCGGGCATTGGCGTCGCGGGCCGCCGCCTCGACCCCGCGCAGGACCTGCTCGCCGACCGAGACGTAGGCGCCGGAGCGCGGCACGGCCACGCCGATCACCACGTCGGCCCGCGCGGTCGCGGGGGCGCCGAGCAGGGCGAGGCCGAGGACGGTGCGAAGCGCCGCCCGGCGGGACGGCGCGCAAGCGAGGACGGCGCGTCGGGTCTTCATCGCGGTCCTTCTAGAGCCAGCCCCGCCACAACGGAACGGGGCTCGCGCATCCGCGGGGCTCCGGATCCCGCCCGGCGCAACGAACCCGTGCCTGCCACCGCACCGCGTCCCATCGTTCCCGTCGCCCTGAAACGGCCGCGCTCAAGTAAGGACGGAGCCGGGTTGGAGGCAAGGACCCAGATCCCGCCCCCCTGCGCCGCCGCGGCGGAGAATGTGTGGATGAAACCGCGGGACGCGTCCGCAGGCGCCGGCGAGCGCGCGACGGAACCGGTCTCCGCGTCGTCGGAGCGGCTTCTAGCGCGCGGTTGCGTAGACGGATGCGGCGCCTGCGATGGGTCCTGTGACGGTTGAGAAGACGGAGAGGACCTTCTGGACCTCGGTGAAGGGCGCGTTGGAGACGTAGACGAGGTCGCGGTTTCGCATGCGGAAGGCCTGGGTCAGGAACAGGCTGTTGGGATCGCGCATGTCGAT
>CANEZL010000005.1 GCA_947444195.1 Methylobacteriaceae bacterium | reverse complement strand
CAGGTCGAGCTTGGGATCGTAGGAGAACCAGCCCCAGGTGCAGCCGCCGCCGGTCTTCCACTGATCGCCTTCCCAGGTCTTCAGCGAGGAGTCCTTGCCGACCGGCTTGCCGAGCGAGGTGGTCTTCTCGGGATCCATGATCATGTCGGCGTCCGGGCCCTGGGAGTGGCCGCGCCACACCTTCTTGCCCGACTTCAGGTCGTAGGCGGTGACGTGGCAGTTCACGCCGAACTCGCCGCCCGAGATGCCTACGATGACCTTGTCCTTCACCGGCAGGACGGTGGCGGTGTTGGTCTCGCCCTTCTTCGGGTCGCCGTTCACGACCGACCAGTTGACCTTGCCGGTCTTGGCGTCGAGCGACACCAGGGTGGTGTCGGCCTGGTGCAGGAGGATCGCGCCGTCGGCGTAGGCCAGGCCACGGTTGACCGTGTCGCAGCACATCACCGGGATCACGGACGGATCCTGCTTGGGCTCGTACTTCCAGAGGATCTTCGCCTCGTTGTTGAGGTCGAGGGCGTAGACGATGTTCGGGAAGGGGGTGTGGACGTACATCACGTCGCCCACGACGAGGGGCGAGCCCTCGTGGCCGCGCAGCACGCCGGTCGAGAAGGTCCAGGCGACCTGGAGGTTCTTCACGTTCGACGCGTTGATCTGGTCGAGCTTCGAATAGCGGGTGTTGGCGTAATCGACCGTCTGAAGCACCTGCTCCGCCGGGTTGGCGATGCCCTTCATGACGCTCTCGTTGGCGAGAGCCGGCGCGGCGACAGCCGCGACGCCCGCGCCGAGGGCAAGGAGATGAACCGCTCTCATGGATTCCTCCGACAAGTCTTTGAGGCCTCAAGCCACGAGTGTTCAGCCCGCGGCTTCGGGACCTGACCTGCTGTTTGCAACTAGGGATGGGTTGCGCCTCGGTAGCGGGTCGCTTGACGGTGCCGAACCAGCACCGAACCAGAGCCGACCATCCCCCGGGCCGGCCCCTCGAAACCGAGGCTTGAGGGAACTCTAAGAGAAATTTGAGCGCCGTCAATCCGCCCCGGGGCAGCAGATCCTCCGTTGGCCACGTCGATCCCCAGTGCCCGCCCATGTTGCTTCGCACAATAGAAACCGTGCGATGCACAAGGAAAGGTGATCGCGCGGTATCTGCGCACCGATAAGGCACCTTTTCCATGCGAAGACAGCATTCTCTAGCCGCTTGGACTGGCGCCCCATGCGCCCCGCGCCGGAACGGAACCCGTTTCGCGCCGAAAAGACTTTCGCGCACGCACGGCGTCGACGCGGGCGGCGCACAAAGCCGCGCGGCCCGCGAACGCGGAACCCGCTTGAAAAAAATTGCGCATTCCTCCCGGATCTGCGCGCTCACGCCGCACATGCCGCCGCGTCCGTCAGTCCGGAGGGCGGCCCCCGCGACGGTCGGTCCGGGGAGATTTCACGGAGCGGAGAGCCGAGGCGCGGTCGCGCGGCGCGGACCGGAACGCGTTCAGCCCTGCAGGGCCGCCGCGTCGCCGGTGCTCTCGAACTCGGCCTCGTCGCCGACGAGATCCGTCAGGGCGATGTCGAGGCGGCGGCCGTTCTTCAGGCGGAGCTGGGAATCGGGCTCCAGCCAGATCGGCCGCAGGCCGGCATGGCTCCCGCGCAGAACGCCGTGCGCGACGATCATGTCGGCCCGGCGCTCCAGAACGATGCGGTAGCGCACGCGCACGGGCTGGCAGCCCTCCGCCGCGACGACCCCGAGCCCCGTCAGCGTCTTCAGGACTTCTTTGGGTTCCGGCATGGGCACGCGAGGCGGGTGGAACGCACGGGATCAAATGGCACGTGGATTGCCATTTGATCCCGCTTTAATCCGCCACCCTGCCGGTGTCACGCCGGAGGCCGCCGTCTGCGGGCGACAAACCGCCGGCAATCTCTCCGGAATCGGCTCTCCGGGAATCGGCCGTCCGGGGATCAGGCGAGGTCGCGCACCACGATGCGGCCGCCCTCGGCGGAGAGGGCAAGGCGCCCGTGCTTCAGGGCGAGCGCCTTCTCGCCGAACAGCCCGCGGCGCCAGCCCTGGAGGAGGGGGATGTCGGCCTCGTCGTCGTCGGCCACCGCCTCGAGATCGTCCACGGTGGCGATGATCTTGGGGGCGACGCCCTCCGCCTCGCAGACCGCCTTGAGCAGCACCTTCAGCAGTTCGACGAGGGCGCCGTTCCCGCCGCCGCGCGCACGGGCGCGCTCGGGCAGGCGGATCTCCTCGAGGTCGCGCGCGAAGCCCCGTTCCACCGCGGCCAGGATGTCGCCGCCCGTGCGCGAGCGCTCGAAGCCCGCGGGGATCGAGCGCAGGCGCCCCAGCGCCTCCACGCTGCGGGGCGCCGCGGTGGCGATGTCGATGACCGCCTCGTCCTTCAGGATGCGCCCGCGCGGCACGTTGCGCGCCTGCGCCTCGCGCTCGCGCCAGGCCGCCACCTCCATCAGCACCGCGATCTCGCGGGCTTTCCGCATCCGGCCGGAGAGGCGCCGCCAAGCGAGTTCCGGGTCGGCCCGGTAGGTGTCGGGGGAGGTGAGCACGCCCATCTCCTCGTCGAGCCAGGCGCCGCGGTCGGTGCGCAGCAGGGAGCCCGCCAGCACCTCGTAGATCTTCACCAGATGGGTGACGTCCGAGAGCGCGTAGGCGAGCTGCGCCTCCGAGAGGGGCCGGCGCGACCAGTCGGTGAAGCGGGAGGACTTGTCGATCTTCGCCTTGGCGAGGTCGTTGACGAGCTGCTCGTAGGAGACGGAATCGCCGTAGCCGCAGACCATCGCGGCGACCTGGGTGTCGAAGAAGGGCTGCGGCAGGAGCGCGCCCATCAGCCAGATGATCTCCAGGTCCTGGCGGGCGGAGTGGAAGACCTTCACCACGCCCTCGTCGGCCATCAGGTCGAGGAAGGGCTGGAGGTCGATGTCCTTGGCCAGCGGGTCGACCAGCACCCCCGTCCCGTCCGGCCCCGCCATCTGGATCAGGCAGAGCTTGGGATAATAGGTGGTCTCCCGCATGAACTCCGTGTCGACGGTCACGAAGGGCTGCGCGGCGAGCCGTGCGCAGGCGTCGCGCAGGTCCGGTGTCGTACTGATCAAGTCCATCCCACGGCTATAGCGAAGGTCTCCTCGGTTGGGGAGCCGCGCGCGGCGCCCTCCCCAGGCAAGAGAATCCTTCCCCAGGCGGGAGAAATCGCGCCCGCTCAGGCGATCGCGGCCAGGGCCGCGCGGCGGCGGGCGCGGGCGTTCCGGCGGATGCGCACGGCATCCGCCCGCCGCCGCGCCTCGGCCCGGGCCATCAGCCAGTCGAGGATGCCGCCCTCAACCCGCTCGCCCGTAGCCGTGTCGGTGAGGCGGCGGATGCGGTCGGTCCGGAAGCCGCGATAGCCGCCCCGGCCCGGATCGATGCCGCCGAGCAGCGTGCGGCCGGGTCCGAGCTTCAGTTCCCGCGCCTCCACGGTGCGCCGGCTCCAGACGCCCTGGCCGTCCTCGTAGACGAGCTCGAACCGGCCGCCGAGGGGCATCAGGCTCCAGCCGGGCGCGGGGGCGGGGACCTGCGGCGCGGCCTCGGCGACGCCCTCCGCCGGCGCGGAGGAGAAGGGAGAAAAAGCGTGCGCGTTCATGGACATCATATGGGGATTGCCCCGCCGTTCCGGTAGGCGCGGGAGCCCTGCGCGGGGCGGGCGTGGGCGCCCGATTCCGGCGGCCCGCCCGAACGCCTGCTTGACTTGGGGACCCTCCCGTGAATGGTGCCCGGCTCGTTCCCCGAGCCGCCTTCAAGAGCCCGCCGTGCACCGTTACCGTACCCATACCTGCGGCGCGCTCCGCCCCGCCGACGTCGGCGGCACCGTTCGCCTCTCCGGCTGGTGCCACCGCATCCGCGACCATGGCGGCGTGCTGTTCATCGACCTGCGCGACCATTACGGCCTGACCCAGTGCGTGGTGGATTCCGATTCCAAGGCCTTCAAGGCGGCGGAGGGCGTGCGCTCCGAATGGGTCGTCCGCATCGACGGCCGGGTGCGCCAGCGCCCCGCCGGCACCGAGAACGCGGAGCTGCCGACGGGCACGGTCGAGGTCTACATCGACGAACTCGAGGTGCTGGGCGCCGCGGCCGACCTGCCCCTGCCGGTCTTCGGCGACGTGGAGTATCCGGAGGAGACGCGGCTGCGCTACCGCTTCCTCGATCTCCGCCGCGAGAAGCTGCACGCCAACATCATGAAGCGCGGCGCGATCATCGACGCCCTGCGCCGCCGGATGCGCGAGGGCGGCTTCTTCGAGTTCCAGACGCCGATCCTGACCGCGTCCTCCCCGGAAGGGGCCCGCGACTTCCTCGTGCCCTCCCGCCTGCACCCCGGGAAATTCTACGCGCTGCCGCAGGCCCCGCAGCAGTTCAAGCAGCTCACGATGATCGCGGGCTTCGATCGCTACTTCCAGATCGCGCCCTGCTTCCGCGACGAGGATGCCCGCGCCGACCGCAGCCCGGGCGAGTTCTACCAGCTCGACATCGAGATGAGCTTCGTCACCCAGGAGGACGTGTTCCAGGCGGTGGAGCCGGTGCTGCGCGGGGTGTTCGAGGAGTTCGCGGGCGGCAAGCGCGTGACGCCGGTCTTCCCGCGCATCACCTACGCCGACGCCATGCTGAAATACGGCGTCGACAAGCCGGACCTGCGCAATCCCCTCGTCATCGCCGACGTGACGGCGGAGTTCGCCGAGGACGCGGTGGAGTTCAAGGCGTTCAAGGGCGTGATCAAGTCGGGCGGCGTGGTGCGCGCGATCCCCGCCACCGGAGCGGCCACGCAGCCGCGCTCGTTCTTCGACAAGCTCAACGACTGGGCCCGCTCGGAGGGCGCGCCCGGCCTCGGCTACATCGTGTTCGAGGAGGAGGGCGGGGCGCTCACCGGCCGCGGACCAATCGCCAAGTTCATCCCGGCCGAGATCCAGGCGCGCATCGCCGAGAAGGCCGGCGCCAAGGCGGGCGACGCCGTGTTCTTCGCCGCCGGCCCCGAGGCGAAGGCGGCGGGGCTCGCCGGCAAGGCGCGCATCCGCATCGGCGACGATCTCGGTCTGTGCGACAAGGACCAGTTCGCCTTCTGCTGGATCACCGATTTCCCGATGTTCGAGTGGAACGAGGACGAGAAGAAGATCGACTTCTCGCACAACCCGTTCTCGATGCCGAACTTCGACCACGCGGCCTTCCTCGACCTCGGCGAGGCGGATGCGGAGACGATCCTCGGCATCAAGGCGTTCCAGTACGACATCGTCTGCAACGGCATCGAGCTGTCCTCCGGCGCGATCCGGAACCACAAGCCCGAGATCATGGAGAAGGCCTTCGGCCTGGCCGGCTACGGCACGGACGTGCTGGAGGCGAAGTTCGGCGGCATGCTGAACGCGCTGCGGCTCGGCGCCCCGCCCCACGGCGGCATCGCGCCCGGCGTCGACCGCATCGTGATGCTGCTCTGCGAGGAGCCGAACATCCGCGAGGTGGTGCTGTTCCCGATGAACCAGCGCGCCGAGGACCTGATGATGAGCGCGCCCTCCGAGGCGACGCCCAAGCAGCTGCGCGAACTGCACATCCGCCTGAACCTGCCGGAGAAGAAGTAGGCCGCCCCTCAAACCCTTCCCCCTCTGCGGGGGGAGGGCGACCCGGTGACCCGCGTGCCAGACCTCGTCGCCATCGTCGTCGCCCATGACAGCGCCCACGCGCTGCCGGACTGCCTCGCGGCGCTTCGCACCGAGGGCGTGCCGGCGATCGTGGTGGACAACGCGAGCCGCGACGGCTCGGCGGAGCTCGCCGAGCGCCTCGGCGCCCGCGTCCTGCGCAATCCCCGCAACGAGGGCTACGGCCGCGCCAACAATATTGGCGTGCGCGCCGCCGAGGGTGCGGACCATGTCCTCATCCTCAACCCGGACCTCGTCCTCCGGCCCGGCGCCGCGGCGGCCCTTCTGGCGGCGGCGGCGGCCTATCCCGATGCCGGGCTCTACGCCCCGCGCATCGTGGAGCCGGACGGGCGCTTCTTCTTCCAGGCCCAGTCCTTCCTCAGCCCCTACCTCGCCAACGCGAAGGGGCGGCGCGACCCGCCGGAGGGGGATGCCTGCGCGCCGTTCCTCTCCGGGGCCTGCCTGATGGCGGAGCGCGGCGTCTTCCTCGGCCTCGGGGGCTTCGACGAGGAGATCTTCCTGTTCTACGAGGACGACGACCTCTGCCGCCGCGCGGCCGATGCCGGGCGCGCCCTGGTCCATGTCCACGGCGCCGAGGCGCTGCACGGGCGCGGGCGCTCCTCGGCGCCGGAGCGCGGCCGGGTCTTCCGCGCCCGCTGGCACCTCGCCTGGTCCAAGGCCTACGTCGCGCGCAAGTACGGCCTGCCCGATCCGAGCCTCGGAACGCTCCTCACCAACGCGCCGAAGGCCGCCCTCGCGCTGCTGGCCCTGCGCCGCAGGGGCTGGGAGCGCTACGGCGGCTCGGCCGCGGGCGCGCTGGCCGCCTTGCGGGGGCGAAGGGCATTGAGGCACGAGGGCCTGGAGATGGGGCCGTGAGCACGCTGCCCCCGCGCGCGGCCATCGCCCACGCGGCCAGTCTCCTGGCCGGCCGCGGCTTCCGCGAGGTCGCCCGCAACGACCGGGGCGACAGCCTCTACCTCGCCGAGGGCGACGGCCCCTACCGCCTGCGCCTGTCGAACCACGCGCGCACCCCGAAGCAGCGGCGCGGCCATCCGGAGGTGCTGGCGAGCCTCGTCGTCCGGGCGCCGCGGACGGCGCAGCAAGTCGCCGCGATGGTCGAGGCGGCGCTGCGCGACTACGCGGGCGGGCTCAGACGGGTCGGCGCTCAGGCATCCGAACCCGGCTCGGCATCGCGGAAATAGGGCTCGACCGCGCCCTTCAGCTTCACCGTCATCGGGTTGCCGGCCCGGTCCAGGGTCTTGCCGGCGGAGAGCCTCACCCAGCCCTCGCTGACGCAGTACTCCTCGACGTTGGTCTTCTCGACGCCCTTGAAACGCACGCCGATGCCGCGCTCCAGCATCTTCTCGTCGTAGTACGGGCTGTTGGGGTTGGTGGCGAGGCGGTCGGGAGGCGTGTCGGACATCGGTCGTCTCTCCAGGGCACGGTGCCGGGAAGCGGGATCCGGCTTCCCGGGATCGTCGTGCAGCCACGACAGGTTGGGGTGCATCGCCGCGGCGCCTGCCGGATCTCGGCAAGGGGCGGTGCCCGGCCGGACGCGTCGAACCGCTGCGGGTAGGCGATTCAGCGGGGCGGCGCAACGGCGCGGAGCGCGGCGAGCAGGTCCGCGATCCGGTCGCTGCACAGGAGCGGCACGAGGTCCGCGACCGCCGCGGGCGGCAGGTCCCACCACGCGGTCTCCACCAGCGCGGCCACCGTCTCGGGGTCGAAGCGCGTGCGCACGACCCGGGCCGGGTTGCCCGCCACCACCGCGTAGGGGGGCACGTCGCGGGAGACCACCGCGCGGGCCGCCACCACGGCGCCGTGGCCCACCGTGACGCCCGACAGGATCATGCAGCCCGAGCCCAGCCAGACATCGTGGCCGATCACCACGTCGCCGCGCGAGGCGTGGTAGTCGGCGGGCGCCCGGGCACCGGGAAAATGTTCCCGCATAGCGGCGAAGGGGTAGGTCGTCGCCCAGTCGAGACGATGGCCGCCGCCCAGGAGGATCTCGACCTTGTCGGCGATGGAACAATAGCGGCCGATCGTCAGCCGGCGCCCGGACTCGGGGAAGCGCACCTTCGGGCGGCCATAGGAATAGGCACCGATGACGAAACCGTGGCGGGAAACCAGTTTCGCGAGGTGGATGCGTGTCTCGTTGTTCGGGTTGCGCCCTCTGCGCAGCCGGTGCAACAGGGCCTTCAAGGGGTGCGCCCTGCCGGTGCGATGCCCGATAGCCGAGGAGCGGGAGAGAAGGCCATGGCCGAGAATATGTCCGAGGACCTGAAGTCCGGGGCGCTCGTCTACCACCGCCTGCCCAAGCCCGGGAAGCTGGAGATCCAGGCCACCAAGCCCCTGGGCAACCAGCGCGACCTCGCGCTCGCCTACTCGCCGGGGGTGGCCGCCGCCTGCATGGCGATCCACGAGGATCCGCAGGAGGCCGCGACCCTGACGATCCGCCAGAACCTCGTGGCGGTCCTCTCCAACGGCACCGCGGTGCTGGGCCTCGGCGATATCGGCCCGCTCGCCTCCAAGCCCGTGATGGAGGGCAAGGCGGTCCTCTTCAAGAAGTTCGCCGGCATCGACGTGTTCGACATCGAGGTCGACCAGAAGGACGTGGACAAGCTCGTCGACGTGGTCTGCGCCCTGGAGCCGACCTTCGGCGGCATCAACCTCGAGGACATCAAGGCCCCCGAGTGCTTCGAGGTGGAGGAGCGCTGCCGGGCCCGGATGAACATCCCGGTCTTCCACGACGACCAGCACGGCACCGCGATCATCGTGGCGGCGGCCGTCCTCAACGGGCTGGAACTCGCCGGCAAGCGGCTCTCGGACGTGAAGATCGTCACCTCCGGCGCGGGCGCGGCGGCGCTCGCCTGCCTCAACATCCTGATCTCGCTCGGCGCCCAGGTCGAGAACATCACGGTCACCGACATCAAGGGCGTGGTCTACAGGGGCCGCACCGAGCTGATGGACCGCTGGAAGGACGTCTACGCCAAGGAGACCGAGGCCCGCACGCTCGCCGAGGTGATCCCCGGCGCCGACGTGTTCATCGGCCTCTCGGCCGGCGGGGTGCTCAAGCCCGAATTCCTCGAGAGGATGGCGGACAAGCCGCTCATCATGGCGCTCGCCAACCCCTATCCGGAGATCATGCCGGATCTCGCCGAGAAGGCGCGTCCCGACGCGATGATCTGCACCGGCCGCTCGGACTTCCCGAACCAGGTCAACAACGTCCTCTGCTTCCCCTACATCTTCCGCGGCGCGCTGGATGTCGGCGCCCACAAGATCAACGAGGAGATGAAGATCGCCGCCGTGAAGGCGATCGCGGCGCTCGCCCGCGAGACGCCCTCGGACGTGGTGGCCCGCGCCTATGGCGGCGAGGCGCGCCCCTTCGGGCCCCGCTCGCTGATCCCGAGCCCGTTCGATCCGCGCCTGATCCTGCGCATCGCCCCCGCGGTGGCCAAGGCGGCGATGGATTCGGGCGTGGCCGGCCGGCCGGTGGCCGACATCGACGCCTACGCCGAATCGCTCGACCGCTTCGTGCACCGCTCCGGCTTCATCATGAAGCCGCTCTTCTCCAAGGCGAAGGAGGCCCCGAAGCGGGTCATCTACGCCGAGGGCGAGGACGAGCGCGTGCTGCGCGCCGTGCAGGCCATCGTCGAGGACGGGGTGGCCAAGCCCATCCTCGTCGGCCGCCCGCGGGTGGTGGAGACGCGCCTCAAGCGCTTCGGCCTCTCGATCCAGGAGGGCCGCGACTTCGAGCTGATCGATCCCGAGGACGATCCGCGCTACCGCTCCTACGTCCAGACCTATCTCGAGGTGGCGGGCCGGCGCGGCATCACGCCGGAGGCGGCGCGCACGCTGGTGCGCACCAACACCACGGTGATCGGCGCGATCGCCGTGCGCCGCGGCGAGGCCGACGCCCTGATCTGCGGTCTGGAGGGCCGCTTCGAGACCCGCCTGCGCATCATCCGTGACGTGATCGGGCTCAAGCCCGGCCTGAAGCAGTGCGCCGCGGTGAGCCTCATCGTGACGAAGAAGGGCGCCTACTTCCTCGCCGACACCCATGTCCGGACGGACCCCACCGCCGAGGAGATCGCCGAGGTGGCGATGGCCTGCGCGAGCCACGTCACCCGCTTCGGGATGACGCCGAAGATCGCGCTGCTCAGCCACTCCGATTTCGGCCAGTCCGATTCGGCCTCGGCCATCAAGATGCGCACTGCCCTGGGCCTCGTGCAGGAGCGGGCGCCCGACCTCCAGATCGACGGCGAGATGCAGGCCGATTCGGCCCTGTCCGAGATGATCCGCGACCGGGTGCTGCCGGGCTCGAGCCTCAAGGGCGCGGCCAACGTCCTCGTCTTCCCGAACCTCGACGCGGCCAACATCGCCTACCAGTTCGCCAAGGTCCTGGCGGACGCCCTGCCGGTGGGCCCGCTCCTGATCGGCCCGGCCAAGCCCGCCCACATCCTCACCCCGTCGGTCACCGCCCGCGGCATCGTCAACGTCACCACGGCGGCGGTGGTCGAGGCGCAGGGGGACAGCGAGGGCCTGAGCGCGGACGCGGCGGAGACCGGCGCCGCCCCGATCTCGGAGTAAGGAACGCGAAGGCCCTCGCCCGGCCGGGCGAGGGCCTCGATCGGCGCTCTACAGGTTCTTCGGCTGGGTCCCCCGCGCCGCACAGCGCCAGCGGGCGACGTGCCATTCGGGATGCGTCTCCTGCCACGTGGCGAGGGCGCTCTGCGAGTTGCGCAGGCAGATGAAGGGGCTCGTCGTCTCGTAGGACAGCTCGATCCTGTCCTCCTTGCAGACCGAGGGCTGCGCGACGAGGCAGATCGAGAGCAGGATGAGCATGGCGGTTCCCCGAATGTCCGGGCCGGCCGCCGGGCGACCGCTCCCGGCAATATGATGCGGGAAACCCCGGCGCCCAGGGTGCGGCGCCCGGCCGCTACGGCGCGAGAGTGCCGGATGCCGGGCCGCCCCGGCTCAGGCCGCGACCCAGAGCTCGCCCTTGCCGATCGTGGCGAGATCGCCCGAATAGCGCCGCGGGGTGCCGTTCAGGAGATCGGCATGGCCGGGGCTGACCGGGCGCAGCATCCGCGCGAGCAGGCGCAGGAAGACGAGGTCGTGCGTGCCCGTCTCCACGAAGGTGGGCATCAGCGTGCCGTGGGCGCCGACGAGAACGGTGCCGCGGCGCATGCCGTAGCCCGCATGGTCGCCGACGCGGAGCGCCGCCAGGGTGCCCGCGATCATGCGCGCGCCCGCGAACGCCCCGGCCTCGCCGGCCACGATCAGGCCGCGGCGCATGCTGTCGCCGAGATGGGCGCCCGCCCGGCCGCGGATCACCAGGGTCGCCCCGTCGAGGCCGGCCTTGGCGGCGTGAAGCGCCCCGCCGGCATGGTCGCCCGCATCGCCTTCGATCGTGATCGTGCCGCCGGTGGCGCCGGCGCCCGCGAAGGGACCGGCATTCCCGGTGACGGTGAGGGTGCCGCCGGCCATGCCCGCGCCGAGGCGCTGGCCGACATCGCCCTCGACGCGGATCGTGCCCGCCGACAGGGCGGCGCCGACCCGGTCGAGCCGCTCGTGGCCGCCCTCGATCACGAGTTCGTCCGCACCGCCGAGCTTCACGGAGAAGCAGTCGCCCAGCACGAGGCCGCGCCGGCTGGTGCCGATGGGCAGCCGCTCTGCCTCCGCCTGCCCGAGACCGGACAGGGCGAGGGGGGTGAGGGCGTGGAGATCGAGGCGCTCGGGCGGCGCCTCGCGCAGGGTGAGGACGCTCACGCGCTGGCCTCCTTCGCGATCAGGTCGCGCAAGTGGTAGTGGTGGCGGCCGAGATTGCCGCCGTAATTGCCGGCCGTGACCGCCACGAGCCCGTGGCGCGCGCCGATCTCGGTGGCCGCGTGCAGGCCCGCCCGCATCGAGTCCGCGACCCCTTGCGAGGTCAGGGCGTCGATGACGATCTCCAGCACGACACCGCATTCGGGGGGCAGGTTCGAGCCGACCCGGCCCTTCAGCGTGGGGCAGTAGGCGTCGTTGGTGGAGGCCATCATGCCCTTGGTGCGTCCGCCGACCTTCGAGCCCGAGCGCACGATGCCGCCGGGGAAGGGCAGGATCGCGCCGGGGACGGCCCGCGCCGCCTCCACCGCGATCTCGGCCACCTGCAGGGTGTCGGCGTGCCGGCGGCCGAGGAAGAGCAGGTTGCCGCCGCCGACCGCCCCGTCCACCGCGCGCACCGTGTCCTCGCAGAGGAACTCGCCGTCCATCACCGGGATGCGCCAGTAGCGGCGCATCTTGCCGGTCTCGTCGGGCATGCGCTTGGCCACCGCGAAGCCGTCGCCGAAATAGCGGATCGCGCCGCCGAGCTTGATCTTCGTCGGCCCCTCGACGCCCGCGTAAGCCGCGGTGCCGGGGCAGGTGAGGATGCACTGGCCGACCCGCTTGATCAGCTGCTCCTTCAGCCCGTTCGGCTCGAAGCCGAAGAGCAGGATGCGCACGCCGGGCCGTCCGTCCGGCGTCTCCTCGGGGGAGAGCTCGGCGTCGATGCCGGCCTCGGCCCCGCAGCCGATCACCGAGGTGGCGAAGCCCGTCATCGTGGTGGCGGCGATCATCGCCCAGCGCGCCGTGTCGTTGGTGACGACGATGGCGGTGCCGGCGACGTCGAAGGCCTCGGCGAAGGTGTCCTCCACCGGGATGCCGTTGAGGATGAGGTGCGTGGTCTCAGTCATGGGTCACCGGCCGCTGGCGGCGCTCTCCTCCCCCTCGCGGGGCGGAGTTGGAGGTGGGGGTGGTGCAGGATGAGGCGGCGCGGTGCCTCCTGCGCCACCCCCACCCCTGGCCCCTCTCCGCGAGGGGGAGGGAAACGTGCGGTTCCGACAGCATTAGCCCCGGCATGCCACGTCCTCGAAGACGGGACCCTCGGCCGCGAAGGCGGCGTCGGGCACCGCGAAGCTGTCGAGTCCCTGGCCGTAGCGGTCCTGCAGGTAATCCTCGGTGCGCCGCTCCATCGCCCTGTCGGATTCGACGGCGAGCGCGAGGGAGCGCCCGGCGCGCCAGTCGACCACGGTGCCGTCCTCGACGATGACGTGGCCGTCCTTGAGGACGTAGCGGGCCGCCGTGAACATGGCCGTGCGGTCCGGATCGTCCCGGTAGACCGCGATGTCGGCCCGTCCCCCGGCGCGCAGGTGGCCGCGGTCGGCGAGGCCGAGGAGCTTGGCCGGGCCCGAGCGGGTGAGCTGGGCGATCTCGGAGAGGGTGTACTCGCGCTCGAGCGTCGGCAGTTCCGAGCGCTCGCCCACCACGGCGGGGAGCGCGGCGATCTCGCGGTCGCGCTCCTCCTTGCTCATCAGCAGATGGATGATGCGCGGATACTGGGTGAAGGGGCCGCCGTTCGGATGATCGGTGGTGAGGATGGTGCGCTCGGGGTCCCCCGAGAGCAGCATGATCTCCAGGCCGATCGCCCATTGCAGGGAACTCACCGGCCCCTTCGGCCGGTAGAGGAACGGCACCACGCCGCCGCCCTCGGCGTCGCCCGCGTTGAGCACCCACTTCTTCGGCTTGGCGCCCTTGCGGCCGCCGAACTGGCGCAGGATGTCCAGCGAGACGGTGACCGTCTGGCCGAACACCACCTGCCCGATATCGAGGCTGGCCTGGGGGTTCTCCATCATCGCGTCGACGATGCGCCGCGCCGCCGAGCGGAAGCCGCCGGTCATCGGGTTGGCCGGGTCGGCCGCGCCGTAGGCGTAGAACTGGGCGTGGGCGAAGTGGATGCGCCGGCCCTCCGCCGCGTCCAGCGTCGCGACGAAGGAATCGTCGGCGCCGGGGAGGCCCAGATTGTTGCAGTGGACGTGCAGCGGGTGCGGCACGCCGATCTCCTCCACCGCGTCCAGCAGCGCGCCCATGATCCTGCGCGTGGAGAGCCCGTAGCAGGGGATCTCGTCGTCGAGGCTGAGCTTGAGCGCGCCGTCCTTGAAGGCCGAGGCGCCGCCCGCGTTGATGCACTTGACGCCGAGCCCCCGCGAACTCGCCACGTTGAGCGCCACGAGGTCGCGCACCGCCGCCTTGCCCTCGCCGTCCCGCAGGAGCTGGAGGAGCTGGTCGTCGTTGCCCATCACCGTCAGCGCCCCGCGGTCGAGGAGCGGGATGTCGGCGAGTTCGAGCTGGGTGGCGAGCGCGTGGACCGGCGGCATCGCCGGCTCGACGGCGGTGGTGTAGCCCATCCGCGCGTAGGTGGCGCCGATCCAGCCGGCGGCGCCGCCGGCATGGGCGAAGGGATGCCCCTCGGGGGCCGCCTCGCTCACGTAGAGCTCGGGCAGGAGCAGGCGGGAGGTGACGACGTTGCCGCCCGCGATGTGCGAGTGCACCTCGACGCCGCCCGCCATCACCACGCAGCCGGCGGCGTCGAGGGTGCGGTCGGGTTTGCGCTCGCTCGGGGGGACGATGCGGCCGTCCTCGACCCAGACGTCGCCGACCGCGTCGCGGCCGGCCGTCGGATCGACGACCCGGCCGCCCTGAATCCGGATCAGCATCAGGCGTCCTTCCTCGCGTCGAGTGTCGCGGCGATGCGGCCGAGGATCTCGGCGGCGGCGGGCCGCGCGGCGGGCGCGGCGGGCGCCCGGTAGCTCAGGCCCGCGCGTCCCTCGTTCCAGAGCACGCCGCCGACCTCGGCGCCGGGCTCGCCCACCGCGATCACCACCTCGGCCATGCCGGGATCGGGCTCGCCGGAGACGAGGGCGATGCTCGGCAGGCCGGCGAGCCAGGCCGGCGCCTCGGCCGGCCGGCTGGAGAGCCAGAGCGCGGCGTCGGCCTCGCCGGAGGCGGCGAGACGCGCGGCGTCGAAGCGCCAGGGATCGTGCTCGGGGACGTGCCGGCCGAAGCCGACGCGGATCGCCTGTCCCGTCGTCCAGGCCGCGACCTGGAGTGCGGCGCGGTCCTGGTCGGCCCCGGAGAGGGAGAGGGCGAAGCAGCGCGTGCGCTCGTTCAGGTCCATCACCAGGCCCTGGAGCATCTCGACGCCCGCCGCACCGAGCTCCGCCGGATCGTAGAGCACGGCGCCGTACTGCGCTCCGGCGAGGGCCTTGGCGAGGGCCAGGAGCCCGTGATCGTCGGCGAGGTGGCCGCGGGCATGGGCGCGCAGGGCCGCCACGGCGATGGGCAGGGGGGAGAGGGCATCGAGCCGGAGGAGCGTGCGGGGGCCGCCCGCCGCCCGGCCGCGGCTCGGCGCCGTGGCGTTCAGGCGCTCGACCAGGGCGGCACCGCGCGGCGCCTCGCCCACGAGGAGCACCACGTCGGCCCGGCCCACCACCTCGGCGGGGGTCGTCGTCATGGCGCCGACGCGGGCGAGGGCGCCGAGATCGGCATAGGTGCCCGCGCTGCCCAGACTGTCGAGGGAGGCGCCGATGCGGCCGGCGAGATGGGTGGCGGCGCGGATCGCCGCGACGTCCGCGTTGAGGCCGGCGAAGACCGGCGTGCGCGCGGCGGCGAGGATCGCCGCAGCCGCCTGCACGGCGCCGTCCGCGTCGGCCGCGCCACCCTTGACCCAGGCTGCCATCCACCCTCGCACGTATTCTTGTGTTGGGCCGAGCGCATCGCTTCGATGCACCGGGGCGGTCGCCTAAGACCGATGACGGCTCTCCGCTCGCGGGGATCGCCGTGCCGGAATGGCCTGCCCGCCCCGCGCGCCGCCGGGGCGGTGCGGGCGGGCGGCATCCGGGCCGCCTCGGGAGCAGAATGGCATCGCCCGGCGGGCGCAGGCAAGGCCCCTTCGCCCGATTCCCGCCCGCCCGCCGCGTCCGGCGGCGCGCGGGGCGACAGGTCGCCCCCCGGTTCGGCGGTTGCCCCGCCGCCGCCCGCGTGTGAGAAGCCCGGCGCGATCAGCGAGGAGGGGTGGGGTGCCTGAGCTGCCGAGCGGACACGGTTCCGCCCCGGATCTCGCCCTGGAACCGGCCGCCTTCGTCCGGGTCGAGGCGCCGGCCCGCCTGCATTTCGGCTTTCTCGACCTGCACGGGGGTCTCGGGCGGCGCTTCGGCAGCATCGGGCTCGCCATCGACGCGCCCGCCCTCGGCCTCAGCGCGCGCCGCGCCGCCGAGCCCGCGGCGGAGGGTCCGGAAGCCGCCCGCGTCCTCGGCTACATCCGTGCGGCCGCAGACCATCTCGGCGTCGCGCCCGGCATGGCGGTCCGCGTCGCGGCGGCGATCCCCCCCCATGCGGGCTTCGGATCCGGCACGCAGCTCGCGCTCGCCGTGGCCGCCGCGCTCGCCCGCCTCGACGGACGCCCCTTCGCGGCCGAGGATTTCTCCAACGCCCTCGACCGCGGCAACCGCTCCGGCGTGGGCCTGCGCGCCTTCACCGAGGGCGGCCTGATCGTCGACGGGGGGCGCGACGCCGGCGGCGCTCCCCCGCCGGTGATCGCCCGCATCCCCTATCCGGAGGCGTGGCGCGTCGTCCTGATCCTCGACGAGGGGCTCGTCGGCGTGCACGGCGCCCGCGAGGTGGAGGCCTTCCGCGACCTGCCGCGCTTCCCCGAGGCCCAGGCCGCCGAGATCTGCCGCATCGTGCTGATGCAGGTGATGCCCGCCGCCGTCACCGCCGAGCCCGAGGCCTTCGGGGCCGGCATCACCGCGATCCAGCGCCTCGTCGGCGACCATTTCGCCCCCCATCAGGGCGGGCGCTACGCGAGCCCGGCGGTGGCCGAGGCCCTCGCCGCGGTGGCGGGGCTGGGCATCGCCGGCTACGGCCAGAGCTCCTGGGGGCCGACCGGCTTCGCCCTGGTTCCCTCGGAGGCCCAGGCCCGGGCCCTCGTCACCGAACTGGACGGGCGATTCGGCGGGGGCGGGCGCCTGCGCTTCCTCGTGGCCCGCGGGCGCAACACGGGCGCCACGGTGGCCGCGGGCCGAGGCGCGGGCTTGACCGGGAGCGGCCGTTGAGGCTTCGCAGGAGCCGCACAGGAATTCGGCGGCACCCGGGACAGATTCCGCCGCCGGGGCCCTGGAACATCGCCCTTTTCGAAAGCCGGCGACAACCTTTCGCGATCATAACCGTGGCATAGCGCATCGTCCCGAAAGGTGGTCCCCGGCTTTCGGGGAAAGGACGATGCGGAATCAGAAACCCGGTGGGGCCCGATAGACCCCGAGAACGAGGAGACGCCCATGGCCCGCTCGATCCTGCACATGCTCACGCCGCTCAAGCACATGAGCCCCTTCGACGTGAACATGGCGGTCGATGCCGGCTTCGAGACAATCGTCACCTACACCGACGTGACGCTCCCCGACGTGGTCTCGCTGACCCAGGACTCGATCTTCTCCCGGGCGCCGGAGGACGGCGTGCGCACGGGCCTCTTCATCGGCGGCAAGAACGCCGAGGACGCCCTCGACATGGTGGACCGGGCCCGCAAGGCCTTCGTGCCGCCCTTCGCCAACCACATCTTCGCCGATCCCGCCGGCTCCTTCACCACGGGCGCGGCGATGGTGGCGCAGGTCGCCCGCGCCCTGCGCCAGCGGCACGGCACCGACCTCAAGGCCAAGCGCATCGTCATCTTCGGCGGCGCGGGCGTCGTCGCCTACGTCGCCGCGGTGATCGGCGCCCTCGAGGGGGCGAAGACCGTGCTGGTGGGCCATGACGGCGAGGAGCGGGTCTCGAAGATCGCCTTCACCATGAAGTGGCGCTTCGGCATCGATGTCGGCGCGGTGGACGGCACCACCCCCGAGGACCGCCGCCGGGCCATCGCCGAGGCGGACGTGATCCTCTCGGCGGGCCCCGCCGGCATCCCGATCCTCTCGGCGGAGGATCTGGGCTCCGCGCCGAATCTGCTGGTCGCCTCCGACGTCAACGCCGTGCCGCCCGCCGGCATCGCCGGCATCGACGTGAACGCCGTCGACGTGGCCCTTCCGGTGGGCAAGGGCGTCGGCATCGGCGCGCTCGCGGTGGGCAACGTGAAGTACCAGACCCAGTGCCGCCTGTTCCGGCGCATGCTGGAGGCCGATCAGCCCCTCTGCCTCGATTTCCGCGACGCCTACCAGCTCGCCGTCGAGGTCACGGGCTGAGCGGCCTCGAGAGCCGGCGGGCGTCCTTCCCCTCTCCGAGGGATCCGGGATCGCTCGGGATCCGCACGAACCGCTACGCGCTCCCTCTCCCGTGCGGGAGAGGGCTGGGGTGAGGGATGAAAACTTCCCGCATGGGGCTGGCCGCTGAGGCGGAACCGTTCGGCTCCCTCCGGCACGCTCCGGGCTCCTCACCCTGTCGCTCTCCCGCACGGGAGCGGGGACCCGCGACGTGTTCGGCGCGGGCTGTGCCGCGCGGCCGTTCCTGCCCGATGACGGGGTGTACGACCGTCGGCGGACGGGCACGGTCGTGACCGACGCCATCCTCATCGCCGCCCAGTCCGGCCGGGCCCTCGCCGAGGCCGCGCGCCGGGCGGGTCTGCGCCCCTACGTGGCCGACCTGTTCGGCGATGCCGACACCCTGGATCTCGCGGCAGCCCACCGCCCGCTGCCCGGCCGCTTCGGCTCGGGCCGGATCGGCGGAGCGGCCGTGCTCGCCGCCCTCGACGACCTCGCCGGAGGGGCCCCGTCGCGCCCGGTCGGCCTCGTGCTCGGCAGCGGCTTCGAGGGCGCGCCGGACCTGATGGCGGCGCTGGCCGAGCGCCACCGGCTGCTCGGCGCGGCGCCCGACGCGGTCGCGGCGCTGAAGGATCCGTGCGCTCTCGCCGCCCTCTGCGCGGAGCTCGCGATCCCGCATCCGCCGGTGCGCCTCAACGCCGTGGCCGATCCCGAGAACTGGCTCCTGAAGCGCGTCGGCGGCTCGGGGGGCAGCCATATCCGCCGGGCGGGCGCGGGCCGCGTCCCCGCCGGCGCCTATCTACAGGCCCGCGTGCCGGGCCGGCCGCACGCCCTCAACGTCCTGGCCGAGCCCGGCGGGATCCGGGTGCTCGCCCTCACCGAGCAATGGTGCGCGCCCTCGCCCCTGCGCCCGTTCCGCTACGCCGGGGCGCTCGCGCGCGGGGCGGGGGAGGCGGGGCCGGTGCCCGCGGCCATTCGGGGGGAGATCGCGGAGGCGGTCGCGCGGCTCGCCGCCCGCGCGGGCCTGCGGGGCCTTGCCAGCGCCGATTGCCTCGTCTCCGAGGCGGGCTGGTGGCTCACCGAGATCAATCCCCGCCCCGGCGCCACCCTGGACGTGCTCGACCGGCGCGGCGAGCCGCTGATTCTCGCGCATATCGCGGCCTGCCGCGGCGAGGGGATGTCAACAGGGCCCGATCCGGTTGATGCGGCGGCCGCCGAGATCTGTTACGCGGACCAGGATCTCGCGCCCGTGCCGGCCGTTCCCTGGCCGGACCACGTGCGCGACCGCCCCCGCGCCAGCACCACGGTGCGGCGGGACGCACCGCTCTGCACCGTCCTCGCCGACGGTCCGGATGCGCAGGCAACGAGAGAAACGCTGCGGACGCGCCTGACGGCCTTGCGGACCGCGTGCGCCCAGGAGGAAGCCCGACCCCGATGAGCAGCCCTCAATACCCGAGCGTCAACGCGCTCGCCGCCCCCCTGGTCGAGCGCCTCGTCGCCGATGCCGCCCTGCTGCGGCTCGACGTGCGGCAGGAGGCCGGCGGCGCCCGCATGGTCGATGCCGGCGCCAATGCCCGCGGCTCCATCGAGGCCGGCCGGCGCATCGCCGAGATCTGCCTCGGCGGCCTCGGCACCGTGACCATCAGCCCGAACGGGCCGATCGCCGCCTGGCCGAACTCGGTGGTGGTGCACGCCTCCGATCCGGTGCTCGCCTGCCTCGGCAGCCAGTATGCCGGCTGGAGCCTCGCCGACGAGACCGGCGATTCGGGCTTCTTCGCCCTCGGCTCCGGGCCCGGCCGGGCGCTCGCGGCGGCAGAGGACCTCTACAAGGAAATCGGCTACCGGGACGAGGCCGGGCAGACCGCCCTGGTGCTGGAGGCCGCGAGCGGGCCGCCCGGGAGCGTCGTCGCCAAGGTGGCCGAGGCCACCGGGCTCCCGCCCGAGCGCCTGACCTTCATCTTCGCGCCGACCCAGTCGCTGGCGGGCTCGACCCAGGTGGTCGCCCGCGTGCTGGAGGTGGCGCTCCACAAGGCGCACACGGTGGGCTTCGACCTGCACGCCATCGTAGACGGCATCGCCGCCGCCCCGCTCTCGCCGCCGCATCCGGACTTCATCCAGGCGATGGGCCGCACCAACGACGCCATCATCTACGGCGGGCGCGTGCAGCTCTTCGTGGACGCCGACGACGCCGACGTGCGCCAGCTCGCCGAGCAATTGCCCTCCACCACGTCGAGCGATCACGGCGCCCCCTTCGCCGACATCTTCGCGCGGGTGAACGGCGACTTCTACAAGATCGACGGCGCCCTGTTCTCGCCGGCCGAGGCCATCGTGACCTCGGTCCGCTCCGGCGCGACCTTCCGGGGCGGCCGCCTGGAGCCGACCCTGGTCGAGGCATCGTTCGCGTGAGACCCGAAACCCTCCCCCCTGAAGCGGGGGAGGGCGCCCGCGCGAGCGGGCGTGAGCGGGGAGCCACGCTTCGGATGCGGGCGCGGCATCGATGCCGAGCACTATCCTGCTCCGCTCCCCTCTCCCGACCCCCTTCGGGGGCCACCCTCCCCCGCTTCAGGGGGGAGGGAGATGTCGCGGATTTCAGGACACCCCATGCGCATCGGGCTCGCGGCCGATAACGGCAACTGGCACAAGGCCCGGCTCCTCGCCGCCCTGCGGAGCCTCGGCGTCGAGCCGGTGCTGTTCTCCCTCGCCGACGTCGCCGTGGTGACGGGCGGGGGCGAGCCCCTGCGGGTGCCGGGCTTTCCCGAGGCCCTGCCGGACGGGGTGCTGCTGCGCACGGTCGCGGGCGGCACCTTCGAGGCCACCACCATGCGGCTCGGCGTGCTGCACGCCCTGGTGGGGGCGGGCGTCACCGTGTGGAACCACCCGGTCGCCATCGAGCGCTCCGTGGACAAGGCGGCGACCTCGCTCCTCGTCGCCCGCGCCGGCCTGCCGACGCCCGACACCTGGGTGTTCTCGAAGCGCGAAGCCGCGGCGGCCTGCGTGGCGCGGGAGGCGGGGCCGGGCCGGCCGCTGGTGCTGAAGCCGCTGTTCGGGTCGCAAGGGGAGGGGCTGATGCTCGTCGAGCATCCCGAGGACCTGCCCGAGGAGGCCGCGGTCTCGCGGGTCTACTACCTCCAGCGCTACGTGCCCCGGGCCGACGGGCTCTGGCGCGACTACCGGGTCTTCGTCTGCGAGGGCCGGGCGGTCGCGGGCATGATCCGCGAGGGCGACGGCTGGATCACCAACGTGCACCGGGGCGGGCGGCCGCTCGCCTGGGTGATGCCCGCCCGCGCCGCCGAACTCGCCGAGGCCGCCGCCGCCGCGGTCGGGGTCGACTACACGGGCATCGACCTCGTGGAGGACGGGCAGGAGGGCTTCCTCGTGCTGGAGGTGAACTCGATGCCCGCCTGGTCCGGCCTGCAGAAGGTCTGCGAGACCGACATCGCCGCCGCCGTCTGCCGGGGCTTCCTCGCCGCCGTGCGGGGGGCGCACCGGCCGAAGCTCGTCGTCGCGTGAGCGCGGATCGCGGGGCGGGGCTCGCCCCGGAGCGGATCGCCGCCCTCTACGACGCCGCCTGCCGCGCCGAGCTCGACGCCCTGAAGCCCGGCAACGTCCACGCCTACGCCGCCGGGCACCGCATGGCGGTGGCGGATTTCGTCACCAGCGCCGCGGTATCGGCCCCCGCCCTGGCGCGGGCCGGGGCCCGCGTGGGCACCCGCGTGCTGGCGGGCGTCGCCGCCACCCGCGAGGCCGTGGGCCAGAACACGAATCTCGGCATCCTGCTCCTCTGCGCCCCTCTCGCCCGCGCGGCCGAGGAGGGCGTCGGGGTCGCGGCGGTCCTGGCCGGCCTCGACGCGGCCGATTCCCGCGACGTCTTCGCCGCGATCCGCCGCGCCAACCCGGGCGGGCTCGGCCGGGCCGGCGCGCACGACGTGGCGGCGGAGGCGCCCGCCTCCCTGCACGCCGCCATGGCGGCGGCGCGCGGGCGCGACCGCATCGCCCGCGCCTACGTCACCGACTTCGCCGATCTCGATCGCGTCGGCCTGCCGGCCCTCGACGCCGCGCGGGGGGCGGGCCTCTCGCCCCCCTGGTGCACCACCGCCGTCTACCTCGCCTTCCTCGCCGGGATGGAGGACAGCCACGTCCTGCGCAAGCACGGGCCCGAGACCGCCGCCGCGGTGCGGGCGGAGGCCCGGGACCTGTGCGCGGGGATCGATCTCGCCGCCGCGCCGATCGCCCCGCTTCTCGCCTTCGACGCGCGCCTGAAGGCGCGGGGAATCAACCCCGGAACCAGCGCCGACTTCACCGTCGCGACCCTGTTCCGGGCCGGGCTGCGCGCCGCCGCGGAGACCGGGGAAGAGGCTGGCGCGACCGGCGGTAAAGTCCATGCCCGCACACCCGGACCGGCACAATAATTTATCGATTTCAGCGCCTTGCGCAGGGTTGTGAGCGGCAGGGCCCCGCTGTAGGGTCCGCGCCGCTATCCGGGCAAACCGGTGTGGTTCGATAACGGGCCGCGCGTCGCAAACAAGGATGGCTCCCGGCTGTGGCGCGCCCTTGGCCGCAGCCTTTCATTTGAATCCAGGGAGAGACCCCGAATGGCGAAGATCACCAAGGTCCAGGTCGGCGAAGCCCTCGTCGGCGACGGCAACGAAGTCGCCCACATCGACCTCATCATCGGACCGCGCGGCTCCCCGGCCGAGACGGCCTTCTGCAACGGCCTCGTGAACAACAAGCACGGCTTCACCAGCCTGCTCGCGGTCATCGCGCCGAACCTGCCGTGCAAGCCGAACACCCTGATGTTCAACAAGGTCACCATCAACGACGCCCGCCAGGCCGTCCAGATGTTCGGCCCCGCCCAGCACGGCGTCGCCAAGGCCGTGCAGGACTGCGTCGCCGAGGGCATCATCCCGGCCGACGAGGCCGACGACCTCTACATCCTGGTCGGCGTGTTCATCCACTGGGAAGCGGCCGACGACGCCAAGATCCAGCAGTACAACTACGAGGCCACCAAGCTCTCGATCCAGCGCGCCGTGAACGGCGAGCCGAAGGCTGCCACCGTCACGGAGCAGCGCAACTCGGCCTCGCACCCCTTCGCCGCGAACGCTTAGATCGGGGACAGTCCTGGGCAGAGCGCGCCTCCGCCCGCACCGCGGGGCCTGCTCCAGCGACTGGCTTCCATCTTCCTCGGCCGCTAGGGCGAGGCCTCGGGAACGGGACGGCGCGAGCCGTCCCGTTTCCTTTTTGAGCCAGGGCCGCGATCCCCTGCGTGGCTGCCGTTGCTTGCGACGCGATTTTCTGTCGATACAAAAAATTCGACCCGCTTGACCGACTTGGCATGCCCTGGATGGCGGTCACCTTCGATCCGTCAAAGCGGGACGAGACGCCGGGCGAGCGCGGCTTGGACTTTCTCGATGCCGAGATGGCGTTTTGCAATCCGAGCTACAGCATCGAGGATCGCCGCCAAGACTAGGGGGAAGTCCGGATCATGACCATCGGCCGGATTGCCGGCAGGATGGTGGTCATCATCCGGACGCCTCGTGGACCGGACCGGCACGTGATCTCCACGAGGAAGGCGAATGAGCGCGAACAGACCCCGCTACGCCCCCTATCTCCGCTGAGCTCGTCGGCGCGACCGACCTTGCACGCGTCGATGCGCACGTCATCCAGGCCGACGAATACGACGAGATCCCCGAGTTGACCGACGCGATGCTCGCCCAGGGTGAACCGGGGAACGGGGCGGGCATCGCACGGCGCCGCGGTCGACCGTGCTCCGATCGGCGAAAGGTCCTGACCGCGCTTCGGCTCGACCCGGACGTGATCGCCGCCTTCAAGGCCACTGGACCTGGGTGGCAGACGCGTATCAACGACATTCTCAAGCGCGAGAGCGAACTCCTACGGGCAAGCTGATGGTCATCTCGCGCCCGTCGTGCAGCGACGCTATGCTCCGCGCGAGTTTGCGAGGGGGGGACGGCATGGCCGAGAGCGACAACACCTTCAAGAAGGCGCCCAAGCGCAAGCCCATGAAGGGCCGCTCGGTGGCCGTGTCGCCGGAGATGCGGCAGGCCTACGCCGACCTCCTCAAACAGAAGGAGGCCAAGCAGGAGACCTACGACCGCCACCTGCCGCAGGACGAGACGCGGCGCCGATAGGACGGATTGCCGGCGCCTTCGGGCAGCGCGCGTCTTCGCCTCGCGGCGCTCGCCGCCGCCCTGATCCTGTCGGCGGCACCGTGGAGCACGATGCGGAGAAGTGGAATCCGGTTCTCCGAAATCATCGTGCGATCAGAAGGGGATAGAGCGCGCTGATGCTTCCGCGGAATTGCAGCACGCTCTATCCTGTTGTGATCGCACGATGATCCCGAAAAACCGGATTCCACTTTTTCGCATCGTGCTCTAGCTAACGAGTCCTCCCGGAAATCGATGAGGCCGCGCGATCCAGGATCGCGCGGCCTCTCGGGATCAGGTGCAGCGGGTGGCCGGACGGCGCCCCCACCCGATGGCGGAGGGTTCCGCGCGGGCTGGGCTCAGCGCTTCAGCGGGCCCGCCTCGATCACGTCCTCCACCGTGCGCAGGCCCGCGCGCGGCGAGTTCACGAGGCAGGCCATGTTGCCCGGCGGGTGCTGGTTCTTCCACATCTTGGTGTGGGCCTGGGGGATCTTGTCCCAGGGGAAGACCTCGCTCATGCAGGGATCGATCCGGCGGTCGAGCACGAACTGGTTGGCGGCGGACGCCTGCTTCAGGTGGGCGAAGTGCGAGCCCTGGATGCGCTTCTGCCGCATCCAGACGTAGCGGGCGTCGAAGGTGATGTTGAAGCCGGTGGTGCCCGCGCAGAACACCACCATGCCGCCGCGCTTCACCACCAGCGCCGAGACCGGGAAGGTCGCCTCGCCCGGATGCTCGAAGACGATGTCGACGTCGTTGCCCTTGCCGGTGATGTCCCAGATCGCCTTGCCGAACTTGCGGGCTTCCTTCGTCCAGGCGTGGAATTCCGGCGAGTTCACCTTCGGGAGCTGGCCCCAGCAGTCGAAGTCCTTGCGGTTGATGACGCCCTTGGCGCCGAGGCTCATCACGTAGTCGCGCTTCGACTCGTCCGAGATCACGGCGATGGCATTCGCCCCCGACGCCGCGCAGAGCTGGACGCCGAACACGCCGAGGCCTCCGGAGGCGCCCCAGATCAGCACGTTCTGGCCGGGCTTCACCGTGTGGGGGGCATGGCCGAACAGCATGCGGTAGGCGGTGGCGAGCGTCAGCGTGTAGCAGGCCGCCTCCTCCCAGGTGAGGTGCTTGGGGCGGGCCATGAGCTGGCGCGACTGCACGCGGCAGAACTGCGCGAAGGAGCCGTCGCCGGTCTCGTAGCCCCAGATCCGCTGCGAGGGCGAGAGCATCGGGTCGCCGCCGTTGCACTCCTCGTCGTCGCCGTCGTCCCGGTTGCAGTGGACGATGACCTCGTCGCCGACCTTCCAGCGCTTCACCTTGGAGCCGACCTTCCAGACGATGCCGGAGGCGTCCGAGCCCGCGATGTGGTACTCGCCCTTGTGCACGTCGAAGGGCGAGATCGGCTCGCCGAGGCCCGCCCAGACGCCGTTGTAGTTGACGCCCGCGGCCATCACGTAGACCAGCACCTCGTCGTCGCCGATCTCCCAGACCGGCAGAACCTCGAGCTGGTGGGACTCCTCCGGCGGCCCGTGGCGCTCGCGCCGGATCGCCCAGGCGTACATCTTGGCCGGCACGTGGCCGAGCGGGGGGATCTCGCCCATCTCGTAGAGGTCCTTGACCTCCGTTCCCGTCTGCACCGCCGCGCTGGCTGCCATGGTCGCTCTCCTCGCAGGTCGTCCGGCGCGGCTCTCTCGATGCGGCCGCGCTCTCGCTCCCTCGCGCTATAGCTGCGATGCGAAACGCCTCCAAGTGGGCCGAAAGGCCAATGCGGCAGGATACACCATGATTCGGGGCCCGCACCGCGGTGCGGGCCCCTCGGATTCAAATCGACTTTGATCGTCGATGAAGAATTATTCGTTGAGTCCGGCTATTCGGCCGCAGCCTGAGCGGTCTCGATACCCAATCCTTGGGCGACGGCGCGGCCGAAGTCCTGGTGGACCTTATACCAATGGGCGATCATCCGCTCCTGGATCGGGCGCGGGCTGTCGCCCATCGAGGTGACGATGTTCTCCACGAGCCGTTGGCGGGCGCCCGCGTCGAGAACCTTGCTCCAGAGTTCCCGCGGCTGGCCGTAGAGATCCGCGTCGTCGCCGGGCCAGCCGTAGCGGGCGGCGTCCCCCGTGATCCGCAGGGGCGGCTCGGCGACGCCGGGATCCTGCACCGGCCCCCCGAAGGAGTTCGGCTCGTAATCCACCTGCGCGCCGTGGTTGCCGTCCGTGCGCATGGCGCCGTCGCGGTGGTAGGTCTGGACGGCCGCGTTCTTGGCCCGGTTCACCGGGATCTGGTGATAGTTCACGCCGAGGCGGTAGCGGTGGGCGTCCGCGTAGGAGAGCACCCGGTTCTGGAGCATCTTGTCCGGCGAGAAGCCGATGCCGGGCACCACGTTCGAGGGCTCGAAGGCCGATTGCTCGATCTCGGCGAAGTAGTTCTCCGGATTCCGGTTGAGCTCCATCTCGCCGATCTCGATCAGCGGGTAGTCGCCGTGCGGCCAGACCTTGGTGAGGTCGAAGGGGTTGATGCGATAGCTGTCGGCGTCGAGTTCCGGCATCAGTTGCACCGAGACCCGCCATTTCGGGAACTCTCCCCGCTCGATCGCCTGCGAGAGGTCGGCGGAGGAGTAGTCCGGGTCCTTGCCCGCGATCTCGTCGGCCTCGGCCGCGGAGAAGTTCTCGATGCCCTGCCTGGTGTGGAAGTGGAACTTCACCCAGTGCCGCTCGCCGCGGGCGTTCCAGAGCGAGAAGGTGTGCGAGCCGTAGCCGTTCATGAAGCGGGCGGATCTCGGGGTGCCGCGATCGCTGTAGAGGATCATCACCTGATGGATCGCCTCGGGGCTCAGGCTCCAGAAGTCCCAGCGGCGCCAGTGCGGCTTGAGGTGGGTGCGCGGGTCGCGCTTCTGCGTGCGGATGAAGTCCGAGAACTTGATCGCGTCGCGCACGAAGAAGATCGGCGTGTTGTTGCCGACGAGATCCCAGTTGCCCTCGTCCGTGTAGAACTTCAGCGCGAAGCCGCGCGGGTCGCGGACGGTGTCGGCCGAGCCCGACTCGCCGCCCACCGTCGAGAAGCGGGCGACCATCGGCACGTCCTTGCCGATCTCGGTGAGCACCTTGGCGCGGGTGTAGTCGGCGAGGCTCCTCGTCAGCCGGAAGGTGCCGTAGGCGCCGTAGCCCTTGGCATGGACCACCCGCTCCGGGATCCGCTCCCGGTTGAAATGGGCCATCTTCTCGATGAGGTGGTAGTCCTGCATCAGGACCGGCCCGCGCGGGCCGGCGGTGACGGAATTCTGGTTGTCGGAGACCGGGTTGCCGAAAGCGGTGGTCAGCCGCGGCGATGGGTCGGTCATCTCTCGTTCCCCCTGGATGTCCGCAGATGGTGCCCGGCGCGGAACCGGGCGGGCTCGCCGCCGGCCGGGCTCGCGGGCCAACGTGCGAGGGGCCGTTTGGAGCCGTTCGAAGGAGACCGAATCCGCTCACCGTCCCGCGAGGCGGAAGGCGCGTGAAATCCCCTTCACCGGCGCCTCAAGTTTTTCCAAGCAGCCCCCCGGCCACCCCCGACCTTTCTCCCAGATGACGCGGCAGGGCCGCTTCGTTACGGTGCCCGGGAGACCGCGCGCGAGCGCGGGATAAGAACAGTCTGCAGCGGGAGTGTTGGATGAGCGGGCAGGCAGCCGTCGCCGAGGCAGAGATCAAGCGGGACAAGCCGTGGATCATCCGCACCTATGCGGGCCACTCCACCGCCGCGGAATCGAACAAGCTCTACAGAGGCAACCTCGCCAAGGGCCAGACCGGCCTCTCGGTGGCCTTCGACCTGCCGACCCAGACGGGCTACGACCCCGACCACGAACTGTCCCGCGGCGAGGTCGGCAAGGTCGGCGTCTCGATCGCGCATCTGGGCGACATGCGCAGCCTGTTCGACCAGATCCCGCTCGCGCAGATGAACACCTCGATGACGATCAACGCCACGGCACCGTGGCTGCTGTCGCTCTACCTCGCGGTGGCCGAGGAGCAGGGGGCGCCCATCGCCGCCCTCCAGGGCACCACGCAGAACGACATCATCAAGGAGTACCTCTCGCGCGGCACCTACGTGTTCCCGCCCGCGCCCTCCCTCCGGCTCACCAAGGACGTGATCCTGTTCACGACCAAGAACGTGCCGAAGTGGAACCCGATGAACGTCTGCTCCTACCACCTGCAGGAGGCGGGGGCGACGCCGGTGCAGGAACTGTCCTACGCGCTCGCCATCGCCATCGCGGTGCTCGACACGGTGCGGGACGACCCCGATTTCGACGCGGCGAGCTTCGACGACGTGTTCAGCCGGATCTCGTTCTTCGTGAACGCCGGGATGCGCTTCGTCACCGAGATCTGCAAGATGCGCGCCTTCGCCGAGCTCTGGGACGAGATCGCCCAGGAGCGCTACGGCATCACCGACGCCAAGAAGCGCATCTTCCGCTACGGCGTGCAGGTGAACTCCCTCGGACTGACGGAGCAGCAGCCCGAGAACAACGTCCACCGCATCCTCATCGAGATGCTGGCCGTCACCCTCTCGAAGCGCGCCCGGGCGCGGGCGGTGCAGTTGCCCGCCTGGAACGAGGCGCTCGGCCTGCCCCGTCCCTGGGACCAGCAATGGTCCATGCGCATGCAGCAGATCCTCGCCTTCGAGACGGACCTGCTCGAGTACGACGACATCTTCGACGGCTCGACGGTGATCGAGGCGCGCGTGGCGGCGCTCAAGGAGCAGACCCGGACCGAGCTCAAGCGCATCGCCGAGATCGGCGGCGCGGTGACCGCGGTGGAGGCGGGCGAGCTGAAGCGCGCCCTCGTGGAATCGAACGCGCGGCGCATCGCGGCGATCGAGCGCGGCGAGCAGATCGTCGTCGGCGTCAACAAGTGGCAGCAGGGCGAGCCCTCGCCGCTGACGGCGGGGGAGGGGGCGATCTTCACCGTCTCGGAGACCGTCGAGATGGAGGCCGAGGCGCGCATCCGGGAGTGGCGGGCGAGCCGCGACGCGCGCGCGGCCGGGCGCGCCCTGGAGGAGCTGGAGCAGGCCGCGCGCTCCGGCGCCAACATCATGCCGCCCTCGATCGCCGCCGCGAAGGCGGGCGTCACCACCGGCGAGTGGGGCGCGTGCCTGCGCGCGGTCTTCGGCGAGTACCGGGCCCCCACCGGCGTGACGCTGGAGACCGTCTCCTCGGGGGCGGCCGAGGAGGCCAAGCTCCTCATCGCCGATCTCGGCGAGCGCCTGGGCGAGACGCCGCGCCTCGTCGTGGGCAAGCCCGGCCTCGACGGCCACTCGAACGGCGCCGAGCAGATCGCGCTGCGCGCCCGGGACGTCGGCTTCGACGTCACCTACGACGGCATCCGCCAGACCCCGGCCGAGATCGTCGCCAAGGCGCTGGAGACCGGCGCCCACGTGGTCGGCCTCTCGATCCTGTCGGGATCCCACGTGCCGCTGGTGCGGGAGGTCCGCGCCAAGATGCGGGACGCCGGCCTCGACCACGTGCCCGTGGTCGTCGGCGGCATCATCTCGCCCGACGACGAGCTGGTCCTGAAGAACATGGGCGTGCGCGCCGTCTACACGCCGAAGGACTACGCCATCGACCAGATCATGGTCGGGCTCGCGGAGGTCGTGGAGAAGTCGCTGGACGGCCGCGCCAGGGGCGACGCCGCGGCGGAACCGGCCGGGCAGGTGTACTGAGCGGGCAGCCAATCCGGCCGCCACGCATCCCCTCGCCCCGCTTGCGGGGAGAGGGCCGCGTCTCCCCCTCGTCGGGGAGCGCGGCGAGGCGGCAGCCGAGGGTGAGGGGGCTTGAACGGAAGAGCCTCTTCCTGAATCACCCCCTCACCGCCGCTGCGGCTACGCCTCCGCTTCCGGCCTGCACGACAGGGTGCAGGCCGGCCTCTCCCCGCCTGCGGGGAGAGGGTAATTCCCGCGCCTATCTCGTCCCCCGTGGCGCTCAGTTCGCCCGGCGCGAGAGCGAGACCGCGTAGGCCGGCGAGCGGACGGCGAACATCGGATCGTCGGCGGGGCCGGCGATGCCCTCGGGCAGTTCCACCACCGGGTCGAAGGTATTGGCGTCGCAGGTGGCGTCCGGCTCGATGGCGGCGATCTTCAGGGTGCCGAGCGTCTCCGTCTTTCGGCTCTCCTCGGGCCAGGTCGCGGTGGAGTCGCCGGTGGGGTCGCCGGGCTCGGCCAGGATCGCCACGAGGTCGAACTGCGCGGGCCCCTTGGCGAGGCGCTCCTTCAACTCGTCCGCGTAGAAGCTGTCGGGCTTGGCCTTGAGCTCGTCGTCCGAGAGGCCGGCCTTGTCGGCGGAGACGAACTTCAGCTTGGCGGTCTTCGTCTCGCCCTTCGCGTTCGTGAGCGTGTAGGCGTGGACCGCCCAGTAATCGGTGCCCGCGAAGCTCGCCGGCACCGGCCGCGCGTTGAGCCAGGCCGCCTGCCGCGTGGTCTCCGGATACTGCGCGGTGAAGGCCTTGATCTTCTCCGCGTCCGGCTTGCCGTCCGGCCCCGGCGCGCGCACCCGCAGCCCCGCCAGGAGCTGCTCCGGCGTGCGGGTGCCGAAGACCGGCGCGGAGATCACCACGAACACCATGTCCCCGGCGGGGTCGCGCATCCGCATGGCGAAGCCGCGGGTGACGCCCTTGGTCTTGTCGGAGATCTTCGGGTTGCTGCCGCCCATGGAGAAGCGGGCGGTGACGGGCACGGTGTTGCGGAAATGGGGCGCCTTCGAGAGGGCGGCGGCGCCGGGCGCCGGGGTGAAGCTCCCCGAGAGGCAGACGCCCTTGGCGCCGCTGGCGCGCACGCCCGGATGGTTGCCGCCGGCGGCGAACTGCGCGGCGACGATCGCGGCGGGATCGGCCTCCTCGGCCTGGGCGATCCCGATGAGGCCGAGCGTTGCGGCCGTGCCGACGGCGAGCGTGCGGAACCAGATCATGCGGCGTGTCCCCTCGATCGTATCGAACCGCGCTGCGATTCTCGAATCATTCTAATTGCGCGCAATCCATTTACAAGCGCCAACACCCGCGCCGATCTCGCCGCCGTCACGTTTCCGCGCTATCGGCAGCCCATGCTCGCACCCCTCGTCGCCGTGCCCCTCGCCGCCGCCGTCTCCGCGGGCCTGATCGTGCGCCTGCGCCCCCTCCTGGTGCGCTACGCCCTGGCGCGGCCGAACGCCCGTTCGAGCCACACCGAGCCGACCCCGCAGGGGGGCGGCATCGCGGTGGTCACGGCCGCCCTCTTCGCCGCAGGTATCCTGCGCACCTCCGAGATCGGCGACGTGCAGGAATGGCTGGCCCTGGCGCTCGGCACCGTGGCCCTCGCGCTCCTCGGAGCGGTCGACGACATCCGCCCGCTGCCGGCGGCGCTGCGCCTCGCCGTGCAGACGGCGGTGGTGGCGACCCTCGTCGCCTACACGCACGGGCGGCTCTTCCCCGACATGCCGCTGGCCCTGGAGCGGGGCCTCGCGGTGCTCGCCGGGGTCTGGTTCGTCAACCTCGTCAACTTCATGGACGGGCTCGACTGGATGACGGTGGCCGAGACCGTGCCGGTGGCGGGCGCGCTCCTCGCGCTGGGCGCCCTCGGCCATCTCCCGCCCCTGCCCACCCTGGCGGCGGCGGCCCTGCTCGGGGCGATGCTCGGCTTCGCGCCCTTCAACCGCCCGGTGGCGCGGCTCTTCCTCGGGGATGTCGGCTCCCTGCCGGTCGGCCTGCTCACCGCGTGGCTGCTCTACCGCCTCGCGCTGCAGGGGGGCCTCGCCGCCGCGATCCTGCTGCCGCTCTACTACCTCGCCGATGCCAGCCTGACCCTGGCGCGCCGGGCCGCCCGGGGCGAGCGCGTCTGGGAGGCCCATCGCGGCCATTTCTACCAGCGCGCCACCGTGAACGGCCTCTCGGTGCCCGGCATCGTCGCCCGGGTGTTCGGGCTCAACCTCGCGCTCGCGGGTCTCGCGGTCGCGACCTTGCTCTGGCCGGGCTGGCCCGTCACCCTGGGCGCCCTCGCCCTCGGGGCGGCCCTGGTCGCGGCGCTCCTCGCCCGCTTCGGCCGCCCCTCGGCCCAGCCTCTGGAGAGACCCCGACCGTGACCGGACACGTGGCGCTCACCGGCGCGACAGGCTTCATCGGCCGCCATCTCCTGCGCAGCCTCACCGCGCGGGGCTACCGGGTGCGGGTCCTGCTGCGCCGGCCCGTGGAGGTGCCCGAGGGCGCCGCGAGCGCGGTGGTGGGCGACCTCACCCGCCCGATGAACATGGCCGCCGCCCTCTCGGACGTGGACGCCGTGGTCCACTCGGCCGGCCTCGCCCACGCCATGTCGGGAGCGCCGGAGGACGATTACCGCACCCTCAACACCGACGCGACGCGCCGCCTCGCGGAGGCCGCCGCCCGCGCCCGCGTCCGCCGCTTCGTCTTCCTCTCCTCGATCCGGGCGCAGTGCGGGGCGAGCGCGCCGGGCGTCGTCACCGAGGCCGACGCACCGGCCCCCACCGACGCCTACGGCCGCTCGAAGCTCGAGGCCGAGCGGGCGCTCGCGGAGACGGGGCTCGACTGGGTCGCCCTGCGCCCGGTGCTGGTCTACGGCTCCGGGGTGAAGGGCAACATGGCCGCCCTCCTGCGGCTCGCGCGCTCGCCCTATCCGCTGCCGCTCGGGGGGCTCGCCGCCCGCCGCTCGCTGATCTCCGCCGAGAGCCTCGCCGCCGCCGTGGACGCCGCCCTGCGGGCGCCGGGCCCCCTGAACCGGGCGCTGGTCGCGGCCGATCCGGACCCGCTCACCCTGCCCGAGATGGTGGCTGCCCTGCGCGAGGGCCTCGGCCGGCGCGGCCTGCTGCTGCCGGTCCCCCCCGCGCTGCTCGGCCTCGCCTGCCGCCTGGCCGGCCGCGAGGAGGCCTTCGCCCGCCTGTCTGGCGGCCTCGTCGCCCGCGCCGACGGGCTCGCGGCGCTCGGCTGGAGACCGGCCCACGCCACGCCGGACGGGCTCGCCCGCCTAGCCCGTGCGGAATGATCCGGGAACGGCCACGTTTCGCCGAAGGCCAGGCATCGGCCCCTGGGACGAGGCCCTACCGATCCCGGTAGGCCACGCAGAACGGCGGCGCCTCGTCGTCGAGGAGGTCGCAGCCGCGGGCGATCTCGGCCTCGATCTCGGCGCGGGACGCGTTCGGACCGCAGAACGGCAGGGGCGTCGGCGAGACGGCCGCGCAGCGCGCGACGAGGGCGGCCGCCGCGTGAGGGCCGATCAGGGTCCGGCAGGGCCCCGCATCGCGCCCGAACCCGTCCTGCGCCACGACGGAGGCCGCTCCCAGGACGAGTTGGGCGAGGAGGGCGGCCGCGCAGTCCCGCCGCGGCCGCCGCATCGTCAGCGCCGGACGTCGATCACGTCGCCGCTGCGGCTGTCGATCACCACGGTGATGTCGTCGCCGCGCCGGTCGGAACCGTCCACGACGAAGCGGGGCCCGCGACGGGCCACGTTGTCCACGTCCACGATACCGGCGCGGCGGGCGATGCGGATCGCGTCGCCGCGGCTGAGGTCCACGTCGCGGTCGCGGTAGCCGGGATCGACCCGGACGCCGCCGGGGCCGATCGAGATGCCCTGAGCGGCGGCCGGCGCTGCGGCGAGCGCAGCGGTCAGCGCCAGGGCGGCCAGCATGGTCTTCGTCATGGGAACGCTTCCCTCCTCGCGGCCCGCGCCTCGGTCCCCGAAGGACGCGGCCTCATCATGGACCGGCCATGAACGATGCGCCAGCGGGATGGTTCCCATGCGGACGGCGCATGCGCCGGCCGGTCGCGCGGCTGCACGTCCTGGGGGCCCGCATGTTCCCGGGGGGAGGCTCGCTAACGAACTCTTGAAGTAGTACGTACGCCGTCCTGACGAATTTATCGCGGCCGATCGTCCGGCGCCCCATACGATCGCTCGGAACGAGGCATGCAATGAACGAACCCGACCGCTTCGTGGGCCTCGACGAGCAGCTCTGCTTCTCGATCTACACGGCCGCCCACGCCTTCAACGCCGCCTACAAGCCGCTGCTCGACCCGCACGGCCTCACCTATCCGCAGTTCCTCGTCCTCCTCGCCCTCTGGGAGAAGGACGGCCTCAGCGTGAAGGATCTCGGCGCGCGCCTGCACCTCGATTCGGGGACGCTCACGCCGCTCCTCAAGCGCATGGAGGCGGCGGGCCACCTGCGCCGCAGCCGCAACCCGAACGACGAGCGCCTCCTCGTGGTGGAGCTGACCGAGCAGGGGCAGGAGCTGCGCCCCATCGTCGGCGACATCCGCGAGGTGATGATCTGCACCCTTGGCGGCCAGGAGAGCACGGTCCTCGCCCTACGGGATCAGGTGGAGAAGGTCGTGGAGCAGCTCCGGGGCGCCCCGCACCTGAAGCCGGCCGCCCGGGACGGCGCGCGCGGCGCCTGATCCCGGCAGGACCGGCTCAGGAGGGAACCGGCGCGGCCTCCGCCGCCGCGCCCGCGGGAGCCCGGGCGGCGTGCCGCTCGCGGAAATGCGGGATCGCCGCCTCGAAGACGGCCTCCGCCGCCGCCCGGTCCCCGGCCTCGACCGCCGCGCGCAGCTGCGCCACCCAGGCGTCGAGGCGCGCGCGGTCGGCGAAGACGGGGCTCGCCGCCATCACGCCGTCGATCCCGTCCAGGCCGACGCGGGGCTCCTCGCGGGCGAACAGGATCTCGTTCAGACGCTCCCCAGGCCGCGCGCCGGAATAGGCGATCTCGATCTCATCGCCCGGCTCGAAGCCCGCGAGGCGGATCATCCGCTCGGCGAGATCGCGGATGCGCACGGGCTGGCCCATCTTCAGCACGTAGACCGCGGCGCGTCGGTCCGCCGCCTCGCCCGCGAGCGCGCGGGCCTCGCCGTCCGCGTGGGAGGCTGCGGTGAGGACGAGGTCGGCCGCCTCGCGCACGGTCATGAAGTAGCGCACCATGTCCGGATGGGTGACGGTGACGGGGCCGCCGCGGGCGATCTGCGCCTTGAACACCGGCACCACGGAGCCCACCGAGCCGAGCACGTTGCCGAAGCGCACGGCGATGAGCCGGGTCGGGTGGCCGGGCAGGCGCGCCTGCTCGGCGTCGCGGGCCTGGGCCACCATCTCGGCGAAGCGCTTGGTGACGCCGAGCTGCGAGACCGGCTCGATCGCCTTGTCGGTGGAGATCATCACAAGGGCGCGGGCGCCCGCGGCGAGCGTCGCGTCGGCCACGTTGACCGAGCCGAACACGTTGGTCTTGATGCCCTCGCTCCAGTCCTGCTCCAGGTAGGGCACCTGCTTGAGGGCTGCGGCGTGGAACACGTAGTCCGGCCGGAACGCCGCGAAGACCGCGTGGACGCGCTCCGCGTCCCGGATGTCGGCGATGATGCCCCCCGCGCGCTCCCCGGCGGCCAGCACCAGCGGGTGGCTCAGGATGCCGTGCAGCGCCGGCTCCGAATTCTCCAGCACCAGCACCCGCGCGGCCCCGAAGGCCAGGGCGCGCAGGCAGATCTCCGAGCCGATCGAGCCGCCCCCGCCGGTGACGATCACCCGCTTGCCCGCGAGGAAGCCTTCGAGGCGCGGCCGGTCGATGGCGACGGTGGGGCGCAGGAGCAGGTCCTCGATCTCCAGGGGCGCGAGTTCGGCGTCGCGCACGAGGCCGTCGCCGAGGCCGGCCACCCGGACGAGGGGCAGGCCGAGGCGGCGGGCCTGGGCGACGAGGGCGTCGGGCTCGGCCTCCAGCGCGCTCGGCGTCGCCACGAGGCGGCGCACCGGCTCGCCGCGCCGGGCGAGGTCGGCCACCACCCGTTCGAGATCGCCGAACCCGCCCAGCACGGCCACGCCGCGCATCATCTGCCCGGCCTCGTCCGCGCGGGGCGAGAGGATGCCCTTGGGCGCGAGCTTGCGGACCGAGCCCCCCTCGATGGCGCGCAGCAGCACCTCGATGTCGCCGCCGCGGCCCAGCAGCAGGGTCGGCACCGTGGCGGCGCGCGCGCTCGACTGCCGCGAGCGGGTGTATTTGAGGTAGCGGAAGGCGAGCCGCGGGCCGCCCAGCAGAAAGATCTGCAGCACCCAGTAGAGGGCGATGGCGATCTTGCCGAAGAAGTAGAACCCGTACAGGTCGGCCGAGACCAGCACGTAGTCGATCACGAGGAGGGCGAGGGCCAGCACGCTCGCCGCGCGCACGATCCCGGCGAGGTCCGGCAGCGAGGCGAAGCGCCACTTGGTCCGGTAGAGCCGGAAGCGCGCGTAGACGAGGCCCGCCAGCGCGAGGAAGGGCGGCAGCAGGAGGGGCAGCGCGTCGAGGCGCTCGGCGAGCGCCCCGCCGGTGAAGCGGAACGCGAAGGTGAGGAGGACGGCCAGCGCGGTCGCCACGAGATCGTGGACGACCATGACGGCGGTCTTGATGTGGCGCGGCGGCATGGGTGGCCGGGGTATCCGCCGCAGGGTCGGCGCTGTCAACGCGCGGTCAGAGCCGAGGCGGCCTCAGGCGAGGTTCCGCAGGGCGCGGGCCGCCGCGTCGTCGGCCTCGTCGATGTCGGGGGCATCGATATGCCGGTAGCGGGCCTGGATCAGGCCGAAGAGGCCGAAGGCCGCATGCCCCGCCGCCACCACGGCGAGCAGGATCCAGCCGTAATCCTGCCGCCGCAGCAGCGCGAAGGCCTCGCCCAGCCCCTTCACCTCGGAGGAGCGCTGGTACCACGCCGCCACCACGAGGAAGCCGCCGATGATGAGGAAGGCGAGGCCGCGCGCGGCGTAGCCGAAGCGCCCGACCCAGCAGACCCAGCCCGCATGCGCCGCATCCAGGCGCAGCCGGTCCGTCACCCTGCCGGAGGCGGACTTCACGAGGAAGCCGACGCCGCCGCCCATCACGGCGAGGCCGATGAGGGCCAGGAGCCAGCGCCCGAAGGGCTTGTCCATCAGCCACGCGCTCCAGTCCTGCATGCCGTCGCCGCCGCTGAGGCCGAGCCCGAGGCTGAGGCTCGCCGCGGTGAGGGCGAGGCCCGCATAGATCCCCGCGCTGACGAGATGGGCCCCGCGCACGGCGAGCCCCTTGGGCGAGCTGCCCCGCCGATCCGCGTCGGTGATCCCCTCCACGAAGCGCCAGGCGGCGAAACCGAGTAGACCGAGCGCGATGGCGCCCACGATCGCCGGTCCGAACGGACCGCCGAGCACGGCCCGGAGCGCGCCCTTGCTGTCGCCGGTCCGGCCGCCGGCCCCGAGCGCCGCGAGCACGGCGAGGCCGCCGACCACGCAGTAGACGAAGCCGCGCGCGCCGTAGCCGAAGCGGGCGAGACGCTCCAGGGTGTTGCGTCCCCCGAGCCGGGTCATCATGGGGCGGGACGCGTGTTGCCGGAGAGCGCGACGTAGAAGCCGAGCCCGTCCTGCGCGGGCAGGGTCTGCAGGCGCTCGATCAGCCCGCGCCGCCGTGCGTCGAGGAGGAGGCGGCCGGCGGGCTGGAACAGGGTCTCGCCGCCGCCCTCGGGCGGGGGCGCGAGGCGGATCGCCACGGTCTTGCCCTTCCCGAAGCGGCTGCGCTCCAGCATGTCCTTCAGCGAGGCCTCCGCCGTGGCGCGGTTGGCGCCGCGGAGATCGAGCACCGCCTCCGCATCGGTGACGCCGAGGGAGCCGCGCAGCTTGTCGGCGTAGAAATCTTCGAAGTGGGGCAAGGGCGGACCTGGAGGATGCTTTAGATAGTTGGTTCTTGCATCGCCTTTCCCCGAAAGCCGGCGACCACCTTTCGGGACGATGCTCTAGAAGGCGACACGGTCGTAGATGGCGGAGACGGGCACCTGCCCACCGAGTTCGGGTAGATCGATGACGTCGCCCGGGCCGAGCGCCTGCATCTCCCAACCCTCGACCCGCCGCCAGAGCTCGATCCGCGGTTCCCTCTGATAGACGATCAGAAAGCTCTGGAGGCTCGGAACGGAGAGGTAGAAATCCACCTTCAGGCCGCGGTCTTTCACCAGCGTGGCGGGCGAGAGCACCTCGGCGATCAGCAGGGGATCGCTTGCATAGCCGTCCGCGAGCGGCGGACCGCAGCGCACCACGAGATCGGGAATGGGCGCGAAATCGTCCATGGCTGTGCTCAGGATCGCGAGCCCCGGCAGCGCACGGCATCCGCGGGCGTCGGCGAGGTCGCCGATGCGGCGCAGGAGGTTGTAGACGATGGTCTGATGGCGCTCGCTCGCGGGTGCCATCAGCACCGGCTGGCCGTCGAGCAGTTCCCAGCGCTCCGCGTCGGGCCGCGCCTCGACCCAGACCCGGTACTCGGCGACGCCCATGCGCGCGTCGCGTCTCGCAGCCAGTGCCATCGGGGCCTCGCGGTGAGGGACGGCCGCGATGGTAGCATCACGGCCCGCACCCGCAACAGCGCGGGCGCGGGCCGGTTCCCCCGTGAGATCCCGGTGCGGCGCCGCTCAGACGCCGTGGACGAGCACGTTGCGGAACTGCCAGGGATCCGACGTGTCGATGTCCTCCGGGAACAGGCCCGGACGATCGGCGAGGGGGGTCCAGTCGGTGTAGACGCCCACGACCGGGCCGAGATACGGGGTCTGGACCTCCAGGCAGCGGCGGAAGTCGATCTCGTCGGCCTCGACGATGCCGGCCTGCGGGTTCTCCAGCGCCCAGACCATGCCGGCGAGCACGGCCGAGGTCACCTGAAGGCCGGTGGCGTTCTGGTAGGGGGCGATCCGCCGCGTCTCCTCGACGGAGAGCTGCGAGCCGTACCAGTAGGCGTTCTTCGCGTGGCCGTAGACGAGCACGCCGAGTTCGTCGATGCCGTCGACGATCTCGTTCTCGTCGAGGATGTGCTGGCGCTCCTGCACCTTGCCGGCATTGCCCCACATCTCGTGCAGCGAGAGCACGGCGTCGTCGGCCGGGTGGTAGGCGTAGTGGCAGGTGGGGCGGAAGACCGCCTCATCGCCCTCGCGCACCGTGTAGTAGTCGGCGATCGAGATCGCCTCGTTGTGGGTCACGAGGAAGCCGAACTGCGCGCCGGCGGTGGGCACCCAGGTGCGCACGCGGGTGTCGGCGCCCGGCTGGAGCAGGTAGATCGCGCAGCGCGAGCCCTTCTCCTGCTCGCGGGCGTTGTCGGGCTTCCAGGTCTCGTTGGTGCCCCAGCCGAGCTCGGCCGGCTGGTTGCCCTCGGAGACGAAGCCCTCCACCGACCAGGTGTTGACGAAGACGCCGCGGGGCTTCGGGTTCCTGGCGCGCTGGGTGTCGCGCTCGGCGATGTGCACGCCCTTGACGCCGAGATCCTTCATCAGGCTCGCCCACTCGGCCTTGGTCCTGGGCTCGGCCCGCTCCAGGCCGGTATCCTGGGCGATGTTCAGGAGCGCCTGCTTCACGAACCACGAGACCATGCCGGGATTGGCGCCGCAGCAGGAGACCGCGGTGGGGCCGCCGGGGCTCGCGGCACGGGCGGCGAGGATGTCCTCGCGGAGCGCGTAGTTGGTGCGGTCGCCCTGGCTCTTGGTCTTGTCGAAGTAGAAGCCCGGCCAGGGCTCGGCCACGGTGTCGATGTAGAGGGCGCCGAGTTCGCGGCACAGCTCCAGGATGGCGCGCGACGAGGTGTCGACCGAGAGGTTGACGCAGAAGCCCTGGCCGCCGCCCTCTGTGAGGAGCGGGGTGAGCACGTCGCGGTAGTTCTCGGGGGTCAGCGCCACCGTCTCGAAGCGCAGGCCGTGCTTCTCGGCGAGCGCCTTGTGGGTGTCGACGGGGTCGATCACCGTGAAGCGGGCACGGTCGTACTCGAAGTGGCGCTCGATGAGGGGCAGGGTGCCCCGGCCGATCGAGCCGAACCCGATCATCACGATGGGACCGCTGATGCGGCCGTGGATCGGGTGCTGCGTCGGCTGATCGGTCATGGGGCGGATCGTCCTCGTATCTCCGGCGCCCCGGCAAAGGGGCGCCCCGTGGGTTAAGCGGCCTGTGTGACGAAGCGGCGACAGCGTGGCCGGACGGCCTCGCGCGCGCCGGGATCGGATGCCGGCATCGGATTCGGCGCAGGCTCGCGGGCAGGGCGCCTTACTGGCTTCGCGCATCCCCGCGGTCAACCGCCGCGCGGACGGCGCATGGGCGCCATCCCGGGGCTGGGGAGGCGCCGCCCGGGCAAGTTCTTCCCGTCGGGGACGCAAGAGAAGATCTGTTCTTGCCCGACTCTTGCCCGACATCCCGGCGCTCGGGCCGGCCGCCCGGGAATGGAGACAGGATGCCGTATCGCAGATCCCGGCCCGGAACTTTGCTACATATGAGGTGACTGCATGCACACCGTGCGCCCGGCACCGTTGCGACCCGCCCCCCGCCCGCTCACATTCCCGTCAGAAGGCCGGCAAGGCTCCGCGACGTTCCGAGGGAAGCGCCTGCCGCTCATGGAGTGCGCGATGCTGTCCGTTCTCGTCACCCGCTGCCCGGCTCCCCTGGAGGAGCCCCTCGACCGCGATCCCGGCCTGATCACCCTGGCCTTCACCCTCGCCCGCCGCCTGCGCGCCGCGCGCCGCCCGGCTTAGACCTCGCGCTCCGTCTCGCGGCGCGTCCACCAGAAGCGTCCGGCCGCTCCGGCGGCCGGATTGCGTCCTCCCCCCATGAGGGCTAGAGCCGTCCCGCGGGATGCCCACGCATTCCGGAACGACTCTAAGCTGTTGATCGCGCGCGTCTTCTCCGGCGTCCGAGAACGCCCTGGAAGACCGCGCCGGCCGCCATGCCGGCCGAGGGGGAACGAGACCGCGCATGCCGACACCTTCGCTCCGCGCCGATCCGAGGCGGGCCTCCGGCGGGCGGTCCCGGCCGGGGCCGGCCTCCCTCATGGCCCTCCTCGCCGTCGCCGGCCTCGTCTTCCTCGCCCAGGCGCCGCGGGCCAGCGCGCAGGAGGCGGAGGAGGCCGCCCCCGCGGCCGAGGAGCCGGCCAAGCCCAAGGCGAAGCCGAAGCCCGCCCCCCGTCCGAAGCCGGCCCCGGCCAAAGCCGCTGAGCCCAAGCCCGCCGAGAAGGCGGCCGAGGCGGCGCAGGCGGACGGGAAGACCGTCGCCTGGCCGGCCGGCGCCGACACGGTGACCGAGACCTACGGCGAGTGGACCACGAGCTGCGCGCGGGGCGAGGCGCAGGTGGCCTGCATGGTGATGCAGGCGCAGGGCGACAAGAATACCGGCCGGCGCCAGTTCGCCTTCGAGCTGCGCACCCCGAAGGACGGCCGCGCCGAGGGCGTGGTCCTGATGCCCTTCGGCCTCGCGATCGAGCCCGGCATCGGGTTCAAGCTCGACGAGGCGACCCTCGGCAAGGGCGCCTTCTACGTCTCGTGCAACAACGAGGGCTGCCTCGTGCCGATCAGCTTCCCCGCGCTCGCCACCGACGCGATGAAGACCGCCAAGGCCCTGGTGGTGACGGCCAAGAAGTCGGCCAACGACGAGGCGGTGACGATCAACCTGCCCCTCGCCGGCTTCGCCCCGGCCTTCGCGCGGGCGATCGCCCTCGGCGGCTGAGCTCCGGCGCCATTAAGCCGCCGTTAGCCGCGCCTGCGCGAAAATCCCGCGCAGTGGCGTTCCAGGCGTCGCGCCCTGGTCGCGGGGCGCCCGCCGCTCTCGGGTGGCGTGTCGGATGGGGGCGGAACAGGGGAGGGGCCGCGCGGGGGCCTGGGCGCTTGGCGCCGCCCTCGCCTTCGGCCTCCTCGCGGACGGCCCGGCCGAGGCGGCGCGCCTCGTGGCGGCCAAGGGCGCCGAGGCGGCCGGCTACGGCCGCATCCTGCTCACCTTCGACAAGCCGGTCCCGGTCAAGGCGCGGGTGTCGGGGGGCGTGCTGGTCCTGACCTACGGCGAGCGCACCGCCGCAGCCGGGGAGCACCTCGCCGACGAACTGCCCGCCTACGTGGCCATGGTCCGGCGCGACCCCGACGGGTCGGGCCTGCGCATCGCCCTGCAGCGGCCCTACCGGGTCAACGTGCAGGAGGCGGGCGAGCAGGTCTTCGTGGACCTGCTGCCCGAGGGCTGGGCGGGCCAGCCGCCGCCCCTCCCGCCCGAGGTGGTGGCCGCCCTGGTGCGCCGGACGGTGGCCGCCGAGGCGGCCCTGAAGGTGCGCAACCCCGCCCCCGTGCGCCGGCCGCTGACCCTCGAACTCGCCCATCTGCCGACCCTGACCCGCCTGTCCCTGCGCCTGCCCGCGGAGATCCGGATCGAGACCCTGCAGGAGGGCGCGGCCACGCGCCTGCGCGTGCCGGGCCCCTGGACCATCGATGTGGGCGAGACCCGCGGCCGGACCCAGCCGGCGCTGGCCGGCATCGCGGCCGAGACCGAGGCGGAGGGGGCGAGCCTCCTCCTCACCCCGGCCGAGGGCTACGCCCTGCGCGTGGAGCGCGAGGAGGAGGCCGTCCTCATCGACCTGACCGGCCCTCCGCCGAAGGCGGAGGCGAGACCCGACGCGCGCGCCGACGACAAGGCGGCCCCGGACAAGGCCGCGCCCCGCAGCGCCGAGGCCGCGCCGCGCAAGGTCCCGCGTCCGGAGCCGGCGGCGGAGGCGGAGCCGCCCCTGCGCCAGCCCGGCAAGGGCTTCGTCTTCGGCTTCCGCGCGCTGCCGCCCGCCGCCCTGTTCGAGCGGGCGGGCATCCTCACCCTGGCCTTCGAGACCGGCGAGACCGTGCTGCCGCCGAGCGGCGGCGCGGAGGGTCCGGTCCCCCTGGGCGAGCCGCAGCGCGTTGGCCCCCTCGTGCTGCTCCGCTTCGCCCCGCCCCCCGGAAAGCTCCTCGACCTCACCCCCGTGGCCGTGGGCGCGGGCGCGGGCTGGGAATTGTCGGCGGGCGACGGCCTGCGCCCGAGCGACGGCCTCGTGGCCACGCGCCATCCCGCGGCGGACGGCCGCAGCACGCTCACCCTCGACCTGCCCCAGCCCGCCTCGGCCACCTGGATCGACCTCGACGGCGAGCGCGTCGCGGTGGTGCCGTCCCGGGCGCGGCGCCCGGCGGGCATCGCCAAGCGCCAGCGCTTCGTCGATTTCGAACTCCTGCCGAGCCGTCTCGGCGTCGCGGTGCTGGCGGGCGCCGACGACCTCACCGTGCGGCCCGACCTCGACGGGGTGCTGATCGGGCGCGACGGCGGCCTGCTCGTCTCCCCGGTGGCGCGGCGGGAGGAGGCGCAGCTCGGCGAGGCCGGCGCGCCCGCGATCGAGCGGGAGGCCTGGGACCAGGCCAAGCGGGGCAACCTGCGCGACCAGATGCGGGCCCAGTTCGCGGAAGCGGCGGCGGCGCCCCTCGGGGCGCGCAGCCCCCTGCGCGTGGCCTATGCCCGCACGCTGCTCGCCAACGGCCTCGACCTCGAGGCCCTGGCGGCCCTCGACGCGGCGGGGGGCGACGATCCCCTGATCGCGGCCCAGCGCGATACCGCGATCCTGCGCGGCCTCGCCCTGACACGGGCCGGGCGCTACGGGGAGGCCCGCGCCGTGCTCACCGGCGACACCCTCGACCGGGACCCCGAGGCCGTGCTCTGGCGCGCGGTGGCCGAGGCGGGGGAGGGTGCCTGGCGCGCGGCCGAGACCGGCTTCCGCAAGACCCTGGGACTGGTGGAGCGCCTGCCGGACGACCTCTACGGGCTGGTGACGGCGGCGGCGGCCGAGTCCGCCATCGAGACCGGCGACATCGAGGCCGCCATGGGCCGGATCGAGCTCGGGGGCAAGCGCGAGCGCCCGCAGGGGATCCGCGACCGGCTGGCCCTGGTGAAGGCCCGCGTCGAGGAACTCACCGGGCAGACCGCGGCGGCCCTCGACAGCTACGACCGGCTCTCCAACGCCGCCGCCCTGCCGGTGGCCACCGCGGCGCGGCTGCGCCACACCCTGCTCGCCCAGAGCACCGGCGCCCTGAAGACGGAGGCGGCGCTCGGCCGCCTCGAGGGCCTCGCCCTGACCTGGCGCGGGGGCGCCACCGAGGAGGCGATCATCGCGGGGCTCGCCCGCACCTACGCCGCGGCGGGCCGCTTCCGCGAATCCCTGGCCGCCGCCCGCCGGGCCGCCACCGCGGCGCCGAATTCCGAGACCGCGCGCATCCTCAGCACCGAGGCCCAGAGCCTGTTCGACGACATCTATCTCGGCGGGCGCGGCGACCACCTCAGCGGGATCCAGGCGGTGGCGCTCTACTTCGACTTCAAGGAGTTCGCCCCCATCGGCCGCCGGGGCGACGAGATCGTGCGCCGCCTCGCCGACCGGCTGGTGGGCCTCGACCTCCTCGATTCCGCCGCCGACCTGCTGCAGTACCAGCTCGACAAGCGCCTCACCGGCATCGCCCGGTCCAGCGTGGCCACGCGGCTCGCCACCATCCGGCTGATGGACGGCAAGCCCCTGAAGGCGCTGGAGACCATCGACGCCACCTACCTGCCGGAGCTTCCGGCCGACCTGCGCCGCGCCCGCGCCCTGATCCGCGCCCGCGCCCTGTCGGACCTCAGCCGCACGGACCTCGCCCTGGAGACGATCGCGGGGGAGACGAGCCCGGACGCCCAGCGCCTGCGCGCCGACATCCTCTGGGCGGCCCGGCGCTGGCGGGCGGCGGGCGAGGCGCACGAGGCGCTGCTCGGCGAGGCGTGGCGGGCGGGCGCGCCCCTCGACGACACCGCCCGCGCCGACGTGATCCGGGCCGGGATCGCCTACGGCCTCGCCGAGGAGCGCATGGGGCTGGAGCGCCTCAAGGCCAAGTTCGCCGGCGCCATGGCCGAGAGCGCCGACGCGCGCACCTTCGCCCTGATCACGGGCGCCAACCCCACCCGCCAGCCGGGCTTCCGCGAGGTGGCGCAGAAGGCGTCCAAGGCCGAGACGCTCGCCGCCTTCCTCGCCGAGTACCGCAAGCGCTATCCCGACATCGCCGTGCCCCAGCGCAGCCGGCCGGAGGGCGCGGGCGAGGTCAGCCAGAGCCGGGCGGAGACGCCGGCCGCGGCCCCGCCGGGGTAGACCCTTTCCGCCCAAGTGGATGCGGGTCCCGCGCGCGCGCGTCATCCCGGGGCCGCGGAGCGGAACCCGGGATCCACGCCCACCGAAGCGGCAGGATCGGTGAGACCGACGTTCATGGATCGCACGCCGCCCGCGCCCCGCCGGCTCCAGGCTCGCCTTCGGCGTCCCGGAAACACGGTGGTGAGAGCGGCCCCGAACCGATCAGACCAGGAGCGGCTCCGAGGCGGAGGCCTCACGTCTCGGGGCCGGTCTCCTCGTCCCGGCGGCGGCCGGGCAGGCGGGTGAGGCGGTCCTTCACCTCCAGGATCCTCTGCACCTTGGCGCCGAGGCTGAGGAGTTGCACGAGGCGCTCGGTGTCGAGGCGGCGCACGTCGCCGTACCAGCCGGCGAAGAGCTCGAAGAGGTCGTGCATCTCGCGCAGGCGCTCCTGCGCGTGCCGCTCCTCCGGGCCGGCGGGGGCCTCCATCAGGATCTCGCACGGCCTCCGGCTCCTGCGGGTGGCGAGCTTCCTGGAGCCGTTCCCGATCGCGTTGCAACCGGGAACGGCTCTAAGTTATTGTTTCTGCGCGTTCTCTTACGCCGAACCGGCGTCCACTCCGGCGCAGAGCACCCTATCGCATCGTGCTGGAAATCAGATCCAGGACGATGCGCCAGGCTCTTGATTTTGCATCGTCTTTTTCCGAAAGCCGGCAACCACCTTTCGGGACGGTGCTCTAGAAGAAGCGCTCCTTCACGACGATCGTGTCGCCGGGGCGGACCGGATAGGTCATCGGCACGATGCCGGAGACGAGGCCCTCGGGCCCGTCGCGGGTGAGGACGACGTAGTCGCGGGCGGCGCGCGGGCCGAAGCCCGCGGCGATGGCCACCGCCGATTCCACCGTCATGCCGTTGACGTAGGGGTACTGGCCCGAGGTGGTGACCTCGCCCAGGATGAAGAAGGGCCGGTAGGTGTCGACCTCCACCGTCACGTGCGGCTCCCGCACGTAGCCGCCGGTGAGGCGCGCCTCGATGGTGCGGGCGGCCTGGGCCGTGCTCTGGCCGCCGACCGCCACGGGCCCGATCAGGGGCATGGCGATCCGGCCGGCCCCGTCGACGGCGTAGATGTTGGACAGGTTGTCCTGTCCGAACACGATCACGCGGAGCTTGTCGCCCGCCGCCAGCGTGTAGCGGGCGCCGATGGAGCCCGTGCCCGTGGCATCGAGCTGCGCGGTACGGAATTCGGGCCGCAGACAGCCGCCGAGAGCGAGGCTGGTCGCGAGCGTCAGGAGAAGTGCGCGCCGGTTCATCACCCTGGCCGTCAATTTACTCGAACGCCTTCCGTCTAGACCGTTAGGGTTAATGAAGCCTGACCTGAGGCCGGCCCGGGCAGAGCAGTCGCGGCCGGGGCCGAATGCATCTTAACCCTCGGGAAACCTTAACGCTCTCAAATGCCGGGCGGCGCTCCATGCGCCTGACCACCCGCGTTTCGAAGGCCGTCCATGTCACAGATCAGCCAGCGCGCGATGCAGCCCGGCCGAGCACCGGCGCGCGACGGCCTCGGCGTCGCGCAGCTGCCGGCGCTGCTGCGCCGCTCCTGGGCCTGGATCGTCCTGCCGACGCTGGCGGTGGCCGCCGCCGCGATCGTGTTCGTGCAGGTCGTGCCCCCGCGCTACACCGGCACGGCGCAGGTGCTCCTGGAGAGCCGCGAGGCCGCCTTCACCCGTACCGCGCAGGAACGCTCCGACCAGGCGACGCCCATCGACGAGCAGGCCGTGGCGAGCCAGGTCCAGGTGATGATGTCCCGCGATCTCGCCCGGGAGGCGATCCGTCGGCTCAAGCTCGTGGGCAACCCGGAATTCGACCCCACCGCGGGGGAGGCGGGCCCGCTGCGGCAGATCCTGACGCTCGTCGGCCTCGCGCCGAACCTCCACGACCGCCCGGCCGAGGACCGGGTGCTGGAGACCTATTTCGACCGCCTGCTGGTCTACGCGGCCGGCAAGTCGCGCATCATCACGGTGGAGTTCCGCTCGCGGGATCCGGAGCTGGCGGCGGCCGGCGCCAACACCGTGTCCGAGCTCTATCTCGCCTCCCTCGAGGCGGCCAAGGTCGACACCGCCCGCTACGCCTCGTCCTGGCTCGGCGGCAACATCGAATCCCTGCGCAAGCGCGTGGCCGACGCCGAGGCCAAGGTCGAGACCTTCCGGGCCAAGCACGGTCTGGTGTTGGCCTCGGGCGTCGCCGGCCAGCCGCTGACCGCGCAGCAGCTCGGCGAGCTCTCCACCCAGCTCTCCCAGGCCCGCACCATCCAGGCGGACCTCGCCGGGCGGCTGACGGCGATCCGCGAGATGATCAAGGACGGCCGCGCCTTCGAGATCCCGGATGTCGCCAACAACGAGGTGGTGCGCCGCACGGTGGAGAACCGCATCGCCGTGCGCGCCCAGCTCGCCCTCGAATCGCGCACGCTGCTGCCCGCCCATCCGCGCATCAAGGAATTGCGCGCCCAGGTCGCCGACCTCGACGCGCAGATCAAGGCCGCCGCCGAGCGCATCGTGCGCACCCTGGAGAACGACCAGCGCATCGCGGGCGCCCGCGTCGAGAGCCTGAAGGCCGCCGTGGACGGGCAGCGCGACGTGGTGGTGCGCGGCAACGCCAAGGAGATCGAGCTGCGCGCCCTGGAGCGCGAGGCCAAGGCCCAGCGCGAGCAGCTCGAAGCCTATCTCTCCCGCTACCGCGAGGCCTCCGCCCGCGACGCCGAGAGCGCCTCGCCCGCCGATGCCCGCATCGTCTCCCGCGCGGTGCGCCCCGAACTGCCCTCCTTCCCGAAGAAGGTCCCGATCGTCGCCGTCGCGACCCTGCTGACGCTGATGCTCGCGGCGGGCACCGTCGTCGGCCGCCGCCTCCTCGCGGATCCGGAAGGCGCGCATCCGGGCTCCGACACGCCCCCCACCGACGCGCCGCAGCCGCCCCGCTGGCGCGACGGGAGCGAGCGCTTCACCTATCCCGAGGCGATGCCGCCGGGCCGCTGGCCGGGGAGCGCGGTGCCGGCCGCCGCCACCGCCGCGACCGCGACCGCCGCGGACCTCGCCCCGGCCGAGAGCCGTGACGAGCCCCGCCGCGAGGCGGACCGCCCGGAGAAGGCCCGCCCGGAGAAGGCCCGCCCCGAGGCGGCGTCGTTCGAGCTCGGCCCCCTGATCGCGCGCCTGGAGGCCGGCCCCCGGCGCGGGCCGGGCCGGCGGATCCTCGTGGTCGAGACGCGCCCGCAGGGCACCGGCCTCGCCCAGCCCCTGGTGCGGAGCCTCGGCGGACGGGGGCCCACCCTGGAGATCGACGTGAACGGCCCCGAGACGGAGGCCGACGAGCCCGGCCTGACCGACCTCGTCGCCGGCGAGGTCCGGATCGCCGAGGTGATCCGGGCGACGCGCGACCCGCGCGTGCAGCGGATCGCCACGGGCCAGGTCGAGATCGCGGCGCTGCTCGCCGAGCCGGAGACCCTCGCCATCGCCCTGGAGGCGGCTGCGGAGGCCTATGACTGGGTGGTCTGCCGCCTGCGCCTCGTGCCGGGCCCGCTCGCCCTGCTGCCCGCCCTCGCCCCCCTGATGGACAGCGTGATCCTCGCCTCCAACGCGGCGGCCGACGATCCGGAGCTCGGCGCGCTGTTCGGCCTCGCCGAGGATGCCGGCGCCGGGCAGGTGCTGGTGGCCCAGGACCGGCCGGTCGCCCGCGCCGAGGCGGAGATGGCCCTGCGGCTCTCCGCGGCCTGAGCGGCGGGCGTCCCCCGCCGCCCCTGTATCCACGACGGGAAGCCCCGGCCGATCGCTCGGCCGAGGCTTTCCAGTGCGGGAAGTTCCCGCAGCGGGCGGCCTCAGCCGCGCAGGCGGCGCAGGCGCGCGAGGAGGCCGACGAGGCGCGGGTCGCGCTTGATCCGGCGCTTGGCGCGGGTGAGCCCGCGGGCGGCGGCGGCGACGGCGTGGCCGCGCAGGCTCACCGGCACGAGGACCCGCGCGATCTCGATGGTCTCGTCGCAGACGCTGGCCTTGTAGCGCGCCTCGCCGATGCCGAGGTCGAGGCTGCGGCGCCCGCGCGCGGTCTGGTCGCGCACGAGATGGAGCAGCAGCAGGTCCCCCGGCGAGCAGCGGGCCACGGCCGGATCGGCCTCGAAGGAGGTCGTCATGCCGCTGAAGCGCAGGCGGTCCACCGCCCCCGTGAAGGTGGCGAGCACCTGGCCCGTCCGCTCCGCCACGAGGGCGTGGATCTCGATGGCCGGGTCGGCGCCGGCACCCGCCCGCGCCAGGAACTCGCCGAAGGCCGGCCCGGCGAAGGGATCGCCGATGCCCATCGCGGCGAAGCGCGCGGCCTTCTGGGTGTTGAACGCGGCGAGGTAGGCGGTCCGCTCCTCCAGCGTCTCGGCCCGCCGATAGGCGAGGGGGCCCACCGTCTCGACGAGGCGGCGCTCCTTGCTGCGCAGCTTCTTGCGTGCGTCGCCGCTGAAGGCGCGCCGCACGCAGGCCTCGGGATCGGGGCCCAGCATCATGCCGTAGGCGTCGCTCGGGGCGGGATCGGCACCGAGGGCGAAGGGGTTGACCACGCCGTCCCAGGTCCGCGGCTGGGCGCCGAGGTCGTAGAGGTCGATGCCGGCCGAGCGCGCCGCCCGGCGCAGGGCGAGGCGCAGTTCCTCTGCGGGCAGGGCCGCCCCGTCGCAGCCGGCGAAGAGGGGTAGGTGATAGTTGGCATGGGCGTCGCCGACCACCGCGGCCACCGTCCCGCCCCGGCGGCGCCGGAGGCAGAGGGGCAGGAGCAGCCGCACCCGCGCCGCGGCATCGCGCAGGACGAGGACGCGCACGCTCTCCCCGGCCGCGAGGGTGGCGGCGAAGGCCGCGACCCAGTCGAAGCGCTGATAGGGCGTGCCGAGCGCCCCCGGCTGCGTCTCCAGGGCGCGCCAGACCGGCTCCGCCGCGGCGAGGTCGGCGAACCACTCGGCCGTGAGCGCGCCGGCCCGGACCGGCGCGGCCGCGGCGGCCCGCTCGGGCTCGCGCAGGGCCGGCCCCTTCATGTCCTGGACGAGAACCGCCATCACCACCTCGCGCCCCCTCGGCCCGTCGGGACCGCCCTCGGGGACGATGTGCGGCGAGCCGGCCTAACCCGCGGTGTATGCGGAGCCGCCCCGCACCGGCCGGCTGCGATCGTGGTTCACGAAGGCTTGCGAAGTCTGCGACCGCTTCCAGGGTCTGCGACGGCTTCCAGGGTCTGCGACCGCTTGCGGGGTTCGTGTCCCCGCGCCCGGTTCGCGCTTCCTTTACCGGGCCGCCCCATCCTCCCGCCGATCCCCGACCGGCCGCGCGCCGCAGGAGCTTGCCGGATGGTCTCGTCCCGAACCCGCCACAGCCTGTTCGAGGCCGGGTTCCGGGCCGCGGCGGCCACGGGGGCCAACCGCTGGCTCGCACCCCTCGCCCGCGGGCGCGGGGTGATCCTCACCTTCCACCACGTCGTCCCGGAGCCCCCCGCCGCCTTCGCGCCGAACCGCCTCCTGGCGATCACGCCGGACTTCCTCGACGCGACCTTGCGGGAACTCGCCGCGGCGGGGTTCGATCTCGTCGGCCTCGACGCGGTGCCGCAGCGCCTCGCGGAGCCGGGACCGCCCTTCGCCGTGCTGACCTTCGACGACGGCTACCGGGACAACCTCGTCCACGCGGCCCCCGTGCTGCGGCGGCACGGGGCCCCCTGGACCCTGTTCGTCACCGGCGATTTCGCCGACCAGCGCGGTCGCCTCTGGTGGGTGGAGCTGGAACGGGCGGTGGCGCGGCTCGACCGGGTGCCCCTCCGCCCCGGCCTGCCCGACCTGCCGGCCCGCAGCCCCGCGGAGAAGACCCGCGCCTTCGAGACGGTCTACCGGACGCTCCGCGCCGGGCCGGAGGCGCGCCTCCTCGACGCGGTGGCCGAGCTCTGCGGCAGAGCCGGGTTCGCCCCCGGGGGCGTCGCGGCCGAACTCTGCCTGACCTGGGCGGAGCTGCGCGATCTCGGCCGCGACCCGGCCGTGACCTTCGGCGCCCACACCCGCAGCCACCCGATGCTGGCCAAGCACGGCCGCGACACGGCCGCCCGCGAGGTCGCGGAGGGCCGCGACAGGCTCGCGGCGGAGCTCGCCCGCCCGGTGCGCCACCTCTCCTACCCGGTGGGCGATCCGGGCTCCGCGGGCGCCCGCGAATTCGCCCTGGCCCGGGAGATGGGCTTCGCCACCGGGGTGACCACCCGGCCCGGCCATCTCTTCGCCGGGCACGCGGACCACCTGCACGCCCTGCCGCGGGTCTCGGTCAACGGCTGCCACCAGAACCGGGCGGCCCTGCGCGGCCTGCTCTCGGGGGTGCCGTTCCTCGCCTGGAACCGGGGGCGGCGCCTGCACGTCGCCTGATGCGGGTTCCGGTCGATCGCTTCGGGATAGGCCCCGCACCGTCATGCCGGGGCCGCGGAGCGGAGCCCGGGATCCAGGCCCTCGAAAAGACGAGGTGGCCCATGACGGTGTTCATGGGCCGCACGCTCCGCGCGCGCTTCCGGGTCCGGGCTCGCTCCTCGAGCGACCCGGGATGACGGGAGCCAAACGCATCCCGGAGCGATCGAGCGGAGCCCGTCGGAAACGACCCCAAGGTATTATTTTTTCGCGCGCTCTTGCGCCGAACCGGTGGCCACTTCGGCGGAGTGCGCTCTAGCGGAGTTCGGCGACCAGGGCGGCAAGCTGGTCGGCGCAGAGGCCCCAGCCCTGGTGGAACCCCATCCGCTCGTGGGCCTCCCGGTCCTCCGCGCTCCAGTGCCGGACGCGGGCGGTGTAGCGCGTGCCCTCCTCCACCGGCTCGAAGGTGATGATCGCGGTCATGAAGGGCTTCGGGGAGGGCTCCCAGGCGTCCACATAGGCGTCCGTGAGGACGATGCGGGCATCGGGCACCACCTCCAGATAGACGCCCCGGTTCGGGAAGCTGGTGCCGTCGGGCCCCTGCATCACGACGTGGCTGACGCCGCCGGGCCGCGGATCGAGCCGGGCCTCCGGCACCGTGTAGGGGGCGGGCGCGAACCAGCGCTTGAGGAGGTCCGCCTCGGTCCAGGCCCGGAAGAGCAGGCGGGGCGCCGCCGGAACGATCCGGGTGAGCACGAGGTCGCGGTCGGTCTCGGCCATCTGATCCTCCTGCGGTCAGGCGGTGGGGAGCGAGGCCTTGGGCTGGTTCATCGCCCAGAGGATGCCGAAGGGATCGCGCAGCTGGCCGTAGCGGTCGCCCCAGAACATCTCGGCGGGCGGCATCTCCGGGCTCGCCCCCGCCTCCACGGCGCGGGCATAGGCCGCGTCGATGTTCTCCACCATCAGCATCAGGGTGAAGGCCTGCGGCGCCTTGAGGGGGTGGCCGTATTCCGGGAAGGCGTCGCTCAGCATCAGCGAGGAGCCGTTCACGTAGAGGTGGATGTGCATGGTCCGGCCCTGCTCGTCGGGCGGGTAGGTCGCGGCCACCTCGGCACCGAAGGCGCGGGCGTAGAACTCCGCCGCGCGGACGGCGCCGTCGACCTGCAGATAGGTCACGAGCCCGCCCCGCACGGGCACCGCGGCGGACTGGTTCTGGGACGCGTCGCTCATCGATGTACCTCGCTCGCGCCGCGGCCCGGACCCCGGCCGCGGCGATTCTCGGAGCGGCCAAGATAGAGCATCGCCGCGCGCGATGACCATCGGCTTCCGGGAGGATGATCCGGCGCGCCGGATCCGTTAGGTCTGTGCGGGTGCCGAGGCATCGCCTTCTCCCGGGAGCCGGCGGCCACGGCTCGGGACGATGCCCCGGAGGAGACCGCCCGATGGATCCCGCGCGCGCCGCGATCTATGTCGATGCCGACGCCTGCCCGGTGAAGGACGAGATCTACCGCGTGGCCGCGCGCTACGGCCTGCACGTCTTCGTGGTGGCCAACAGCGTCCTCAACGTGCCGCGCGAGACCTGGATCGAGCGCGTCGTCGTCGGCGACCGGCTGGACGAGGCCGACGACTGGATCGCCGAGCGGGCCGGCCCCGGCGCCGTGGTGGTGACCGCCGACGTGCCCCTGGCCGGCCGCTGCGTGCGGGCCGGGGCCACGGTTCTGTCGCCCACCGGCAAGCCCTTCTCCGACGCGTCGATCGGCATGGCGCTGGCCACGCGCAACCTCATGCAGGACCTGCGCGAGGCCGGGCTGGTCACCGGCGGCCCGAAACCCTTCTCGGCCCGGGACCGCTCCGCCTTCCTCGGCGCCCTCGACCAGGCCGTCCGCCGGGCGGCGCGCGAGGCGGGCAAGCCCCGCGGGGCGGGCTAGCGCATCGTCCCGAAAGGTGGCCGCCGCTTTCTCGGAAGAAGACGATGCTCGAGCAACCGAGCCCCGGTGCGAGGGATCGGACAGGCACGGCCGCACCCGCCAAGACCGCATCGCCGTGACCGGCGAGATTCGGGCGAACCCGTGCGGGCTACCCGAAGAGACCTTCGACGAATGTCCGGAAATTCGGAAAACCATCCAACGTCCGAGGCCCAGCTGGCCGATTGGATGGTGGGCGCGACAGGGATCGAACCTGTGACCCCTACCATGTCAAGGTAGTGCTCTCCCGCTGAGCTACGCGCCCGGGCCGGTGCCGCAGCTCCGGTGTGGCGGGGCTATAGCCCCAGTCGGGGACAGGTGCAAGCGGGTTCTGCGGCGGGCCCCGGCGGCCGCGGGGCCGCCGGGGCGGCGGCGCTGCACGCGCCCGCGAAATGGGTTATGGCGCAGGCGAGGGCGCCGGGCCGGCCGCGGGAGACGCGGGGGGCCAAGGCCCCGCCACCGCAGCGACGGGACATGCGCTTCTTCATCGACTACGATCAGGGCGATGCGATCCAGGGCTGGATCGTGCCCGACAATCCCCTCGCCGTGAGCCGGGTCGTCGTCGCGGTGGACGGCCGACGCGTGGCGGAGGTGGGGGCACAGATCATCGATCCGTCGTTTAAGGAAGGCGGTCTGCACTCCACCGGACAGTGCACCTTCCGGCTCACCGAGCACGAGGTGCCGGGCCTCGCGGGCTTCCCGCGGGTCGAGCTCTACGACGCCGACACCAACGTGCTGGTCTACCGGCGCGCGCCGCGGGACGGTCTGGTGATGGAGCGCTTCCTCCTCCTCAACACCGGCATCCATCCCGAGACCGTGCTCCAGACGGCCCTGTTCCCGTATTTCCAGCAGTGCCATTTCGGCCTGGAGCGGCTCTCGGACGAGATCCTGACGAGCGCGCTCGGCTGCCGCTTCGTGCCCTCGGCCTTCCAGTCGGGCGCGATCACCGTGCCGCGCTACGAGGGCTTCTTCACCCCCGATCTCGCCCTGACCGCGATCCTGGTGCAGGACCCGCACGTGGAGATGGCGACCCGGATGCTCTGGCTGAAGCAGCAGGCCGAGGCCGCCGCCGATCCCGCCCGGTCCTGGCGCCTCGGCCGGCGCGCCGAGGCGGCCCTGTTCAGCGCGGAATACGATTACGCCGACCCGCGCAGCCTCAAGCGCTACTTCCGCATGCTGCCGGAGCCGGCCTACCACCTCCTCTACAACCCGCTGACGCGCCAGCTCGGCACGCGCATGCCGGACGACCGGGTCAACCCCGGCAACTCCATCGTCGCCATCGAGATCCTGGCCCGCGTCGGCATCGTCGGCCACCGCAGCTACTTCGAGGCCTTCGCCTCCACCCTGTTCGACCGGCTCGGCATCCAGGCCCCGCTGCCCGTGCCCGCGCCGATCCCGGCCGAGGCCCTGGCGCTCGCCGAGCGCCTGCGCACCGTCCGGGCGGTGGAGGACATGCTGGTCTTCGACATCGCCATGTCCGACGCGGTCACCGGATCACTGGCCAAGGGCTGGACCGCCTGATGGCGACGGCGACCCTCACGGGCGGGTTCGGGCGCGCGCGGCCCCTCGCGCTGCGCGAGGGCGCGGACGGAATCGGGGTCGATCTCGCGGGCCTCGGCGGCGCCTGGGTGACGATCCGGCTCACCGACGATCCGGGGGCGGCCCGCAACGCGCGCCTGCTGATGAGCCTCGCAGGCGGCGACGGGCGGCCCGGCCCGCCGCTCGCCGAGGAGGCCCTGGGCGGCGGCGTCTTCGCCTGGACCGGCCGACTGCCCGAGGACGTGCGCGCCCTGCGCATCGCCGGCCTCGTGCCCGGGCGGCCGCTCATCCTGGCCGCGATCGAGATCCGCCGCCGCGGCCGGGCCGGGCTCGTCCTGAGCGGCCTCGCCCGCGATCCCTGGCTCACGGTGCGCGCCGCCTACTGGCGCGGCCTGGGCAAGCGGGTGCGCGGGCGCGCCTTCCTGGACCGGGCGCTGCGCCACCGCCGGGAGAGCGGCTACGCCGCCTGGATCCGGCGCAGCGCCTCCCTCGGCGCCGCCGACCGGAGCCGCATCCGGGCCGAGGTCGCCGCCTGGGACGCGGCGCCCCTGATCTCCGTGCTGATGCCGGTCCACGACCCGGCCCCGCGGGTGCTGCGGGCGGCGATCCGCTCGCTCCAGGCGCAACTCTACCCGAACTGGGAGCTCTGCCTGTGCGACGACGCCTCGCGCGACCCGCGCGTGGTGCGCCTGATCGACCGGCTCGCCGCCGCGGAGACGCGCATCCGCATCGTGCGCCGGGCGGAGAACGGCCACATCGCCCGGGCCACCAACGACGCGCTGGCGCTGGCGCAGGGCGCCTACGTCGCCTTCATGGACCACGACGACGCGCTGCCCGAGCAGGCCCTCTACGAGGTCGCCCGCGCGGTGCGCGACGATCCCGGCCTCGTCCTCGTCTACAGCGACGAGGACAAGATCGAGGGCAGGGGGCGCCGCTTCGAGCCGCATTTCAAGGCGGATTTCGACCGCGAACTCCTCTACGGGCAGAACTACATCAACCACCTCACCGTGATCCGCACGGAGGCGGTGCGGGCGCTCGGCGGCCTGCGCCCCGGCTTCGAGGGCAGCCAGGACCACGACCTGCTGCTGCGGCTCACCGAGGATCTCGATCCCGGCCGCATCCGCCACATCCCGATGGTGCTCTACCACTGGCGGGCGGCGGGGGGCTCGGGCACCTTCTCGGACCGGGCGCTGGCGCGGGCGGAGGCCGCGCGCCTCCAGGCGGTCTCCGAGGTGGCCGGGCGCCGGGGCGCGCGGGCCGAGCGCGGGCCCCACGGCTTCACCCGCGTGGTGCATCCCCTGCCCGTGCCGCCCCCGCGCGTCTCGGTGATCATCCCGACGCGGGACCGGGCGGAACTGCTCTCCGTCACCCTCGACGGGCTGTTCGCGGAGACGGACTACCCCGAGATCGAGGTCGTCGTCGTCGACAACGACAGCCGCGAGCCGGAGACGGCGGCCTTGTTCGCGCGCTACCAGGGCGACCCGCGCCTGCGGGTGGTCGCGGCGCCCGGCCCCTTCAACTTCTCCGACCTGTCGAACCGGGGCGCCGAGGCCGCGCGCGGCTCCGTGCTCCTGTTCCTCAACAACGACATCGAGGTGATCGAGCCGGGCTGGCTCACCGAGATCGTCTCGCAGGCCGTGCGCCCGGAGATCGGCGCGGTGGGGGCCAAGCTCCTCTATCCGGACCGCACGGTGCAGCACGGCGGCGTGGTGCTCGGCATCGGGGGCGTTGCCGGCCACGGCCATCTCGGCCTGCCGGATTCTGACCCCGGCTACTTCGCCCGCATGGTCCTGGTGCAGGAGGTCTCGGCGGTGACGGGGGCGTGCCTCGCCCTGCGCGCCGCGGTGTTCCGGGAGGTCGGCGGCTTCGACGCGCAGATGCTGAAGGTCGCCTTCAACGACGTCGACCTCTGCCTGAAGATCCGCACCGCGGGCTACCGCATCCTGTGGACGCCCTTCGCCAAGCTCGTCCACCACGAATCGAAGAGCCGCGGGCCGGAGGACACACCGGAGAAGCGCGCCCGCTTCCAGGCCGAGACCGCGGTGATGCAGGAGCGCTGGGGCGCGCTGCTGGGCGCCGACCCCTACTACAACATCAACCTCTCCCGGATCTCGGCCCATTACCGGCTGTGATCCGGGTGGGGCTCGCCTCTGATCCAGCGGATCGTTTCGGCGGGCTGAGGACTGTTGTTCCTTCCCCTTGCGGGGCTACTGTATTCACACATCTCGGGCGGTCGTCCCCGCGCTCCCTCCCCCCTCCGCGGGGGAGGGTGGCCCGCGCAAGCGGGTCGGGAGAGGGGAACCCCGCTTCCGGAGAGGCGCGACCCTCATGCTGGGCACAGCCCAACCCTGCACCGTCGCTCCCCTCTCCCGACCCCTGCTGACGCAGGGGCCACCCTCCCCCGCAGAGGGGGGAGGGGGAGCCCGCGGCGCTGCGCATTGTGTAAGTCCTGTAGCCCCTGCGGGGAGGAGAGACCCGCCCGGAACGATGCCCCTCAGCGCCTGCCCACCGCGTCGGCGAAGGCCACGATGCGGTTGCGGGCGTAGGTGGGCAGGCCGGCGCTGATCGAGTTGCCCGTGTTGAAGCTCGAATTGCCCATCAGCACCTGGGCGGGCAGCAGGTTCTTCAGCACCGGCACGCGGGCGTATTCCGCCTTGCGGTCGAGCACGTCCGCCTTGATCGCCAGCGCCATGTAGGTGGTGACAACGGTCTTCTGCGGGTCGCCCGGCATCGGCTGGAACACCGCCAGGAACTTGCCGAAGCGCAGGATCTGGTTGACCCAGAAGATGGTCTGCTCGATCCCGCCGGTGACCGGGGTGTCGACCTTGGTGAGGGCGGCGAGCCCCGCGGTCCGCTCCGGCGGCAGGGTGCGCAGCTCGCTCTGGAAGGAGACGAACTCGGCGATCTTCTTCGACGAGCCCTCCTCCAGCTTGTTGGCGAGCTTCACGCCGAGCGGCAGCTTGCCCTCCAGATCGTAGCGGGACTCGATGCAGACGGTGCCCTCGCACCAGGGCCGGTCCGGGCGTCGGGCGAAGGCCGCCGCCGGGTCCTTGGTGGGGGTGACGTCCGCGGGGCTGAGCGCCTTGTGCCGGATGGCCGGGTCCATCGTCCGCACGAAGTCGAGATTGGCGAAGGCGGCGAGGTCGATGGCCTCGGGCGGGCGGGCCACCACGAAGCGCCCCTCGGCCACGTAGACCTTCAGGGTCTCGTGGCGCTGCCTGGTCACGCCGTTCACGGTCTGGGCGTAGTCCGGCTCCTTGTAGCCGGGATAGGGCGAGAGGGCGGCGGCCTCGGCGGGGCGCTGGCGCAGCCAGTCGAGATAGGGCGTCAGGCCGCTCTCGGGGTTGGCCGGCTGGTCGCGGTGGTCGGTGAACAGGATGGTGCCGGGCTTCAGGGTCGCGGGATCCTGGGCGTTCACGGAGGCGACCTCCCGGATCCGCTCGGGCGCGGCCGGTCCCTTCGCCGGCGCCGGCGGGGCGCCCTGGGCCGCGGCGGGCAGGGGCGCCGCGGCGGCCAGGAGGACGAGGGCCAGGGTCGCCGGAAGCTGTGTCCTCACGGGCATTCCTCGGAAGGTTTCGGGATCGGGAAAACGGGGCCGCGGGCCGGAAGGCGGGAGAATCCGCGCCGTCCCCCGACGCGGCGTCTCATACCAGATCCGATCGATCCCTTCGGGATGGCGGATCTGGGCTTCGCTCATGCGCCGCGCGGGCTCGGTCGACACGCCCCCCGCTTCGATCGAGCGGAGATCGTATCAGTAGCGCGGGTCGTCGCCGAACAGGTAGTCCGGATCGCGGCGGCGGGGCCGCAGTTCCTCGTCGTCGCCGAAGGGCGAGCGGTCGGTGCCGGGCCAGGGCCGGTAGCCCTCGGGATCCCCTTGCGCCCGGCGCGAGCGCGGCGCGGCGCGGCGCTCGCCCATAAGGCGCTCGCCGAAGGGATCGAGGAGATCGGGCTCGGCCCTGCGGGGCTCGCGGGTCAGGTTGCCGTAGAGGTCGCCCTGCACGTCCGCGCCGTCCTCGGCGCCGGCGAGATCGCCGTCCTCGGCGTCGGGCCGCAGGGCGTAGAGGGTCTCGCGCGGGACGAGGCGGAACTGCGTGTCGGCCACGCGCCCGTCGCCGCTCGCGCGGAAATGCTCGCGGAAGCCGCCGCCCGCCACCCGCTGGCCGCTTCGGGCGTCGATGGGCAGATCGGCGATGAAGGGGCGCGCCTCGGGGGAGGGGCCGGCGAGCGGGGTCTTCGCCACGCCGTTCGCCCAGGCCGCGTTGAAGATCGCCCCCGCGATCGGCACCGCGAGATGGCCGCCGGTCTGGCCGCGCCCGAGCGTCCGGCGGGTGCCGTCCGCGTTGTCGTAGCCCACCCAGACCACCACGGTGACCTCGTTGGAGAAGCCCGCGAACCACGCGTCGTTCTCGTTCTCCGAGGTGCCGGTCTTGCCGCCGATATAGGCGGCGTTGCGGGCGAGCGCGGCGGCGGTGCCGTGGCTCACCACGCCCTGGAGCATGGTCTTGAGCTGGTAGAAGGCGACGCGGTCGGCCGAGCCGATCCGCGTGAGCGGACGCGCGGCGTGGGCGTAGACGGGCTTGCCGTCCCGCTCCACCGCCTCCAGGGCGTAGGGGGCGGGCCGCGCGCCCTCGTTGGCCACCGCCGCGTAGAAGCCGGCGAGGTCGAGCATGCGCAGGGGCTGGGCGCCGAGCACGAAGGGGTAGTAGGGCTCGCAGGCCGCGTAGATCTGCGCTTCGAGGGCGATGTCGCAGACCCGCTTGAGGCTGGCGGGCGCCGTCTCGCTGATCCCCCCCTGGAGGAGGCGGGCGGTGACGAGGTTCTTCGAGAATTCGAGGCCGCGGCGCAGGGTCGTCGGGCCCGCGCCCCCGCCGTCGTAGTTCTTGGGCGACCAGGAATCGCCGATGCCCCCGATGGGCGGCAGCGTCACGGGGCTGTCCATCACCAGGGTGTTGGGCTGGAGGCCGGTGTTGAGGGCGGCGAGATAGGTCAGCGGCTTGAGCGTCGAGCCCGGCTGGCGCACGGCCTGGGTCACCCGGTTGAGCTGGCTCAAGGGGTAGGAGAAGCCCCCCGCCATCGCCAGGATGCGCCCGGTGCGGTTCTCCATGACCAGGGCGGCGCCCTGCACCGCCGGCCGCACCCGGATCTCGGCCCGCGGCGCGCCCTTGCCCTCGCGCAGTTTCACCCGCACCGCGTCGTAGGGCTGGAGCTTGCCCCGGGCGATGCCCGGATCGAGGCTGGCGACCCGCCCGTCGGGCAGGCCCACGCGCACGCCGTTGCGGCCCGTCTCCAGCACCACGGCGAGCGGCCAGCGCACGTCGTAGAGCACGGGCCGCGCCCCCTCCAGGGCCCGCAGCCAGGCGGGTTTCGCGCCCGGCGGTTTCGGGGGGGCCTTCTCGGCCCGGCGCGCGCCCTTGCGGGGCGGCTCCGCGGGAGCGGCGGCAGGGGTGGCGGGTGCCGCCTCGGGCGCCGGTGCGGCGGCCTCCAGCCGGCGCACGCTCTCGGCGAGGTTCAGTTCCGGCCCCGACCAGCTCTGCCGGCCGGTGGCGCGCTCGTAATTGGCGAGCCCGTCCTGCAGCGCGCCCTCGACGGCGCGCTGGAGCCCGGCATTCACCGTGGCGCGCACCGTGAAGGAGGCGGCGGTGAGCGACTCGACACCCGCGACGGTCCGCGCCTCGCGGTTGAGGTAGTCGACCACGTAGAAGCCGCTGTCGCGCCGCGCGGTCTCGATCGGCTTGAGGCCGAGATCGGCCTTCACCGCTTCCGCCATCTGCGCCTCGGTGATCGCGCCCTCCTCCTTCAGGCGGGAGAGCACGTAGGCCCGGCGCTCGCGGGCGCGGTCGGGGTACTTGTCGGGGCTGTAGAAGTTCGGCCCCTTGGGCATGCCGGCGAGAAGCGCCGCCTCCGGCAGGGTGAGCTCGCCCACCGACTTCCCGAAATAGGAGCGGGCGGCCATCTCGATGCCGTAGGCGCCCCGGCCCAGATAGATCCCGTTGAGGTAGAGCCCGAGGATCTGCGGCTTGGTCAGGATCCGCTCGAGTCGCCCCGCGACGATCATCTCGCGGATCTTGCGCTCGTAGGTGACGTCGTCGCCGACCGAGAGGTTCTTCACCACCTGCTGGGTGATGGTGGAGCCCCCCTGCGGCCTTCCGGGCGAGGCGAGGTTGCCGATGAAGGCGCGGATGACGCCGCGCTCGTCGATGCCGCGATGGCTCTCGAAGCGCTTGTCCTCGGCCGCGATGAAGGCTTGTCGGACGAGGGGCGGCACGCTCGCGATCGGCACGCTGAGGCGCCGCCCGTTCGCCTCGAAGGTCTCCGCGAAGGGCTTGCCCGCCCCGTCGAGGATCTGCGTCATGCCGGGCAGGGCCTTGTCGCGGAGCGCCTCGGCGGTGGGCAGGTTCTCGGTGGCCTTGTTGTAGAACTCGATCACCGCCCTCGCCTCGAAGGGGGAGTTGGCCGGGTTCTCGCCCTTGCAGAACTGGCGGTAGCTCGTGTTCAATTCATTGAGATCGAGCCCGTGCAGGAGCTTCGGCGCACCGGCCCCCGCCACCGCGCTCGGATCCTCCATGGCGGTGGAGATCAGTTCGTCGAGGTTGATGTCCTCGATGTCGAAGGCCTTGCGCATGTGGGCGCAGCCGTCGCGCAGGATCCGCACGACCTCCGGCCCGTCCGCGGCCGGGTCGAAGCGCGTCTTCACGGCGTCCGGCCGCGTCGTGACCTGGCTGAGGGTCAGCGCGGTCGCGAACAGCTTGATGAGGATGATGTTCATACGGTCCGGACAGGGCGCAGGCGCGGGGGCTCGCCCGGCCGGGACGTCTATGCCGGGGCGCCTCGATAGGCACCGCACAACGCGGCTGTTTTAAGGAGGCGCGGGCGAACGGCAACGCTTCGTCCGCTCCCGGCGTTGGGGGCCGATGCCACGCCCCTGGGAGGCGCCGCGTGATCACCGACCTCTGGTACAAGAACGCCGTCGTCTACTGCCTGTCGGTGGGCACCTTCATGGATTCGAACGGCGACGGCATCGGCGATTTCGCCGGGCTGGAGCGGCGGCTCGACTATCTCCAGGGGCTCGGCGTCACCGCGGTCTGGCTGATGCCGTTCCAGCCCTCGCCGAAGCGCGACGGCGGCTACGACATCAGCGACTATTACGGCGTCGATCCGGCCTACGGCTCCCTCGGCGATTTCGTGGCCTTCACGCACGCGGCCAAGCAGCGGGGCCTGCGCGTGCTCATCGACCTCGTGGTCAACCACACCTCGGACCGGCATCCCTGGTTCCAGGCGGCCCGCAAGGACCCGGATTCGCCCTATCGCGACTGGTACGTCTGGTCGAAGGAGAAGCCCGCTACGGCCTCCGAGGGCATGGTCTTCCCCGGCGTGCAGGAGACGACCTGGACCTACGACCGCGAGGCGAAGGCCTACTACTTCCACCGCTTCTTCGACTTCCAGCCCGATCTCAACACGGCGAACCCCGCGGTGATGGCCGAGATCCTGAAGATCATGGGCTTCTGGATCGAACTCGGCGTCTCGGGCTTCCGCATGGACGCGGTGCCCTTCGTGATCGCCGAGAAGGGCGCCGACGTCGCGGGCGAGCCGCGCGAGCAGTTCGACATGCTGCGCGACTTCCGCGAGTTCCTGCAATGGCGCAAGGGCGACGCGATCATCCTGGCCGAGGCCAACATCCTGCCCAAGCAGGACCTCGACTATTTCGGCGACGACGCCGACCGCATGCACATGATGTTCAACTTCCAGGTCAACCAGGCGACCTTCTACGCGCTCGCCGCCCACGACGCGCGGCCCCTCGCCAAGGCGATCGCGCGCACGAAGCCGCGCCCGCTCTCGTGCCAGTGGGGCATCTTCCTGCGCAACCACGACGAGCTCGATCTCGGCCGGCTCACCGAGAAGCAGCGCGCCCTGGTCTTCGAGAAATTCGGGCCCGAGAAGGGGATGCAGCTCTACGACCGCGGCATCCGCCGGCGGCTGGCACCGATGCTCGACGGCGATCCGCGCCGGATCCGGCTCGCCTATTCCCTGATGTTCACGCTGCCGGGCACGCCGGTCTTGCGCTACGGCGACGAGATCGGCATGGGCGACGACCTCGCCCTGAAGGAGCGCGACTGCGCCCGCACGCCGATGCAGTGGACGGGGGAGGCGCACGGGGGCTTCACCGCCTCGGACCGGCCGGTGATGCCGGTGATCGACCACGGCCCCTACGCCTACCGCCACGTCAACGTGGCCGAGCAGCGCCACGACCGGGACTCCCTGCTCACCTGGATGCAGAGCATCATCCGCACGCGCAAGGAGGCCCCCGAGATCGGCTGGGGCGACGTCGTTGCCCTCGACACCGGCCGGGCGGCGGTGCTGGCGCTCCGCTACGACTGGCGCAACAACAGCCTGCTCTGCGTGCACAATCTCGATCCGGGCCCCATCGAGGTCGCGCTCGAGACGGGCATCCCCGCGCCCGCGGGCGACCTCCTCGTCGACCTGCTCACCGGCCGGCGCAGCGAGGCGGACGCCGACGGGCGCCACTGCCTCTACGTCGAGGGCTACGGCTACCACTGGTTCCGGGTCGGCGGCCTCGACGCGCCCCTGAAGCGCAGCCCGGCCTGACGGGCAGGTGCCCTCCCGGCCCGATCCGGTCTAGAAGGCAGGGTTGAGACGAACAGCGATCGGACGCGCCCATGCCAACGCCCCGCGCCGGGATCATCCCGGTGACCCCCTTCCAGCAGAACTGCACGCTGATCTGGGACGACGCCACCAAGGTCGGCGCCGTGGTCGATCCGGGGGGCGACCTCGACCGGATCGAGGCGACGATCGCCGAGCAGGGCGTCACCGTGGAGAAGATCCTGCTGACGCACGGGCATATCGACCATGCCGGCGGGGCGGCGGAACTCGCCGAGCGCCTCGGCGTGCCGGTGGAGGGCCCGCACCAGGCCGACAAGTACCTCCTCGATTCCCTGCCGATGACGGGGGCCAATTACGGCCTGGAGGGCGCCCGCGCCGTCACCCCGGACCGCTGGCTCGACGAGGGCGACGCGGTCAGCGTCGGCGGCCTCACCTTCGACATCCTGCACGCGCCGGGGCACTCCCCGGGCAGCGTGGTCTTCGTCTCCCGCGACGCGCGCTTCGCGCTGGTCGGCGACGTGGTGTTCAAGGGCTCGATCGGCCGCACCGACCTGCCCGGCGGCAACCACGAGCAGCTGATCCGCGCGATCATGGAGAAGGTGCTGCCCTTGGGCGACGACGTCGCCTTCATCCCCGGCCACGGCCCCACCGGCATCCTCGGCGAGGAGCGCGTCTCGAACCCCTTCCTGCAGGGCTGAGGCACGCCCCCGGCAGGGCTGAGGCACGTCCCCGGCAGGGCGGGCGGGCGAGCCCTAACGCGACGTTAAGGGGAAGGGCGCAGACAATCGTTTTCCGGCGCAGCGTGCGGCGCCGGGAAACCCGTGCGTTTTCAAGGCCGAACCCCTATATCAGGGGACTGACAGAATCGCAGGCGATGCCGCCCGACGGGGCCGGGCCGAGCACGGCGAAGACCCGCCTGCCCAAGGAATTGCATGTCCGACACTCCGCAGACTGACCACGACGCCTACGGCGCGGAATCGATCCGGGTTCTCAAGGGGTTGGACGCCGTCCGCAAGCGGCCGGGCATGTATATCGGCGACACCGACGACGGCTCGGGCCTCCACCACATGGTCTACGAGGTGGTGGACAACGCCATCGACGAGGCTCTGGCGGGCCATGCCGACCTCGTCACCGTGACGCTCAACGCCGACGGCTCCTGCACGGTGTCCGACAACGGCCGCGGCATCCCGGTCGACATCCACAAGGAGGAGGGCGTCTCGGCGGCCGAGGTCATCATGACCCAGCTGCACGCGGGCGGTAAGTTCGACCAGAACTCCTACAAGGTCTCCGGCGGCCTGCACGGGGTCGGCGTCTCCGTCGTCAACGCCCTCTCGGTCTGGCTGAAGCTCCGGATCTGGCGCAACGACACCGAGCACGCCATGGAGTTCGGCCACGGCGAGGCCAAGGCGCCGCTGAGGGTGGTCGGCCCCGGCAACGGCCGGCGCGGCACGGAAGTCACCTTCCTGCCCTCCACTGAGACCTTCACGATGGTCGAGTTCGACTATCCCACGCTCGAGAAGCGCCTGCGCGAACTGGCCTTTCTCAACTCGGGCGTGCGCATCGTGCTCACCGACGCGCGCCATGCCGAGAAAAAGCGCGAGGAACTCTACTACGACGGCGGCATCGAGGCCTTCGTGCGCTACCTCGACCGCTCGCGCAAACCCATCGACGGCATCGCCAAGCCCGTCGTGGTGCGGGCCGACCGCGAGGGCATCCGCGTCGAGGTGGCGTTCTGGTGGAACGACTCGTTCAACGAGACCGTGCTGCCGTTCACCAACAACATCCCCCAGCGCGACGGCGGCACGCACATGGCGGGCTTCCGCGCGGCGCTGACCCGGCAGATCACCGGCTACGCCGAGTCCTCGGGCGTCGCCAAGCGGGAGAAGGTCTCGCTCACCGGCGAGGATTGCCGCGAGGGGCTCACCGCCGTCATCTCGGTGCAGGTGCCGGACCCGAAATTCTCCTCGCAGACGAAGGACAAGCTCGTCTCCTCCGAGGTGCGCCCCGCCGTCGAGAACGTGCTGAACGAGGGCCTCTCGACCTGGCTGGAGGAGAACCCGGCCCAGGCGAAATCCGTGATGAGCAAGGTCGTGCTCGCGGCCTCCGCCCGCGAGGCCGCCCGCAAGGCGCGCGAGACGGTGACCCGCAAGGGCGCCCTCGACATCGCCTCGCTGCCCGGCAAGCTCGCCGATTGCCAGGAGCGGGATCCCACCAAGTGCGAGATCCTGCTGGTGGAGGGCGATTCCGCCGGCGGCTCGGCCAAGCAGGGCCGCGACCGGACCTTCCAGGCGGTGCTGCCCCTGCGGGGCAAGATCCTGAACGTCGAGCGGGTGCGCGCCGACCGGATGCTGTCCTCGGCCGAGATCGGCACGCTCATCACCGCGCTCGGCGCCGGGATCGGGCGCTCCAGCACCGACCGCGAGGGCTTCAACCCGGACAAGCTGCGCTACCACCGCATCATCATCATGACGGATGCGGACGTGGACGGCTCGCACATCCGCACCCTGCTGCTGACCTTCTTCTTCCGCCAGATGCCGGAGCTGATCGAGCGCGGGCACCTCTACATCGCGCAGCCGCCCCTCTACAAAGCCGAGCGCGGCCGCAAGGCGCTCTACCTGAAGGACGAGCGCGCGCTCGAGGACTACCTGATCGACCAGGGCACGGAAGGGGCGGTGCTGCGCCTCGCGTCGGGCGCCGAGTTCGCCGGCCCGCAATTGAAGACGCTGGTCGAGGAGGCGCGCGCCTTCCGCGGCATCCTCCAGAACCTGCACACCCGCTACGACCGCGCGGTGGTGGAGCAGGCGGTGCTGGCCGGCGCCTTCGCGGGCGATGCCGCCGAGAACCCGGGCGAGGCCGAGGTGCTCGCCGACATGACCGCCAAGCGCCTCGACGCCATCGCCGACGAGATCGAGCAGGGCTGGCAGGGCGAGGCCCATGAGGGCGGCTACCGCCTCAGCCGGACCCTGCGCGGCGTCCGCCAGGTCGCGACGCTGGATTCGGGCCTCATCACCTCCCAGGAGGCGCGCCGCCTCGCCGAGCGGGCCGACGCCTTCCGCGAGATCTACGGCGAGCCCGCCACGCTCATGCGCAAGACCGACGAGACCGTGCTGCACGGCCCCGTCGGCCTGTTCGAGGCGGTGATGGCCTTCGGCCGCAAGGGCCTCTCGCTCCAGCGCTACAAGGGCCTGGGCGAGATGACCGCCCAGCAGCTCTGGGAGACCACGCTCGACCGCGACGTGCGCTCCCTCCTCCAGGTCAAGGTGAAGGACACCACCGACGCCGACGACCTCTTCGTGAAGCTGATGGGCGACGTGGTGGAGCCGCGGCGCGAGTTCATCCAGGAGAACGCGCTGAGCGTGGCCAACCTCGACGTGTGAGGCCCGATTCTGCCTGTACCCGAAATGGCTCTCGTTGAACCCATTTGGGCTCAAACGGGAGCCATTGTGTACCTATTATGCTCGGCGTTCGCCCCCTTAAACCCTTATCCGCAGGGACGTTGAAGTTCCGATCAGGACGTACGAGTTGCAGTTAAATGATCTTGATGGCGCTAGCGAGCCGCTCGCCTCAAGGGACAGGCTGGCGCTCGGAGCGAATTGCTATCGGCCAGAGCGGATATGGCCGGTCGAGACAGGAAGGACGTTTCCTTGACCTCGACGTAATCGCTGCCGACACACCTGTTCGACGCTGGAAAGCGGTGAATTTCCCTACATCCACAGGGGTACGCCGCTGACGCTTGGAGAGCGCACGGCTGCCGACGTGAGCTGACGCAAAGTACCGGGGTTAAACCGCTACGACCTCTTTCCGGCACGGCCAAGGCTATGCGCCAGCATAAGCGCTTCGCAGCGTTGTGCTTCGCGAGGCCCGAGAACATCAACTCGGTAGGGATGGGTCGCCATGGCCATGCTCGATTGAGGGCGTGATTGTTCGGAGGCGTGACCGGGATATCCTGCGGACTGCGTCCCTCCGACGCCTGGCGAGCCTTCGATGCGCGGCTGAGCGCGGCGAGACCTCAGCTTACCCCGCGTGCGACCGGCGCCGGACCAAGTTGGCTTGACCAGGAAAATCCTTTTCGGAAGATCGCACGGCGAGGCTTGGTTGGCTTTCGTCTACGTATTCAGAATGCGCGCAACCGAGGTAATTGCCCTGCCCGTCCTCCTATGCAATCTTCGGAACCTGCGCTGCCGTGGATGCAATCGCGGGCGCAGAATGACGATCTCGCGACGCGCGGAGAGCCAGTCCCCCGTACCTGCTTCATAGACGCCTCGCGGGCCCACCCAGCAGGAGCTATCGGCATGGACCACGATACGATGCGCCGGGCTACTGCCGAGTTTTTCGGCACCTTCTGGCTCACCTTTGGCGGCTGCGGTGCCGCAATCTTATCTGCCGCCTTCCCTGAGCTTGGCATTGGCTTCCTAGGCGTCGCCTTGGCCTTCGGTCTCACCGTTCTCACGATGGCCTACGCCGTCGGCCATATCTCTGGTGGGCACTTCAATCCGGCCGTCACGCTCGGGCTGTGGTCCGCCAACCGCTGCGCGACCCGGCACGTCCTGCCTTACATCTGCGCCCAGGTGGCCGGTGCCATCCTCGCGGCCGGCGTGCTTTACAGTATCGCTTCCGGCAAGGCAGGCTGGGCGCCGAACGGCTTCGCCTCGAACGGTTTCGGCGAACTGAGCCCGGGCAAGTATGGGCTCGCGGCCTGCCTCACCACCGAGTTCCTGACGACGTTCTTTTTCCTGTTCATCATCATCGGAACGACCTCGAAGGGTGCCGCGGTGGGCTTCGCCGGCATCCCGATTGGCTTCGCGCTGGTGCTCATTCACCTGATCTCGATCCCCGTGACCAACACTTCGGTCAACCCGGCCCGCAGCACGGGACCTGCCCTGATCGCCGGAGGCGAGTACATGGCGCAACTCTGGTTGTTCTGGCTCGCGCCGACCGTGGGTGCTATGGCGGCAGGAGCTCTGGCGCGTTGGCTTTACGAGCCCGCCGACATCGTCGAGACGACCGTGGTCGAGAAACGGGCGGCCACCTGAGGCCGGCGCCTGCCGGGTACGGATAGCCCGGGCGAACGACGGGCATCCGGATTCCCACGGTCGTGACGAAATGCGCTTCGCGGCGCCCGACTTGCGGGCGCCGGCGCGTTACCCTCGCTTGTCCCGGCGATCTGACCCGTCGGCCGCATTTGTCGCTCGTGCCTCGCGGGCCGCCGCCGTTCGGCTATCTGGGGCCGACCGCCACCTTGCCGAGTTTGCAGAGCGGGGACGGCCTTCGATACGGGGATGTGAGCCACGAACCGCGCGGCCGTGTACACGAAGTGGAATGGCACCAGGGGAGCCATCCGGCTCTCGCTTTCGAGGCCACGCAGTCCACGCCTCAATGCGATGCGACCAGCGGCGCGCACCTTGAGGAGCCGGTGTGTGCCGGCTTCCGTGTCATCTCGGCCGGGCGTCGCATGCGTCGCGACCTTCTCGGCGAGGGGCGCTCGGATCTGCCTGGGATCAGCCTAAGGCATCTATCCGGGCCTGGCTCAGTGTCCGCGTGCCCATGCCTTCTGCTCCAGCCAACCGGTCGCAATCGGCCAAGCTCGGCGGTCCGAGCCGATTTGACCATCACCAAGCGGACCGTCCGAAGGTCCGAGTGGGGTCGCGAGGAGCCCCAGGCAGCGGGTACCAAGCGTCAGGTTTGACGGCTAAGAACGCGTTCGGTCGCGCACGGGATGCCGGTCCCCGGAGGCGATGCGTGAAAGACGCGTATGATCGATCACGCGCACCCACCCGCGTCCCGGCGAAACGATGCCGGCCCGCGTCCAGGCCGAAAGGATGCGGCTCACGGTGAAGAAAGTCGCGCCGCAGAGTTCCCCCAATTCCTGCCGCGTCATCCTGATCTCGCTTCCTGTGCGTGCCTCGGCACCAACCGCGCCAGCGAGCGCCAGGAGCTGGGATGCGAGGCGCTGCCGGACCGGTTCCGTGCTCAGCGTCGCATCGCGGCATGTGAGTTCAGCAAGCTGAACACCGATTATCGCCAGGGCATTCAGAGCGAGACGCGGGTAGGCGTTCATCAGGTCAAGCATGTGCTCCCGCGTCCAGGAAAGGATATCGCAGGCTTCGAGAGTCGTGGCACTTGCCGGGTGTGAGCCCCCGCCGAATACAGCGGCACACCCCAGCAGGTCATTCGATCCTATCAGGCGGATGGTCGCCTGCCGTCCGTCATCGGAAATGCGAGAGACCCTAACCCGGCCCGCGGTGAGCAAAGTCAGTTCCCCGGGCGGGTCGCCTTGCCTGATCAGCAGGATCCCGGGCCCGACACGTGCTGCCTTAGCCTTGGTCATGATCGCCTGAACATGCTGCTCGTCGAGTTCCTTGAGCAGCTCGTGACGCTGTGGGGCTCTGCCGGTTCGAATGGTTCCCTCCCAGGCCGTGGACCTTATGGATACGAGGCGTCTCAAGGGCATGCGGGAGGGGGGCGCCTCTTTGACCTCGATCAAAGACGCCGGTGCCGGCCTGTGCTCACGTCCGCGGACATCGAACGGCCGGGAGTAATCCTTCTTGCTGATGGTGCCTTGGAACGGAACGCCGTCGCGACCCGAGATGCCGGCCGAGCGCCGAGCCATTCCCGGTTCGTGGCATCGGCAGGCGGATGGGGTGTCACCCCCTCAAGGTCTATTCGGCTCGGACGCCGTCGACATCCGGTCTGGGCTTGGCAGCCGGCAGGGGTGCACACCGTGGATCCAGGCCAAGGGACCGGGCATCCTGAACGTCACGATCAAAACGCGATGCAGCATCAAATTACGAGGTTGCAACGCGATTGTCACTGAAGACAGATCTCCTGTCCCGTGAGCCTGACGTTCGTTGGCTCATAACTGACTGAAGTTGTTTGAACTCGACGTTCGTCTAAGGATGTCAACAGGATGGCGCTGGACCAGGCTCAAGGCTTACCCTCCTCCGCACCGCTTGGGCGAGATGCCCGCTCGGCGTCCACCGACCATAGGATCTCACCAAACGAGATCGCCATCGGCGTTATCATCGGCCGAGCCGCGGAATACTTCGACTTCTTCGTCTTCGCCATCGCCGCCGTGGTGGTGTTCCCCAAGGTGTTCTTTCCCTTCGCGCCGCCTTTGGAGGCGACGCTCTACTCCTTCGCCATGTTCTCGCTGGCCTTCGTCGCCAGGCCAGTCGGATCGGTCGTCTTCACGGCGGTGGACCGTCGGCACGGACGCGGAGTGAAGCTGACCATCGCGTTGTTCCTGCTCGGCTTCTCGACCATGGCGGTCTCGTTCCTGCCGGGCTACGCGCAGATCGGCGCCTCGTCCCTGTACCTGCTCGGCATCCTGAGGGTGGGCCAGGGCCTTGCCCTGGGCGGCGCTTGGGACGGGCTCGCCTCGCTCCTCGCGCTCAACGCGCCCGTCGAGCGCCGCGGCTTCTATGCCGCCATCCCGCAACTCGGCGCACCGCTGGGCTTCATCCTGGCCAGCGTCCTGTTCTCGTTCTTCCTGCTCAACCTTTCGGACGCCGACTTCCTGGAGTGGGGCTGGCGCTACCCGTTCTTCTGCGCCTTCGCCATCAACGTCGTAGCCCTGTTCGCCCGCTTGCGGCTCGTCGCGACGGACGAGTTCTCGCGACTCCTCGAACGAGGCCGGCTGGAGCCGTCGCCCATCCTGCCGCTCATCCGCAACCACGCGCGCGAGCTCCTCGTCGGGGCGCTCATCCCCCTGGCGAGCTTCGCCCTGTTCCATCTGGTCACCGTGTTCCCCATCAGCTGGATCAGCCTGTTCACGGACCGCTCGGCCGGCGAGTTCCTGATGGTGCAATGCTCCGGCGCCTTCATCTGCGCCGGGGCGGTCGTGGCCTCCGGGCTGCTCGCGGACCTGATTGGCCGCCGCATGCTCCTCATGGTGTCGGCCAGCCTGATCGCGGCCTTCGCCCTCTGCAGCATCGTCGCGCCGCTGCTCTTCGAGGAGAACGCAATCGGGCAGACGGTCTATGTCAACGCCGGCTTCGCGCTGCTCGGCCTCTCCTACGGCCAATCGTCCGGCGCGGTGACGGCGCGCCTCGACCAACGCTACCGGTACACCGGCGCCGCGCTCACCAGCGACTTGGCCTGGCTGCTCGGGGCGGGGTTCGCGCCGCTCATCGTCCTGTTCCTGTCGGCACGGTACGGGCTCGCCTGCGTCGGCCTGTACCTGCTGTCCGGGGCGCTCACCACCCTGCTGGCGCTCAGCCTCTCGCGCTCAGAGATCCGGCAGGTCTGAGCGGTGCGGGCGCCGACCCATCCGCCCCATCCGAACGCGTCTCGCCGCGCATGGCGGCGAGGGACCATGGAGTGACCGTCCTGGCCAGCATCCCCGCTCACCCCCCTGCCGCCCGCCCTCGGCTCGGCCTCCATGCGCGCGGTCTCCTGGCAAGCTGTGCGCTGGTCGCGGCCGCGACGCTTCTCGGGGGCTGCAACTTGGTCGTCATGGACCCCGCCGGCGACGTCGCCGTCCAGCAGCGCAACCTCATCCTGGCGTCCACGGCGCTCATGCTGCTCGTCATCGTTCCCGTGATCGCGCTCGCCTTCCTGTTCGCGTGGCGCTACCGGGCCTCCAACCCGGACGCGACCTACGACCCGGACTGGCACCACTCGACACAACTCGAAGTCGTCATCTGGACCGTGCCGCTGCTTATCATCATCGCCCTGGGCGCGATGACCTGGATCAGCACCCATACGCTCGACCCCTACAGGCCGCTCACCCGCCTTGCCCCCAAGCAACCGGTGCCCGCCGACGCGAAGCCGCTGACGGTCGAGGTCGTCGCGCTCGATTGGAAATGGTTGTTCCTCTACCCCGAATACGGGGTCGCCAGCGTGAACGAGATGGCCGTCCCGGCGAACCGGCAGATCGCCTTCAAGCTGACTTCCTCCTCGGTGTGGAACACGTTCTACGTCCCGGCACTCGCCGGCATGATCTACGCCATGCCTGGCATGGAGACGAAGCTCCACGCCGTCATGAACAAGGAGGGCGAGTTCAGGGGCCAGTCGGCACACTACAGCGGGTCGGGCTTCTCCCGCATGAACTTCGGCTTCCGGAGCCTCAGCGACCAGGGCTTCGACGAGTGGGTGGCGAAGGCCAAGGCGGCCCAGACCCTCCTGAACCGCGACGCCTATCTCAAGCTGGAGCGGCCGAGCGAGGCCGAACCGGTCCGCTACTACGGGTCCGTCGAGGACGGCTTGTACGCGGCCATCCTCGGCATGTGCGCCGCGCCGAACCTGATGTGCGCGCGCGAGATGCACCACATCGACCGGCAAGGGGGCGCAGGACTTGAGGGCGCGGCGAACCGCGAGCGCCTCGACTACGACAACCGCCGCCTGAGGAGCGGTGACGAGCCGTCGGGCGCTACCTTCCCGGCATCGGGCCGCCCGCCCATGGGCTCGGTCCAGCCGGAGGGCATGATGCCGCGCGACCAGCACTTGAGCCGCGAGGGCGTCAACCAGCCCAAGACCGAGCCGGACCAAGGGCAGGGTAACGCCCTGCCGGGGGCCGACCGGAGCCCGGCCCCGGCGCAGTTGAACAATCGTCCTTCCGAACGCCACCAGCACTGATCCGAGCGAGCGTCCGCATGTTCTCGAACCTCGATCTCAGGCAGCTCGTCTTCGGGCGGCTCACGCTCGAAGCCATTCCCTACCACGAGCCCATTCTCCTCTGGACCTTCGTCGCGGTGGCGGCTGGGGGCGCGGTGCTCCTCGGCCTGGTCACCTGGTACGGGAAGTGGGGCTACCTATGGCGGGAGTGGTTCACGAGCGTCGACCACAAGAGGATCGGCATCATGTACGTGGTGCTCGCCATCGTGATGCTGCTGCGCGGCTTCGCCGACGCCGTCATGATGGTGACCCAGAAGGCGCTCTCGGTCGGGGCCTCCGAGGGGTATCTGCCCCCGCACCACTACGACCAGGTCTTCACCGCCCACGGCACGATCATGATCTTCTTCATGGCCATGCCCTTCGTGACCGGCGTCATGAACTACGTCATGCCGCTGCAGATCGGCGCGCGCGACGTCGCCTTCCCGTTCCTGAACAACTTCAGCTTCTGGATGACGGCGGGCGGCGCTGTCCTCACCATGCTGTCCCTGTTCGTGGGCGAGTTCTCGCGGGCGACTTGGCTCGCCTATCCCCCCTTGTCGGGCGCGGCCTACAGCCCCGGCGTCGGAGTCGACTACTACATCTGGGGGCTCCAGATCGCCGGGGCAGGCACCACCCTGTCCGGCATCAACCTCATAGCGACCATCGTCAAGATGCGCGCTCCCGGCATGACGATGATGAAGCTGCCCGTCTTTTGCTGGACGACGCTTGCCAGCAACGCGATCATCGTCACGATCTTCCCGGTCCTGACCGTCGCACTCGCGCTGTTGTCCCTCGACCGTTACGTGGGAACGCACTTCTTCACGAACGATTACGGCGGCAACTCGATGATGTACATGAACCTCATCTGGATATGGGGCCATCCGGAGGTTTACGTCCTCGTCCTGCCCGCCTTCGGCATCTACTCCGAGGTCGTGTCGACCTTCTGCAGCAAGCGGCTGTTCGGCTACGCCTCGATGGTCTACGCCACCGCCGTCATCGCGCTCGTGTCATGGCTGACCTGGCTGCACCACTTCTTCACGATGGGGGCCGGCGCCAACGTCAACGCCTTCTTCGGCATCACCACGATGATCATCTCGATCCCCACGGGAGCGAAGGTGTTCAACTGGCTCTTCACCATGTACCGCGGGAAGATCCGGTTCGAGGTGCCGATGCTCTGGGTCATGGGCTTCATCCCGACCTTCGTCATCGGCGGACTGACCGGGGTTCTGCTCGCCGTTCCGCCGGCCGACTTCGTCCTGCACAACTCCCTGTTCCTGGTCGCGCACTTCCACAACGTCATAATCGGCGGCGTGGTCTTCGGGCTGCTTGCCGGGGTGAACTATTGGTTCCCCAAGGCCTTCGGCTTCAAGCTCGACCCGTTCTGGGGGAAGGTGTCGTTCTGGTGCTGGCTGATCGGCTTCTGGGTTGTGTTCACGCCCATCTACGTCGTCGGCCTGATGGGGGTGACCCGCCGTACGCAGCACTTCGACGACCCGACCGTGCAACCTTGGCTCACGGTCGCGGCCTTCGGCGCCTTCATCATCATGGCGGGCATCCTGGCGTTCGTGGTCCAGATCCTCGTCAGCATCCTGCGGCGCGAGCGGCTGCGTGACGTCACCGGGGACCCATGGGGTGGACGGACCCTCGAATGGTCGACCTCCTCGCCGCCGCCGCCCTACAACTTCGCGTTCACGCCGGTCGCTCACGACCTCGACGCGTGGTGGGACATGAAGAAGCGCGGCCACGAGCGGCCCCTGGAGGGCTACCGGCCGATCCACATGCCCCGGAACACGAGCGCCGGCATCGTCCTGGCGGGGCTCAGCACCGTGCTCGGCTTCGCCCTGGTCTGGTACATCTGGTGGCTGGCCGCGCTGTCGTTCGCCGGACTGGTCGCGGTCGCCCTGGCCCACACCTACAACTACAACCGCGACTACTACATCCCGGCCGAGGACGTCGTCCGGTTCGAGAGCCAAAGAACAGCGCAGCTCGCAGCGAGGGCCTGAGCCGATGCACGAGACGACAGCCCCGCCCGGCGCCGCGCGGCCGGTCTTCTACGAACGGGAGGAGCACGCCCACGGCGACGGGGGCACGCTCCTCGGGTTCTGGCTGTACCTGATGAGCGACTGCCTCGTCTTTGCGGCCCTGTTCGCGACGTACGGCGTCCTCGGCCGCAACTACGCTGCCGGCCCCTCGGGAGCCGACCTGTTCGACCTCCGGCTCGTCGCGCTGAACACGGGCCTCCTGCTGCTCTCCTCCATCACCTACGGCTTCGCCATGCTGGAGATGGACAGGGAGCGCGTCGACGCCACGCTCGCCTGGCTGGCGGTGACGGGGCTGTTCGGGGCGGCCTTCCTCGGCGTCGAGCTGTACGAGTTCGGCCACCTCATCCACGAGGGCGCCGGGCCGCAGCGCTCGGCCTTCCTGTCCTCCTTCTTCGCCCTGGTCGGGACGCACGGGCTGCACGTCACGTTCGGCGTTGTCTGGCTCGTCACGCTCATGACGCAGGTGCGCCAATACGGGCTGATCGCCGCGAACAGGCGTCGGCTGATGTGCCTATCCATGTTCTGGCACTTCCTCGACGTGGTCTGGATCGGCGTCTTCACCTTCGTCTACCTGATGGGAGTCTCGCGATGAGCGCGTTGCCCGGAGGAAGCGGGGTCGCCTACAAGCCGCAGGGTGACGGGGGTGGGCACGGCGGGCATCATGCCCAGGGCGCCCACGGTACCTTCGGGGGCTACGTCACGGGCTTCGTCCTGTCGGTCGTCCTCACCGCCATCCCGTTCTGGCTCGTCATGGGAGACGTCCTGGGCGACAAGCTCAGGACGGATGTCGTGGTCATGGCCTTCGCGGCGGTGCAGATCGTGGTCCACATGATCTACTTCCTGCACATGAACACGAGGTCGGAGGGCGGTTGGACCTTCCTGTCGCTGATGTTCACGCTGACCCTCGTCGTCATCGCCCTCGCCGGGTCGATCTGGGTCATGTACCACCTCGACCAGAACATGATGCCGATGTCGCCGCACGAGGCGCTGCACAAGCCTTGATCCTTCGGCGCGTGCTTCGATCCAGGCCGGAGAGAGACTGGAACGGGGCAGGAGATGCATTGGGGCCGCCGTCGCATCGGGTCGCTCGGCCGCCGGCATGGGCGCTCGCAAATCCCGGGAGTTCGCAAGCCGGCGAGCGACCGACCCTCAGCCGCCGCAAATCCGGACCGTCGCCCGCAGGGCCCACCCAACTTGGCCCCAGCACCTCGGAACGGGCTGGAATCCGGCCGAAGGGGGCCGGCACGGCGGCCGCGGCTTGGAGGAGCCGCGGGGGCCCGGCCAGGCATCGTCCCGGGGCGCGGCGTGGCGCGACGAGGCCTTCGGGGGCCTTCCTACCTCCGTGCGGGTCGCGCGGGGGGCGACGCCCGCGCCAGGTTCGGGCGCTCCACCCACCGGACACCGGCGTCCTTCGGGGACGCGCCCGTCAGGCCAGAGGAATCGTTCTGTCGCCGCGGCCACACCCGCCGTTGCCGGCCAGCCACGCGGACATGACCCCAACCAACGCACCCATCGTGGCATGGACCTGGGCGCCGCCGCCGGACCCGGCATAGTGCGCCAGGTGCCGACCCAAGTCGCGGGCCGGCATCGCCTCGCGCGGATCGTGGCGCCCCCGGTGAACGATCCGGATCCCGAGCTCCCTGGCAGCCCGGATCAGGTCCCGCGCGCATGCCGTGGCGGCATGGTCCAGGACGATTTCCCGAGGGAGGCCGGGACACGTCCACGCGACACCGGACCGACCGCTCCCGGCGGCATCGGCCCCCGACCTGCCGAACAGGCGAAGGATTTCCAGAGGCGAACGGGGCCCCACGTCGAGCGCGGCGGCCACGACTTGGCCGCTCCCTCGCTCGTACCCCAGGGTCAGGTAGAGGGTTTCGAGATCGACGTCCGCGAGCGGCAGGTGGATCGCGACCTGCTCGACCGCGACGGACGACAAGGACCGGTCGCGGGTGACCGCGCGGGAATGCACGCCACGCGACGGTGCAGGGGCGCCGGGCCCATGGCCGGCGCGATCCGCCGTCCGGCACGGCATGGGCACCACGTCGGTGCGCAGGGAAGCATTGTGGCTCATGGCGCTCTCCAGGTCTCGAATGGTAGGTCGGTTCGAAGTGCGACGCCCTTCCCGGACCAGAGCGGCCCGGGAAAGGCAGGTTCATGAAGCGGACGGGATCTCAGAAGCGCTCGGACCCGGTGTCCTCATCCGGGTCGCGCCAAGTGTCGAAATCCTCGGCAGGACGACCGAGCAGGATGGCCAAGTCACCGTCCCAGTAGTCGAAATCGGGATGGACGTTGACGAGATCGTCGGTGTCGGAATCGCTGATGTTGATGTCGCCGTCGTTGCTGATCCTCATCGGGAGACCTCCGAGCAGGGGGAAGCCGTGCCCCGTCCTCCCGCAGGAGGTTCGAGACGGTGTGGATTTCGCTGCACCAGGTCCGAGAGACGTCGATTGGCGCTTGCGCGACGGGGCGCTTGCGTCTAGGTTGACATCGTTGAACGGCGAGCCGGCCAGCCCGCCGTTGAGACCCGAGGCTTTGGTTAGGCCAATTCCTGGTGAAAGCTTGGAATGAGCATCGTCTACCTTGGCTGAACCCTAGCAGTGACGATGCATCAGACGCGCGTTCCGTCGGGACGCGCGTTTCTGTTTTCCGCTTACGTCGACGGGGCGGTGCGCGGGCGTTCGTCATAGGATCGGCTGGCCTTTCGTTACATGAGCGAGGCCCGACGCTTGGTCGGGCGACAGACGGTGGGAACGGAACTGCGCCGCAGTCCACAACCGCGCTGCAATTCTACCCGCACCGGTTGTGAAATACATCCACGGTATAGAATTATACCGTGGATGTATCCGGTTTTGGTTAATAGGGGCTCTCATCATCGAGGCGGATCCCCGCAGGGCACGCGTTGCGCTCGGCGAGTCACGCTTTACCTTCCGGGTCCGCGGTAGAGCGCTGATCAAGTCGCGAGCGTTAGGACAAACAGTGCGCGTCTACATCGGCGTGACTTGGCTGGCCGACCCAGGCCTGTCCGCGATGGCCCCCGACCCGGCCCGGGCGCCTCCTCGATTCCCTCCCGAAACCCGTCGAACCGGCCGCCCCGGGCCGCGCGTGGCGGCCCAGGATGCATACGGGTCACGAAGGGGCGCAGACGCGGCCACCGACCGGCACCGCCGCGGGTGTCGGGCGCACCGAGGAGCGCCACCGGTCCAGGAACTCCCCGAGATGGGGCCTCTCGGCACGCCCCGCCGCCAGGCAGGCGACGAGGCTTTCCAGGCTCGCGTTGTGTCCCGCGGCGTCGGTCCGGCCCGTGAGCAAGGCCCACCGGACGTAGAGGGCGAAAGCGTTGATCACGTCGCCCTCGCAATAGGCGCGCACCGCCTCAAGCTCGCCGCGCTCCACCATCTCGGCGACCTCGGAACCATGCCCGCCTACCTTGCCCGGCAGCCCCATCGCGACCGCCACGTCCTGGAGGGCGAGCCGCGTCGCGGCACCATGGTCGGCCAGCTCCTCCATCAGGTCGCAATGCCAGTCGGGAGCGAAGCGCTGGCCATAGCCGTTCCACCGGTCGCCGGGCGCGTACCAGCCGTCCGCCGCGACGCCGTACATCATCGCCCGCAAGCGCAGGACCGGCATGTCGAACCGACGTCCGTTCCAGGTGACCAAGCGCGGCCTCGTGGCGGCGAACAGTTTCCAGAATCCGCGCAGGAGCCTGCCCTCGTCCCAGGCGGCCTCACCGCCGCTGCGGCAGCACCGCACCTCGTAGCGCTCGCGACCGTCGGCCGCGCGGCGGATCGAGGCCTCGACGATGGAGACCGCGACGACGCGGTGCCAGATCCCCTTGGCGATGAATTGGTCGCGTGGCCAGTCCCCCGGCACGAGATCGCCATCCGGCACGGTCTCCACGTCGAGGCACCACAGCGTGTCGTGCTGCATGGCGGCAGCCTCCCCACGGTTCGGGATGAAGGGACTTCCGCGCCGAGGGGCTCGGAGGGGACGCGGGGGTTCAGACCCGGACGACGAGCGCCGGGTCGAAGGGACGGCGCCCCCGCGCCCGGCGCGGGTTGGCGAGCACGCGCGTCTTGCCGACCCGGGCGTCGACGCCCCAGGGGACCCGGCCGTGGACCCAGAGGGCCGGGGCGCCCCAGGCGTGGAGGATGTCCTCCAGGTCGGACGCGAAGGTCGTGGCCTCCCACCCGTCGCCCTGCCAATCCCGCCAGTCGGGGTCGAGCGACCGGTCCGAGGGCGCATGGTGCGTCAGGACGACGGCGCGGTCGCCCGGCCGCACCCCGACGGCGAGCGACGATGGCGCGACGGCGATCCCGTTGGCCTGGACGGCGAAGGAGGTGAGGAAGTCCTCGACGAAGGCGCGCGACCGGGCGTGCGCGCCCGCCCCGTCGTAGGGCCCCCAAGGCAGGCCGCCATCGGAAAGGATGCCGTCGCCCCCGCGCCAGCAATCGCGGGCCCGGGCGCGCGCGCACCCGGCGTACGCCCATCCGCCGAGCGCCCAGTCGGTCCAGAGCGTGCCGCCCGCCACGTGGACGGCGGCCCCTTGCCCGTCGTCCAGGCGGACGGCCTCGTCCACCAGGACGGTGATCCCCAGCTCGCGCGCCCGCGCGCGGCCGAGCCCCAGCGTCTCGTGCACCGGCAGGCCCGTCCGGTATTCGCTGATCCCGGGCACGAGGACGACCGGCCTGCCGGCACGCCGGTTCCCGAGCGCCCCGGCGAGCCATTCGACGGACGCGGCGAGCCCCTCGGCGACGCCGCCCGCGACGAGGAGGGCGTCGAAGGCGGGAAGCGGGTCCGGGAGGAGGCTGATGCCCTCGCCAACGTCGAGGTCCGACAGGACCCACAGCCGCATTTGCGTCGTCGGCGCGGGCAGGACCGGCGACCGGGCGTTCAGGGCGGCGGCGACCTCCAGCCTGCGGCGGGCGGGGTCTGGCCGGAGGGCCGGGGGCAGGACATAGGGTTCGGGCTGGATGCGGCCTGTCAAGGTCGGGGCTTCTCCGTCTCGAAACGGCGGGGGAGGTGCGCCCGCGTCGGCGGGCGCGTCGTCCGGGCGCGGTCAGTGCCTGGCGGCCGCCCGATCCCGGTGGCGTAGCAGGGCATCGAGCATGCGGCGGAGACGCCGCACCGATCCGCCCCTCCACGCCTTCCGGAGGACCGCGATTTCATCGGGCGACAGGCCCTGGTACCAAAGCGGGTCGATCCCGCGCTCCGAGGCGGCCTCGGCGAGCAGTACGGGGAGGAGCGCCTCAAGGTGCTCGCGCCCAGGGTGACGGAACTCGACGCGCCGCAAGCGGTCGAGCAGGGGTGCCGGGAGGTTCCAGTCCACGTTCGCGGTGGCCACGACCGAGACGTGGGACAGGTCGAGCTCGTTCTGGACGCAGGGATCGGGGAAGCGCGCGGCGGTCTCCGGTTCTAGGAATGAAATCATAGCATCCCAGAGCCGGCCGTAATCGCTTCGGGTCGGCGCCTTGTCCAGCTCGTCGACCAGGACGATCGGATTGGCTTGCCGGTACCGGTTCACCGCCATGAACGGCCGCGAGGGCTCGGACGAGTACCAGCGACGCTCGGTGCCGCCGAACGCCGCCCCTCCGTCGTTGGAGCCGTCGACGCGGAAGACCCCCGTGCCGAGCTCCTCGCCCAACCGCCTGACGAAACGAGACTTACCGCCCCCGGGGGCCCCCACGACGAGAAGCGGCGAAAGTCGGACGAACGGCTTGCCCACGAGATCGCGCAGGACGACATCCACGGCCTCGTCCGCCTGTGGGAATTCGTGGAGGAGCCGCTCGCGCACGCGTGCCAGGTCAGGCGTCCGGACCAGCGGGACCGGCTGGCCGATGACCTTCTCGTACCCCCGCGTCACGTCGCGGCCCTTGGCGGCGCCGGTCGCGCCGATGGCGGGACAGACCAGGACGTGCCCGTCCGGGACGGCGGGGTCGAGGAGATCCACGGCGGCCGGCGGCTTCTCGGACTGTTCGGCGGCCTTGCGGGCGGCGGCCCGCTCGGCAAGCCGGCGCTCGTCGGCGCGGGCGCGTCGCTCGACGGGCCCGAGCACCGCCTCGCCGTACCGGAGCGCCGCGCTCCCGATTCCCTCGGTCCCATAATAGCGGTCTGTCTCGCCGACGGCGTATGCGGACAGGCCGAGCGCGAGGGCGCGGGCCTGCATCCGCAGGCCCGCGAGGGCCGCGTCGACGGCCTCGATCCATGCCCGGCGCAGGGCTTCGGCCCGGGCGTCCTCGGGCGCGGGCACGGGCAGGAGGCCGTGCCGGCTCGCCTCGGCCGAGACGAAGCCGTCCTCGTCGTCGTCGTCGAAGGCCTGCGCCATGTCGAGCAGCCGGAGGAACGCGGCGCTCTCGTCGATGCGGGGAAGGTCACGCCACGACGAAGCTGCCAAGCGGGCCGCGACCGACCGGTCGTCAGGCGAGGCAGCCATCAGTAGGACCGCGTCCGCGATCTCCCTGACCGGGGTCGAGTCGTTCGCGGCCGCGAACCGGTCGAGGAGGTCGACCAGCGCGCGCGCCTCCGAGGGATGGACCTGGGCCGGCCGTCCCGCCCGCCGCTCCCGGCGCAGCAGCAGGAAGCGCCTCAGGAGGGTCCTTGGACCACGGCCGGCCTTCGCCTGCGCGACCGGGTCCGGAAGGTCGGGATGGCAATCGCGCGCCGGCCCCTGCGCGATCCAGGCGAGCACCGCCTCGCCGAGGGCGGGTTCGATGGCGCCCGCGTCCCGCGCCAGCATGGCCGGCACGCGCCCGTACAGGCCGTCGGGATCGAGGCCCGCCCGCAGGACGCGCGGCAGGTGGCGCAGGACGATGCGGCGAGCGAGGCTCGGGGGCACGTGGGGGTCGGTCAACCGAAAGCTTCCTCCATCCCGCCGGTTCGGCGCACGGTCCGTCACGGTTCGGCGCGCGGCGCGTCAGGGTTCGCCGCGCTGGCCGAGGCGCAGCCATCCGTCCTCCGTCAGCGCCCAACCGAGGCTCGGGTCGAGCGCCCACATCCGCGCCGTGAGCACGGCGCTCCCGTCGATCACGCCGACGATGGCCGGCAGCGGCTGGGACGCGGGCGTCCAGCCCTCGATGCGGGGGGCCCACGCGAGCTCCCTCCGGATCGGCGAGGCGCCCGCGACGACGCGTTCCAGGCGACCGACCAGCGTGCGCAGGGCGGCGACCCGTTCTTGCAGGTCCGACGGCAGGTAGGCGGTCATGGACCGCCCCCGGGTGCGCGCGCCGCCAAGCCCGGTCCCGAACGCGTCCTCACGTGCCGACCTCGACCACGAGATCCTCCTGGAAGGTCGGGTTCTCGGAGCCGTAGCCGTGCGGGTTGCAGAGCACCCGGGTCGATCCCTGCCTGTAGTCGCGCGTCGCGTGCACGTGGCCGTGGACCCAAAGGGCGGGGCGCCGCGCCTCGATCAGGCCGCCGAGGTCGGACACGAAGGCCGGGTTCAGGGGATCGCCGGCGAACGCCGGCGCGACGGAGCGGGGCGCCGGGCCGTGGTGCGTGACGACGACCTGGGGAAGGCCGCCCTCGGCGAGCGCGCGGTCCAGGAAGGCGCGCGAGGCCTCGTGCAGCGCCAGCGCCTCCTCGGGTCCGAAGCGCCGCGGCGGCTGCCGCGACCAGCCGATCACCCGATGGTCGTTCAGGCCGCGCCGGGCGGCGTCCATCGCCGCGGCCCGGCGCTCGGTTCCTTCGAGGGCGTAATCGGTCCACAGCGTGGCGCCGCAGAACCGGACGCCGTCGATGACGACCGCGGCATCTTCGAGCAGGTGCACGCCGAGCGAATCGGCGGCCGCGCGTCCTGCCGCGAGTTCCTCGCCGTGCTGGCCGCGATAGTATTCATGGTTCCCGGCGACGAGGACCACGGCCATGTGGCGACCGATGGCGTCCGCCGACCATCGCACGGCGGCAGGCAGTCCCTCGCAGACGTCGCCGGCGACGACGGCCACGTCGGCCTCGGGAATGCGGGGAGGGCTCCACGGTCTCCCCGCGTCCAGGTGCAGGTCGGACAGGATCCAGATGCGCATGGCCTCGACGCTCCTCTGCTTGCGTGCGGTTCGCGGGTCCGTCGACGGGGGCCGGCTCAGCCGAAGCCGTACGGCGCGCCCGGGCGGGCCGCCGGGGGAGGGGGGACGGCGGGCACGTAGGCCGTCCATCGGGCGGCGAGGTCGGCGAGGCGGGTCTCGTCCGGCCGGTGGCGCGCCAGCCTCCGCAGCGCGCTCGCCAGGATGACCGGGGCGGTCCGGTCCCCGCTCAGGGCCAGCATCAGCAAGCCGCTGGCCACGGCGTCGACCGCCGGGCCGGTGACCCCCTCCCTCCGGAGCACCGTGAGCGCGACGCGGGCCATCGCGACGCGGTCCCCCCTGAGCGCGGCCGCCCAGCGGCGACGGTCGCACGGCGGCTCGACGGCACGCAGCACCGCGCGGAGGGAACGGGCGGTCGCGGTGCCGAGCGCCTGCGGGGGCGCCACCCGCCACAGGCGCAGCACCGGGATGGCGCACCTCGGCACGGTGCGCCCGGCGGGCGGGTACGCGGGCTCGGACGGATCGGCGCCGCGCCGCCCGGAGAGGGGCCTGGACATGTCGGTTGCCTCCATGGGTTCGGGAGCGGGAAGGGCGCGGGTCCTCACTGGAGCCCCGTCGCCCCGGCGGCTTCCGCCGGCGTCCCGAGGCGCCACAGCCGGGACAGCGTCTGCGCCCAGGTCCTTCCGTCCGTAGCGAAGACGTCGGACGAGAAGGTGGGCCGCCCGGAGGCGACGGTCGGATGGCCGAAGGAGATCCCGGCGATGACCGGCGTCCGGCCCGTCCGGAAGCTCCAGGACTCCATGAGCGGCGCGTTCGCCAGCTCCTCCGGGTCGGGCCCCTCCCGCTCAAGGGCCTCCAGGCCGTCGGCGAGATCGCGCAACCGCTCTGACAGCCGCCGCTCGTCGGGCGAGACGGGCATGTCGGGACCGAGGCCGAGCGCCTGGCCGAACCGCTCCCCGTCCAGGCCTTCGACGTAGGGATCCTGGGCCGCCACCTCGATGGCGGCGAGGAGGAGGATGCCGTGGCGGACCGTGCCGGCGAGGGGGTAGCCTGCCGCGACCGCGCGCGCCTCGGACCGCGTCGGCTCCGGCAGCGCCACCGGCAGGAAACGACAGGCCCCCGCCGCCCCGCCATGACCGAGGAGGGCGCGCATCGCCCGCTCGAAGCGGGCGGCATCCGGACCGCCGCCCGAGCGGCCGGCGCCCAGGAGCCAGACCGGCGGCGTTCGGGGCATCCCGGCTCCGGGGGCGCCGCCCGCCGCCGGCCCGTCGGCGGAACGCGCGCGCCGCCGTTCGAGCGCGGAGGCGGCGATGCGCTCGTCCATCGGGGCCGGGCCGACCACGACGACCGACAGGGCGGCCGCCTCGCGCAGCTCGTGGCGGTCGAACCAGGCGAGCGGGACGTCCAGGATCACGTCCCGGCCCTCCGCGTCGGCTTGCGCAACCAGCCCCATCGGGTCCCCGCCACGAGCAGGAAGGTCGTCAGGGCCGCCCTCGACGAGGCGCAGGGCCTCTGGCATCGTCTCCGGGATTCGGGCGAGGCCATGCCCCCGCTCGGCGATCCTCAACAAGGTGGCGGGCCGCCCCGCGGCCGTCAGGGCGAGGCCCACGGAGTAGGTCGCGTGGGCCGCGGCCGAGCGGCCGTCGGCCCCGGAAAAGGCAATGATCATGGAGAAGTCCCATCCTGAGGGTCCGCGGCGGGCGGCGGTTTCCGGCGGTGGAGCGGGACCACACGCGGACGAGCCAGCCCGACCGAGAAGATGGAACTATACCACGGGTATAAAATTTTATCACGAGCAAAGCAAGCTGCCCGTGGGGTTATCCTCAGCCAATGCGGACGGGCTGGAGCCTGGGTTCCCTCTTCCCGGCATCGTTTGCCAGGCGGCCCGCGAGTTGCTCGGACTGACGCAGATGGAGATCTCGAAGCTGTCGGAGGTCAGCAAGAAGACGATCAACGACTTCGAGAACGGGAAGGTGGAGCCACGCGGCCGTGTAGTCCGCGCCTTGCGCGAAGCCTTGGAAGGGAGCGGGGCGCGTTTCCTCCGGAGCGGCGATGCGGTCGGAGTTTCCGTCAGCAGGCCGCTCCGCAAGGCCGATGACCTGACCGACCAAGCTTGAGTGACGCCCTCTGGGACATGGATAACCTTCGCCATCCGACTTGGCCCGGAAGGACTGCCAGCTCATGCCGACGTTGGCGAGCGCACCCGCCGGACCCAAATCAGAAGACGATCGCGACGAGCCGGCAGTGGGGTCGGCTGATTGGATTGGACGAGTGCTGAGCGACCCGCATCCTCCATTTATAGGATCATAAGCTCGGCCTCTGATCGGGGAGCGAAAGACCTTTCTCAAGAAGGTGGGGCTGCAACTCCCGCTGCTGCAACGCCATTGCCCACGCCGTCTCGCACAGGGACGGGCCAGTGGACGAGGGCTGCTCGCGGATGCGACGAACGGGGCCGGGAAGGGGACCGAGTTTTGTTTGGTGGTCCGCGGACACGAATCCGAGCCTATCTGGACGGTGCGGCTGGACGGACAGGACCTCCCGAGGCGGTCGGTGTTTCGCCCGCCACGCGCTCCTGTCGCGACGGGTCAGGCAGGACCCGTGATCCAGTTCAGGCCCAGGGCATCGACGCGCGCGGGCTCCAAACCGACCGAACGCTGGCTTCTGAGGTACCAAGCGGTCGTGTCGATGTTCGGGCGGCCGTCCATCGTGGTCTCGTGCGCGCGCGTCCCGGCCAAGCGCAACACGACGGCGTGCGCGCCGTCGGGAAGGTCAATCTCGACGAAATCGTTGGGCGGGCTCGTCGAGCCGGGACCGGGCCGGTTCTTCCAGAGGGCCACCGTACGCCGGGCGGTCGCGCCCGGATTCCCGGCGAGGTACGTGGCGTTCGAGCGGTCGACCATCCCGGCACAGGTCAGCGACAGGACCGAGGAGCCTGGGTCGTCCGCGAGCGCCGTCGCGTAGGTCCCGGGCCAGCGGAAGGTCCGTTGCGGCCCGTCCATCAGCAGGGCGAACACGAGATTCGGCCCGAGCGAGCGGAGCAGGGCGAGCCCGGGATCGACGCGTGCCAGGTCCTCGCAGATGACCGCCGTCATCGTGGAGCCCTCGCGGAAGACATCCAGGTGGAGCACCCGTTCCTCGACCGAGTGGTGCTCCCACCACAGGACCGCGGGATCGAGTTCCGCCTCCAGCCCGTACGCCGTCACTTGGCTCGCGTCGACCTGCCAGCGATGGTGCTTGCGCCGCGAGTGCGTCTCGGCGATCCGGCCGCCGCCGGCGGGTGCGTTCTGGAGGATGGAGGCTGTGACTTGGTTACCGGCGCGGCCGTTGCAGTCCTGGGACACGCCGGACACGACGAACTCCACGGACGGCCAGTTCCGGCACAGGCGCCGGACGAGCGCGTCGTAGGTTTCCCAATCGAGGCTCAGCTCCGGCAGGACCACGCCGTGCACCGGTCCGGCGCCGGCCTTGTCCGCCGCCTTGAGCAACTCCTCGACGAAGTCGGCGAAGGCCGCGCGGGACGCCGGGACGCTCCACGCCGCGTCGTGGCCGGCGAGGGCCGTCCCATCGGGCCGCAGCCAGCGCTGGTCGACCTGGAATCGTCCCCACCGCATCTCCGGCGGCGTCGAGACCCCTTCCGCGCCGTGGAACGAGCCCGGGGGGATCCGGTACGGGAAAGGCACGACCATGAGGTTCAGGACGTCCCGGTCCGCGACGGCGGTGATCCCGCCCGGCTGGTGCCAGTAGGCGTTGGCCCGCCCGTGCGGTGGCAGCAGCGTCAGGTTATGCGAGAAGGTCCTGAGCGTGCATCCGATCTCGGTCGTGCGGCCCTTCGGGAAGACCCGCGCCACGTGCCGGTCGATGTCGGAGCCGAGGCTGTCGAGGGCGACGTGCCGGCTGAAATGGCCGCCGTCACCCGGATGGTCCGCGCTCGGGATGGGACGCCGCTCCGTCACCGTTTCCAGCGCGTAGCCGGCAAGACGGTTCGCCCAACGGGCAGCGCCCGCGGCCGAGCGGTAGTCGTAGCCGAAATCCCCGCTGGCCTCGTCCGCGATCACGAGCATGGCGTGGCAGGCGGACCACCAATCCGGCGGAGGCGCGTCCGCACCTGGAGTCAGCACGAGCCTGTCGCCCCAGCAGCCGAGCAGGGTGTCCCAGTAGGCCTGTATCTCCGCGCGCACGGCCGGGTCGTCCGCCCAACGACGCCCAATCTCCGCCCAGAGGTCGAGGTCGGCCTTAGCCGGGGAGAAGGTGGGGCCGGCGTAACCGTAGCGAGGATCGGCCGTCCCCTGCGGCGGCGAAGGGGGCGACGATGAATTGGTACGCCCCGGACGCCTCAAGCAGGTGGGCCGCCGCGGCGAACACGTCGGTCGGCAGGTAGGGCGCCTGTCCCCAATCCGGGGCGCTGTCCTCCTCGCGGTCGGGGTTGGTCCCGCCCGGCAACAGGCGGCGCAGCTCGTCTCCGACGGTCGACAACGTGCATTCCCGCTCGCGGCGTGGTTCGCCGCCGATGATCCTTGCCAGTGACGGATGAGCGGGCCCTAGCGGCCTTCGAGCCCGAGCAGCTCGTTGACGGCGGCGACGGTCTCGTACCCGGCGGCGCGCCAGTCGGCGTTGGAGTAGCTCCGGTCGCGGGTCTCGCCGGGGAAGGCATCCTTGAGGTTGCGACCCATGCGGCGCACGATGCGGCCCATGACGCGGGCATCGCCCGGATTCGCCGCGAGGTACTGCATCCAGGCGGCATCGGCTTGCCCGTGCGGACGCGCCCCTCCGACGAAGGCCATGTCCTCGTCGCGGGGGAGCGGCTGCAGCTTTCCGGTGTTGTACCGAAGGGCACTCATGTCTGTCTTCCCTCTCCCACCAACGTTATGGGAGGTGAATCCGTTGCGTTTCCGTTTACGTCCGGCCCCCGGCCGGGTCAACGGAAGCCGGGTCGGGCCAGGCGCACAATATGGCGCCGTCCCCGGAATGGGACCAGTCCCGCCCGCCTCGGCGGATTGCGGGTGCGTCAGCCGGCGGCCCTCCGCCCGACCTGGACCGCGCCGACACCCATGAATCGCGAGGTCGGGAAGCCGAGCGCCTCGACGAGGTCTTGCCGAGGAAGCCGAGCGGGCAGTCCGCCAGTCCGAGCCACTCGGCGACGAGATAGAGCGTGGCTGCCAAGCAGCCGGCGTCCCGGAGCACGAGGCTCACGGGCGCCTCGTAGGCCGCGCCGGCCCTGTCGAGGTCGGCGACGAGGCGGAGGGTGCAGCCGGCGGAACCGCCGAGCACGAACCGCACCGCGCACGCGTTGCGGCGGCCCACGGCGACGGCATCGACGTCGAGCACGTGGAAGGCAGGGAGGGCGGGGTCGTAGAGCCGCGGGAAGTCGCCCCCGTCGTCCATGCAGACGATGCCGACCGGGTGCAAGCCGCCGGCCGACGGGCTGGGGCGGCGGACGACGCCCAGACCCGTACGCCCAGGACACTGGCCTAGACGCGGCGAATACGGTGGGAAGCGTGGCGCGCAGCCTATCGGATCATCCTTGGCTGGATGGTCCAGGCTCATGGCCGACTCGAACGCGAGGGCGTCGCGGCCGCGCTCGGCTTATTTGGTGATCCTGACGGAGACCGGGTCGCTGCCGGGAAAGGTCTCCTCCAACGCATCGTCCAGCTTGTCCTCCAGCCGGTCCGGGTGATTACCGGGCAAGATGCCGTCAGCGGTCCTGCGCGGCGCTTCCTCGGCCAGCACGCGGAGCCTGCGGCGCTCCGCACCCTGCCTCACCGCCTCATAGGCCAGGAAGGCGAGCCCCGCCCCGACCAGGAGCGCGGGGAGCGGGTTGGCCCGGACCGCCACGGCCAGGCGCTCGGCGGTCAGCCCCAGTGTGCCTCCCGGATCGCGCGTCCCGGTCAACTCCTCCGCTAGGCTCGACGGGTTGAGGCGGGATGCCAGGTCCTCCAGCGTCGTCTCCAGTTTGCCGCGGGTCGCCTCGACCTCGTGCTCCAACTCGTCCGCCGATTTGCTCATCCGTCCACGCGCTCCGTGATGATGGCGGCGTCCTGCCTGAGTTGCCGCTCGGTCCGGGTCGGCTCCAATCCCGAGAGGGAAGCCTTGCTGCGGCCGAAAAGGGCGAGCGCGATGGAGATGGCCGCGAACACGCCGCCGACGAGGAGGGCCGCCAGCGCATCCGACTGGAGGAGGATCGCCAAACCCTTCACCAGGGCGAAGATCCACACCAGCAGCGCCGTCAGGACGAATACCCCGGCAGCCATGAACAGGCCCAAGGCCATGGCGAGGTGGCCGAGCCCCTCGGCGATCTCGGCGCGCAGGAGCGCGATCTCCTTCGAGACGAGTTCCCCGGTCTCGCGGATGGCGCCGCCGGCGAGCTCCGGAACGGTGCGTGGGCGCGGCTCGCTCATGGACGACGCTCGATGTCCGGGACGGGCGGGACGTCGACGGGCACGACCGCGTGGGACCGCGGGACCGGCCGGATCGGCGACGCCTTGAGGAAGCGGAGGAGCGCGAAGCCGGCCACCGCCGCGGCGGCCGCGGCGACGCCGGGCCTACGCCGGACGGCGGCCTCGACCTCGTCGTAGAGCTCGCCGACCGTGCGGCGCCCGATGTCCTCGGAGAGCTCCTCGACGCCCGCCGCGGCGCTGTCGAAGAAAGCCTTCACGTGAGGGGCCCCGGCGAAGTCCGCACCGACGTCCCGGATGCCCGCAGCGACGTCGGAGACCGCCCGGACCGCATCCCGCTTCCGGTTGGCGGCGTAGCCCTGGACCTGCTCGCGGACGGCCCCGGCGAGGCCGAAGCCGGGCGAGGGTCCGTGCTCCACGGAACCGGTCGCGGGGTCCCGGGAGCGGTCGGGCATCAAGGCGATTCCTTCGGGTGGGCGGAGAACCAGCCTCTCTGAAACGGTAGGCCGTTGATAGGGTTCCGAAATCGACTTCTAGGCCGGCATGGTCCGAACCGCCTCCATCCGCGTTGAGACGGCAAGGGCCCGCATCCCGCGAGCCGAGGAGGATGCCATGGACGAGAAGCGAGTCACCGGCGAGGCCAAGAAGTTGACGGGCCAGGTCGAGGGCGCCGTGGGCGGCCTGACCGGCGACAAGGAGACGAAGGCCGAGGGGCAGGTGACCGAGTTGCGCGGCACGGTCGAGAACCTGGTCGGCCAGGCCAAGGACGCGGCGCGCGACATCGCGGACCAGGCGAGCCAGGCGGCCGGGCAGGCTGGCGGCATCGCCCGCGATGCCCTGCGGGCCGGCCGCGAGCGATTGCCGGACGCCGACGAGGTTTATCGGCGCGGCAACGATGCCTACCGGAGCGGCAACGCGGCAGTCCGGGGCCACGTGGAGGAGGCCCCTCTGATCGCGCTCCTCGCGGCCGTGGGGGTGGGTTACCTGCTCGGTCTGCTCATCCACGGCCGAGACTGAGCCTCGAAAGCGCGAGGCCGGTGCCGCCCTCGTCAGGTCATCGGGCCTTCGATGGGGCGGGACCGGACTACGCGGCGCAGGTTGCTTCCCGGGGACCGTGAAGGCGGATGCCCCAGTCCGGTCTTCCTCGACGTGCGTGTCCGGAGACGCCTGTAAACCGACCAGGCCGGGCTCGAACTTCCGAGCGCCGATGAGGCCTACGTGGCGGCATGCGCCGCCATCCCGGGCCTCGCGGTCGATCGCCTGGGCGCCGGGGGCGGCCGGAAAGATGCGCCTTCGTGGCCACGGAGGAGGCGGGGCGCATGCTATTCGAGATCCTCTTCCCCGGGATGCCCAATAGGGGTCCCACGCGGAGGCGCCCGGAATCGAAGGCATGTCGCTTCGCCGTCGATTACCCGTGTGCGACGGCCCGTCCGGATACGACCGGACGGAGGCCCAACGACACGGGTGTGGCACCCCCCCCTTCCTCCGCGAGTTGCCGATCCGGCCCAAATCCCCCGTCGACTTCCGCCTCGCATCCGAAATTCTCAGGGACGCGATATCAAGACCGAGACCCCACGCCGCCGCAACTCAAGACGAACCTGTTCCTTGACCGCTTCCCGCAAAGGCGCCTCGGCGAGCTTCCGCTCCAGGGTCTCCGTGGCATGCCCCTCGAAGGGGCGTTCGGAGGCCCAGCGGCGCCGGATCATGTCTAGTGTGGATTGGCTCGCCATCGTCGGCGCGTCGACTATTCGTCTCGGTTCGGCTCCTTATGCGTGCCACCGACACGGGTCCGCAACGTTAATGCGGACGAGGGCATCCTGGGCGGGGCATCGACCCGGAGGGCGCCCGGCAGTCTGAGACACGTCCGCCAAGCGTTCCGGCGTCGATGGCAGCCGACGCCCCTCCACCGACCGCCGGCGTCTCGAAGGTAGCCGCGAAGGCGGATCGCCGGTTCGGCTTGTCGAGGACTATGGCGTGAGCCGATAGGGGCAACGTTGCGCGGGATTCAGGCGGTGAGCCGGCGTGCGTTGGCGGCGACAAGCTCGCGGTAGCGCGCCACGACTTGGTCGTGCGACCCGCCGGCCATCAGGGTGTTGGCGGCCTCCATCGCGGCCACGACCTTCTCGCCGACCATCGAGACGATCTCGGCCTGCGCCTCCGCTCCGCCCCAGGCGATCCGCACAAGCCGCAACTCGATAACCCTCTGTGCCTCGACGGCGAGCAAGAACGCGGCATAGGCGGGGTTCAGCATGGGGACTCCGGTTAGATCGACGTCACCGACAACGCGAGGGAGGCCGCCGCGTTGCCGGCCGTCCTCCCTTGCCTGCGAGTATGGGTACGCCTTGCGGGGCTGCTCGCTCTGTGCCGGCTATGAGGAAGACCTTGCAGGCGGTGATGGCGGTGCCCGCAACCGACACGTCGCGTCGAACGCCGCCGCCAACGGACTGGCCGCGGCGGCCTCGGCCCGCCGTGGCCAGTTCGTCGCCGAGGACATGCTCGGCTCGACCCGCCGCGAGTGCGTGAGGGCGTTTGCGATGCAGGACCAACTCGCGACCTCGGCGACGCCGACACCGCCCGGCGCCGGTAGCGCTGAGGCATGGCCCCGTTCCCCGACCGCTCCTCCCGGTGGAATTGCCGCGCTGAAACCAAAGACATCCGGGCTCATTAACGGGAACCACTCCAATCCATGTCAACGCGCGGCCAGGGCCGGCGGGAAGGTGCCGGCTTGGGACGGGAAGCGTTGCGTCAGTGCCACCAGCGGCATCCGAGCCCGGGCTCGGCCACCCAGGACCCTTGCCTGCACGGGGTCGGAAACGGTCTGGAGGAGGTGTACGCCAACCTCGTGCGCGAGGCGCTACCCGAGGACTGGGAGCGTCTGGCCGCCCGGCTTTCCGAGCATGTCCGCGTCCACGGGAACGAGGACGAACGCTGAGGCCGAAGGCCGCCGCCGCGTTTTGCCTAATCCCCGGGGTCCGTGCGGGCGCCCCGAGGCTCCCTGCCGACGAGCTGGTGACCAACGCGTTCGAGTACGCCCACCTCGACGGCGGAGGCGAGGTGCGGATCGCTGTCGCCCCGCTCCCCGAGGATGGCTGCGGCTGACAAGGTCCGACCGACGCGCAGGGTTGCCCCCGGCCTTCGAGGCCGCGGGACCGAGAAGCCTCGGCCCGAGCCCCGCCGCGTCGAGCGTGCGCCGGTTCGGCGGCGGCCGTCCTGGGAATGCGCCGAGCCGGCCCCCCGGCTCGGCGTCTGTTTCCTCCCCAGGCCAGGCGCGCGTATGCCTGGTGCCGGGGCAGCGATGACGCGCATGCACGGTCCGATACGCGGGACGGCCGCGATCCTACCCGACGGGCAAACCGGCCGTTAGGCATCACGCGGTTAAGCGGCCAGGCACAGGTCCGGGCGCAAGCGCGCATAAGGTGTTCGGGCGTTAGAAACCAAGCAACGAACGCCATTCCTGGGAGAGCCCGCCGATGGTCCTGACGCGCCCGCCCGCGCGACGGCCCCGCTCCGCCGCCACCTGGATCGCTCTCGGGGTCCTAGCCCCGGTCGGCATGCTCCTCGTGTCCGCGCTGATGCTGCTCGACCTCCGCCACGACGCCTGGGACAGGGCCGAGCAGACCTCGAAGAACCTCCTGCAGGTCATCGAGCGCGACATCACCCGCAACGCCGAGATCATCGACCTCTCCCTGCAGGCCGTGGTCGACAACCTGCGCACGCCCGGCCTCGACGCGGCCAACCCCGAGATGCGCCAACGGGTGCTGTTCGACCGCGCCGCCACGGCCCGCGACATGGGAGTGATGCTGGTCATCGACGAGCGCGGCGACATCGCGGCCGATTCCGGCGCCGTGCCGCCCCGCAAGGGCAACTACCTCGACCGGGACTACTTCCGGGTCCACCGGGAACGGGCGGACCTCGGCCTCCACGTCGGCCGACCCATCGTCTCCCGGCTGACCGGCGAACGCGTGCTCCCCTTCAGCCGCCGCATCGACAAGCCGGACGGCTCCTTCGGCGGCGTGGCGCTGGGCACGCTCAAGCTGAGCTACTTCTCGCGCCTGTTCGACCAGCTCGGCGTCGGGCCCGGGGGCGCGATAAACCTCTTCCTGCGCGACGGCACGCGCCTCATGCGCCACCCGTACGCGGAGGCCGACGTCGGCGCGAGCATCGCCGGCTCCCCGACCTTCGCGCGCTTCGTGGCGGCGCGCGGCGGCACCTTCGTCGGCGCCTCGGTGCGCGACGGGGTCGAGCGGCACCATGCCTTCACGCAGGTCGGCGACCTACCGCTGGTGCTCGACGTCGCCCTGGCGACCGCCGACATCGAGGCGGGTTGGCGCGCGAAGGCCGCCGTCATCGGCGCCGTCCTACTCGCGCTGTGCGGCTTGACCGTCTCCCTGGCGCTGCTGTTCGGGCGCGAGCTCCGCCGCCGCGCCGCCGTGCAGGCCGAACTCGCGCGCCAGTCGCGGACGGACGCCCTGACCGGCCTGGCCAACCGGCGCCGTTTCGAGGAGGTCTTCGGGAAGGCCTGGGAGGGGGCCCGCCGGACCGGCAAGCCGCTGTCACTGCTCCTCGTCGACGTCGACCACTTCAAGCGCTGGAACGACCGGTACGGCCACGCGGTCGGCGACGAGGTTCTGAAGGGGCTTGCGCGATGCCTGTCCGGGAGCGTGCGCCGGCCGGACGACATCGCGGCGCGGGTCGGCGGCGAGGAGTTCGCCATCCTGTTGCCGGACACCGACGAGGACGGCGCCCTCCGGGTTGCCGGGAAGATGCACGAGGCGGTCGCCGCCCTGGCGGTGCCGTCGGCCGGGGCGGGTGCCGTCACGGTGAGCGTCGGCCTGGCGGTGGGACCCGGCACGTCGGGGACGGCGGAAGCGCTCTACCGGCAGGCCGACGCGGCGCTGTACGAGGCCAAGGAAGGCGGTCGCAACCGGACCTGCCGTGCCGGTCGAAGCCGCGGGACCGGCGCGCGGGCGGCGGCGCTCCGCGTGGTCAACGCCTGACCCGGCGGCGTCGGACGCGGGGGCGGCCCGGGCCGCCCCTGCCGTTCACTCCGGCAGGGGGACGTCCACGGTGACCCGCAAGCCGTCCGGGTCGAAGGCGATGGCGACCTCGGCGCCGACCTGCAGCGTGAGGACCCGGTTGAGCAGTTGCGAGCCGAAGCCTTCGCGCGTCGGCAACTCGACGGGCGGCCCGTCATGCTCGTTCCAGGTCCAGCGCAGCACCCGCCCGTCAGGGGCGTCGGCGAGCAACCAGGTCACCTCCACTCGCCCGTCCGGGTCGGCGAGGGCACCGTGGCGGATCGCGTTCGTGGCCAACTCGTGCAGCGCCATGCCGACCGGGACGGCCAGCTCCGAGGCGAGCAGGACTTGTGGACCATCGACGGTCACCCGCTTGCGTCCCGGTTCGTCGTAGGCCTTGAGCTCGGCCGACACGAGATGCTCGAAGGACACCGCCTGGACCCGGTCCTCGGTGATCAGCGCGTGGGTCTTGGCCAGCGAGGCGATGCGCCCGGTGAACGCCTGCCGGAATTCCGCGAGGCCGAGCGAGGAGCGAAGGCTGGCGTTGAGCACGGCCTGCACGGTGGCGAGCGTGTTCTTCACCCGGTGGTGGAGCTCGCGCACCAGCAGGTTCTGGCGGTCCTCGGCCGCGCGCCGCTCGGTGATGTCGCGCTGCGCCGACACCCAGCGCGTGATCCGGCCGTCGGCGTCCCGTACCGGGGTGATCAGCCACTCGACCACGTAGGTCGTACCGTCCTTGCGGTAGTTCAACGCCTCGCCCTGGGCGAACTCGCCGGCTTCGAGGCAGGCGCGCAGGCGGTCCAGCACGGCCCGGTCCGTCCGGGGGCCCTGAAGCAGGCGCGGCGAACGCCCCAGGACCTCGTGCGCCGCGTAGCCGGTCATGCGGGTGAAGGCCGGGTTCGCGTATTCAATGCGCGGGCCCGGCTCGTCGAGCTCGGCGGAGGTGATGAGGATGGCCTCGCCGGCCGCCTCGACCGCGGCCTTGAACACCTCCGGGTCGGGCGGAGGCGTCCTCGCTTCGTCCACGTCCGCCACGTCCTTCCTCCTTCCGCCCCCGTGCCCGCGAGCCTGCCGACCAACCTGCGGCGGGCTCGTCGGTTGCCGGCGCCGACGGACGGGTCGGCGGGACCCTTCGCCACCCGGCGCGTTGTCCGGCGCCGGCATGTCGCTGCGGCTTCGCGGAGCGTTGCGTATGGAAGAAGATGTCGCGATGGCGGTCCTGTGCGTCGTCGGCGGGGGCGTCGCCGCCCAGGTGCTCGCGGCGCGCCTGCGCATCCCGGCCATCGTCCTCCTGCTCGGACTCGGGTTCCTGGTCGGTCCGGTCCTCGGCCTGCTCCACCCGTCGCGGGCCTTCGGGCCCAACCTTCGCCCGCTCATCGGCCTAGCGGTCGCCATCGTGGTGTTCGAGGGCGGTCTCGCGCTGGACTTCCGCGAACTCCGGGCCGCCGGTGCGGGCGTGCTGCGCCTCACGGCCATCGCGCTGCCCATCAACTTCGCGCTGGGCACGCTCGCCGCGCACCTCATCGGCGGCATGCCCTGGGGGCCTTCGGCGGTGTTCGGCGCCATCCTGGTCGTGACGGGCCCGACGGTCATCCTGCCCCTCCTGCGTCACACGCGGCTGGAGCGGCGGGCGGGCTCGTTCCTGAAATGGGAGGCCATCGCCAATGACCCGGTCGGGGCGATCCTGACCGCAATCGTCATCGAGATCCTGGTGGGCTCGGGCGACCGCCCCGGCCAGCCCGCCGTCGCCGAGTTGGCGGTGCACTTGGCGGGGGGCGCGGCGTCTGCCGCATTCCTCGGGATCGGCTCGGCCTTCCTGGTCTCCTGGGCGTTTCGCCGGGACCTCGTGCCCGAGACGCTGAAGACGCCCCTGCTTCTCGCGCTCGCGCTCATCGCCTACGTGCTCCCGAACCTGCTGATGCACGAGGCCGGCCTGATCGGCGCGACCGTGTTCGGCGTCGCGCTCGCCAACCTCCACGTGCCCGGCATCGCGGAGCTGCGCCGGTTCAAGGAGGCGCTCGTCGTCCTGCTGGTCTCCTGCCTGTTCGTGGTGCTCACCGCCGACCTCGACCCCGCGGTCCTGGGCAAGCTCTCCCTGCCCATCCTGGCGCTGACGGCCGCGACGCTGTTCCTGGTGCGGCCCGCCGCGACCTGGCTCGCGACGTGGCGCAGCGACATGAGCCGACGCGAGCGCATGTTCGTCGGCTGGATCGGCCCGCGCGGCATCGTGGCGGCCGCCGTGGCGGGCTTGGCGGGTCCGAGGCTGACCGAGGCGGGGTACGCCGGCGGCGACCTGATCCAGCCGACGGTGTTCGCCGTCATCGTGGCGACCGTGCTCGCCCACGGCTTCTCGCTCGCCCCCCTGGCGCGTCGGCTCGGCCTCTCGGTCGCCGGCGACGCGGAGCGGCTCGCCGTCGTGGGCGCCTCGCCCTGGTCGAGCGAGCTCGCCCTGACGCTGCATCGCGAAGGGGTGCCGGTCCTGCTGGTCGACACCTATCCCGGAGCCTTGCGGGAAGCCCGGGCCGCAGGCGTGCCGACGCTGCAGGCCGAACTCCTCTCGCGCCACGCCGAGGAGGGCTTGGCCGACCAGCCGCCGGACCACCTGCTCGCGGCGACCCGGGACGAGCTCTACAACGCGCTGGTCTGCACACGCCTCGCTCCGGAGCTCGGGCGCGAGCGGGTCTACCAGGTCGCGCCTTCGGCCGACCACCTCCTGCACGTCGACACGGGCGTGAGCCGGGACCTGCGCGGGAAGGTCCTGGGCGATGGCGGCCTGGACTTCGAGACACTCGCCGCGCGCCACGCCGCAGGATGGCGCTTCGCCGTGGCGCCGGCCGGGACCGGCGAAATCCGGACCTCCGATTGCCTGCTGGTCGTCCGGCCCGGTGGCGGCCTCGCCTTCCCGTCGCCGGAGCACGAGCTCGGCGAGCTGGAGCAGGGCGACCGGTTGGTCCTGTTCTCGGCACCCGAAAGGTACGCCTCGTCCGGCGCGGATGCCCGGGCGCTTCCCGCCGCGGCCGGTCCCTAGACCAGGCGCGATACGGGAACGCCGGATGGAATCGCTTCGTTGTCGGGTGCGCCGGTCCTTCGGGACCCCACGAGTGCGGAGGACGGAATGAGCATCTTCGGGTCGATCATGTCAAAGATCTTCGGCGGCGGCGCGAGCGCCCATGCGGCGACCCCGCACGCCTCGGAGACGCCGAGCGTGTCGGCCGCGGCGCAGGGCCAGGACGGGCAGGCGGGCTCGGCGAGCGGCGCCGCGGCGCCCTCGATGAGCGGGGCGCCGTCCCCCGTGGCCGCAGGCCCTGCCGGCGCCGGACAGGCGAACGTGGACGTGGGCCAGGTGCTGGCCGACCTCGCCGCCCGGAAGGGGCAGGAGCTCGACTACAAGCGGTCCATCGTCGACCTCATGAAGCTGCTCGACCTCGACAGCAGCCTGCAGGCCCGCAAGCAACTCGCCGACGAGCTGCACTACACGGGCGACAAGGATGACTCGGCCTCCATGAACGTCTGGCTGCACAAGCAGGTCGTGCAGAAGCTCGCCGAGAACGGCGGCAAGGTCCCGGACGACCTGAAGCACGCGTGAATACCACAGGCAGCCTGCCCGCGGAACCGCGACGTGGCCGGGGACTTCCCGGTCATTATCCGAGGAGACGACCATGACCGAGAAGAAGGGCCACGGCAGCGCGACGGCGAAGAAGGCCAACGCCAAGGCGAGCCACGAGGGCAAGTCGAACCCGCGCACGTCCTCCTCGGCCCAAGCCGAACTCGGCAAGAAGGGCGGCAAGATCAAGTAGGTGCCCCGAGCGGGGTCGAGGCCGCTGCCGGCTTGCCGGCCACCGCGTGGTCCACGTCCCCTGTCGCGGACCACCGCGCCGGAGGCGGGAGACAGGTAGGAGGACGGGACCTCTTCCGCCGGCCGGGCGCCGTGCCGCGGCCAGGAACATCGCGAACGGGGTCGTGTTGGCAGAGAAGCAGACCTTCAGGAGCCGCCGATGTCAGCACCCAACAGTCTAAAGGACGTCTATCTCGACGAGATGAAGGACCTTTGGTCGGCCAACGACCAGATGATCCGGACCGTCAAGGAGCTGAGCGGCCACGCCAGCGACGCTAAGCTCAAGCAGATGCTCGAACACTCTGTCGGCGGCATCCAGAAGCACACCGACATCCTCAAGGGCCTGATCCAGCAGAACGGCGGCGAGGCCGAGCCCGAGCACTGCAAGGGCATGGAAGGCTTGGTCACCGAGGCCAAGAAGCACGGTATCAAGGAGGCGCCGAGCGACGGCAAGCTGCGCGACGTCGTGATCATCGCCCAGTACCAGCGCATGTCGCACTACGGACTGGCCGGCTTCGGCTCGGCGGCGGCCTATGCGAAGGCGCTCGGGCGCACCGAGGACGAGCAGAAGCTCAAGCAGGCGGTCTCAGAGATCTACAAGGGCGACGCCTTCGCCAGCAAGCTCGCCGAGGCCCTGGAGCAGGTCGCGGCCTGAGCGGACATCGCACCGCGCAGCGGACGAGACCGGCCCGGGCGACCGGGCTTCCGTCGGGCGCGGGCAGCGGGCCGGGCGGCCGCCTCAGAACTCGACGCCGAAGCGTACTCGCAGGTTGTGGCGTGAGAACTGGTTGAGGTTGAACGCCCGGTCCGCGAAGTCCGGGTCGCGGTCGTGCCCGGACACCTGTGTCGAGTAGGCCACGGTGAGGAAGCCCTTCTCCATGACCTGGTAGTGCAGCACGGGGCCGACGAACACGGCGTGGCCCTCGAAGCGGTTCAGGAACGCGCCCTCGTAGGCGCGCATGTACCGGGCCTCGGGACCGAGATAGAGGTCGCCTGCGACCTTCGCCATCAGCGTGCCCGAGACCGACAGCGTCGAGGACCGGTCGACCTCGCCCGAGCCCTTCAGGCGCGCGACCTGCGGGTCGTAGATCAGGTTGAAGCCCGCCCAGAGCCGGTCAGGGACGAGCCGCGCGTCGGCGATGAGGCGGGTCTCGACGCTGAACACATCGGCGCCCTGGCCTTCGATGGGCGTGATGCGGACGTACTGCGGTTCCGCCTGCACGGCGAGGCTGTACGGCCGCGCGTCGGTGCGCTTGAAGAACTGGTACTTCAGCTCCAGCGAACCGCCATTGAAGGTGCCGAAGGACTTGTCGGGCACGCCGGCGACGTTGCGGCTGTCGCGCGCGTCGAACCAAAGGCCGGGCTCGATGCTGAAGTCGTCGGTCGGGTCGTACTGGTAGCTGACGATGGGCTGGGCCGCGCCGTAGCCCGAGCGTCCGGGGCCGTCGCGGCGCTTGCCGAACCGTCCGACGGTGTCGACCAGGACTTCCTGCTCGCCCTTCTTGCCGGTGTCGGTGCCCTCGGTGAAGCCGAACAGGTTCTCGGTGTCGAGCTTGTCGGGCTCGGCGCCCTTGCGCTCGCCGTCCGACGCGTCCGGACGCGCTTGGACGGCCGAGGCCGTGCCGAGGGCGATTGCGAACATGATGCCTGCGGCGAGGCGCGGCAGCGCCGATGGAGAAGGGGTCCGCATACCGTGTCCCGGAAGAGGCGCGCATCGTATCCGGACGGCGCCGGTCCGGATGCGGCGGCGTCGCCACACCTGAAGCAAAGACATCGTTCCGTCCGTAGCAGAGGCCGTGCGAATGTCTGGGCTTCCGCCGCCCGAAGTCGTCGCACGTGTTCGAAAGCCACCTCAGGCACGCCCCGGCCGAACAACCCGTGCCCGATACGACGGGACCGATGCGCGACGACGGGTCCCCCGGCGCGCTCGCCGCCGGTCAGGCCCCGCCGACGCGCTCGGCCGCCCTGGCCGCCTTCTCCCGCGCCCGGTCCTCGGCGGCGTCGGCGGCGTCCATCGCGTCGTCGAGGCGCTCGGCCTTGGCCCTTGTCTCGCAGCGCCTGCGCAGGTCGTCGAGCTCCTCCTCGGTGAGGTTCTCGATGCCGATGTAGCGGTTCTGGGCGGCGCTCACGCGGATCAGCTCGTCGAGCTTGGCCTGAATGGCAGCCCCGTCGCGGTTCTGTGAGTTCTGGATCAGGAACACCATCAGGAAGGTCACGATGGTCGTGCCGGTGTTGATGACGAGCTGCCAGGTCTCGGAGTAGCCGAAGAACGGCCCGCTGACGGCCCAGGCCAGGACGGTGGCGGCCCCGAGCGCGAAGGCGACCGGATGGCCGGCCCACCTGGACACCTTGCCCGCGAAGGCGCTGAAGACGCGGGAGAAGGACATGACGGAACTCCGCTCGGATGGCGCCGGCCTTCAGCCGCGAGGCGGCCGGATGCCGAGCGCCCGGATGATGCCGAAGGTCGCCGCCGCCGACAGCAGGGACAGGGCGAGGACGACCGTGAACCCGCGCGGGTCGTCGGCGAAGGGCAGGCCCTTCACGTTCATGCCGAACAACCCGGTGATGAAGGTCGGCGGCAGGAACAGCGCCGAGAGGACCGAGAGCACGTAGAGCTGGCGGTTGCTTTCCTCCGCGAGCCGGGCGGCGACCTCCTCCTGCAGGAGCCGGGCACGCTCGGCAAGGGCCGTCACGTCCCGGTCGAGGGCATCCAGCCGTTGGGCGAGCCGGGCCGCCACGGCGACCGCCGGGCCGTGGAGGTCCCGCGCGGCGTCGTCCTCTTCCAACCGGTGGAACACCCCGGCGAGCCCGAGCACCTGCCGGTGCAGGCGCACGGCGCTGCGACGGATCGGGCCCAGGCGCCTCCTATCGTCGCGCACGCGCCCGTCGAGCACGCGGTCCTCGATGCCGTCCACCTCCTCGGACAACCGCAGGCCCGACGCCGCCATCGCCGCGACCACGTAGTCGACCATCGTCTCCAGCAGCAGCACCGACGAGGGCATCGGCCGGCCCGTCTCGGCGCTCGCGCGGGTGGCGTCCGGGCTCTCGGCCGGCCCCCGCCTGCCGCTGACCAGCGAGCGCGGGCCCATCACGAAATGCAGCCGGCCCGCGGCATCCGGTTTGGCGCCGGGCCGAGACAGGTCCGCGACGACACCGCCCACATACCCGTCGGCGACGGTGACGCGCTGGTGCTCGTCGGGCCGGAAGACAGCCTCGGCGAGTGGCCGGGGACCGAGGCGTCCCTCATCCACCAGGGACGCGAGGTCCGCCGCCTTGAGGTCGATGTGCAGCCAGAGGAAGCCGGCGCCGAAGGCGTCAGGGTCCGGGAGCGCCGCCCCGGCCTCAAGCAGGCGGCCGCATCCGCGCTCGTCGAAGCTCATGGCCCAGAGCAGGCCGGGCATGCGGGCGCCGTTCGCCATGCTGGCCTCGCCGCGGCGCGAGGCGCCTCAGTCGGCGACGACCGTCACGAGGGACAAGGCGCCGGCGACGGCGAGGTTGCCGGCTAGGAGAAGGGCAAGGACGATCATGGATGGGGTCCGTTCCTGGGCTTCGGACAACGGCGAACGGCCACGGTTCGTTGCGCGGACGGCGGATTCGACAGTGGACGCGGGGTGGGCGGCGAGGCCCGCGCCTCGGCAGGTCGGCGCGTATCCGCCGCGACCCTGCCGCAGACCTCGCATATTGACTTGGCCTTCCGGGTCGAATCCCTCGGGCGCCTGCGCCGGGATGGCGCCCGACGGGGACGGCACGGACACGGTCAGCATGAGCCAGTATCTCGTCAGGCGCGCCAACGTCCTCTTCCTCGTCGTCCCGCTGATCTTCCTGGGGCTGATCGGGGCCCTCAGCTGGGAGGGGCTCAACGCCTCCCGCGAGGCCCGGGAGTGGTCGCGGCACAGCTACTCCGTCCTCGCCACGATGAAGGACCTCGCCGTCGCCGTGCGCGACGCCGAGCGCGGCCAGCGGGGATACCTCCTCACCGGCAAGGACGAGTACCTCTCGCCCTACCGGGAGGGCCGCGACCGCATCGGGGTCCTGCAGGGCGAGTTGCAGAAGCTGACCGCCGACAACCCGAGGCAACAGGAGCGCCTGCGAGCGCTGGCCCCGGTCGTCCAGCAGAAGCTGGAGGAACTCGCCCAGACCGTGCAGGCGCGCCGGGACGGCGGCCTGGAGACGGCGCTGCGCATCGTCGAGACCGACGAGGGCCGCAACCGCATGCGGGAGGCGGAAGGCGTGCTCGCCGCCATGCTGGCCGACGAGCAGCGGCTCCTCGATGAGCGCCTGGCCCAGAACGACGCCCGCGCGGCCTGGGTGCGCTGGCTCGTCATCGCCGGCTCGGCGCTCGCGGTCCTGACGCTGCTCTCGGCGGCGCGCCTGCTGAACCAGGCATGGTCCCGCTCCTACAGGACCGAGGCCGAGCAGCGGGCGCTGGCGCTGCGGCTGCGCACCACCCTCGACAGTCTCAGCCAGGGCGTCGCAGTCTTCGGGCCCGACCGCAAGCTCAAGAACTGGAACGAGTGCTTCCAGGTGCTGCTCGACCTGCCCAAGGCCATGCTGCGGCCGGGCGCCCCCTACGCCACCTTCGTCGAGCACACGGCGGAGCCCGGTCGCCCCGCGCTGGAGACCGAGGACCAGGTCCGTCACGGCAGCCGGAACCCGCGCGAGGCCATCACCTACGAGCGGGAGGCCGCGAACGGGCACCACCTAGAGATCCGCCGCACCCCGATGCCGGACGGCGGCTTCGTCCTGACCATCTCGGACATGACCAAGCGCGCCCAGGCCGAGGGGGTATTGCGCGAGGCCCAGAAGATGCAGGCCATCGGGCAGTTGACCGGAGGCATCGCGCACGACTTCAACAACCTGCTGCAGGTCATCCTCGGGAACCTGGAGTTCGTCCGAGCCAAGCTCGACGGCGACGCCAAGCTGCAGACACGCATCGAGCGGGCGTCCTGGGCGGCCCAGCGCGGAGCCACGCTGACCGGCCAGCTCCTCGCATTCGCCCGCAAGCAGCCCCTGGCGCCGGCCGCCATCGACCTCGCCGCGACCATGCCAGACCTGATCCCGCTCCTCCGCCGCACCCTCGGCGAGCACATCGAAGTGCGATACATCGAGACCGCCGGACTATGGCCGGCGATGGCCGATCCGGCGCAACTGGAGAGCGCGGTCCTGAACCTCGCCCTCAACGCCCGGGATGCGATGCCGAGCGGGGGGCGGCTGACCATCGAGCTCGGTAACAAGGTGCTGGACCACGAATACGCGCGCCACCACGCCGAGGTCACGCCTGGCGACTACGCGATGGTGGCGGTCTCCGACACCGGCCACGGCATGACGCCCGAGGTGCTGACGCGGGTGTTCGAGCCGTTCTTCACGACCAAGCCCGACGGCAAGGGCACCGGCCTCGGGCTCGCGATGGTGTTCGGCTTCGTCAAGCAGTCGGGCGGCCACGTGAAGGTCTACTCGGAGCCCGGCGAGGGCACGACGGTGAAGCTCTACCTGCCTCGCGCTCTGGGAGCCGCAGTCGCCGCCCACCGCGCGGGCGCACCCATCGACCTGCCGCGCGGCACCGGCACGGTTCTGGTGGTGGAGGACGAGGCGGCGGTGCGCGAGATCGCCTGCGCGATCCTGGGCGACCTCGGCTACCGCGTCCTGGAAGCGGGCGATGGCGAGGAGGCGCTGCGGGTGTTCGGCGCCAACGCCGCTTCCGTCGACCTGTTGCTCACCGACGTGGTCCTGCCGGGTCGCGTGCGGGGCCGCGAGCTCTCGGAGCGCGTCCGCATGGTGCGGCCGGGGGTCAAGGTGCTCTTCATGTCCGGCTATACGGAAAACTCCATCGTGCACCACGGCCGGCTCGACGACGGGGTGCAGCTCATCGGCAAGCCGTTCAAGCGTGAGCAGCTCGCCCGCAAGGTCGCCGAGGCGCTGGGGGATGCTGCCGCGGGAACGCCGGAAGGCGGCAACGTCGTGGAGCTCCGGCCCAAGCCGGCACCCTGAAGCCGGGGCATCCTTCGCGCCCGCAGACGGAGCGCCCCGCACCGGCTTGGTCTGAAGTCCCAGGACGCGACGTTCACGGCCCTCGATGCCGGCACGTTGCGCGATTGCGATACCGGGACCGCCAATCTCTGGCGGCACGTGCGGGGGAGAAGGGGCACGTCGCCAGGCAACGGGCGCCCGTCGACCGCCTGCGGGCCCAAGATCTGCCCACCGACCAAGCCGACGACCTCCTCGCGGCCTTCGAGGAGCTGAAGCGCCGCCACGCGGCCCACGTGGCGCAGGCCGATGCGGAGGCGCGTGCCTCGAAGCCGTCCGGGACGACCGCCCGTTCCGCCCGCGCGTTTCGCCCCGGCTTCGTTCCTGCGCCCAACGGCGGGCGTATGCGGCCGGCCTCGGACTAGGAAACCGCCCGGATGGTTTCGAGGAGTTGCGTCTGCCAGTAGGGCTTCGGCAGGAACCGTCCGTCGTCGGGCAGGTCGTCGTCGCGGAGCCCGAACCGGCCCGAGGTGACGACGAGACCGATGTGCGGCCAACGCTCGGCGACCCGGCCGGCGAGGGCGAGGCCGTCCATGGAGCCCGGCATGTCGATGTCGGTGAACAGGAGGTCGACCCGCGGCGCCCGCTCCAGGAGCGCCCAGGCCGCGTCGGCGGTGGGCGCCTCCAGGACGGCGAAGCCGGCATCCTCAAGCATGTCCACGGCCACCATGCGGACCATCGGCTCGTCCTCCACGACGAGGACCGAGGGGCGGGAGGCTGGCGGCGGTTGCATCCGGAAGCGGCAGGGTCTCGGCTCGGCGGCGGGGCTCGCCGCGGGTGGGCTTCTAACCGCCTCCGCCCTCGTCCTGGAAGTTGCGAAGGGGCGCCTCAACGACGCAGGTCACGCCCTCGGGCGCGTAGTCCAGCGCGAGTGTGCCGCCGACCTGGCCGGTCAGCCCGCGCTCGATCAGGCGCGTCCCGAACCCCTGGCGAGCCGGAGGCGTGACAGGGGGACCGCCGCGCTCGCGCCAGGACAGCGTCAGCGTGGGTCCGTCGCCGCCCTCGGAGACGGACCAGGACAGCTCGACCCGCCCCTCGGGAACCGAGAGCGCGCCGTATTTGACGGCGTTCGTGGTCATCTCGTGCAGCATCAGCGCGAGGGAGAGTGCAGACTTGGCGCCGACCTCGATCCCGGGCCCGGAGACCCGCACGCGCTCCGTCACCCCCTCCAGGACGCCGATGCCCTGCCGGACGACCGCCGCCAGCGGTGCCCGCTCGGCCGTTCCCCCGAGCAGGATGTCGTGCGCCTTGCCGAGCGCGACGAGGCGCCGTGAGAGCACCTCGCGCGCCGTCCCGACGTCGGTGTCGCCACGCAGGGTCTGCGCCACGACCGCCTGCACCATCGAGAACAGGTTCTTCATGCGGTGCGAGAGCTCGTGGTTGAGCAGCCGCTGCCGCTCCTCGGCGCGCAGCCGTGCGACGCCGACCTCGACCCGGTCGGCCACGGCGCGCAGGAACGCCATCTCCTCGGAAGTCCAGGCGCGGGGAACGCGGTCGTGCACGAAGAACAGCGCCACGGTGCGCCCGCGCTCGCGCAGCGGCATGTCGACGAAGGCCGCGACGTCGATGGCCCGCAGCGCCGGGACGGACGCCGCCGTGCGCGGGTCGGCGCCGGCGTCGCGGACCACGAGCGGCTCCCCGCGCATGAGCCCGTGGTGGAGGTCGCCGTGATCGGCCAGGCGATGGCGGCCGGCGACGCTCGCCTGACCCTGCGCCGTCCAGTCCGGCTCGACGCTCAGGTGCTCGCCGGTCGCGTCGAGCCGGCCGAACCCGGCACGGCTGGCGCCCAAGGCCCTGCCGGCGGCCTCCGCCGCCGCCCGCGTCATCTCGGGCACCTCGGCGAGGTCGCGCAGCCGGTCGCCGAGCTCCAGCAGCACGGTCTTGTACCGTTCGCTCTCCGCGAGCGCCTCCCGCGCGGCGCGCTGCTCGGTGACGTCGCGCGCCACGCCGACGAAGCGCACCGGCCTTCCCGCCGCGTCGCGTTCGAGCTCGCCCTTGCGGGCGATCCAGCGGACCTCGCCGGTGTCGGGCCGGCGGATGCGGTACTCCACGTCGCGAGGAGCCTGCCCGTTCAGCCGCGAGGCCGCCGTCGAGACGAGGTGGGCGTCCTCGGGGACGACCAACCGCTCAAACTCGGTGGACGGGTAGCTGTCGCGCGGCGGCAGGCCGTAGAGCCGGCAGAACTCGGGCGTGGCGTGCAGGACGCCGTCGCGCCCGACCGCGAAGACGCCGACGCCGCCCGCCTCCTGCGCGCGCCGGAGCCGGCTCTCGACCTCGCGCTTGGCCTCGGCCTCGGCGACCTCCGTGAGGCCCGCCGACGCGGCTCCGGCGAGGACCTGCGCGAGCTTCAGGTCCGTCGGGCCGAAGGCCCCCGGCCGGCCCGACTGCAGCTTGAGCACGCCGACGGCCTCCCGGCCGCGCCGCACCGGCGCCAGGATGCAGGAGCGGAGGCCCAAGGCGGCGACGAGGTCGCGCTTGACCCGCGGGTCAACGAGCACGTCGGGCACCAGGAGCGGCTCGCCGGAGAGCAGGCAGGCCCCGGCGAGGCTGCCGCGCAACGGCACCCGCAGGCCGGCGTGCGGGGAGAGCACGCCCTTGGTGGCGCGGTAGACGAGCTCCTCGCCCTCGCGCGTCTCGATGACGGCGCCCTCCGCATGGGGCATGGCGTCCATCGCTCCCGTCACCAGGGCGTCGAGCATCGGCGCCAGGTCGCCGCCGGCCGCCGACAGGGCCGCCTGCGTGCGGATCACCGCCTCGCGCTGGTCGAGCAGGCGGCGTTGGGCGGCCAAGGCGCGCCGCAACTCCATCTGCGCCATGACCTGCCCGGCCAACGCGCGCAGGGACTCGGCCTGGACGGCGGTCAGCCCCTCGCGCGGCGCGAGGTCGATGACGCAGAGGCTTCCGAGCGCCTTGCCGTCCGGCGCGCGCAGCGGGGCGCCGGCATAGAAGCGGATGCGCGGCTCGCCGGAGACGAGGGGATTGGACCGGGTGCGCGGGTCCCGGCTGAGGTCGGGGATGACGAGCAGGTCCGGCTCGGCGAGGACGTGGGCGCAGACGGACGCGTTCAGGTCGGTCCCGCATTCCGGGAACCCGGCCCGCGCCTTGAACCACTGCCGGTCGGCGGCCACGAGGCTGACGAGGGCGACGGGCGTCTCGCAGACGTTGCGGGCGAGCAGGACGACGTCGTCGAAACCCTTCTCCGGAGCCGTGTCGAGGATGTCGTAGCCTTCGAGGGCCGCGAGCCGTGCCGGATCGAGGACGTCGGCCATGGGAGCGGGGAGAGCGGTCATCGACGGGTCGGCGATACGTGGCGCCACGCCGCCTCGACTTGCGCGGGAAGCATGGAGAGGGAAACGCGACCGGCCCGCCGGAGCCGGATTCGGTCGCGCTCTGCTCCCGCCTGCATAGCGCGGAACGGTCGGGCAGGGCAGCCTCGCCGCCCGTCAGGGTTACCGGTGGGGAAGCCGCGGCGCATGACGGGCTGCGTCATGCGGGCGGTGCCGGGCGTCAAGGCGCCGCGATGAGATCCTTGATGCGGGTGGCGAGGGTCTCCATGACGAAGGGCTTGGTCAGGACGGCCATGCCGGGCTCCAGGTGCCCGTTGCCCACCGCGGCGTTCTCGGCGTAGCCGGTGATGAACAGCACCTTCAGGCCGGGGCGGCCCACGCGGCCCGCATCCGCCATCTGGCGCCCGTTCATGCCGCCGGGCAGGCCGACGTCGGTCACCAGGAGGTCGATGCGCACGTCCGATTGGAGCACCTTGAGGCCGGCGACCGCGTCCGCCGCCTCGATGGCGGTGTAGCCCAGGTCCTCCAGCACCTCGGTGACCAGCATGCGGATGCTCGGCTCGTCGTCGACGATGAGCACCGTCTCGCCTTGCTCGGCGCGGGGGGCCGAGGCCAGGTCCGGCAGGCCCTCGGCGCCCTCCGCGTCGCCGTAGTGGCGCGGCAGGTAGATGCACATCGTCGTGCCTTCGCCGACCTCCGAGTAGATGCGCACCTGCCCGCCCGATTGGCGCGCGAAGCCGTAGATCATGGAGAGGCCGAGCCCGGTGCCCTGACCCGTGGGCTTCGTCGTGAAGAACGGGTCGAAGGCGCGGGCGATGACGTCCGGGGTCATGCCGGTGCCCGTGTCGGTGACGCAGAGGCTGAGGTACTGGCCCGGAGGTAGCTCGCGCTCCCGGGCGGCGCGCTCGTCCAGCCACTTGTTGGCCGTCTCGATGGTGATGCGGCCGCCCTCGGGCATGGCGTCTCGGGCGTTGATGCAGAGGTTCAGCAGCGCGTTCTCAAGCTGCGGCGGGTCCACCAGCGCCGGCCACAGCCCCGCGGCCCCGACCACCTCGATGTGGATGGCGGGCCCGACGGTCCGGCGGACCAGCTCCTCCATGCCGTGGATGAGGGCGTTCACGTCAGTCGGCTTGGGGTCCAGCGTCTGCCGGCGCGAGAAGGCGAGCAGGCGGTGCGTCAGGGCCGCCGCGCGCTTCGAGGCGCCCTGCGCGGCGTTGATGTAGCGGTCGAGGTCGGTCAGGCGGCCCTGGGTCATGCGGGTCTGAAGGAGCTCCAGCGAGCCCGAGATGCCGGTGAGCAGGTTGTTGAAGTCGTGCGCGAGGCCTCCTGTGAGCTGCCCGACCGCCTCCATCTTCTGCGACTGGCGCAACGCCTCCTCCGTCTTGGCGAGCGCCTGCGCGGCCTCCCTCTCGGCCTGCACGTCGCGCCCGACCGCGTGGATGAAGGTCTCGTCCGGCACCGCGGTCCAGGACAGCCAGCGGTAGCCGCCGTCCTTGTGCCGGTAGCGGTTCTCGAACCGAGGTATGACCGACCCGGCCGAGAGGTCGCCCGCGGCAGCGGCGGTGGAGGCCGCGTCGTCCGGGTGGACGAGGTCCATGAACGAGCGCCCGACGAGCTCGGCTTCCGACCAGCCGAACAGCGCGGTCCAGGCCGGGTTGACCGCCACGATGGTCGCGTCGAAGCGGGCCACCAGCATCACGTCGGTCGAGAGCCGCCACATCCGGTCGCGGTCGCGCGTGCGCTCCTCGACCTGCTGCTCCAGGGTCTGGTTGAGCCCCTCCAGCTGGGCCGCGGCGCGCCTGCGCTCCTCGATGTCGGTGTTCGTGCCGATCCACCGTACGGCCGCGCCGTCCGGTCCGCGGAGCGGCTCGGCCCGGACGAGGAACCAGCGGTAGGCGCCGTCCGCGCGCCGGATGCGGAACTCGGTCTCGTAGTGGCTCCCGGTCGCAAGCGCGCTCGCCCAGGCTTGGCCCGCCGCCTGGACGTCGTCGGGATGCACGATGGCGGCCCATGCCGTGCCGTCGAGGCCGCCCTTCGGGGCGCCGCTGTAGGCGTATACCTGCTCGTTGAACCAGTAGAGCGCCCCGGCCGCGTCCGCGGCCCAGACGTGGTTCGGCATGGCCTCGGCGAAGGCCCTGAATTGCTCCTCGCTCTCGCGCCGGCGCTCCTCGGCCCGGAACCGCTCGATGGCGGCCCGGGTGCGCTCGGCGACGTCGCGAACGAAGGCGAGCTTGTCGATGCGCCAGTCGCGCGGCTGCCGGTCGTGCAGGAAGAACAGTGCGACGACGCGGCCGTGCTCCATCACGGGCACGTTGATCAGGGCCCGGGCTCCGATGGCGAGGAGCGGCCCCGGGTCGCCCGCGGTGCGTGGGTCCGCGGTCACGTCCCGGATCACGACCTCGTGGCCCTGGGCGAGGCCGGCCCGGACTTCGCCGTAGTCGTCGAAGCGGTGGCGCCCCGCGATGCTCGCGACGCCGGGAGCCGTCCAGTCCCGCTCGATCTCGATGTGCTCCAACGTCTCGTCGACCGTGCCGTAGCCGGCCCGGTCGAGGCCGAGGGTGCGCGCCATGATCTCCGCCCCGACGGCCGCCATCTCGGCCGTGTCGCGGCAGGCCTGCAGCCGGTCGCCGAACGCGATCAGGGCATCGCGGAAGGATTCCTGCCGGCGCCGGTCCGTGAGGTCGCGGGTGACGGTGCCGTAGCCGGTGACGGCGCCGTACCCGTCCCTGACCGGGAAGACCGTGTAGTGGACCGGGACCCCCGCGCCGGTGGCGAAATTGCGGAAGCACAGGTCGCCTTCCCAGAAGCCGCTCTCGCGAACGGCCGGCAGCGCCTCGTCCTGAACCGTCGACCTGTCCGCCGGTTCGAAGAAGTCCACGAGATCGTAGCGGCGGGCTTCCTCCAGGCTTGCGAGCCCGACGAGCCTGAGCCCTGCCTCGTTCAGGAACTCGGCCCGTCCGTCGACGCCGGCGACGCCGATGAAGTCGCTCGATTGCTCGACGAGGGCGGCGAGCCGCCGTGCCCGCACCTCCGCGGCGCGGGCCTCGGTGACGTCGCGCACGGTGCCGACGAAGCGCACGGGCCGGCCGTCCCGGAAGACGGTGTTTCCGCGGGCGCCGATGACGCGCTCCACGCCGTCGCGCCGGCCGACGACGCGATACTCGATGTCGAAGCCCTCGGGCGAGCCGATGGCGGCCTGGACCGCGCGGTCCGCCCGCTCCCGGTCCTCCGGATGCACCCCGGGCAGGAAGGCGCCATCGTAGGAGACGGGATCCTCCGCCGACAGGCCGAACAGGGCGCGGGTGCGCGCGTCCCAGGTCAGGGCGCCGGTGACGAGGTCGTAGTCGTAGATGCCGGTGCCTGCCCCCTCCAGAGCCAGCCTGAGCCGGTCCTCCGCCTCCTGCAGGTCGGCCTGCGCGGCCTGGCGCTCGGCGATATCTGTGACCATGACGAAGATGCCGTCCACGGTCCCGTCCGCGGTCCGGCGCGGGAGGTAGCGGATCTCCGATTGCCGGGTTTCGCCGCGGTAGGGCATCGGCGCGTCGAAGGTGATGTCCTCGCCGGCGAGCGCGCGGGCCATGAAGGGGAGCCGGGCCGCGTAGACCTCCTCGCCCACGACCTCGCGCACGGGGCGGTCCAGGATCTCGCCTGCCGGGCGCCCGAACCACCTCTCGTAGTGCCGGTTCACGAACCGGTAGACGTGGTCCCGGTCGATGAAGCTGATGAGCACCGGAAGCGCGTCGGTGACGACTTGGAGCTCGTCGCGGGCGCGGCGCATCTCACCCTCGCTCGCCGTGGCCTCGGTGCGGTCGCGCAGGATCTTGAGGAAGCCCAGGTCCGCGCCCTCGGGCCCCCGGAGGGGCATCATCTCGCCGCTGGCCCGGAACCGGGTGCCGTCCTTGCGCAGGTGCCAGCGCTCGTCGGCCGCCCGCCCGGTTTCGGCGGCGCACCGCATCTCCGTCGCGAGCCGGTCGGCGGCGCGGTCCTCGGGGGTGAAAAAGGTCGCCGCGGGTCGCCCGACCATCTCGTCGGCCGACCAGCCCAGAATACGCTCGGCGCCCGGGTTCCAGGCGGTGACGCGGCCCTCCCGGTCCAAGGTGACGACCGCGAACCCCACCGCGCTTTCGAAGATGGCCCGGTAGCCGGCCTCGTCCGGCGTGAGGGCCGGGACGCGCGGGCGCACGCTGCCGGCCTCGCTCATGGCCGCCCCCCGAAGCGCCATACCATCGACGGTGGCGTCATCCGGCGGAAGGCCGCGCGGGCGGCGGGTCGAGATGGGGGCATGCGTCGGGAAGGGGCGAGCAAGGCGGGAAGCGGTTCGAACCGGGCGCCGGGACGGACCGCGCGAGGACAGGCGCTGCCGCCCGTCCCGGTAGCGACCGCGTTAGGCCGTCGGGCGGCCCCACGCAATCGCCGCCCGGCCACGCCGGCGAACGGGGGCGTTCGGGCATTCCCGGTCAGGCGGACGCCGCCACGGTATCGGCCATCCGGGCCCGGCGCGCGCCGAGCGGCTTCTCCCCGCCGACCGTGGTGTCGCGCGCGGTCTGGTGCTCCATCTCGGCGTTGAGCTCGGCGCCGAGCAGCACCACCGTGGTGGACAACCAGATCCAGGTCATGAAGCCGATGGCGGCGCCGAGCGAACCGTAGGTCTCGTTGTAGCTGCCGAAGTTGGCGACGTACCAGGAGAAAAGCCCCGACACGATCAGCCAGAGCACGCCGGCCACGGCGCTGCCCCAGGTCACCCAGCGCCACTTCGGCTTCCGGCGGCTCGGGCCGAACCGGTACAGCAGGGCCAGGGCCGCGACGACGAGCAGCAGCAGGGCAGGGAACCGGAGCAGCGCGATGTACCAGGCCTTTTGGTCGAGGCCGAGCACCTGCAGCGCGGCCGGCACGACCACGATGCCGGCCAACGCCAGCACGACGAACAGCAGCGCGCCGGCGGTGAAGGCGAGCGACTGCAGGTTCAGCATAACGAACGAGCGCTTCTCCTCCTCCTCGTAGGCGATGTTGAGCGCGTCGAAGACCGCTTTGACTCCGCCGTTGGCGCTCCAGAGGGAGAGCAGGATGCTCACCAGGGCGGTGAGCCCAAGGGCGGTATCGCCCTTCTCGGTCAGCCTCTTCACCTGGGCGCCGACGATGTCGATGGCGCCGTCCGGCAGGATGCCGCGCAGGTTGTTCAGCTGGTCGCTGATCGTGCCGGGGTCCGCCACGGCTCCGTAGATGGAGACGAGAGCCGCGATGGCCGGGAACAGGGCCAGGATGGCGTAGAAGGTGACCCCGGCCGCGACCAGCAGGATGCGGTCGTTGGAGAACTCCCGGTAGAGGCGGAGCCCGATGTCCTTCCAGCCCTCGGCCGGGATCTCGGACGGGGTGTTCGCCTGACGCCCGCGTTCCGGTTCGCGGTCGGCCAAGCGCTCGGCCGCGGTGCCCTCGTGCGAGGCGGGGCCTTCCTCCGTCCCGAGCCCCGGGCCCGCCTTGCCGCGGTCCATCGGGCTCGGCGTCCCGGTCCGCCGTCGAGGCAAGGCGACCAGGCCGACGAGGGCGACGCCCAAGAAGGCGGTCCACAACGTCGAGGATGCCTGCCTCAGGACGGGAGGCGGTGGCTGGGTAGGCTGGTCCGTCATGGCTCACCGGGACGCAGGGCTCACGCTCGGCCCTGTGGTAACCTCATAACGGGAATGGACACGCTTTGGTGCCCAAAACCGCCGATGCCGCGCATCCGGCACGCGGACCATTGGCCAGGCGAGCGGTCATGGGACCTTCCACGCCCTATCTAGGGTCCGGACCCGGTCCAGCGTGGCAGGCCCCCGGTCCGCACCGAACCGAGAGATGACGCGGCCGCGATGCTTGGCAGGAACTCTCGCCTCGTGACGCCGCCGACAGCACCGGGCCGTTCGGATGCCTTGGGCGACGCGTCGCGCTGGCCGGGCGGCCGGCGAGCGTCCGACGACGGGATGACGGGCCGCGCACGGCATGTCTGACGCATACCCGTTACTGCCGCCCGGGGGCGAGACCGGCGGGGTGATCCGCGCCCGAGATTGGTCGGCGACGTCGCTCGGGCCGCCGGAGGGTTGCACCCGGCCTTGCGCTCCGCTCTCTCCCTAATGCTGGCCTGCCCGACCGTGATGTTCCTCGCCTAGGGATTGAACCTGCTCTGCTTCTACAACGACGCCTACCGCCTGATCCTCGGCTACCGGCTGCCCACCGCACTGAGCCGTCCCTTCCCCGAGGTCTGGGCCAGCATATGAGAGGACATCGGCCCGCTGGTCGAGGCGACGCTGACCGGCAAGCGCCGGATCATGACCGACGTCGAGCTCGACCTCTCGCGGGCGGGAAGGCCCGAGCCACCATTTACGTGTTATGCGGCCGCCATGAAGCTTTGCCGCCTGAGCTCAGCAGCCAGACTACGGCAGGCGCCCAGATGTCAGCATGCTGCGGCCCGGCACCGGCAACCATGGGTTTCCGTGCCGCCTTGCAGCGGCGCGTCCGCCTTGGTGCTCTGAGCCATCGCTTCGGGGTGTGCTGTTATCGACGCCGCGGCGGTCGGTTTTGTCACCGTGACACTGCCGGAAAGCGGGAAGCGGAAAGTCCGGCTTTCTTTCCGCTTCCCTGGAGCGCTTTGTTTACGTGCTCGTCGGATCCTCCCTGTCGGAGGTGATGTGCGATGCCGACCAGGGATCAGGTGTGGATTGCAGCCGACCGGCTCGCGGAGCGTGGCGACCCGGTATCGCAGACCTCCGTTATCGCCGAGTTGCGAAGCGATTGGGCTCGCGAGGAGCTCGGGGCGAACGGAGGCTCGTCCAAGGCCGTGGGGCCGCACCTACGGGACTGGAAGGTGGAAAGAGCCTACGAGCCGCGGTCGCAGCAAGCCGAGTTGCCCAAGCCAGTGCTCGCGCCGTTGATGGACTTCGCGAACGCGGTTTGGGGTGCCGCGCTGGCCGAGGCCCAGGCTCGCTTCGACGACGAGCGCATGAGGGTCGAGGCATCCGTTCGAGCGAACGATGAGCTTAGGGTAGAGAGCTCTGTTCTTGCCGATATGGCGATTGTCGAAGCCGAGGGTTTCAAGTCGCGCTGCGCCGCACTGGAGACCCAGAACGCCGAGCTCCGCGACGAGGTTGAGCGGCTGCGCAAACGCTTGGACCACGTCCGGTCGGAAGATTACTGGGACCGTGTGATGCAGGAGGTCTACGAACTTCTCCCTCCATCCGGGACGATGACGCCAGCAAATATCATGACCAAGCTGCGCAGGTCGACCATACGAGGCGGCCGGCTTGTCAAAGAACAATTGGACGAGGCTGTGCTGCGACGGAAGATGGATGTTCGGGTGGAATGGGAAAGGTACTTCGAAAGAATTGGGGATGATTACGGGCGATTGCCTGGCTGGAATGGCGCCATCGGGATCAGAGAGAGAAAGCTGACGAAGGCTCCCGCCTAGCACTGTTCCATCCTTATCCTGTAACTGCTTCGCTCTTTGACTGTCCCGATGGTGGCCCGACTGCGTGCCACCCGCTTGCGCTTGGCATTTTCGCTGCCGGGCAACTTCCCGTCTTGGCCCGCGCTGGGGCCGCGACCCGCTGAAGGACGCCTGGGTGTGGACGACCCGACCCCTGTCGCCTTCACCGTCGAGGCGTGCGGGCAGAACCACGGCCAGTATAGCTGGCACTTGACCGACGCCGATGGCGTCCTTGTCAGGGTCTCGCCGGAGCCGTACGGAACCGCGGAGGACGCGGGCGCCGCTGGCCAGACGGCCCTCGAAGTGTTCGAGGCCGGCCAGTCATAAACGACTGGGACGGGTCGCGACCGCGCGCCGCGGCAAAGCCTTAGGGCCCTGCCCGTGGCTCCCATTGCCGGTCGCGCGCCATTAAATCGATCTACACCGACCTGGCCCACCATGGGGATTCGAACATCCCTGTGGTCGCCCCATGCTCACCGTCGTCGGCTACCTCATCGAGGCCCATGATTTCCCGCCTCGTCGCGCTCGCGGCGACCGTCTGCGCACTCTCGGCCCTGACGACGGTCTGCCTTGTGAGCCACGCGCGCCGGGCGAGGGCTTGGGCGCAGGCCGGCCGCCGGCGGTTCCGGCATACCGGCGAGCGGCAGGCGTCAACTTCGCTCGCGTAAGGAGCGGGATCTCAAGGTCGGTTAGGCAGGGGGCGGGCATGGGGAGGTGGAAGATACGGAAACGCCCACGCGGGTCCCGCGACTTCGCCCTGACCTGCGCCATGGTCACCGGTTGCGGCCTCGCGCCGGTTGCCCTGGCGCTGGCGCCCCGGCCGGGTGAACCGGTCGCGGTCCTCACCCCCTTCCCGGACGCGCCGGTCCCCCGGTCCGTCGCTGCCTCGGGCGCGCCGATCCTGTGGCTGTCGCCCGGCGGGCACGTCGCGGTGCTCGGCGCCGTCGGGCGCGACGGCACGTCCGACCTGCGCCGGGCCGGCGCCCTCCTCGTCCTCGCCGCCGGCCCCCTCGGGGCCTGCCTGCCGGGCCTCCGGCTTCCCTCAATCCTCACTGGCCCCCCGCAACAGCCATGAACGACAGCAGCCTCGACCGCCTCCGCCTCGCATTCCTGCCGGTCATGCTCGGCGCGCTCGGCGTCCTCGCAGCCATCGTGACGGCGCTCGCCTGGTGGCGGGAGGTCATGCCCACGCCCGTGACCGCCCTCGCGGTCCTCCTGCCCGGCGCGACCTTCGCCCTGGCCCGCATTCATGGGGCCGCGGCAGTCACGCGCCATCTCTCGTCGGCAGCCCTGATGCTTCTGGTCGGCCTGCTGGTGCTGGTCTCCTCCGGCACGCACCTGCAGATCGACCTCCACATGGTGTTCTTCGCCGCCCTGGCTGTCGTGGCCGGCTGGTGTTGCTGGTCCTCCATCCTGGTGGCCGCCGGCGTGGTCGCCGTCCATCACCTCGCGCTGAACGTCCTTTACCCGGCCGCCGTGTTCCCGAACGGCGCCGAGTACCTGCGGGTCGTCCTGCACGCCGTCGTGTTGGTCACCGAGGCCGCCGCCCTCGTGCTCGCCGCGCGCCAACTCGCCAAGGCCCTCGCCTCGGCCGAGGCGGCGACCCGGCGGGCCGCCGACAGCGTGCTGGCGCAGCGCCGCGCCGAGGCGGCGGCGGGCCAGGACCGCAACCTGGAGGCCCACCGCCAGCGCAGGCTCGGCGAGGTCGTGGCAGAGTTCCGCGACGCCCTGGTCGAGATCGAGCACAAGGTCGAGCGTGAGACCAGCGGCATGCGGGAGACCGCCCTCGCCCTCAGCGGGGTCGCCGAGCAGTCGAGCCGGCAGGCCGCGACGTCGGAAGCCACGGCGTCCAACACGGCGCAGAACGTGCTCTCGGTATCGGCGGGCGCCGAGGAGCTCAGCGCCTCCATTTCCGACATCGCCGGCCAGACGGAACGAGCGCGCGAACTCATCGCGCATATGACCGAGATCGCGCGGAGCACGAACGAGGAGGTCGAGCAGCTCGCCATCGTGGCAGACCGCATCGGCGCCGTCATGGGCCTGATCAAGTCGGTGGCCGACCAGACGAACCTCCTGGCCCTCAACGCCACCATCGAGGCTGCGCGCGCCGGCGGGGCAGGTCGGGGCTTCGCGGTGGTGGCCTCCGAGGTGAAGGCGCTGTTGGGCCAGACCATGCGGGCGGCCGACGAGATCGTGTCCCAGGTCGAGGCCATCCAGGCATCGACGCGCCGCACCGTCGGCTCCGTCCACGCGATGGCGTCGGCCACGCATGAGGTGAACGCGCTGACCACGTCCATCGCCGTCTCGGTGGACCAGCAGCGCGCGGCGACGCAGGAGATCTCGCGCACGGTGGCCCAGGTCGCGCAGGGCAGCTCCGAGGCGCATGCTGGGGCCGTCTCGGTCTCCCAGGCGACCCGGGAAACGCGGCGGCATGCCGGCACCGCCCTGGACGCGTCCGAGTCCCTCAAGGCGGTCGCCGCCGACCTCGCGCGCTCGGTGACCCAGTTCGTCCAGCGGGTCACCACGGACCTGGAGGAGCGCCGCGGGACCGTGCGCGTCGCAATCGACGAGGCCGGCGCCCTGCACGTCCGGGGTCGGCGGCACCCGGTGCGCGTCGTCGAGGTGTCATCGCGCGGTGCCCGCGTCGCCGACGGTCCGCAGCTCGCCGCAGGCGAGGCGGTCGAGTTCGAGGCGGCCGGCCACCGCCTCCATGCGGAGGTCGCCTGGAGCGAGGGCGGCGGCGCGGGGCTCCACGTGCCGTCCGGCCTTCGGCATCCGGCGCTGGGCGTGGAGGCCGCCCGGGCGGCCTGACGCTCAGCCGACCTCGCCGTCGTCGGGACGGCGGAACGGCAGGACGCGGCCGGGCCGGCCGGCCAGCAGCCGCTCGACGGTCGTCCGCAGGTCGTCGAGCGCGAAGGGCTTGCGGAGCACCGGCGGCGCGTCCGCCGGCAGGGCCGCCGCGTCGGCGTAGCCCGTCATCAGCAGGACGGCCAGCCCGGGCGCCAAGGCCTGCACCCGACCCGCGAGCTCCGTCCCGGCCATCCCCGGCATGGCGTAGTCGGTCAGCAGCAGGTCGAACCGGCGGCCCGCCCGCAGCAGGCGCAACGCCTCGGTTCCGTCGAACACCTCGTCGACGGCGTAGCCGAGCTCCTCCAGCGAGGCGACCGTCATGGCCCTCACCTGCGGGTCGTCGTCGACCACGAGGATGCGCGCCGCCTCGTCCGGGCCAGCGATCTGGTGCTTGCCGCGGGTCGGCCGGTCATCGGCGGCCGGCTCGGCGCGCGGCAGGTACATCGACACGGTCGTGCCCTCGCCGGGGCGGCTGCTGAGGGTCACGGCACCGCCGAGCTGCCGGGCGGTCCCGTAGACCTGGGCGAGCCCGAGGCCGGTGCCCTTGCCCTGGGGCCTCGTCGTGAAGAAGGGCTCGAACACCCGGGCCAGCACCTCCGCGGGCATGCCCTCGCCCGTGTCCGTCAGCGTGAGCACGACGAGGTCGCCGGCGGGCACCGTCGCCGGGCGCGGCGTGCCGGCCGGCAGGTTCTCGGTCCCGATCCGGACCTCACCGCCGCCGTGGAGCGCGTCGCGCGCGTTCGTCACGAGGTTGAGGACGGCGAGCTCGACGCGGTGCGCGTCGGCGACCGCCGGCCAGAGATCCGCGGCAAGGCGGGTCACCACGGCGGTCCCGTTGCCAAGCGTGCGGTGCAGCTGCTCGGCCATCCCGGACAGCAGCCCGTTCAGGTCGGCCGGCCGCGCATCGAGGCGCTGCTTGCGCGAGAAGGCGAGGAGTTGCTCGGTCAGCCTGGCCCCGCGCTGCGCGGCCTGCATGGCGTTACGCAGGAGGCGCTGCGCGCGCTCGTCTGAGACCTTGCGCTCGGCGAGCTCGACCGAGCCCATCACGGCGGCCAACAGGTTGTTGAAGTCGTGGGCGATGCCAGCGGTCAACTGCTCGACAGCCTCCATCTTTCGGGCCTGCACGACCTGCTCCTGCGCCTCCGCCCGCAGGCGCGCCAGTTCCAGGTTCGCCCGGACGCGCGCCTGGAGCTCGCGCGCCGCGAACGGCTTCACGAGGTAGTCGTCGGCCCCCGCCTCCAGACCCTCGATGCCGGCCTCGGCGCCCGCCCGGGCGGAGAGCAGGATCACCGGGACGGTGCGCAGCGCGGGGTCGGCGCGGACGGCCCGGGTCAGCCCGATGCCGTCCAGCACTGGCATCATCACGTCGGTCAGCAGCAGGTCCGCCGGCCCGGCCCGGAGCGCCTCCAAGGCGGCCGCGCCATCGGCGACCGCGACGACGTCGTGGTCCTGCCCGAGCAAGCGCGCGACGTAGGCCCGCATGTCGGCGTTGTCGTCGGCGAGCACGATGCGGGCACGCCCGCCCTCCGCCACGGCGGAACTGGGCGCACCGCGCAGGGGCACGACGTTCGAGGGCGCGGGATCGTCGGGCAGCCAGCGCAGCGCCTCCTCGACGTAGGACTGCGCGGCTCCGCCGATGCCGGGCGTCGGAGTGGCCTCGGCCAGCCTCTCCCGCGGCAGGTGGGCCGTTCCGGTCGGCAGGGTCACCACGAAGGCGGTGCCCGATCCGACCGTACTCCGCACCTCGACGGCGCCCCCATGAATGCCCACCAACTCGTGCACGAGCGCGAGGCCGATGCCCGAGCCCTCGTGCGAGCGGCTGCGGCCGCCCTCGATGCGGTGGAAGCGCTCGAAGACGTGCGGCAGCGCCTCGGCTGGAATGCCTACGCCGGTGTCGGCGACCGTGAGCCGGACCGCGCCCGACACCGCCTCCAGCCGAACGTCGATGCCGCCCTCGAACGTGAACTTGAAGGCGTTCGAGAGCAGGTTGAGAACGACCTTCTCCCACATGTCCCGGTCGACGTGAACGGGCCCGGACATCCGTGGACAATCGACGCGCAGCGCGAGGCCGCCGCGCTCGATCGCCGAGCGGAAGGTGCTGGCGAGGTCGGCCGTCAGGGCGGCAAGGTCGACCGGCGCGAAGGAGGCCTGGGCGCGGCCGGCCTCGACGCGCGAGAAGTCGAGCAGCGTGTTGACGAGGCGCAGCAGGCGCAGCGCGTTGCGGTGCGCCGGCTCCAGTTCCCCGCGGGTCGCCTCGGGCAGGAGCTGGTCCCGCAGGGCCTCCTCCAGCGGGCCGAGCATCAGGGTCAGCGGCGTGCGAAACTCGTGGCTGACGTTGGAAAAGAACTGCGTCTTGGCACGGTCGACCTGGGCCAGCGCCTCGGCGCGGCGCCTCTCCTCCTCGTAGGCGCGCGCATTGCGCAAGGCCGTGGAGACCTGCCCGGCCACGAGGTCGAGGAAACCGCGGTAGCCCGCGTCGAGCGCGCGGCTCGGGCTGACGCCGAGGACCAGCACGCCGAGCGGCTCCGAGCCGGCCTCGCCCGCGAGCGGCATGATAAGGGCGACCTCTACGGGATCGCCCCAGAGCCCGCCCGCCATGCCGAGCACCGACGCCAAGCCGCCCACCGCCACGACCTCGCCGGCAAGTGCCTGCTCGAAGGGCCAGGTCGCTCCGGCTTCCGGCGACGCCAGCGGATGGGCGTCGCCGATTCCCGCGGCCGCGCCCAGGCGCAGGCGACCTTCGGTGTCCCGTAGGAAGACCAGCGCGAAGGGCACGTCGAGCCTCTCGCCGGAAAGGGCGCCCCCGATGTCGGCGCAAGTCGCCTCGACGCTCCGGGTCTCGCCGGCACGGGCGGCCAAGTCGCGCAGCAGGCCGAGCCGACGCTCGCCCACGACCTGGGCGGTGACCTCGCTGCAGACCGCCAACATACCGACGATGCGGCCCTCGTCGTCCTCGGCCGGCGCGTGCGAGACGCTGAAGTAGGCCTCCTCCCGGTAGCCGGCCCGCTCCATCGGAAGCGGCAGGGCCGGCGTCCAGTTCGCGATGCCCGTCTCCATGACACGGGCTATCATCGGACCAAGGGTGTCCCACCCAGCCGCGAGCGTGATGCGGATGTCGCCGCCGAGTGCGTCCGGGTGACCGGCGCCGATGAGCTTGGCGTAGGCGTCGTTGTAGACCTGAGTGAACTCGGGTCCCCAGGTGAGGATCATCGGGTACTGCGAGGACAGCAGCGTGCGCACGGTGGAGCGCAGGCTCTGCGGCCACGCGGGGACGGGACCGAGCGGCGTGCGCGACCAGTCAAGGACGCGCGCGAGGGTCCGGATCTCGCCCGGGCCACGGAACAGCGCGCCCGCAGCATCCGCGGGCGTCATCGTCCCGCACCCCGGTCGGCGCCGCCCATTCCCATCCAAACCTCGACTATCGCCGCCACGCGTCGCTGCCCCCTCGCGTGCTTCCGCACTCGACGAACATGGGTCATCCCCCGATCCATGTCCCAGATGCGCGAGGCCAGCGCCTCCATCACGAAGGGCTCGGCCAGGAGTTCGGTGCGGTCGCCTCGGGCGTATGGACGGCGGGTGTGCGAAGGGTCACGGGCTTGGTCGGACGGAAGCGGAAAGGCTCGGCGAACGCGACCGTCATGCCCGGTGCCGCCCATTATGCAAGCGCCCGGAGCGGCGGCATAGCGCGCGTCAATGACGCCGCGCGAGCGCCATGGCCCGTTGCAGGATGCGCGAGAGCTGATCGGTCGAGTAGGGCTTGTGCAGGAGCTCGAAGTCATGGCCGCCCTCTTGGGCCAGCACATGACTGTAGCCGGAGGTCAGCACCACCGGTAGGCCGGGGCGCCGGCGCCGGACCTCGCGCGCGAGTTCGACCCCGTTCATGCCCGGCATCACCACGTCCGAGAACACCGCGTCGAAGCCGGTGCAATCCGCGCCGAGCCATGCCAGGGCTTCCCCGGCATCGGTCGCCCAGGTCGTTTCGTAGCCGAGGTCCTGAAGGATCTGCGTGGCGAAACGACCAACCTCGACATTGTCCTCGACGACGAGCACGCGCTGGCCGGTCCCGCCTTCCGCAGCTTCCGGCAGTTGGGCCGGCGTCTCCTCGCGTTCGACCGGCTCGATCTGGGGAAGGTAGAGGGTGAAGGTCGTGCCACGGCCCATTTCGCTCGCCACGTCGACGTCGCCGCCCGACTGCTTGGCAAAGCCGATGACCTGGCTCAGGCCAAGGCCGGTGCCCTTGCCGACCTCCTTGGTGGTGAAGAACGGTTCGAAGACGCGGGGAAGCACTTCGGGCGCGATGCCGGCGCCCGTGTCGGACAAGGAGACTGCGGCGAACGCGCCCGGCGCCCCCGCGTGGCCGCGGATGGCCGGCTTCGGCACGCCGCAGACGAGCCGCAGCCTTAGCGTGCCCTCGCCGTCCATGGCGTCGCGGGCGTTCACCGCCATGTTCACCAGCGCCGTCTCGAACTGGCTGCGGTCCGCGCGCACGAAGCAGGCGGCGTCCGGCACCTCGGTCACGACGCGGATGCGCGCGCCGGCGACCGTGTCGAGCATCTCCGCCACCCCCCGCAGGCACCCTACGACGTCGAACGCTTCCGCCTTGAGTGCCTGGCGGCGTGCGAAGGATAGCAGTTGCCCGGTGAGCTTGGCGGCTCGGTCAACGGTATCCGAGACGGCGTCGAGGTAGCGGGCCTTGCGCGCCTCGGGCAGGTCCGGTCGGCGCAGGAAGTCCACTGAGGAGCGGATGATGGTAAGCAGGTTGTTGAAGTCGTGGGCCACCCCGCCGGTGAGCTGCCCTATGGCCTCCAGTTTCTGCGATTGGCGCAGGGCCTCCTCCGCCTCGGCGAGCGCAGCTGCCCTTCCCCTTTCGGCGGTGACGTCGCGTCCGTAGGCGTAGACGGTGCCGCCCTCGGCTGCGGTTTGCCAGGAGACCCAGCGCGGCGTGCCGTCCTTGTGGGCGCAACGGCTCTCGAAGCCGGTCAGGCCGTCGTCCGACGCGGCGTAGGACAGGGCGGTCCGGGCGACCACGCGGTCCTCGGGTCGAACGAATTCCAGGAAGTTGCGCCCGACCGCCTCCGCGGCCTCATGGCCCAAGATGGCCGTCCACGCTGGGTTCACGGCGCGGAGGACGCCATCGCCGCCGACGACGACCAGCAGGTCGCGCGAGTTGCGCCAGACCCGGTCGTGCTCCGCCGTGCTGTCGGCGATGCGACGCTCCAGGGCTTCCTCGCGCGCGTGCTCGCCGGTGACGTCCTGCGCGATGCCGCCGAGGCGCCGGAGCCGGCCCTCCCCGTCACGAATGGGGAAGCCGGTGTCGCGGATGTGGCGCACGGTTCCGTCGTCCGGCCGCACGATTCGGTACTCGACGGTATGGGTCTCGCCGGCGAGCAGGCGCGGCATCGCCGAGAAGGCACGCGCGCGGTCGTCGGGATGCACGAGCGAGGCCCAGCGCCCGAGATCCTCCATCACGAGCTCGCGTCGGTCGCCCCACACCCGCTCGTAGGCCGGGCTCAGGTACTCAAGGTTCCCCCCGGCCGGGTCGGCGATCCAGAGCACGTTCGCGGACGCCTCGGCGAAGCTCCGGAAGCGCTCCTCGCTCGCTTCCAAGTCGGACGAGGCGCGCACCTGGCCGGTCGTCTCCTGCGCAACGCTGAAGACGCCGGCGACGCGCCCGTCCGCGTCGAGGACAGGGTTAAGGCTGTAGGTGAACCATGCGTCCTCGGGCGTCCCGTTGCGGTCGAGCGCGAGGTGCTGGTTCTGCACCTCCACGGCCCCGCTTCCCGAGAGCACCCGGTCGAACATCGGACCGAGTGCGTGCCACGCCTCGTGGAAGACCTCCCGAGCCGGACGGGCCAACGCCCCAGGGTGTTTGCCGCCGACGAGCGCGCCCCACGCGTCGTTGTATAGGATGGCGAGGTCCCGTCCCCAGTAGACCACCATCGGGGTCGCGGCCCGGAGCGCGACGCCGACCAAGGCGACGAGCGCGGCTGGCCAAAGCTCGGCGGGCCCGAGGACGGTTCCGGACCAATCGTGCGTCCGCATCCGGGCCGCCATCGCGCCATCGCCGGGAAAGCGGTTCGGGGATGTCGCGTGCGGGCCTTCCATCCGGCGTGCTGGTCCGTGGCATGTCGGAATACCCTTTGTGCGCGAAATGCCGCGTTTGGCAAAGCCCGATGTCGGATCGCGGGTCCAGCCGATCTTTCAAATCCCGAGGTCCCCTGTCCGGCGCCGGATTCGGCAGCCGCACGGGGGGCCCCCGGCCTGCGTCAGACGTGACCCGGCTTCGTCAATCGCTGCGGAGGCTAAACCGCCATCGGGACCTACGTGTGCAAGCCCTTCGCGGACCGGCTTGTGGCCGATCCGGCACCGGGGCATGCGGTTGCCCCGATCCCTTCGCGTGACGGCCATCGCCGTCCCCGCGCGAAGGGGCCGATGCCCCCGTCTGAACTCGGCCGGCTACCGGGCCTCACCGCCGCCGCCGTCGACCGCTCCTCAGGGTCTTGGCGGAATCGTTGCCCGTACCTCCCCCTGCATAAAACTCTGAGTCCGTGGGGTTGAATGCCCCCGTTCTCGGTCTCCACCATTCACGTGCGCGGAACATGTGAGCCCCCTGCGGATGCGGGGTCGTAGTCCTTGCTGTCTCGCCAGCCGCCATTCCTGCATGGGCGCATGCTTGTCGAGGCGCCGGCCTCCCGGGGGGAGGCGGGACGCCTGCATCGGTACGGGCAACCCCCAACGGCGGATCGCCGTCCTAGGCCGGCATGGCCGGGGCGAGCGTCCCGGCGGGCGGCACGCGCGGATGGGGCATCGCTGCAACTGGGCGAGGCGGCGCATCACCGGTGTCGTCCCAGAGGCCGGGTCGGACGTACCGACATAGGTCCGAGAGACCCCGTCCCCGCCTGCGCAGCGGCTCCAGCCTCGCGGGATGCACGAAGGCCACGCGGTTGAGCCTGGCCAGGGCGGTCGGCACGGCGGTCACCCACACCGGCTCGGACTCGCAGCCCGCGAGGCAGCGCATGCCAGGCAAGGCTTCCAAGGCGCGGGCGTCCAAGTCCCAGGGCGCGAAGTTCGCGCGCTTCTAGGAACCGCGCAGGTGCCGGTGCGCCAGCACCTCGCGCGGGTGGTCGCCAGTCGTTTGGGCTTACGCCGGCTAGCAGCCTTGGCTGGTGGCACAGGGGGAAGGGGATCCCGCCCGGCAGAAGTCAGCATGAGGTCGAGGATCACCCGGCGGTCGCGCCACGCAATCTTCGTTGACTGCTCGACGGGTGTTGACGCGCCGGACGTCCCGCACTTCGAACCCTTCGAAGGTCGCATAGGTAGTACCTCACTTGTGTGTCAGCCCATCGGCGCGACCCTTCCCGTTTGGTGCCACCGCCAACGACGTGGCCGCCCAAGAAGCCGGACTCCGGCAGGGCGCCGAACCGCTCGGCGTCGGCCTGGATGTCCTTAGGCCTGCACCCGGGGGGCGCCCTTGCGGCACGCCGCCAGGGGCTGGTTCAGTTGAAAGACATGATATCATCCATCGGACGGCGAAAAGGCATCCTCATGCCGCGACGCCGGACACCCGAAGGAAAGAAGTGAGTGCTAGACGGAGGTTTATCCCGATGCCTGCTGCGGCGGACGCTCCCGGCCCGCCGCACCGAGAGCCTCGTCCAAGGTCAGTCGCGAGCACGAGTCCCATGGCCCTCGACCCGAACACCCCGATCCTCGTCGTCGACGACTACCAGACGATGGTCCGCATCATCCGCAACCTTCTGAAGCAAATCGGCTTCGAGGAGGTCGACGATGCCTCCGACGGCACGGCGGCGCTGGCCAAGCTCAAGGGCCGCAAGTACGGCCTCGTCATCTCGGACTGGAACATGGAGCCGATGACGGGCTACGAGCTGCTGCGCCACGTCCGCGCCGACGAGGGCCTGCGCACGACGCCGTTCATCATGGTCACTGCCGAGTCGAAGACCGAGAACGTCATCGCCGCCAAGAAGGCCGGCGTGAACAACTACATCGTCAAGCCCTTCAACGCCGCGACGCTTCTGGCCAAGATCGAGGCCGTCTGCGGCCGTTGACGCGACGGGACCCCGCCGTGGCGCGGCCACCCCACCAATAGGGCAGGGTGCATCCCGTTCGTCGGGGCGACACCTCCCTCGGGCTCGGATGGGCGCCGGAATACCATAGCCGGAGAGCTCACCTCCGGCCGGCATGCGGTTCCCGCACCGGAACCGAGGCGCCACCGTCCATCGGGCGAGATATCGGGACGGCATCCACCGGCACGCTCGTGCAATCGGCAGGCAGCTGCGTTCGAGGTATCGCCCTGGCCCTGAGGGCCCATGCCGGACCTGCTTACCGGCATCCGGTTCGCAACGCAGCGCTGGCATACCACGGCGCCCGACTCAGTTGACGTGGATCAATGCACCGAGAGCGGCAAAGGCCCCTCACCTGAGAGGCGGCCCCGCGGCCGACGAAGGAGCAAGTGTCTTGGGTTTCACGGTCAGGGCGCGCAGGGGCGGGCAGGATTACCAGCACCGGTACGGTCTGATGGTCACGGCATTCGACATGGCGTTGACCTTGACCTTGGCAGGCATGTCGGACGTCCAGGTGACCGACGACGCGGGCCGGACCTACAGCCATTCGGATCTTCTCCGGCTGCTCTGCGAGGCCAGTGGCGAGGCCGGGCGAACCGACGAGCGCGATGCCGACGCATCGGGGGCGGTCCAAGCGATTTAGCGCTGCAAGGGCGGCGTGCGCGCGTCGGTGGGTCCATGGATGCGGGTGGCATGGCCTAGCAGGCCGCCACGCGTACGGATCGTCTGCAGGGACGCTCGCGATGCATCGGACGTCGCGGGCTGCCTCTGAGCGGGAGGACACCCGCTTTCGGGCGGGTCCGGCCAGGCAAGGGCAACGAGCCGGTCCAACGTCCGGGGCGCGGAGCGCGACCGCTGCTAAGGCGCGACCGCCGAGAGTTCGGCACGCGCCGCCGCGTCGAGGTCGCGCAGCCTGCCTAGCGTCGACGCGACATAGTCACGGACTGGCTGCATGTCGGAACGGGCAGCCTCCTCGTAGGCGGCGATCTCCCGGCCGAGGGCTTGCACCTCGACCTCTGCATAGCGACGCGAGAGCGCAAGGTAGTCGAGCGGCTCGATGTTCTCGACGATGCTTCGCAGTTCGAGGTCCAGCGTGTCGCGCACCCCGATCCCGGCCGTCCCTGCAAGTCGTGCGAGTTCCGGCAGCTGCGCGGCCCGGAAGTCGCGGACGCGCTCGGCCAGGGCCTTGATGCCGGGTCGCGGGTCCTTGGCCGCGGCGATGCGCGAGATCCGGGCCTGGAAGAGGGCGGAGGAGTAGGCCGCCTCGATGAACCGCCCCGCGGCGTCATCCGCGCGCGACCCGGCCATGCCCGCGGCCCAGAAGGCAACCGCGGCGAGAGCCACGTGGCGCCGGCTCATTGCCATCCCGGGACCCCCTGCATGTTGGGAAGCTTGTGCGCGATGCCCTTGTGGCAGTCGATGCACGTCTTCCCGCCCGAGAACAGGTCCTTCTCGTGCGCGGCCGCCGCCCGCGGGTTCTGCTTCGACACGTCCATCGACTGGGCGCTGTGGCAGTTGCGGCATTCCAGGGAATCGTTGGCCTTCATCCGCGCCCACTCGTGTTCCGCCAGGTGGCGGCGCAGGTCCAGGAACTTGTCGCGCGTGTCGATGGAGCCGAAGATGTGTCCCCAGACCTCCTTGGAGGCCTGCATCTTGCGGGCGATCTTGTCGGTCCATCGATGGGGCACGTGGCAATCGGGACACGTCGCGCGGACCCCCGAGCGGTTGGCGTAGTGGATCGTGCCCTTGAGTTCCTCGAACACGTTCGACTTCATCTCGTGGCACGACGTGCAGAACGCCTCGGTGTTGGTATGCTCCAGGACCGTGTTGAAGCCGCCCCAGAACAGGACCCCGGCGACGAAGCCGCCGAGCGTCAGGAAGGCCAGCGACAGGGTGACGGGGGGGCGCGTGGCCGTGAGCACCCAGGGGTTCACCCGGAACCAGGACCACGCCTTCGCGATAGCCGCCATCTCAGCGCCCCCGGGGCTCGCGCTCGACGAGCGCGTCCATGTCGACGAAGGTGTTGGGGACGAGCGGCTTGGCCCCGGTCTGCGGCACGTGGCAGGCGAGGCATGAGTAGCGGCGCGGCGAGACCCCGCCGAGCGTGTTCCCCTCGCGGTCCTGGTAGTGCGTGACGCTGATCATCGGCGCCTGCGACTGCTCGGTGAACTTCCGGGCGTGGCAGGCCAGGCATTTGTTCGCGTTCAGGTCGAGGGCGTAGCCCTCGATGGCATGCGGGATCAGGGGGGGCTGGTCCGGGTAGTTGCGCTTACGGCGGACGTCGTCGGTGACCTGCCGCTGCATCGGCGGGGCCGGCGTCTCCTTGGTGAACGGCTCCGGGCCGGTCAGCCGCGGAGCCTCCTGTGCGAGCAGGGCCCCGGCGACGAGGCACGCCGCGCCGGCCCAGGCGGAGAGCACGAGACGCCGCATCAGTCCGCCCCGCGCTCGGTCATGGCGACGCCGATCACCTTGACGGCGCACTTCTTGAAGTCGGTCTGCTTCGAGATCGGGTCCGTCGCGTCCAGCGTCGCCTTGTTGATCAGCTGGCTGGCGTCGAAGAACGGCACGAAGACGCGCCCCGGCGGCATCTTGTTGCGCCCCCGCGTCTCGACCCGGGAGCGGATCTCGCCGCGGCGCGACACGATCCGCACCTCCTGCCCGCGCCGGAGGCCGCGCTTCTGCGCGTCGTCGGGATGCATGAACAGCACGGCGCCGGTGAAGGCCCGGTAGAGCTCGGGCACCCGCATCGTCATCGAGCCCGAATGCCAGTGCTCCAGGACGCGCCCCGTGACCAGCCAGAGGTCGTATTCCTGGTCCGGCGCCTCGGCCGGCGGCTCGTAGGGGGCCGCCATCACGACCGCCCGGCGGTCGGGGTTGCCGTAGAACTGCCAGCCCGCCCCCTTCTCCACGTACGGGTCGTGTCCCTCGCGGTAGCGCCAGCGCGTCTCCTTGCCGTCGACGACCGGCCAGCGCAGGCCGCGGACCTCGTGGTAGCGGTCGAAGGGCGCGAGGTCGTGGCCGTGGCCGCGCCCGAACGAGGCGTACTCCTCGAACAGGCCCTTTTGGACGTAGAAGCCGAACCGCCTCGATTCGACGTTGTCGTGGTCCGCCGCGGTCTCGTCCAGGCCGAAGCGGTCGACGCTGCCGTTGCGCCAGAGCACGTCGAAGAGGGACTTGCCCCTGTACTCCGGATGGGCGGCGAGGATCTCCGGCGCCCAGGCCTCGTCGGTGGTGAATCGCTTGGAGAACTCCATCAGCTGCCAGAGGTCCGAGCGCGCCTCGCCGGGGGCGTTGACGAGTTGCCGCCACATGTGGGTCCGGCGCTCGGCGTTGCCGTAGGCGCCCTCCTTCTCGACCCACATGGCGGTGGGCAGCACGACGTCCGCGGCCATCGCGGTGACGGTGGGATAGGGGTCCGAGCAGACCACGAAATTGGCCGGGTTGCGGTAGCCGGGATAGGTCTCGGCATTCGTATTCGGAGCGGTCTGCAGGTTGTTGTTGCACATGATCCAGTAAGCGTTGAGCTTACCGTCCTTGAGCATCCGGTCCTGCTGCACGGCGTGGTAGCCGATCTCGCCGTTCAACAGGCCGGGAGGCAGCTTCCAGATCCCCTCGGCATGCTTGCGGTGCTCGGGGTTGTTGACCTGCATGTCCGCGGGGAGGCGGTGCGAGAAGGTGCCCACCTCGCGCGCGGTGCCGCAGGCCGACGGTTGCCCGGTCAGGGAGAAGGGACTGTTCCCGGGCTCCGAGATCTTCCCGGTCAGCAGGTGGATGTTGTAGACGAGGTGGTTCGCCCAGACGCCGCGGACGTGCTGGTTGAAACCCATCGTCCAGAGCGACATCACCTTGGTCTTCGGGTCGGCGTACATCTTCGCGAGCGTCAGCAGACGCTCCCTCGATACCCCGGTCAGCTCGGCGGTCCTTTCGAGGGTGTACTCGCCCACCATCCGGGCGTAGGCCTCGAAGTTCGACGGCTGCGAGACCGCGGCCTCGTTCGCGTGGGCGGCGCGCTGCTCCAGCACGTGTTCGGGCCGGAGGCCGTAGCCGATGTCCGTGTTGGCGACGCGGAAGTTCACGTGCCGCTCGACGAAGTCGCGGTTCACGGCGCCGGTCTGGATGATGTGGTTCGCCACGAAGTTCAGGATCGCGAGGTCGGTCCCGGGCTGGAAGATCAGGGCTTGGTCCGACAGCTCGGTCGTGCGGTGCTCGTAGGTGGAGAGCGTGGCGATGCGCACGTGCGGCGCGCTCAGGCGGCGGTCGATGACGCGCGTCCATAGGATCGGGTGCATCTCCGCCATGTTCGAGCCCCAGAGCACGAAGGCGTCGGCGTGCTCGAAATCGTCGTAGCACCCCATCGGCTCGTCCATGCCGAAGGTCCGGATGAACCCGACGGCGGCCGACGCCATGCAGTGGCGGGCGTTCGGGTCGAGGTTGTTCGAACGGAAGCCGGCCCGCATGAGCTTGGTCGCGGCGTAGCCCTCGAAGATGGTCCACTGGCCCGAGCCGAACATGCCGACGGCCTTCGGTCCCTTCTCGCGAAGGACGCGCTTCCACTGCCGGGCCATCTCGTCGAAGGCCTGGTCCCAGGAGACCGGCCGCAGCTCGGCGTTCTTGTCGAACTTGCCGTTGCGCATCCTCATGAGGGGCTGCGTCAGCCGGTCCGAGCCGTACATGATCTTCGAGAGGAAGTAGCCCTTCACGCAGTTCAGGCCGCGGTTGACCTCGGCCTGCATGTCGCCGTGGGTCGCCACCACGCGACCGTCCTTCACCCCGACCATCACGCCGCAACCGGTGCCGCAGAAGCGGCACGGCGCCTTCGACCACTTGAGGGCGATGTCCTCGCCCGCCGCGAGGTTCTGCGCCTCGGCCGGCAGGTCGATGCCGGCCACCGCGGCAGCCGCGGCCGCGGCCTGGGCCTTGAGCAGGGTTCGGCGGGACACGTCCATGATCGTCTCCTGGATGGGGGAGCGTCGCCGGAGGGCGCGCCTATTCGAAGCGGTGGTAGACGAGCGCCGTGGAGAGAACCCCGGGGAGCTCGCCGATCTCGCCGAGCCGCCGCACGACGTCGTCCTGGGTCTCGGTCTCCAGGGTCGCGACGACCTTGCCGGCGGGACTGTCGCCGTGCACGTCGAGGCCGGGTATCGCCCTCAGCGAGGCCAACACCGCCGTCAGCCGTTCGGGCCGGGCATGGACCACGAGCCCGCTGACGTGGTGTTCGCCGCCTGCCCCGGAGCCCGAGGCGGATCGACCGCCAAGCAAATCCCTCCGGGACCAGGACGCCTGCTCGCGCGCCATCGCTCTCTCCTAGACGGGCCCCGGGGGGCCGGTGAACGCGTAGTACATCCAGACGAGGAAGCCCCAGCCGGAGACCACCCCGACCGCGATGAAGGGCCAGATCAGGACCGCCAGGACCAGGAAGGTCAGCAACTCCCTCAGCCGACCCGCCCCGGTCGGCAGGCTTCCTCGTACCTGTGGGTTTCGCACTGCGGGCCTCCCAGCTAACCGCGGCCACCGGCGCGGCGGCCGGGAATGAAGATCGCGGTCCCTTGCCCGAGGTTGACCGAACCGGCCGCCACGCCGGCGCGAACGGGCGGGGAGGGGAGGAAGGGCACGCAGCCCCCGCGCCGCATGCCTCGACAGGTGTCCCACGGGTGGGTTGAGAGGGCCACGACGGCAAGGCATCGGCATCGGACGCCGAAGCGATGGCCATCCCCGGTTTCGGCACGTCCCGGCATGCGGGGCCGCCACCGCGGCCGGGTGGCCGACCGCAGGCCATTGGGTCGCGCTTGAGGCTCGCGGCGCAGCCGGCGTGGTTCCCCCGACACGACGTCCAATCCGGCCTCCGGTGTCATGGCATCCGTTCGTCTATCCTAGCGGAATGCGAGGCCGGATCTTTGCTCCGACGCAAACAAGGCGCGCGACGGGCAGGTCTCCCCGTCGCGCGGATGGGAGGGTGCGGGAGACAGGGGGCGCCGGGGGCACGCCTGCCGACGAGCGCTCCCTGCCGGTCGCGCGATCCTCCACGGACTCGCGGCGCCGCGTCACGTCAGGTAGGCGTGGCTAGGGCCGCGGCACGCCCCTCTCGGGTCGCTCGAAGCGTGCCACGGCGTGCAGGCCCGACCAGAGTTCCACGACGTCCTCCCCCTCGACGAGAGCGCGCGCCAGGACGCGCGCCTCGTCCTCGGAGGCCGCCCGCAGGGGCACCATCCCGGTGACGCGCCCGTTCCGGGCAACGAAGAAGGCGCGGTACGTCTGCACGCCGCCGGGCGCCGGGAATGAAGGCGGGGACTGTGCGGTCGATGTCGCGGCCATGTCGTATCACCCTGGTCGGCACGGGAACGTGGACGTCCCGGCTCTCATTTCGGGACGGCATGCCATGCCCGACGCAGGACGCGGTCTCGGTTCTTTCCCAAAGACCCGGTCCAGGCTTTGATCCAGGTCAGGGCGCGAACTCGGCACGGTCGGCCCGAGCGTGTCTCGCCGACGTCGTGCCGGGGACGGATCCGCGCCTTACCGCCCGCGCGCGCCGGCCGGTTCATCGCGGCGGGCGCTGTCCTCCTGCCACGTCCCGCCTTGTTCATGGATTGAATGCACTTGGCCTTGCCGGGAGGTCGAGCACGGCAATTTAGTCAGGGATGCCGCCTGATCCGCCCACCGAGGCACCCGAGCCTGCGTTCGCGGAGCCGCCGACGCTCGACGCTGACGCCCAGCGGCGCCTTGGCCATCATCTGCGGCGCCTCTACGAACCTGCGTTCGCCGCGCCGTTGAATGGCCGAATCGCCGAATTGCTCCTGCAACTCGGCGAGATCGCCCCCGCACCGAGGTCCGAGGCAAAGGAGGATCCATCCAGGGCTGAGGTCGGGCGCCCAGGGGCTGGGCGCAGCCGGTAGGGGGCGGCGCAACCACCGGCCGGCGGCGTGTCCCAGCCGGTACCTGGCCGAACGACGGGGTCGGTCGGCAACGCCGCACGGCAGACCGAACGGCGTTAACCGGCCGGCGCACGCGACCCGTCCGTGGCAGGGTACCTCGCGGCAGGCAGGTAGCCTCGCCGCGTCCCGGCGAGGATCCGCCGACACGGGGGTCAGGCGAAGGGTCGTCTCGCCATCCGCCGCGTTAGGGCAGGGGGCCGATGAGGCGCTTGGCGTCGGTGAGGATGTTTTCGCAGGCCCGCTGGTTGCCCTCGGCCTCCTCCTCGGACGCCTCGCGGATCAGCAGGCGTGCGGCCGCGACGTTCTCGCGTGTCGGCTTCAGGCGTGGATCGCCGGGCTGCTCGGCCAGGGCGCGGGGCAGGGCCTTGACCGAACCGGTGGCCAAGGTGTGGCCGCGCTCCAGGCCGGCCACGCGGACGGCGCCCACGCTGTCGAGGCGGCGCTGCAGGGCATCGATCTGTTGGCCGCACGGGGTCGCCAGCGCTGGCAGGCCGGAGCAGGCGAGAAGGGCAGCGGCGAGAAGGGGAAGTGAGGTCCGCATGGTGTCGTGTTCCTGGGCAGTCGGGCAGGTGGTGACCGTACCGGACGCCTTCTTGTGCGATGCAGCGAAGCGCTCGGCATTGTGCTGGATCAAGGACAGGGGCGAGCGATCTGGGCGCGAAGTGCGAATGCCAGGGCCGTCCCTGAGGCGGTCCGTATCCTCGGCCACGGCTTGGCGAGGCAGGACGCACGAGCACGAGGGCGGTATGACGGAAGGCGTGGATCCACCAGAGGCCGTCAGCTTCGAGGAATCGTTCGGCGACGGCGCCCGTGCGATCCTCGCCATCGCCGGGCTCGTGCCGCTCCTCGCGCCGTGGGAGCTCCTCGTTCGACCCAGCGTCTCCACCTTCGATGCGGCGACACTTCTTCCATGGCTCGTGTCGGCAGGAGCGGTCGCGGTCGGCCTGCCCCTGCTCGCCGTCGCGCTGCTGGGCCTCAGGAGGACGGTCACGGTCGATCCACGCGAGGGCATCGTCTCCGAGCTTACGCAGGCCTCGTTCCGGCTGGCATGGACGCGCACGCAAGCGCTGGCGCGGGTGTCGGGCATCTGTGTTGAACCCGAGGAATGGAGTGACGGCCCGCCAGCTTGGTGCGTCGTCGCCCGGTTCGGGGATGGGACGCGACCCTGGCGCCTCACGCGATGCGCCGCTCGGGACGATGCCTTGGCCGTGGCCACCGACGTCGCCGCACGCGCACATCTGTCCCTGTCGACCAGCTGAGCCGGGCGGTGGGGGCCGGCCGGGTCGGCCGAACGACCGATTGATCGACGTCAAGGCACGCCGGCCATCCCTTCGCCATAGCCAGGGGCGTCACCGGTGCGCCTCGCGCGTCCGTGACACGACGCCCATCCCCCCAGCGCGGCTGAGCCCTCGCTAGGCCCGATCAGGACACCTGCTCATGCACCTTCGGTTGGCCTCAGACGTCCAACGCTCGGCGCCGGTCGCCCAGGGCGGATGCGGTCCCGACTACGCAAACTTTTTCAGGGATGCGGTGTCTCGGCTGCACGGCGAGCGGCGCTACCGCGTCTTCGCCGATATCGAGCGCATCGCCGGGCGCTTCCCGACGGCGCTCTGGCGCCGCGCCGACGGCTCGACCCGCGAGATCACCGTGTGGTGCTCGAACGACTATCTCGGCATGGGCCAGCACCCCGAGGTCGTCGGCGCCATGACCGAGACGGCCAAGCGCTGCGGCGTCGGGGCGGGCGGCACCCGCAACATCGCCGGCAACACCTCGCCGCTGGTCGATCTGGAGCGCGAGCTCGCCGACCTGCACGGCAAGGAGGCGGGCCTCGTCTTCACCTCGGGCTACGTCTCGAACCAGGCCGGCATCTCGACGATCGCCAAGCTGATCCCGAACTGCCTGATCCTGTCGGATGCCTTCAACCACAACTCGATGATCGAGGGCGTGCGCCACTCGGGCTGCGAGAAGCGCATCTTCCGCCACAACGACCTCGCCCATCTGGAAGAGCTGCTCGTCGAGGCCGGCGACCGCCCGAAGCTGATCGTGTTCGAGAGCGTCTACTCGATGGACGGCGACGTGGCGCCGATCGGGAAGATCTGCGACCTCGCCGACCGCTACGGCGCCATGACCTATCTCGACGAGGTCCACGCGGTCGGCCTCTACGGCGAGCGCGGGGCCGGCATCGCCGAGCGCGACGGCGTGATGCACCGGGTCGACGTGATCGAGGGGACGCTCGCCAAGGGCTTCGGCTGCGTCGGCGGCTACATCACGGCCTCGGCCGCGATCTGCGACGCGGTGCGCAGCTTCGCGCCGGGCTTCATCTTCACGACCGCGCTGCCGCCCGCGGTGGCGGCGGCCGCCCGCGCCTCGGTGCGCTACCTGAAGCGCTCGAAGACGGAGCGCGAGGCGCACCAGCGCCAGGCCGCCCGCACCAAGGCCGCCCTGGAGGCCGCCGGGCTGCCGCTCCTGCACACCGCCACGCATATCGTGCCGGTGATGGTGGGCGATGCCGAGCTGTGCAAGGCGGCGGCCGACCATCTGCTGGAGTGCCACGGCATCTACATCCAGCCGATCAACTACCCGACCGTACCGCGCGGCACCGAGCGCCTGCGCATCACGCCCTCGCCCTTCCACGACGCGGCGCAGATCGCGCGCCTCACCGCGGCGCTGGCCGAGACCTGGGACGCCCTCGGAATCCCGCGCGCCGGCACCGTCTTCGTCGAGGCCGCCGAGTGACGGCTCCGGACGGGACCTGGGCATCCCGACGTGAGCGCCTGGGTCAACCCGGTGGTGCCGAGGTCGTGACGGTCGAGCGGCGCGGAACAAGCCAGACGTGCCCGGGATGCGGGACGATCAAGCCGAAGCGACTGGGCGAGCGGATGCATTGCCGCGACTGCGGCTGTATCCCGGATCGCGACTTGGCTGCCGCGATGGTCGTGCGTCAGCGGGCCTTCGGTCTCGGGCCGGGACACGGCCTTCGGTGCGTAAGCGGGCGGCTTGCCGCGTAGCCGTACTGACAAGCCGCCTGCTTCGGCGGGCGGAGTTTTCACCCGCATGCCGTTGCCCCAGCCCCTTTGGTGAGGGGCTCCGCGCTCGCGACGATGCCGGACCGGTCCCGCGACGGGGGGCCGGCGCTCACTTCGAGCCGACGGAGCGACCTGGAGCCGCCGGACACGCCCGGCGGACCGCGCGGGTCAAGCCCGCACGGTTCGGGGGGCGCCGGGCTTTCGACGCCGGGACCGGCCCGCGACCTCCGGCGGTGGCCTCCCTCATGCGGCCGGGCCGGCCGCGATGAACCCGGGGCCGACAGGGCGGCATCCACCGGCCGCGGCCGACGCCGTTCGGACCAAGAGGCGTCCCTCCTCCTCGAACCCCGCCTTCGACAGGGCTTCGGCGGCATCGTTCCCCAACGCCGCGTCCGCGAACTCCATGGCGACGCGTGGATGTCCGAGTTCCCCCGCGAGCCGCGCCGCCGCCGCGGCGACGGCAGCTGGCAGCAAGTCGCCCGGGAGACGCCCCATGAGGACGTCGCTGACGCGCAGGACGGCCTCGCCATCGAGATTCCCGCCGCTTCGGTATGCGAAGACGGCAAGGACGCGGCCCCGCAGGTCCCGCACCATCATCAGGCCGCCCTGCTCGCACGGCATCCGCGTGAGGCGGCGCACCGTCCTGCGCCAATCCTGCAAGGATAGGTCGGGGTAGCGGAGGCTGAGCAACGGGAAGGCCGTGTCGGCGTTTTCAGCGCCGATCGGTGACGCCGAGTAGTGTTCGCCCATGTGCATCCGTCCGGGTATCGCGTGGCTCTCCCGCGGCGGGGGTCCGCCAGCGGCCCGGGACCGCCCGTCGATGGGACCGGATTAGGACCCGACCCCTGCCTTCGCACGGGATCCCGAGTGAACCGGAAGCCTGCCCCCGCCGCACTCCGGGGACCTTGATCCAGCGCAAGGAGCCCTGGGTGCCCGCGCCTAGTCCCCTTCCTCGGAAGGTTTCGACGCGGCGGCCGGCACTTGCCGGGGGCGGCCGCGCACCTCGCGAGCCACGTCACGAAGCTGCGCCGATCGCGGACTTGACCCACGTTGATGCGAGATCCTCGGCACTCGGCCAAGGTGACATCGTCCAGCGGGCGGCGACCCGTGCGAGGGGCGGCATGCCACGATATTACTTCGACGTCACGGATGAGGGTGGCGCGAGGCGCGACGACGTCGGGGTCGAGTGTCCCGACCTCGCGGCAGCCCGGGCCGAGGCCGTACGCGTACTGCCGGACATCGCGCGCCATGAGATGCCGAAGGACGGGGACCGGCACTTGTTCACGGTCATCGTCCGCGACGGCCGGGGATGTCCGGTCTACACCGCCACACTCGGGTTTGCGGGCCTTTGGTTGACGGAGGTTCCGCGTTAGCGGCGCGCGAGGCCGGCCGTTCGCGAGCGCCGCAGCGACAGCCCCCTCAACACCTCGAAGGCGCTTCCGCGGACTGTAACTTCGGGACGGCACCGACGCGCAGTCGAAGGCGTCGGTGCCGGGACCGGCGTCGGGACACCCGCCCGCGCCGCGTGCCTCTCAGGCTCGTGCGGGACGGCCCAGGCCAAGAAGCGCGCCCGCGAGGATCACGAGGGCCATGACGACCGGGCCCAAAATCTTGATGCCGGCGATGAGCGCCTGGATGACCAAGCCGCCGGTATGGAAGACCAGCGTCGCGACCAGGAGCGCGCAAGTGCCGACCAGGATGACGGCGCCGAGCACGACGGCCGAGACGAAGAGGGCGGCGAAGGCCCGGACCGGGCTCCACACCAGGGATGACGAACGTTCACCCATCGGGGCTGTCTCCTTTTCAGCACCGACCTCATCCCGCGGGCGGGCCCTGCGCGGCCTTGAGGTGGATCAAGGACTTGCTCGCCGCGGCCCGTCCCTTGAGCGGCCCAGGGGGACCGATGTCGCGTCCGGCGACCCCAGCCGCCATCCGCCCGGCACCCTGGCCACGGGTTCGCATCGGAGCGTCACGCACGGCGAGCAGTCCCAGCCGGTGGTCTCGCCCGCAGGGCCCCGACACGTTGCGGCCCGGCGGCAGGCCCTTGCCGGGCGGGGGCCTCGCGCCGTCCGGGTGATGGGCGGGAACCTGGACGCGGCGCCGCCCGGGCCGAGGCGGCGGGTCCAGCCCGCCGAGCATCCGGCCACCTTGTCGGGGCAGGTCTCCGGCGGGTGGTGCCGACGGTCGTTCCGGACGGCCACGAGCCGGTTGAAGGGCCGGCGCGCGGCCCTGCCCGCGAGGGGGGACGCGGGGGTCCCGCGCTCCCAGACGCCGTCCCCGTTGAGCGAGATCAAGGCGCCCACCGCTTCCGGTTCCTATCGCCCTCGCCCGACCAAGCGTTCGGTCCTATCGAGGATCCGTCGCCCCGGCCTTAGATGCCTTTCGAGCGAGCTGCCGTCCGGCACGCGGCGGCCCGTCTTCCCAGGGCCACGTTGAAGGGAAAACCGAGGATGGACCAAGCGCCGCAACCGTCGGGCCAAGGGCCCGGCGCGCTGTTCACGGACCTGGACCAAGCCACGGCCGCGGTCGTGATGGGCGTGGCGACGCTGCGTCACCTGCCGGCGGGTAACACCCTGTTCCACCAAGGCGACCCGCCGAGCCAACTCTTCCAGGTGAGCACCGGCCTGGTGAGGCTCACGCGCGTGAACCCGGAGGGCGAGCAGACGACGCTGCGCTTCATGGGTCCCGGCGACCTGGTCGGATGCGTGGCGGTGTTCCGGCGGTTCCCCTTCCCGGCGACGGCGACGGCGACCCGGGCCACCACCGTCCTGTGCTGGGGCGCGGCCCAAATCCTGGACCTGGTACGCCGCTACCCCGCCGTCTCGGCGAACGCGCTGAACGCCGTGGGGGACCGCACACGCGAGATGGTCGACCGCCTGGCGGACATCACGGACAAGGGCATCGAGGCGCGGGTGGCGAGCGTCGTCCTGCGCCTGGTGGCGCAGGTCGGCCGCAACGGCCCGAAAGGACCCGAGATCGCGACGCCGGTCACGCGGAAGGACGTGTCGGAGATGACGGGCGTCAGCTACTTCACCGTCAGCCGGATCCTCGGCGGCTGGCAAAGGCAAGGCCTCGTGCGGCTCGGCCGGGCTCGCATCATCGTTCTGGACCCGTACCGCCTGGCGCAAATTGCCGGCTGACGCATCGTAGCTGAGGGCTGGTCCCCCGACGGGCCCCCGCTCGTGGCCGGGTGGGGTTAGGGGGCTAGCGCGCGGCAAGCGGAGCCGATGCGCCCGGCGCCGTTGGTGTGACGCCGCGTCCGCCGCCGCCCTCCCGCCGCGGAGGTTCGGACCACCTCAGGGCACCGATTTCACCGGGCGGGAACCCGCTTGATTCAAATCAAGGCTCCCGCACGCCCGGCCTCCTAAGCGCAACGGGATGCTTTTTCCAGCGCGAGGCGAATAGAGCGAGCCATGGCCGCGACAACCGTTCCGAAACACCTCACGGAAGGAGAGGTCGGCCTAGGCCTGACCCTGCTTGTGGGCGCCTTCCTCTGCGCGCTGGCCTCCGCCCGCGCGGTCGACGCGCCCTTCGGTATCCACATGGCCGTGTTCGCGCTCGCCGGGTTCGTCGGCGTCGCTGCCATCCTCAAGCGTTACGAGGGTAGGCCCGCGGAATCCGCTCCACAGGAGATCGACGGCCGGCCGAACTACAACCTCGGACCCGTGAAGTTCGCCTCCATCGCCGCCATGGCCTGGGGCATCGCCGGCTTCCTCGTCGGCTGCATCATCGCCTTCCAGCTCTGGGCGCCCGCGCTCAACCTCGGCCTCGAATACGCGAGCTTCGGCCGACTGCGCCCGCTGCACACCTCGGCGGTGATCTTCGCCTTCGGCGGCAACGTCCTGATCGGGACCTCGCTCTACGTCGTGCAGCGCACCTGCCGCGCCCGGCTCGCCGGGGATCTCGCGCCCTGGTTCGTGGTGCTCGGCTACAACCTGTTCATCGTCATCGCCGGCACCGGCTACCTGATGGGCGTGACCCAGTCGAAGGAGTACGCCGAGCCCGAGTGGTACGCCGACCTCTGGCTGACGGTCGTCTGGGTCGTCTACCTGCTCGTGTTCCTCGCCACGCTCTGGAAGCGCAAGGAACCGCACATCTTCGTCGCCAACTGGTTCTACCTCGCCTTCATCGTCACCATCGCGATGCTGCACATCGTCAACAACCTGGCCCTGCCGGTGACGGTGTTCGGCTCGAAGTCCTACCCGATCTTCGCCGGCGTGCAGGATGCCCTGATCCAGTGGTGGTACGGCCACAACGCGGTGGGCTTCTTCCTCACCGCCGGCTTCCTGGCGATCATGTACTACTTCGTCCCGAAGCGGGCCGAGCGGCCGATCTATTCCTACCGCCTGTCGATCATCCACTTCTGGGCGCTGATCTTCATGTATATCTGGGCGGGGCCCCACCACCTGCACTACACGGCTTTGCCCGACTGGGCGCAAACGCTCGGCATGACCTTCTCGATCATGCTCTGGATGCCGTCCTGGGGCGGCATGATCAACGGCCTGATGACGCTGTCGGGCGCCTGGGACAAGCTGCGGACCGATCCCGTCCTGCGCTTCATGGTCGTGTCGCTGGCCTTCTACGGCATGGCGACCTTCGAGGGGCCGATGATGTCGATCAAGGCGGTCAACGCGCTCTCGCACTACACGGACTGGACCATCGGCCACGTGCATTCGGGTGCGCTCGGCTGGGTCGCCTACATCTCCTTCGGCGCGCTGTACTGCCTCGTGCCGTGGTTGTGGAACCGGCGCGAGGTCTACTCCCTCAAGCTCGTCGAGTGGCACTTCTGGGTCTCGACGCTCGGCATCGTGCTGTACATCACCTCGATGTGGGTCGCGGGCATCATGCAGGGCCTGATGTGGCGTGCCTACAATGCCCTGGGATTCCTCGAATACTCCTTCGTCGAGACCGTCGAGGCGATGCAGCCCTACTATCTGGTCCGGGCGCTCGGAGGCGTGCTGTTCCTGATCGGTGGGCTGATCATGGCCTACAACCTCGCCATGACCATCGCGGGCAGGACCGCGGTCGAGAGCGAGGCCGTGCCGGCCGGCGACGCCCTCCCCGGTGCCGCCGGCCTCGCCCCGGCCGAATGAGCAACGACCCGGGACCGCCTCGCCCCGCGGTCCCGCCCCTCATCCCGTCACACCCGCCGCATCACGGAAGAAGCCCGATGGCCACCGCCCAGCCCGGCCTCTGGAAGAGGCACGAGATCTTCGAGAAGAACTCCATCGTCCTGCTCATCGGCGCGCTCATCGTCGTCGCCATCGGCGGCCTCGTGGAGATCACGCCGCTGTTCTACCTGAAGAGCACCGTCGAGGCGGTGGAGGGCGTCCGCCCCTACACGCCGCTGGAGCTCGCCGGTCGCAACATCTACATCCGCGAGGGCTGCTACCTCTGCCACAGCCAGATGGTCCGGCCGATGCGCGACGAGATCGAGCGCTACGGCCACTTCTCGCTCGCGGCCGAGAGCATGTACGACCACCCCTTCCAATGGGGCTCCAAGCGGACGGGGCCGGATCTCGCCCGCGTCGGCGGCAAGTATTCGGACCAGTGGCACCGCGAGCACCTGAAGGACCCGCGCGCCGTGGTCCCGGCCTCGATCATGCCGGCCTACGCCTTCCTCGACCGGCCGCTCGACGCCGACGCCATCGCCGACGACCTCAAGGCGAACCGCGCGCTCGGGGTGCCCTACACCGACGAGATGATCGCGCTGGCGCGGACCGACCTGAAGGCGCAGCTCGATCCCGACGGTTCGGGCGCCGCCGAGCTGCAACGCCGCTATCCGGGCGCGACCATCCGCGATTTCGGCGGCGACAAGACCAGGGCCGCGGAGATCGACGCGCTCGTCGCCTACCTGCAGGTGCTCGGCACCATGGTCGATTTCAAGATCTACGAAGACAAGAAGAACCTGAGGTGAGCGCCATGACCTACGAGAGCGCGGCCGCCTTCGCGCAGACCAGCGGCCTCATCTACTTCGTCGGCATCTTCGTCGCCGTGTGCCTGTATGCCTTCTGGCCGCGTAACCGAATCCGGTTCGACGCCGCCGCCCATCTCCCCCTGATCGAGGACTGACCGCCGTGGCCGACACAGCCAATCCCGGAAAGCCTCCCGCCGGTCCGGAGACCACCGGGCACGAGTGGGACGGCATCGCCGAGTACAACAATCCGCTGCCGCGCTGGTGGCTCTACGGCCTCTACGCCACCATCGTCTGGGCGTTCGGCTACTGGATCGCCTATCCGGCTTGGCCGCTCGTCTCCGGCTACACCGCGGGCGTCCTCGGCTACTCGCAGCGCGAGACCGTGCTCGGCGAGGTCGCGGCGGTGCGCCGCGAGCGCGAGGCGCGCGGCCAGGCGCAGCTCGCCAGCGCCTCGGTCGCGGAGATCCGCGCCGACCCGGCCCTGCTGCGCCTCGCGCTCGCCACCGGCAAGGCGGCCTTCGGCGACAACTGTGCCGCCTGCCACGGCACGTCTGCCACCGGCCGGCCGGGCTACCCGAACCTGCAGGACGACGAGTGGCTCTGGGGCGGGACGGCCGAGGAGATCGAGCGCACCATCCGGTACGGGGCGCGCTCCGGCCATGGCGAGGCACACATCGGCGACATGCCGGCCTTCGGGCGCGATGGCGTCCTCACGCGTGCCGAGGTCGAGGCGGTGGCGAGCTACGTGCTCTCGCTCTCGGGCAAGCCGGGCGTCGCCGGGGCGAAGCCGGACAAGGGTGCGGAGGTCTTCGCCGGCAATTGCGCGGGCTGCCACGGCGAACGGGCCCAGGGCACTCCCGAGATGGGCGCGCCCAACCTGACGGACGCGATCTGGCTCTACGGCTCGGCGCCGGAGCAGGTCGTCGCCACGGTGACGAACGGGCGCAAGGGCGTGATGCCGGCCTGGGAGGGCCGGCTCGACCCGGCCACGATCAAGTCGCTCGCGGTCTACGTCCACGGCCTCGGCGGCGGCAAGTAGCCAACCTGACGGCGACCCCGTCCGTCCCGGGCCTCCCCCGGTCGGGACGGACGGGTGCGACCGACCCCCGACGTCGCTCCCGCATCCGGTCGCGTGGCGGAACCCGAAAGGGCGGTTCCGCGCATCCGCTCCCTAAGGTCCCGACGGGACGCCGACCAAGTTCCGCCGTGAATCGCGGATTGCATTGTCGAACGGCTCGCCGTCGCCGGTCTCGGCCGGCCGGTCCACGAGGAATTCGCGAGCCGGGATCGGCTCCGCCCGGACCTTGAAGCACGGCGCCCCGGCGCGGGGCGAGACCGCGAACGTCGACTGAGGAGGGATTCGATGAGCCGTCGCGGCCCCCATGGACCGAAGCAAAATGGAGAGGCCGACGATCATGGGGGGGCCCCGGCACGCGAAGCCGATCCGCTTCCCGCCTCCGCGCGCCGCACGCTCGACGAGATCGCGCGCGCCCTGCAGGTGACGACATCCCTCCTGCGTCAGGAGATCGGCTCCGAGGGGCCGAGCGAAGGGATGGCCGGTCTCGGCGAGACCTCCGCGCTGCTGCAGGCCTTCGTCCGGATCGCGGACCCGGAGGCGCGCCGGCGCTGCCTCGCCTTCGTGAACGCCGAGGCGGCCAAGGGACAGGGAGGCGAGTAGCCTCGGCCGACGGTCCGGCTGGCATCGACGGACGCGTCGCGAGACCGAAGGGCGGACCCGCGGGCTCGTTTGAGCGAGATCAAGGCGACGGCCGACGCCGCCCCGTAACGACATCGGTACCGGCCCGCGAACCGGGCGAAGAAGGACACCGATGTCTCTCGCAGATCCCATCGAACGACGGCCGGCAGCCGCGGCGCGGGCCGTCCCGCCCGGGGCGATCCGCACCAAGAAGTTCGGCACGGCCGCCACGCGAGCGGCGGTTCCGGCGGTCGACGGGTCGCTCTACGCCGCCCGGAAGAAGATCCAGCCGCAGGCAGTCCGGGGCACCTTCCGGACCATCAAGTGGGCGCTGCTCGCGGTCACGCTCGGCATCTACTACCTCGTGCCCTTCCTCCGCTGGCACCGGGGCGCTGGCGAGCCGTCCCAGGCGGTCCTGCTCGACCTCGACAGGGGACGCTTCTACTTCTTCTCCATCGAGCTCTGGCCGCAGGACGTGACCTACGTCATGGGTCTGCTGATCCTGGCGGCCTTCGCCCTGTTCCTGATGAACGCCGTCGCAGGCCGGGTCTGGTGCGGCTATCTCTGCCCGCAGACCGTCTGGACCGACCTGTTCCTCGCCGTCGAGCGCCTGATCGAGGGCGACCGGCGCGAGCGGCTCAAGCTCGACGCGGCGCCCTGGTCGGTCGAGAAGGTTGCGCTGCGGTGCATGAAGCATGCGATCTGGCTCCTCATCGCGTGGTGGACCGGGGGCGCGTGGGTCCTCTACTTCGCCGACGCGCCGACCTTGGTGGGCGAGCTCGCCACCTTCCGGGCGCCGCCTCCGGCCTACGGCGCCATCCTGATCCTGACGGCGACGACCTACACGCTCGCCGGCCACATGCGCGAGCAGGTCTGCACCTACATGTGCCCCTGGCCGCGCATCCAGGGCGCGCTGACCGACGAGCACTCGCTCAACATCCTCTATCGCGGCGACCGCGGCGAGCCGCGCGTCTCCGCGAAGAAGACTGCCGCCCTGCGCGCGGCCGGGCAGCCCGCCGGCGACTGCGTCGACTGCTTCGCCTGCGTCACCGCTTGCCCGGCCGGGATCGACATCCGAGACGGCCTGCAGATGGACTGCATCCAGTGCGGCCTGTGCGTCGATGCCTGCGACACGGTCATGGGCAGGCTCGGGCGGCCGGCCGGCCTGATCGGCTACGACACGGAGGCGAATTGCCGGAGCAGGGCGGCAGGCAAGGGTCCTGTCAGCCGGGTCCTGCGACCCCGAACGGCCCTCTACGGGCTCCTGGTGGCTGCCGTGGGCGGGGGCATGCTCTATGGGCTCGCGACGCGCAGCTTCACGGGCCTGAGCGTCCTCCACGACCGCAACCCGCTCTTCGTGACGCTCTCCGACGGCGCGGTGCGCAACGGCTACACGGTGCGGCTCATCAACAAGCGGACCGAGGAGCGGCGCTTCGCGCTCTCGGTGGAGGGCCTGCCGGAGGCGCGCGTCGAGGTCGTAGGCGGGACGCCGGGCGCCCTGCCGGTCCCCTCCGACGCGACGCAGGAATTCCGCGTCCTCGTCTTCGCCCCGGCCGGCGCGCGCCCGGACCCGAGCGTGCCCCTCACGTTCCGCATCCACGATCCGGCCACGGGCGAGACCGCCCTGGCCCAGGACACCTTCAAGGCACCCGGACCATGACCTCGACCGTCGCGCCGTCCCGATCCTCCCCGAGCGCAGGCCTGACCGGCCGGAAGGTGTTGGCGATCTTCGCCGCCTTCTTCGGCACCATCGCCAGCGCCGACGCCTTCTTGGTCACCTCCGCGTTCCGGACCTGGTCCGGCCTGGAGGAGCCTTCGCCCTACCGGGCGAGCCAGCGCTACAACGCGGAGCTGGAGCGGGCGCGGGCTCAGAGCGCGCGGGGCTGGGTCCTCGACGGCGTCGTCGCGCGCGACGGCGGGACGGGCGCGGCGGTGACCGTCTCGCTCCGGGGGGCCGACGCGGCCCCGCTGGTGGGCCGGACCGTGCGGGCCCGCCTGGAGCGGCCCACCGACAAGCGCGCCGACGTCGCGGTGACCGTCGTCGAGTCCGCGCCCGGCCTCTACGCGGCGCAGGTGCCCGCGGTGCCGGCGGGCCAGTGGGAGCTCGTCGTCGAGGTGCTCGACGGCGACGGCGTCGCACTCCGGCGCAAGCACCGGATCATCCTGGACTGAGGGGACGCGCGATGTGCTGCACCGACATGGCGCTCGCCTACGTGGAGGCCCACGCCGCCTGGAGCGAGGCGAACACCAGGCCCTCGCTCGGGCGCGACTACGCCGCCTTCCTGTCGCGCGCCGCGGACGGCGCGGCGCGGGCCTCCTTCGCGGTCGAGGGCGTGCGCTGCGCCGGCTGCATGACCGCGATCGAGCGGGGCCTCGCCGACCTGCCGGGCATCGCCGCCGCGCGCCTCAACTTTTCCGACCGCCGGCTCTCGGTCACCTGGCAGCCGCGGGCGCAGGCCGACATCGCAGCCGTCCTGGCAGCGCTCGAAGGGCTCGGCTTCACGGCCCAGCCCTTCGCGCCGGGCCGGGTCTCCGACGCCGAGGCCGCCGAGACGAAGCGGCTGATCCGGGCGCTCGCGGTGGCGGGGTTCGCGTCGATGAACGTGATGCTGCTCGCCATCTCGGTCTGGGCCGGCAACGTCTCCGACATGACGCCCGAGAACCGCGACCTCTTCCACTGGATCCAGGCCGTCATCGCCCTGCCGGCCGCGGCCTATGCCGGGCGACCCTTCTACGAGGGCGCCTTCCGGGGGCTGAGGGCCGGCCGGGTCACCATGGACTTTCCGATCACGCTCGGCGTCGTCCTGACCCTCGTGATGTCCGTGGTCGAGTCGCTCCAGGGCGCCGCGCACGCCTATTTCGACGGCGCCGTGATGCTGCTGTTCTTCCTGCTGATCGGGCGGGTCCTCGACCAGACCATGCGCCGACGCACCCGCGCCTGCGCGGAGAACCTCGCCGCGCTCCGCAGCGAACGCGCGACGCTGGCCGAGCCGGACGGCGGCCTGCGCGACATCCCGCTCGTCGAACTCGCGCCGGGCGCGCGCATCCTGGTGCGGCCGGGCGAGCGGGTGCCGGCCGACGGGCTCGTCGAGCACGGTACCTCGGACCTCGACCACAGCCTGGTCACCGGCGAGACCGCCGCCGTCCCCGTGCGCGGCGGCGACCGGGTCTTCGCGGGCGCACTCAACGGCAGCGGGGCCCTGACGGTGCGGGTGACGGCGTCGGCCGGCGCGAGCCTGCTCGACGAGGTGGAGGGCCTGATGCGGCGGGCGCTTGAGGCGCGCTCGCGGGCCCTCGTGCTCGCCGACACGGCGACGCGCCTCTACGTCCCGCTGGTCCACGCGGCCGCCGCCCTGACCCTGGTCGGCTGGCTCGCGGCGGGCGCCGGCTGGCACGCGGCGCTGCTCGATGCCGTGGCCGTGCTGATCGTGACCTGCCCCTGTGCGCTCGGCCTCGCGATCCCGGCCGTGCAGGTCGTGGCATCCGGCGCGCTGTTCCGCGAGGGCGTGCTGCTCAACGACGGCACGGCGCTGGAGCGCTTCGCCCAGGTCGACACCGTGGTGTTCGACAAGACCGGCACGTTGACCCTGCCGGAATCGACCCTGTGCGGCGGGACCTTCGCGCCCGCGGCCCTGGAGACGGCGGCGCGGCTGGCGCTGTCGAGCCGGCATCCGATGGCGGCCGCGCTCGCGACTGCGGCAGGGCTGGCCGAGCCCTTCCCGGGCGCGCAGGAAGCCGCCGGTCTCGGCGTGCGCGCCGTCGTGGACGGAGTCGAGCTGCGCCTCGGCTCGGCCCGCTTCTGCGGGGCCGAGGCCCAGGCCGCCGCTGCCCTGGCCGACCATCCGGACGCCTCGGTGATCTGCTTCCGGGCCGGGGAGGGGGCGCCGGTCGCCTTCCCGGTGCGCCAAGCGCTCCGGCCCGACGCCCGCGAGGTCGTCGCGGCCCTGGCTGCGCTCGGCCACCGCGTGCTGATCCTGTCGGGCGACCGGGCCGAGGCCGTCGAGGCGGTCGCCCGCCGCCTCGGGATCGCCGACTGGGAGGCCGGGCTCGCGCCGCAGGACAAGATCGCCCGCATCGAGGCGCTGGGACACGCCGGCCACCGGGTGCTGATGGTGGGCGACGGGCTCAACGACGCCCCGGCGCTCGCCGCCGCCCACGCCTCGCTCTCGCCGGTGACCGCCGCCCATGTGAGCCAGGCCGCGGCCGACGCGCTCTTCCTCGGCCGTGGCCTCGCGCCGGTGCTGTCGGTGCTGGCGACGGGCCGCCGGGCGCGCCGCCTGATGCTGCAGAACCTCTGGTTCTCGGCGGCCTACAACGTCGTGGCGGTCCCGTTGGCGGCGGCGGGCTTACTCACCCCCCTGATCGCGGCGCTCGCGATGTCGGGCTCCTCCCTCTTCGTCACCCTGAACGCCCTGCGGGCCCGCCTCAACCCGGCCCCCGCAGGGCCGCGGCGGGCCGCCGACCCGGCCGCGACCGGCGCGGCCAGAACCGCGTGAGGCCGCGATGAACGTCCTGCTCCTCGTCATCCCCCTCGCGCTGGCGCTCGGCACGCTCGGCTTGTTCGCCTTCCTCTGGGCGCTCAAGAGCGGCCAGTACGACGACATCGAGGGCGCCGAGTACCGCGTGCTGCACGATGACTGACCTGGCCCTCGCGGGCGCGCCCGCGGCGTGCACGGCCCCTCCCGGCCCGCACCGGGCTTGGCTCGTCGCGGGCGCGACGTTCCTCGCCCTGCTGGCCTCGGCCGCTGCGATGGGAGCGCCGAGCGTGCTGATCCTGCCCCTCGGCCGGGAGTTTGGCTGGGACGTCGCGACCGTCTCGCCGGCTCTTGCCGTGCGCTTGGTCGCCTTCGGTGCGACCGGCCTCCTCGCGCCTGCCGCCGTGAACGCCTGGGGCGTGCGGCGCGTGGCCTGTTGCGGCCTCGCCCTGGTCGGCACCGGGGTCATGGCGTCGCTCGCCATGACCCGGGTCTGGCACCTCGTCCTGTTCTGGGGCGTGCTCGTCGGGGCGGGAAGCGGCCTGACCTCCCTCGTCCTCGGCACGAGCGTCGCGGCACGTTGGTTCGAGGCCCGGCGCGGCCTCGTCATCGGGTTGTTCGGGGCAGCGGCGACCGCCGGGCAGATGCTGATGCTTCCCGCGCTCGCCACCATCGCGGAATCCTACGGCTGGCGCTGCTGCATCCTGGTGCCGTTCGCCCTGCTCGCGGTCGCGGCCGCCGCCATGGCGGCGTTCGTGCCCGAGCGCCCCGAGGCCATCGGGCTGCTGCCGTACGGCGCGCGAGGACCGCGGCCGGCGACCGTGCCTCCCCCGGCACCGGCGGGTGCCCGTCGGATCCTGGGCGAGGCATCGCGGTCCGGCCTGTTCTGGGCCTTGCTCGGGACTTTCGCGGTCTGCGGCGCGACCACCGGCGGCCTCGTGCAGACCCACCTCGTGCCGCTCTGCGCCGATCTCGACGTTCGTCCCGTCCAGGCGACGGGCCTCCTCGCCGGAATGGGCCTGTTGGCCTTCGCCGGCTCCACGGCCGGGGGCTGGCTGTCGGACCGCTTCGATGCGGGCTGGCTGCTGTTCTGGTTCTACGGCGTGCGCGGGCTCTCCCTCCTGTGCCTGCCATTCACGGAACTGTCCTTCGCTGGGCTGTCCCTGTTCGCCGCGGTCTACGGTCTGGACTGGATCGCGACGGCGCCGCCGACCGCGAGGCTGGCCCTGGCCCGTTTCGGGCGCGAGCGGGCGCCGATGGTCTTGGGCCTCATGCTGGCGGGCCATCAGGCCGGGGCGGCCGCGGCGGCCTACGGCGCCGGCTTGGCCAGGGTCGACCTGTCGAGCTACCTGCCATCCTTCCTGGCCGCGGGAGCGCTCTGCCTCCTCGCGGCCGCAGCCGTCCTCCAGGTGGCCGCCGGACGGGACAAGCCGCGCCGTGAAAGCGCAGCCGCGGCCACCCGCGCCGGACGAACCGAGGTGCGGCGGTCGATTCCCCACCGTTGATCCAGGTCAAGGCCCGCATCCCGTGGCGGGGTAGGCATGGGCGGCCGGGCCAGGCCGCCGAGGAAGCGGGGCGGCGGACGGTCCCGGACGAGCCATCAGCCCCCGCGTTCCGAGCATCGCCGTGACACGCCGCAAGATCCGACGCCTTCTCCTCCTCGCCGCCTGCGGCATCGCGCTGGCGGCGGCGGTCGGGTTGATCCTGTTCGCGATGAGCGGCTCCATCGTCTTCTTCCGCTCGCCCGGCGAGATCGCCGCCCAAGGCGTGGCCGCCGGGTCGCGCCTGCGCCTGGGCGGCCTCGTCAAGGACGGCTCGGTCCGCCGAGGGCCGGACCAGCGCGTGGCCTTCGCGGTGACGGACGCCGCCGCGACGGTCCAGGTGGAGTACCGCGGCCTGCTGCCCGACCTGTTCCGCGAGGGCCAGGGCGTGGTGGCGGAGGGCGTGCTGCGCCCGGACGGCAGCTTCCGGGCCGACACGGTGCTCGCCAAGCACGACGAGGCCTACATGCCCCGCGAGGTCGCGGGCGCCCTGAAGGCGCAGGGGCACCGGCAGGGCGGCCAGCCGGGCCGGGATCCGGCTTCGAACCCGCACGGCACGCAGGAGGCACCGTAAGGGGATGGGATCCGCGTCTGGTGGAAGCCCGGCGACCGCGCGGCGGCCCCGGCATGACCGCCCGGCGGTCAGCGCGGTCCGGACCGCGTTCCGAAAGCGTCAGCCATGAGCTAAATCGAAGCTTTCAAGATTCGCGATACTGGGGCTGACGTCGATGCATGCAGTGGTTTCCTAACCTTCGGATCGGAGAGTCCGTCCAATTCGGTCGGGCTTGGTCCCGTGCCGACGGCCCCTCACCGACAAGCGGCACCCATGCGTCTCTCCATCAAGGCCAAGCTCGCAGCCCTGTTCGGGGCCCTCGCACTCGTCTCCGTCGGGCAAGCCGCCCTCAGCGTCGCGGATCTCGCCGCGATCCGCGGCAACATCGACGACGTGGCGACGAACTGGCTGCCGTCCGTCGACGTCATCAACCGCATCAACACCGCGACCCGCGACAACCGGGTCAAGCTCTACCGCCTCGTCGTCGCCTCTCCCGATCCACAGGCCCTCGCCGACAACAGGAAGGCGCTCGCGGACGCACAAGCCGACATGGCCCGGTTGAACGGTGCCTACGAGGGCCTCGCCAATTCGCCGGAGGAGCGTGCCGTCCACCGGCGGTTCGCCAAGGCCTGGGCCGCCTACCAGAAGGAGCAGTTGGCCATCGTGGCGAGCCTGGAGTCGGGCCGGCAGGCCGAGGCGCTCGCCCACCTCGTCCGGCCGGACGTGGCGGCCCTCGCCGCCGAGGGCACGGCAGCGCTCCGGGAAGGGGTCGAGTTGAACAGGCGCGGCGCCGAGGCGGCGAGCCGGCAAGGCCTCGCCAGCGCGGCGGACGCCATCCGCAATGCCGTGGTCGCCGCCGTCCTGGCGGTCGTCGCGTCGGTCGGCGCGGCCTTGTTCGGCCTGCTCGCGATCTCCCGCCCGATCGCCCGCATGACCGGTGCGATGGGGAGGCTGGCCGAGGGCGACGCCACCGTCGCCGTGCCCGGCACCGGGCGGGGCGACGAGCTCGGGTCCATGGCCGGCGCGGTGCAGGTGTTCAAGGACAACCTGGTCCGCACCCGCGCGCTGGAGGCGGAGACGGCCCTCGCCCGCGCGGGCGCCGAGGCGCAGCGCAAGGCCGCCACGCGCGAGATGGCCGACGCGTTCGAGCGGGCCGTCGGCGGCATCGTGGGCACGGTCGGGGCGGCTTCCTCCGAGTTGCAGGCGACGGCGCAGGCCATGGCCGGGACCGCCGCGCGTGCGGCCGAGCAGGCGAACGCCGTCGCGGCCGCCGCCGAGGAGGCGGGCTCGAACGTGAGCACGGTGGCGGCCGCGGCCGAGGAGCTCGGCTCGTCGGTCCTGGAGATCGGCCGCCAGGTCGCCGGGTCGGCGGCGACCGCCCGGGTGGCCGTCGACGAGGCGGACCGGGCCGCCGGGCTCGTCCAGGCCCTGAGCGCCGCGGTGGCCAGGGTGGGCGACGTGGTGACGCTGATCTCCTCCATCGCGAGCCAGACCAACCTGCTCGCGCTGAACGCCACCATCGAGGCGGCCAGGGCCGGCGAGGCGGGTCGCGGCTTCGCGGTCGTGGCCACCGAGGTGAAGGAGCTGGCCGGGCAGACGGCGCGCGCGACGGACGAGATCGGCGGGCACATCGGCGAGATCCAAGGCTCGACCGCGCAGGCCGTCGCCGCCATCGCCCAGGTGGCCGCGCGCATCCGCGACCTCAGCGGCGTGTCGACCGGCATCGCCGCCGCCGTCGAGGAGCAGGGGGCGGCGACCCAGGAGATCGTGCGCAACGTCGCCGAGGCGGCGGGGGGCACGGGCGAGGTCACCGCGAACATCGCCGGCGTCGCCGCCTCGAACGGCGAGGCGGGCGCGGCGGCGGCCCAGGTCCTCGCCTCGGCCTCCGAGCTGTCGCGGCAATCGGAACGGCTCGACGCCGAGATGGGCCGGTTCCTCGCCGGCCTCCGAGCGGCCTGAACCGCGACGTCGGAGACTCCTCCGGCATCGTCCGGCGGCCATCCTCCCGACCGGCCGCCACCCCGGCCCGGGAGCTTGGCCGAGCGACTCAGGCGGCCCGCCCGGTGCGGCAGGCCTCTGGCCGGCCCGGGGACCGGGAGGCAGCCCGGTCCGCTCGCCTCGCGCCCTATCCCACTTGGTCGACCACGAGGCATCCCGCGCGCTCCCAACGCTCGGCGGCCTGGAGCGCCCCTTCGTAGCTGTGGCCGTCCCAGACGACGCTGACCTTCCCGTCGGCCATCACGCGGTCGAGGAAAAATATCCCCTGGTCGAGGTCGCAGGCAGCCACGCCCTGTCGGGCGACACCGCACCAGATTCGGATCGTCGGAAGCTCCGGCGTCGCCATGCGCCCGTTCCGCGCCAGCGGGGATCCCGCGGCGGGTCCGCCTCCGGCGTCGGCACGCCCGTTCGATGCACGGAGCCTTTCCTAGCGCATGTCCGGGGCGCCCGCATCGACCGCCTCGCAGGACCGCCAGGTTTATCGCGACGCTTCGGCCGAGGCAGCGATAGCCATGTTCCGGGACGGCTGAAGGACGCGGCACGGCGTTCGAGCGGTACCCCTTGGAGCCAGCTGCGGAACGGTGAGCCGAGCGGGTCCGCCGGCATGGAGCGCCTGCGTTCTCGCCGGCAAGGCTTCACCGCCGAGGCCGCCGGAGCCAGCTGACCCGCGGCACGGGCGGCCCGTCGCGGATCGTGCGTCCGAAACCTCGGCACGCCCCCGCCCACGATGCCGCGGCCAAGGACGCTCGACGTCCCCCGGAGGCTTTGAGCGCCGCTCAGGCGATCCGCGGTCCCGCCAGCACGCGCCAGTACGCGAGGGCGAAGCCGAGGAACGCCGCCGACCAGAGGGCGCCCGCGGCCGCCAGCAGCGGTCCGGTCCAGGCGGGATGCAGCGAGGCGCAGACCCGTGCCAGCACCGAGGCGGTCGCCAGGAGATAGACCGCGCGCACGGCGGGCGAGGCGACGAGCGGCCGCCCGGTGTGACCCAGGCTCGCCCGCGACATCACGGCGAGCGTCATCACCCCGACCGCCCCGCCCGTCCAGGCATGGATGCCCGCGCCGGCCGGGACGGCCCCGAGCGCGGAGGCCCCGACCAGGACGAAGCCGAGCGGGACGAAGGCGTAGGCCACGTGCAGGATGAGCACGAGCGGGTCGCGCCAAGCCCGGTCGCCGGCCCAGCGCGCCAACCGAACGGCCTGGACCAGACCGGCGGCGACCAGGACCGCGCCCGTCGCTCGACCGGTCGGCACGAGGATCCAGGCGGCGAGCGCCGGGACGGCCAACGCCATCGAGGCCTTGTCGAGGGTCCCGAAGGGGGCGGGCATGCGCCCCGGGTTCTCGCGCGCCAGCCAGTTGCGGGTGAAGCTCGGCACGATGCGGCCCCCGATCAGCATCACCATCGCGAGGGTCGCGGCGATGCCGACCCGGATGCCGTACTGCGTCGCGCCCGACAGGTGGGCCTCGACATGGAAGAGGGCGTTGCCGACGAGCAAAGCCGCGAGGGCGCCGAGGACCTTGAGGTTTCGCCAATTCCGTCCGGCCACGACCTCGCGCGCCACGGCGGTCGTGAGGAGCGCGAGGAACGACAGGTCGAGGAAGGCTGCCGGCATCCAGCCGAGGGCGGCCGAGCAGGCCACCGCGAGCCGGCCCGCCCCCCACGCCGCCACGAGCAGGAGCAGGGGAGCGCCCTGCAGGGGCAGCCGCCCGGTCCAGTTCGGGACCGCCGTCAGCAGGAAGCCCGCCACCACCGCCGCAGCGAAACCGTAGAGCATCTCGTGGACGTGCCAGTCGCGCGGCGCGAGCGCGCTCGGCAGCGAGAAGCCGCCGGCGAACATGGGTAGCCAGGCCGCGATCGCCAGGCCGGCGTAGAGCGAGCCGAGCAGGAAGAAGGGTCGGAAGCCATACGACAAGATCGCTGGTCCCTCGTAGGGCCGCAGGCGCGGAATCGGAGCCATCGTCGACCCTCCTCGGCGCGGCACCCGTGGGTGGCAGGGTCCGCTGCGGGGTCTGCCCCGATAGCGAGCCGGATCGCGGCGGGGCATGATCCAGATCAAGGCGCTTCCGGGCGCGAGGCGCAACCTGGCCCCGTCGCGGCGAACGGACGGGTGACGAAGGTGCTATCCTGGTTGAGGGGCCGCGCGACGCGGCAGGCTTCGCATGGCGAGGCGGCCGGGCCGCCCGACCGCCGCGACGCGCTGGATCCCGACGTGCTCGACTGCCTGCTCGACGTGCTCGACCCGGAGGTCGGCGTCAGCGTCGTCCATCTCGGCCTGGTCTATCGGGCAGCGAGGATCCCCGACCGGATCGACGTCGACCTGACGCTCACGGCCCGGACCTGCCCGCTGGCCGGCATGATCGTGGAGGACGCGCACGACTGCCTGCGGCGGCGCTTCAACGATTGCCGCGACATCCAGGTCAGGCTGGTCTGGAGCCCGGCTTGGACGCCGGACCGCATCACCGACCTGGGCCTCGCGTTGCTCGGCCACCCGCCCCGGGGCCTGTCCTGACCGCCGCGCGCGGTCGGGCCCGTCCGCCGGCCATCGCGGCTCGCGGCCGGCGAGAGGACGAGGTCGTGCCCGGCGGCGCCGTGGCCGCGCGGTCCGCACCCTCCCGGGCGGGTCCCGACCCGGCCGGCCCGAACGGCGCGGCTTGGCCGGGACCGGCCCCTACCGATCCTGCCGGCCGAAACGCCGGTCCGCTGCGCCTGGCGGCCCTCGCCTGCGCCGCGGCCGCCCTGCTGGCCGGTCTCTGGTCCGGCCTCGGACGCCTGGGGTGGGACCTGCCGCACGGCGCGCCGCTCGCGCCCCTGCATGGCCCGATCATGGTCTCGGGCGTGTTCGGCACGCTCGTCGCGCTGGAACGCGCCGTCGCGCACGGAGGACGATGGCCTTTCGCGGCCCCGGCCCTCTCGGCGACCGGGACGGTCCTCCTGCTGGCCGGCGCCCCGGTCGCGACGGGAGCCTGGGCCTACGTCCTGGGCGCGGCGGTCCTCCTGGCGGCCTCGCTCGTCGCGGCGCGGCGGCAGCCGGCCGCCTTCACGGCCTCGCTCGCGGCGGGGGCGGCGGCCTGGCTGGCGGGCGCGGTGGCATGGGCCTTCGGCGACCCGGTGCCGGGACTGGCCGGCTGGTGGCTCGCCTTCCTCGTGCTGACCATCGTCGGGGAGCGCCTCGAACTCAGCCGCCTCATGCCGCGCAGCCGCTTCGGCCTGCCTCTGTACCTCCTCGCCACGGGAGCCTTGCTGGCCGGGGCCGGCCTGGGGTTGCACGACGCCCGCGGGGCCGACCTGACGGGCGCCGGGCTCCTCGCGCTCACCGCTTGGCTGGCCCGGCACGACATCGCCCTGCGCACGGTCCGCCTCGGGGGCCAGGCCCGCTTCATGGCGGCCTGCATGCTCGCGGGCTACGCCTGGCTCGGGGCCGCGGGGCTGCTGCTCCTCATGGTGCCGCCGGGTGCGACCGCGCTCGGGTACGACATGGCCCTCCACGCGGTGATGCTCGGCTTCGTCCTGTCGATGGTGTTCGGCCATGCCCTGGTCATCCTGCCGGCGGTCGCCCGCATCCGGCCCCGCTTCGGCCCGGTGCTGTACGCGCCGCTCGCGACGCTGCATGCCGCGGTCGCGCTGCGCGTCGCGTCCGGCCTCCTCGGCGCGGACGCGGGGCGCCGGTGGAGCGGGCTCGTCGCTGCCGTCGCCGTCGCGGGATTCGCCGCATGCATCGCACGCGCGGCGCGGGGCGCCCGCCCGCACGGGGACCGGAGCGCCCCATGACCGAGTTCGCCGCGGCCCTGGCCGCCTTCCTCGCCGCGCACGCGGTCCCGGCCTCGCCGCGCGTGCGCAGCCGCCTCGTCGGGCTGCTCGGCCGCGGCCCCTACCTGGCCGGGTACTCGATCCTGTCCCTGGCGCTGCTCGGCTGGCTCGTCGCCGCGACGCGGCGGGCCGACACCGTCGAACTCTGGGCGGCGGCACCCTGGCAATGGCACGTGACGCTCCTCGCGATGCCGCTCGCCCTGTTCCTGCTCGTGGCCGGCCTGCTCGATCCGAGCCCGCTCTCCGTCTCCCTGCGCCCCGGGACCGAGCCGGGCCCGGCCGCCGCGGTCACACGCCATCCGGCGCTCTGGGGCTTCCTGCTCTGGGCCCTGGCCCACGTCCCGCCGAACGGCGACCTGGCCTCGGTGGCCCTCTTCGGCACGATGGCCGCCTTCGCGGCCCTCGGCATGCCGCTCCTGGACGCCAAGGCGCGCCGACGCCTGGGACGCCAGCGCTGGGAGGCGATGAGCCGGCACACCTCGATCCTTCCCTTCGCGGCGTTGCTCGGCGGGCGCGCCCGTGCCGGGGCCTTGCGGCGGCTGGTTTTGCCGGCGGCGGCGGCCGGGCTGCTCGACCTCTGGTTCCTCGCGCATGGCCACGCGCTGCTGATCGGTCCCGACCCGCTGGCCACGCTCCGGGCGTTCGGCTGAGCCCGTACCTGAGGTCCGGCGCCGCGTTCGCCGGCACCGGCGCGATTGAGCCACGTCAAGGCGGCGTGGGCGGAGGGCCCGTATCGCTGCCCCCGCAACCCCGGCGGCCTCCGGGCATGGCCAAGGAGAAGCGTGCATGCGCGAGGACCTGAGGACGCTCTACGGCGCGGAGCGGCTGCCCCGCTACACGAGCTATCCCGCGAGCCCGCATTTCGACGCCGCGGTGGGCGCGGGGACCTACGCGGACTGGCTGCGCGCGCTCCCGGGGGCCGCGACGACCTCGCTCTACCTGCACGTGCCCTTCTGCCGCGCGATGTGCTGGTACTGCGGCTGCCACACCAGCGTCACCCGGCACGACGCGCCCATCGCGGACTACCTCGCGGCGCTTCGGGCCGAGACCGTCCTCGTCGCCGGCCATCTCGCCCGGTCGCCGCGCGTGCGGCACGTCCATTTCGGCGGCGGCACGCCCACGATCATGGCACCGGATGCCTTCCGCGACCTCGTCGCCCTGCTCCGCGACAGCTTCCCCCTCGATCCCGACGCCGAGGTCGCGGTGGAGATCGACCCGCGCACCCTGAACCCCGCGATGACGCGCGCGCTGGGCGAGGCCGGCGTCACGCGGGCGAGCCTCGGCGTCCAGAGCTTCGACCCGGCGGTGCAGGAGGCGATCCGGCGGCGCCAGGGCTACGACGTCACCGAAGCCGCGGTCGCCGGACTGCGGGCGGCCGGGATCGGCGGGATCAACCTCGACCTGATCTACGGCCTGCCGCACCAGACCGTGGCCTCGTGCGTCGACACGGTGCGGCAGTGCCTGGGCTTGCGTCCCGACCGCCTCGCTGTGTTCGGGTACGCCCATGTGCCCTCCTTCAAGAAGCACCAGCGCCGCATCGACGAGGCGGCCTTGCCGGACGGCGCCACCCGCCAAGCGCAGGCCGAGGCCATCGCCGGGACGCTCGGGCAAGCCGGCTACGTCCGGGTCGGCCTCGACCACTACGCCCTGCCGGGCGACCCCATGGCGGTCGCGCACGCCGCGGGCACGCTGCGCCGGAACTTCCAGGGCTACACGACGGACCCGAGCGAGGCGCTGATCGGCCTCGGCGCCTCGGCCATCGGCCGCCTGCCGCAGGGCTACGTCCAGAACGATCCCGCGGTGCGCGCCTACGCAGGGCGCGTCGCGCGCGGCGAACTCGCCACGCTGAAGGGATACGCGCTGACGCCGGACGACCGCCTCCGGGCCGAGCTGATCGAACGGGTCATGTGCGACTTCGCCGTCGACGTCGGCGCGGTCTGCCGTTCCCACGGCCGCGATCCGGACGCGCTCCTCGCCACCCTGCCGCGCCTGCCGGCGCTCGCCGCGCACGGACTGGTCCGTCGCAAGGGCACCTTCCTCGGCATCCCGGACGATGCCCGGGGCTTCGTCCGGAACGTCGCCGCGGCCTTCGACGCGCATCTCGGGACGTCCGCCGCGATTCACAGCCGCGCCGCGTGAGCCGCCTCCGACCTATGCGGCCGTGAGCCCGGTACATGGTACCCGGCGCCGGGCGGGCAGCGGGTGGGGCCGCCCGGCACCTCACCGAACATGGCCGTGCCGGCCGCGGCAGCGAGGGCTGTTCCCGAATCCTCCCGAAGTTGTAAAAGGCGGGCCCGAGGACTGATCGGACGAGGGGTTCGTCCGACCCGCGCGGCCAGCATGACGAAGCCCGAGGCAGCAGCCAAACCGACCGTGGGCGACGTCCCGCTGAGCGCCGAGGAACTCCGGCAGACCCTCGACGAGGCAGGCATCTGCACCTGGACGCTGGACATCCCGACCGGTCGCGTCGCGGTCTCGCCGAACGGCGTCGGCCTGTTCGGCGTACCGCCGGAACGCCTGACCAGCTTCGAGGCGACCCAGGCCCTCGTCCACCCGGATGACCGCGAGGGCCGGGCGGCGGCCATCCGACGGGCGTTGGAGCGCGGCGGCAGCTACGAGGTCGACTACCGCGCGGTCCACCCCGACGGCCAGGTTCACTGGCTACGGTCCCGCGGATGGGTGCAGGTCGGGCCGGACGGGCGGCCGTGCCGCCACCGGGGCGTGGTGTTCAGCATCCATGAGCGGAGGCAGGCCGAGGACGAGTTGCGCGCCCGCGAGGCGCACCTGCGCTCGATCCTCGACACCGTGCCCGACGCCATGGTGGTCATCGACGAGCAGGCCCGGATCAAATCCTTCAGCGCGGCGGCCGTGCGCCAGTTCGGCTACGCGGAAGCGGAGGTCGTGGAACGCAACGTCAGCTTGCTGATGCCCGAGCCCTACCGGACCCAGCACGACGCCTACATGGCCCGCTATCTCACGACGGGCGAGCGGCGCATCATAGGCATCGGCCGCGTCGTCGTCGGCCAGCGCAAGGACGGCTCGACCTTCCCGATGGAACTCTCGGTCGGCGAGATGCGCTCGGGCGGCGAGCGCCACTTCACCGGCTTCATCCGGGACCTGACCGAGCGCAATCAGACCGAGACGCGCCTGCAGGAGCTGCAATCCGAGCTCGTGCACATGTCCCGCTTCACCGCGCTCGGCGAGATGGCCTCGACGCTCGCCCACGAGATCAACCAGCCGCTCACCGCCATCGCGAGCTACCTCAAGGGCTGCCGGCGCATCCTCGGCCGCATGGAAGGGGCGGGGGTGCCGCTTCTGGCCGACGCGGTCAACCAGGCCGCCGAGCAGGCGTTGCGGGCGGGGCAGGTCATCCGGCACCTGCGCGAGTTCGTGGCGCGCGGCGAGAGCGAGCGGCACATCGAGGGGCTGCCCAAGCTGGTGGAGGAGGCGAGCGCGCTCGCCCTCGTCGGCGCCAAGGAGAAGGGGGTGCGCGTGCGCTTCGACCTCGATCCGGACGCGCCCCTCGTGCTGGCGGACCGCATCCAGGTCCAGCAGGTCCTGCTCAACCTCATCCGCAACGCCATTGAGGCCATGCAGGACGCGCCGCGCCGCGAGCTCGTCGTCGCCACGCGGGCGCTGCCGGACGACGGGCTCGTGGAGGTCAGCGTGGCCGATACCGGCAGCGGTATCGCGCCCGAGGTGGCCGCCCAGCTCTTCCAGCCCTTCGTGACCACGAAGGCGAACGGGATGGGGGTCGGCCTCTCGATCTGCCGCACCATCGTGGAGGCGCATGGCGGCAAGATCCTGGTCGAGCCCGGCCCCGCGGGCGGGACGACCTTCCGCTTCACCCTGCGCACCTTCGATCGAAAGGAACTCGCGCATGCCCAGTGACGCGCTCGTGCACGTCGTCGACGATGACCTGCCGGTCCGCCAGGCGCTCGCCTTCCTGCTCGCGAGCGACGGGCTTGCGGTGCGCGTGCACGAGTCCGCCGGCGCCTACCTCGCCGCCGTCGCCGAGCCCGGCGGATGCATCGTCACGGACGTGCGCATGCCCGAGATCGACGGCATCGAGTTCCTGCGCCGTCTCCGCCAGCGGGGACCGATGCCGCCCGTCATCGTCATGACGGGCCACGCCGACGTGCCGCTCGCTGTCGAGGCCATGCGGGCGGGCGCCGTCGACTTCATCGAGAAGCCGTTCGACGACGACGTGCTGCTCGCCAGCGTCCGCTCGGCCCTGGCGCTGGCGGAACGTAGCACGCACCTCGCCGCCGAGGGCGACGCGGTGCGCACGCGGCTCGGCACGCTGTCCGAGCGCGAGCGCCAAGTGCTGGACGGGCTGGTCGCCGGCAAGGCCAACAAGGTCATAGGCCTCGACCTCGGGATCAGCCCGCGGACCGTCGAGATCTACCGGGCCAACGTGATGAGCAAGATGCAGGCAGGCAGCCTGTCCGAGCTCGTCCGCATGGCCCTCGTCACGGGGCGCCCGCCCGGCGGCTGAGTGCGCCTGCGGCCCGGGCCGGGCCCCGGCGACCGCGCATGCCCCCGGGGCGACCTGGCCGTCGTCCGGCGGCATGGGGACCGGTTCGGCCACGGGTCCAACCGCTGCGGCTACGTACTCTCCCTTAGCGGTTGTCCCTGGGTTTCGCGCCGGCGTCCCTCGCGATAGCCCTGCCAAACGTCACGCACCCGCGCCGGAAGTCCCATGCAGCTCGCTCGCGCCATCGCGGGGAGGAGTCCTCCCCGCGCACGTCGCCCCGGAACGCCCGCGACCCAGGCAAGGATCGCCGCGGTCGCCGGGGCTTGCGCGCGATCCGCCGAAGGCGGGGACGGGAGCACCCGCGCCCGTTTGGGCTCGCTGCGGCCGCTCGTCCCCTACGCCCTGCGCTATCGGGGGCGGATGGTCGCGGCGTTCGTCGCGCTGGTCGCCGCCGCGGGCGCGACGCTGATGGTGCCGGCGGCGATCCGCCGCGTCGTCGATCTCGGCCTGTCCCAGGCCGGGGCCGCGATGATCGACGCCAATTTCGGCGCGCTGGTCGGCGTCGTGGCGGCTCTCGCCCTCGCAAGCGCCGCCCGCTACTACTTCGTGGCCACGTTGGGCGAGCGCGTGGTCGCGGACCTGCGCTCCGCCGTCTTCGCCCGGCTGACGAGCCTCGACCCCGCGTTCTTCGACCGGGCCCGCGGCGGCGACCTCGTCTCACGGCTGACGGCGGACGCGACGCAGGTCAAGTCGGTCTTCGGCGCCTCGCTCTCGGTCCTGCTACGCAACGCCTTCCTGCTCCTCGGCGCGGTCACCATGATGGCGTGGACCAGCCCGAGGCTCACCGTGCTGGCGCTCGCCGCGATCCCGCTGATCGTCCTCCCGCTGATCCTGGCGGGGCGGGGCGTGCGCCGCGGCTCGCGCGCTGCCCAAAACCGGCTCGCCGACGCCTCGGCCCTCGCCGCGGAGGCGGTGGGGGCGGTCCGCACCATGCAGGCCTTCGGGATGGGCCACGCGACGGCCGCGCGCTTCGAGGCGGTCGTGAACACGGCCTTCCTCGCAGCCCGCAGCTCCGCGCGGGGCCGTGCGCTGCTCACGGGCGCGGCCATCTTCCTCGTCTCCGCGAGCGTCGTCGGCGTGCTCTGGTACGGCGCGCGCGGGGTGGCAAGCGGCGCGATGTCGGCCGGGCAATTGTCGCAGTTCGTCCTGTACGCGGTGTTCGGTGCAGGCGCATTCGGCCAACTCTCGGAGGTCTACGGCGAACTCACGCTCGCGGCTGGCGCCGCTGAGCGCCTGGCCGAGATCCTGCGGACGGAGCCCGCCATCGCGGCCCCGGCACGGCCGCGCGCGTTGCCGGTCCCGGCGCGCGGCGAGGTCGCCTTCGAGCGCGTCTCCTTCGCATACCCCGCGCGCCCGGGGCACCAGGCCCTGCACGGCCTCTCCTTGAACGTGGCGCCGGGCGAGCGCATCGCACTCGTCGGCCCGTCGGGTGCCGGCAAGAGCACGGTGCTGCAGCTCCTGCTCCGCTTCTACGACCCGCAGGGCGGCCGGGTCCTCGTCGACGGCATCGACGTGGCCCGGGTCGATCCGGAAGCCCTGCGCGCCCGCATGGCCTTGGTGCCGCAGGATCCGACCGTGTTCTCCGGCACGGTGATGGAGAACATCCGCTACGGCCGCACCGAGGCCGGCGATGAGGAGGTGCGCCGCGCGGCCGCGCTCGCCCATGCCGACGGATTCATCGAGGCCCTGCCGCAGGGATACCACACCCCGGTCGGCGAGCGCGGCGTGACGCTCTCCGGCGGCCAGCGCCAGCGCATCGCCATCGCCCGCGCCATCCTCAAGGACGCACCGATCCTCCTCCTCGACGAGGCCACCTCGGCGCTCGACGCCGAGAGCGAGCGGGCCGTGCAGCAGGCCCTCGACACCCTGATGACCGGCCGCACCACCCTCGTCATAGCCCACCGGCTCGCCACGATCCGCGCCGCCGACCGCATCCTCGTCCTCGACGAGGGCCGGATCGTCGAGGAAGGCACGCACGAGTGCCTCCTCGCGCAGGGCGCGCTCTACGCGCAGCTCGCCGCGTTGCAATTCGATGCGCCGGGCGGCAACGCGCGCGAGCCCTTGCGCTCGGCTGCCTGACGGCCGCGCCCGGGCGTCCCTCGTCGCCGCGGGCCGCCACCCGGGACTGCGCGCTCGCGGGCCTCGCTGCCGCCATCACCCGAGGAAAACGGCTATCGAGAAGCGTTGGTGGATCGGCCACCGTGCGCTTCGTCTACGCGGGTCGGCCGAAGCCTCCCCTCGGGCGGGCGTACCTGCTCCCGCGCCGGGCCAGTCCGTAGGCCCGACGACCTCGCCGGGGGCGCGACCCCTCCGGACGCGCGAGGGGGCGGTGAGCCACCCCGTCTCTCCTTCGCCGGCGGGGGTCCGGCTTGCGCCTCGCCCCCGCTCGCTCCGGTGGATCGCGCCTCCCGGCGCGCCCGCGCGCGTGCCACGTGCACCGCTTGTTTCGCCGAGTGGAGCCGTCGCCACGACGACCAGACATGCCTGCGCGCCTTCCTCACGGGATGCGCCAGGGTGACAAGGTCGCCGCCGTCGAGCCTCACGGGGACGCAGGCCGGACCCGGCCGTGCGCCCACGGGAGACTCGACAGGTTCGGGCAGCCTCTCGGAGAGCTTCATCGCCCGGCGCGCTACGCACAGGGCGGCCGCCGCGTGGACGCTCAACCCGTAGCGGGGAGCGAACTTCACGCGGCCGATCAGGGACGTGTACGCCGGGTTCACCCGGCGCAGCGCCACGCCGGCGCGCAAGGCGGCGGAGGCCAGCGCCTTGTCGAACTCGGCGTAGGCGAAGGACGACAATTGCCTGGCCCGACGCGGACGCTCCCCGCAGGCGAGCTCCGCCTTCTTGGCGGCGAAGTCGAGTTTCTCGATGACGAGCGCTACGCGGAGCTCGCGCGCCAGCTCGACGAGGCGGGCGGCGACATGGCGGACCATGTCGAGCCGCTGCCCTTCGGTCTTGTCATAGGCCGGCAGCGGGAAGGTCCAGGTCCCGGCGGGGTTGCCGTGGTCATCCGCCAGGGTCGTGACGACGTCGTGCTCGTTGAGGTCGACCCCGAGCGCGCCGTTCGCGAACGACATCGTCGGCGTGGCATGGTGGACCTCGGCGGTGACCATGACTCGCCAGCCCTGCCCGTCGCGGACGAAGCGGTAGTTGACCGGCGGCCCGGGCGGCAGGGTCGGGTCGAACGCGTGCAGCCGGTGCGGGATCAGCCACGCGGCGACCTGATCGCGTCCGTGCTCGAACCGTAGCCCGTGCAGCAGCACGTAATGCACGCAGATGCCGTTCGAGGCGAGGTAGCCGCCGTCGGCGAGGTGGGCGACGGCGCGCGGTAGCCGGAGCTCCAGGCAGAACGTGCCGTCCGCCTGCGGGTCGAGGCGGACAAAGGCGTTTCCGTCGAGCTTGCCTGCGTTGCCCTCGCTGACGAACTGGCTCGACCGCTCGTCCCGCCAGACCCCGCGCCAGTCGTCGTGGCTTGCGAGGCCGTTTTCGGACAGCGCATGCTGCGCGGCGAAGAGGTCGCGCGTGCCGAAGGCGAGCGACGGGTAGGCGGCGCGGTCTTCGAGCCGCCCCGCGTCGTCGAGCAGGTTGCCGGCCCGTCGGCGGTGCTGGTGGATCTCGCCGCGCAGGCGCCGGACCAGCCGGTCGACCTCGTCCACCTTGGCCCGCGCCGCCGGCAGCGCCTCGCGGGCCTTGGCGGCCGCCCTGGCCTTGCGCTTGGCGGCCTTCGGGTCGGTCTCGGGCCTGAGCGCCTCGGCGATGGCGTCGTGGAGCGCCTGCCGCCTGGCGTCGAGCTTGGTGCGCTTCGTCCGCTCCTTCGCAAGGCGCTTCGCCTTGGCATCGGCTTGGCCGGTCTTGGCTCTGGCCTTCGCGCGCAGCCCTTCGGCCTGGGCGGCGGCACCCTCGCGGGCGGCCTTGAGCTTGGCCTCAAGCCCCCGGCGGACGTGGTCGACGTGGTCGGAGGTGACGTCGAAGCGCCGGTAGAGGGAGAGTTGGAGGTCGCCGCGCCAGGGGCGGCTGGCCTTCATGGAGGCGTGCAGCGTCCGCTCGATGCGCCCGTAGAGCTTGCCCATGGCGTCGAGCGCCGGGTGGTCCGCCAGCCTCGTCTGGACGGTGGGGAAGGTGGACGGCACGCGGACTCGGGAGCGGGTTCCTCGGTGGAACGCAACATGAACGCGGCTGGGTCGGTGTCAACCAGGATATGGGCCTATCAACCAAATCTTCTCGCTACTCAAGAAAACCGGTTCGCCGCCTTGGCGGGGCGCCTCCGGACAGGCCGACGCCGTTGCCCGCCGCGGCCTGGCCGAGGTGCGCCCCGGGCGAACTCCGCGGCATCCGGCCCGGACAGGTTGAGCCGATCCCGGCGGGCGTGCCGCCCGCCGGATCAGGGACGACCTGGACGCGGCATGGTGCAGGCTACGGAGGCGGCGCACGCCGGCTTCGTAGCCTTCGGACCCACCGAAGCCGCTTCGTCGTCCCGGCTCGCGTGGCGCCGGGACGACCCGGGCCGAGCAGGCGTGGCTTGCGGTGGATCAAGGCCGAACCCCGCGGCCCACGCAGTATGGCGGCGCCGGCCGCCCAGCGCCGGCACGGAGCCGATGCGATGATGGACGAGGTCCGGGCCCGTGCCCCGGCGGCGGACGGCGAGACCGTCGCAACCCGGGCGCCTCAAGGGCCCGACGGGGCGTTCTGGACCGGTACGCCGGAGTCGCTGTGCGCGCATCTTGCGTGCGGGCGCGACGGGTTGACCTCCGCGGAGGCGGCGCGCCGGCTCGCCCGCCACGGGCCGAACAGCGACCGCCCGGTCCGGATCGACGGCGCCCTCCGGTCGGTGCTGCGCCGGATGGCCGAGCCCTTCGCCCTCATCCTGCTCGCGGCCGGGAGCGTCTCGATCCTCACCGGCGACTGGGCCGGGGGAGCGATCATCATCGCCATCCTGACCCTTTCCATCGGCCTCGACACGCTCCAGGAGGGACACGCGGTCCGGGCGGCCGAGGCCCTGAGGGGCTCCGTGGCGCTGAAGGCGGAAGTCCGGCGCGACGGCGCCTTCCGCACCGTCCCGGTCGACGAGGTCGTGCCCGGCGACCTGATCCGCGTCCGCGCGGGCGACATCGTGCCGGCCGACGCCCTGGTGCTCGCGAGCGCGGCCTTCGCGGCGTCGGAGGCGGCGCTCACCGGGGAGCCCTTCCCGGTCGAGAAGCATCCCGGCACGGTCGTCACCCCGAGCCCCGCGGAGGCGTCGAACGCGCTGTTCCGCGGGGCGGTGGCGCAGGCCGGGGAGGCCGTCGCGCTCGTCGCCGCCACCGGGCGGGCGACGGTGTTCGGGGCGGCCGCCTCGGCGCTGGCGCAGGCGGCCGCGCCCTCGCCGTTCCAGCGCGACCTGAGGGAGTTCGGCCTCGTCGTCGCGCGCCTGACCCTCGTCCTCGTGGTCGGCGTCCTCGCGGTGCGCGTGGCGCTCGGGCGGCCGGTGCTCGACTCGCTGCTCTTCGCGGTGGCGCTGGCCGTCGGCCTCACGCCCGAATTGCTTCCGATGATCACCACCGTGACGCTCTCGCGCGGGGCGCTCCGCATGGCGCGGCGCAAGGTCATCGTGAAGCGGCTTGCCGGCATCCACGACCTCGGGGCGATGACGGTGCTGTGCACCGACAAGACCGGCACCCTGACCTCCGCGCGGATCGCGCTCGCGCGCAGCCTCGACCCGTCCGGGGTCCCGGACCCTCGCCCGGCCCGGCTCGGCGCCGTCGCGGCCGCCCTCGGCGGCGACCGGTCCGGCCTCGACGGCGCCCTGGCGCGCGGCGGCGAGGGGGCTGCCGACGGCTGGCGGCTCCTCGGCCGGCGCGCCTTCGACTACGCGCGCCGCACGGGCGCGGTCCTGGCGGAGGGGCCGGAGGGGCGGTCGCTGATCGTCAAGGGCGCGCCGGAGGCCGTGCTCGCCCTTTGCACCGCCCGGCGCTCCGGGACGGGTACGGCCGCGTTCGGAACGCCGGAGCGCGAGGCCGCCCTCGCGCGGATGCGCGCGCTCGCCGAGGAGGGCCTGCGCAGCGTCGCGGTGGCGGCGCGACCGGCCGCCGGGCGGGACGACGCGGAGGAGAAGGACCTCGTGTTCGAGGGCCTTTGCGCCTTCGCGGACCCGCCGAAGCCCACCGCCGCCGCGGCGGTGGGCGACCTCACCCGGGCCGGCGTGACGGTAAAGATCCTTTCGGGCGACGATCCCGTCGTGGTGCGCCGCCTCGCGGGCCTCGTCGGCCTCGCGGCGCCCCGGGTGCTCTCGGGGCCGGAGGTCGCGGGGCTGAGCGACGAGGCCCTCGCCGTGCAGGTACGCCGGGTCGACGCGTTCGGGCGGCTCGCCCCCGACCAGAAGGCCCGCATCGTCAAGGCGCTCCAGGCCGGCGGGGCGGTGGTCGGGTTCCTGGGCGACGGCATCAACGACGCCCCGGGCCTGCGGCAGGCCGACATCGGCCTCTCGGTCGAGGGGGCGAGCGGCGTCGCGCAGGCCGCCGCGGACATGATCCTGCTCGCCCCCGACCTGGAGGTCGTGGCGGCGGGCGTGGAGGAGGGTCGCAGGACCTTCGCCAACATCCTCAAGTACATCCGCATGGGGGCGAGCTCGAATTTCGGGAACATGCTGTCGATGGCCGTCGCCGCGGCGGCGCTGCCGTTCCTGCCGATGCTGCCGACGCAGATCCTGCTCAACAACCTGCTCTACGACCTCTCGGAGACCGGCATCCCGTTCGACCGGGTGCGCCCCGAGGCGATGGCGCGGCCGCAGGCCTGGGACATGGGGGCGCTCCTGCGCTTCGCGGCGGTGATGGGACCGCTCTCCTCGCTGTTTGACCTCCTCACCTTCGGGGTGCTGCTCCTCGGCTTCGGCGCGAGCCCCGAGGTGTTCCGCACGGCGTGGTTCCTCGAATCCATGGCGACGCAGATCCTGGTGATCGTCGTGATCCGTACCGGAGGGCGGCCCTGGCGCGACCGGCCGGGCGGGGCGCTCGCGGCATCCTCGCTCGCGGCGCTGGCCCTCGCGCTCGCGGTGCCCTTCACGCCGCTCGGGCCCTGGCTCGGCTTCGCGGCCCCGCCCCCCACGCTCCTCGCCGCGGTCGCTCTGATCACGCTCGCCTACCTCGCGGCGGCCGAGGCGGCGAAACCCTGGGCCATCGCCGCGCCGGGCCGACGCGCTCAAGGACGCCGCGTGTTCCCCATGCCCCGGGGCGCCCCGGACCGAGCCGTCGGCCCGTCCCGCCCCCCCGGCGTCGAGCCGCAGTCCCGGCGGGAAGTCGGGACCGGAACCGAAGGTGATCGGCCATCACCGACGACACGAGACGATCCGCGGAGATCCCGATGACGGCCGGCGACCAGACCGACACCCTCGCGTTCCTGACGCGCCTCCTCGCCCGGGAGGGACCCGTCGAACGCATCGACACCCACATCTCGGCCGTCCTGATGGCCGGGCACCGGGTGCTCAAGCTGAAGCGGGCCGTCCGCTTCCCCTTCCTCGACTTCTCGACCCCGGAGCGGCGGCTCGCCGCCTGCGAGGCCGAACTCGCCGTCAACCGCCGCACGGCGCCGGGCCTCTACCGCGGGGTCCACCGGATCGCCCGCGGGCCCGACGCGGGCCTCGTCCTCGACGGGGAGGGGCCTCTCGTCGACGCCGTGGTCGAGATGAGGCGCTTCCCGCAGGACGACCTGTTCGACAAGATGGCCGGCGACGGGAGGCTCACCCCGGCCCTCGTCGCCGACCTCGCCCACCGTCTCGCCGCCTTCCACGCCCGGGCGCCGGCGAGCCTAGGGCGGGGCGGGGCCGCCGCGGTGGCGGACCTCATCGCGCTCAACGACCGCAGCCTGCGCGCGTGCGGGCTCGTCCCGGACGCGGAGGCCGCGGCGCTCGCGGCCGCATTCCGGGCGGGCCTGTCCCGCCACGGCGGCCGGCTTGACGCGCGGGGCGCCGCCGGCAAGATCCGCCGCTGCCACGGCGACCTCACCCTGCGCAACATCTGCCTGTTCGAGGGCGTGCCGACCCCTTTCGACGCCCTCGAATTCGACGAGGCCCTCGCCACGACCGACGTGCTCTACGACCTCGCCTTCGTGCTGATGGACCTGTGGCACCGCGGCCGGGCCGACCTCGCGAACCTCCTGTTCAACCGCTACCTCGACGAGACCGACGAGGCGGCGGATGCGGGGCTGATGCCGTTCCTGATGGCGATCCGGGCGGTGATCCGCGCCCACGTCGCCGCGAGCGCGAGGCAGGCGGGGGAGGGGCGAGCCTACCTCGCCCTCGCGCGGTCCCTGCTCGCGGACGCGTCGGCGACGCTCCTGGCGGTCGGGGGCCTGAGCGGGTCCGGCAAGTCGACGCTCGCCGCCGCGGTGGCGCCCTGGGTCGGCGCGCCGCCGGGCGCCCGCGTCGTGAGCAGCGACCGGGTCCGCAAGCGCCTGCACGGCGTCCCGCCCCTGACCCGGCTGCCGCCGGACGCCTACCGGTCCGCGGCTTCCGAGGCGGTCTACGCGGCCCTGCGCGAGGAGGCCGCCCGGGTGCTCGTCGGCGGGGCCTCGGCGGTGGTCGACGCGGTCTTCGACCGGCAGGCCGAGCGGGAGGCCGTCGCGGCGTTGGCGGCGGCCTGCGGAGTGCCGTTCCGGGGCGTCTGGCTGGACGGCCCCGTCACGACGCTCGGCGGGCGCATCGCCGCCCGCCGGAACGACCCTTCCGACGCCACGCTCGACGTCCTCGCCGCCCAGGCGGCCCGGGATTGCGGCACGGTCACGTGGCGCCGGCTCGACGCGCGGCTTCCCACCGGGACGCTCCGGGCCGCGGTGCTGGCGGGGACCGGCGGGACCGGGGCGGCCGGTCCGGCCGCGGATCCCGCCTCGCTCCCGGGCCCATGACATCGCGCCGCCGTCCGCGCGTGTCGCCGTCCGCGCGAGCGGCGTGGGGAGAAGACCGCCCGACGCAAGGTGGGATGCGCTGGCGGGCCATGTCCGGACGGCGTCCGCCGCTCAGCCTCGCGCCGGCCGGTCCCCCGACAGGAGCCGCGCGGCCGCGCGGGCGATCGGCAGCTCCTCGTTCGCCGGAACGACGTAGACCGCCGCCCGCGCCCCGTCCCGGCTGATGCGGGTCTCGCCCGCCTCGTTGCGCGCCGGGTCGAGGTCGGTCCCGAAGGCGGACAGGCCGGCGCAGATCGCCGCGCGCACGCGCGGGGCGCGTTCGCCGATGCCGGCGGTGAAGACGAGGGCATCGAGCCCGCCGAGGGCCGCGACGAGGGAACCGGCCTCGCGCACCGCCCGGTAGGCGAACAGGTCGAGCGCCTCCGCGGCCCGGGGGTCAGGGGAATCCTGCAGCACCCGGACGTCGTCGCTGAGCCCCGAGACACCGAGGAGACCCGAGCGGTCGTTGAGGAGGTCCGCCACCGCGTCCGGCGCGAGGCCCCGCTCGCGGATGAGATGGAGCACCAGCCCCGGGTCGACCGCGCCCGAGCGCGTGCCCATCATCAGCCCGTCGAGGGCGGTGAACCCCATCGTGGAGGCGATGCTGCGCCGCCCGTGCAGGGCGCAGAGGCTCGCCCCGTGCCCGAGATGCGCCACGATCACCCGGCCGTCCGCCTCCGCGCCCGCGACCTCCGGCAACGCCGCGGCGACGTGCTCGTAGGACAGGCCGTGGAAGCCGTAGCGCAGCAGGCCCTCGTCGCTGAGCGCCCGGGGGATCGGGAAGAGCTGGGCGAGACGCGGCTGCGTGCGGTGGAAGGCCGTATCGAAGCAGGCGACCTGGGCCAGGCCGGGCCACGCGGCCGCCACCGCCCGGATCGCCGCGAGGTTGTGGGGCTGGTGCGCGGGGGCGAGGGGCACGAGCCGGTCGAGGGCGGCCAACGCCTGGTCGTCGATCCGCACGGGGGCGGAGAAATCCCGCCCGCCATGCACGACCCGGTGCCCTGCCGCCCGCAGGCGCAGGCCCGGCGTGCGCCGAACGGCGTCGAGGAGCCACGCCACCGCCCCCGCGTGGTCGCAGCGCGGCGCGGGCGGCACGCCGCCCGCGAGCGCCACCGGGCCGGCGGCGGCGAGCGTCGCGGCGCCGCCGAGGCCGGACACCCCGCCCCGGCACAGCGGCGCGAGCGTGTCCGCCGCGTGGAGCGCGAACTTCAGGCTCGACGAGCCCGCGTTGAGCGCCAGGATCGCCTCGCTCATCCGGCGGCTCCTCGCGGGGCCGCGGCGCTTGCGTTCGTCCCGTGCACATGGAGCTGCGCGAGCGCGCAGGAGGCGGCGCGGACCTCGGCGCTGTCCGCGCGGCTCGTCAGGATGATCGGCACGCGCGCCCCGAGGATGAGCCCCGCCGCGTCGGCCCCGGCGAGATGGATGAGTTGCTTGGCCAGCATGTTGCCGGATTCGAGGTCCGGCGCGACCAGGATGTCGGCGTCGCCCGCCACCGAGGAGGCGAGGCCCTTCGCTGCGGCGGCCTCCCGCGAGACCGCGTTGTCGAAGGCGAGCGGCCCGTCGACGACCCCGCCGGTGATCTGGCCGCGCTCGGCCATCTTGCACAGGGCGGCCGCGTCGAGGGTGGAGCCGAGCTTCGTCGACACCGTCTCGACGGCCGAGAGGACCGCGACCTTCGGCCGTGCGAGGCCGAGCGACCGGCAGAGGTCGATCGCGTTCTGCACGATGTCGCGCTTCTCCGGGAGCCGCGGCGCGATGTTCACCGCCGCGTCCGTGAGGAAGAGGGGCTTGGGGTAGTAGGGCACGTCGAGCGCGTAGACGTGGCTCATCCGCCGCTCGGTCCTCAGGCCCGTCTCCCTGCGGACGGCCGCCGCCATGATCTCGTCTGTGTGGAGCGCGCCCTTCATCAGGGCCGCCACCGACCCGGCGCGTGCGAGGCCCACCGCCACCTCGGCCGCGGCGTGGCTGTGGGGCGCGTCCACGACCTCGACCCCGTCGAGCGTCTCGCCGGCCTCGTAGGCCGCCGCCGCGACCTTCGCCCGCGGCCCTACCAGCACCGGCTCGATCAGCCCGGCCCGCCGCGCCGCGAGCGCGCCCGCGAGGGAGACCGCGTCGCAGGGGTGCACCACGGCGGTGCGGACCGGAGACAGTGCACCGCCTCTGCCGATCAGGCGCCGCCACTGCGCGCCGGGCTCGTGCAGGTGGACCTCCGGCAGCAGGGCGCGGGGCCGGCGCACCTTCTCGGTCGGGGCGAGCACCTCGGCCTCGCCGGTGATCACCGCCTGTCCCCGCGCGTCGAGGCAGGCGCAGTCGAGGACGAGGCGGGCGCGCGCCTCGTCCTTCTCGCGCACCGTGACCCTCGCGGTGATGGCGTCCCCGACCTTCACGGGCCGCAGGAAGCGCAGGGACTGCGCGAGGTAGATCGTGCCCGGTCCGGGCAGTTCGGTGCCGAGCACGGCCGAGATCAGCGAGCCGCCCCACAACCCGTGCGCGACGACGCCGTGGAAACGGTCCGCGTCGGCGTACTCCTTGTCGAGGTGGGCTGGGTTCACGTCCCCGGAAACGAGCGCGAACAGGCTGATGTCCCGCGGCCGCAGCGTGCGCGTGAGGCTCGCGCTGTCGCCGACCCGGATCTCCGCCAGGGGGCGGTTCTCGATGAACTGGAGGGGTTCCATGGTCAGGCCACCGCGTGCAAGCCGCCGTCGACGAAGGTGATCGTGCCGGTGACGCCGCGGGCGCCGTCGGCCGCGAGGGAGGCCGCCACGTGGCCGATCTCCTCGATGGTCACGAGCCTGCGCTCGGGGGCGCGGGCCTTGGCCGCCTCGACGAGGTCGTCGAAGTGGTCGATGCCGGAGGCCGCCCGGGTGACGACCGGGCCGGGCGAGAGGGCGTTCACCCGGATGCCCTCGGGCCCGAGCTCGACCGCGAGCGCCCGCACGCTCGCCTCCAGCGCCGCCTTGACCGGTCCCATGACGTTGTAGTGGTCGACGACCTTCTCGGCACCGTAGTAGCTCACCGTCATGACGCTGCCGCCCCCGCGCATCAGCGGCTCGGCCCGCCGGACCATCCGGATCAGCGAGTGGACCGAGACGTCCATGGCGGCGGCGAAGCCCGCCCGCGAGCAATCCGTCACGCGGCCGTGCAAGTCCTCCCGCGGGCAGTACGCGATGGAGTGCAGCAGGAAATCGAGCCGGCCCCAGCTCGCGGCGACCCGGGCGAACAGGACGTCGAGTTCCTCGTCGCGGACGACGTCGAGCGGGGCGAGGATCTCGGCCTCGACCTCCGCGGCCACGTGTTCCACGTGGGGCCGGGCCTTGTCGTTCAGGTAGGTGAGCGCGAGCCGCGCGCCCGCCGCGCGGAAGGCACGGGCGCAGCCCGTGGCGATCGACTGCCCGTTGGCGACGCCGACGACGAGCCCGACCTTGCCGGCGAGGGGGAGGGGAGCGGGCATCCTCACGCCTCCCGCACGTAGCCGCCCGGAGCGGGGCCGAGCGTCGGCGCGCCGGTCTGACCCATCGGCGGCGGAGGGCCCGGCGGGCCGGAGCGGGCGGCGAGCCACGCGGTCCATTCCGGCCACCAGGATCCTTCCGCGAAGCGGGCGGCCTCGACCCAGCGCTCCGGGTCGACGTAACGGTCCTCCGCCGCCTTGGCGCGCACCCGGTAGTGCCTGTGCGGATGGCCGGGTTCGGAGACGATGCCGGCGTTGTGTCCCCCGCTCGCGAGCAGGAAGGTGACGTCCGTGTCGGCGAGGAGCGTGAGCTTGAACACCGAGCGCCAAGGCGCGACGTGGTCCTGCTCGGTGCCGACCGCGAAGGTCGGCGCGCGGATGTCGCTGACCGCCACCGGCCGGCCCTCGACCCGGAAGCGGCCCTCGGCGAGGTCGTTGTCCAGGAACAGGCCGCGCAGGTACTCCGCATGCATCCGCGCCGGCATCCGGGTGGCGTCGGCGTTCCAGGCCATCAGGTCCGTCGTCAGCTCGCGGTGCCCGAGGAGGTAGCTGTTGACGATGCGCGACCAGATCAGGTCGTTCGAGCGCAGGAGCTGGAAGGCGCCCGCCATCCGTGTCGCGTCGAGGGTGCCCTCGCTGCGCATCAGGCACTCCAGGAAGCTGATCTGGCTCTCGTTGATGAACAGGGTGAGTTCCCCGGCCTCGGTGAAGTCGACCTGCGCGGCGAGGAGGGTGAGCGAGGCGAGTCGCGCGTCGCCGTCGCGGGCCATGGCGGCGGCGGCGATGGCCAGCAGCGTGCCGCCGAGGCAGTAGCCCGCGGCGTGCACCGGCCGCCCCGGAAGGACCTTCGCCACGGCGTCGAGTGCCGCCTTCACCCCGAGCCGGCGGTAGTCGTCGAAGGCCACGTCCCGGTCAGCCGGGCCGGGATTGCGCCAAGAGATCATGAACACCGTGAAGCCCTGGCCGACGAGATGGCGGACGAGGGAGTTCCGCGGCGACAGGTCGAGGACGTAGTACTTCATGATCCAGGCCGGCACGATCAGCACCGGCTCGGGCCTGACCGCGCCGGTGGCGGGCGCATACTGGATCAGCTCGATCAGGCCGTTGCGGTAGACGACCTCGCCTTCAGTCACGGCAACCTCGCGCCCGACCTCGTAGGCCTCGGCTCCGGCGGCCTTGAGCCCGCCGATGCTCCGCCGCGCGTCCTCGGCGACGTTGAGCGCGCCGCGCACGAGGTTCGCCCCGCCGCTGCGCAGGGTCTCGCCGAGCACCGCCGGGTTCGCGAGCGGGTGGTTCGACGGCGAGACCCCGTCGAGCATCTGCCGCGCCGTGAAGGCTACGATGGCCTCGTGCGCGCGGGCGACCCCGCGCACGCCGGTGGTGGCGTTATGCCACCACTGCTGCGTGAGCAGGAAGCCCTGCTGGTACAGGTTGAAGGGCCACGCCCGCCAGGCCGGGTCGTCGAAGCGGTGGTCCTGCCGCAGCGGCGCGATGCAGGGCTCGGCGCGCTCGCCGTACAGGAGACTGCGCAGCGCGAAGTCGGAGAGCCGCGCGCCCTTGCGCGCCGCCTTGACGGCGAGTTCGGCCTGCTTGCCGGGGGAGAAGGCCAGGTGGACGGCCCAGTCCGCCCAAGCGGTAGCGAGGGCCGCGGGCGAGATGCCGCCGGTGAGCCGCGCCACCCCCGCGTGCAGGGCCTCGTCGACCGCCTCGCTCGTCGCGACCAGACCGCGCTCGTAGCCGGCCGGCGCGGCGGGCCCTCGGTCCTGCGCCTCGTCCGGCACCGACCGCACGACCCGCAGGACCGAGGGTCGGGCGGGAATGTCCGAGGGGGTTTCGGTCGGCCGTGTCAGGGTGGCTGTCGCGGGCATGTCGGGTCTCCGGCGCCGGCCCTCTCCTAGCGGCTCCCAACCCACTGCCCCATGATCCAGATCAGTGCCGTACGGCCGGGGCCCGGCTACCTCTCCCGGCTTTCACCGCGCCCCTGCCGTCTCCGAGCCCCGTTCGGCGGCGGCCGCCACGCGCCCGCCGTCACGCCGTCGACCATGAGCACGCCGATCCGCGCCCGGCGCACCGGGAGTCCAGCGGTCACGAGAGGGCCGAGAGCCGAGGCCGCCGGGGATCCGACACCGTTCCTCGACTCGACGCCCTTGGATCGCGGCGGCTGGCGGGAACCCGGATGGCGACGGGCGCGAAGCGTTCGGGATCGTCCTCTGAGGCGGCGCCACGGCGTCGGTCGCTTGATCCAGCGCAAGGCTGGCATGGTGCCGGGGCACCAGGTTGCATCCCGCGATTCTTTCGCACCGCCTGACAGGAGTTGTGGCCCATGAACCTCAGATCGCTCCTCGCTCTCCGCGACCGCGCCGACGCACCCGCCGCCGACCACCAAGCCATGATGCTGCCCCTGCAGAGGCTCGCCGACCAGATGTTCGGCGACCTCCGCTTCGGCCTGCCGCCTCTGCTGCAGGGCGGGGCCGTGCCGCGCATGGACGTCGTCGTGAAGGACGGGTACGTCGAGCTCACGGTCGAGCTGCCCGGCCTTGCCCGCGAGGACGTCCGGATCGAGCTCGCCGACGACACGCTCGCGATCAGCGGCGAGAAGCGGCGGGAGGAGGGGACGAGGGTCTCCCGCAAGGTCACCGAGCGCGCCTACGGCTCCTTCATCCGAACCTTGGACCTTCCCGCCGGCATCAAGCCCGAGGACATCGAGGCCAGCATGGACAAGGGCGTGCTCACGGTCAGGCTCCCCAGGGTCGCCCTGGGCACGCCCGAGACCAAGCGCATCGAGATCAAGGCGCCCTGATACCGACGCGGCGGCCCCTCGCGCGGCTCGCCCGGCGGCTGAACCGGGGCAGGCCCGAGCCGACATCGGCACGGCGCAGGGCCCGACGGCCACGTACCGGGTCCTGGTCGGGCCGCCCTGCCACAACCACCTTCCGGCCGACGATGCCTACGGCATCGTCGGCCTGTCCGTCCCCGGCGACCTCGGGGGCGGACGCCCGGCACCCCCTTCGTGCCCCTGGGGCGGGCTCGGAGCGCCCGCGGCGACGCCGCCTGCCCTGAGGTGCGCCCAGGTCGCGGCGTCGTTCGCCGCGAATTCGAGAAGCCAGGGCGCCGGGACCGTCCAGGCCCCGGCAAGCGCGCCCCTTCGTGCGAGGGGGAGGCCGGGAGCGGATCTGGTTGGTCCAGGTCAGGACGAGGTTCAGCAGGCCGGGCGGGCGCGCGGATGAGGCAGCCCGGCCCTGGTCGGCGAGGACCAGGAGCCACGCCGCCAAAACCAGCGCCGTGCCGGCGAGGTGTTCGAGGACGCCGACCAGGATCTCGTCCATGCCCCAAACCGAAGGGGTAACGACCCGCGTGCGTGGGGCATGACCTTACTCCGGCTGTTCGACCGGCACCGTCGCCGCGGTCGCCGACGGGCGCCCGCCCGCCGGAGGGCCTCAGGCATGGACCTCGGCGATGATGCAGCCGGGGTCGACCACCTCGCTCGCCGGCGCCAGCACCTCCAGGCGGCCGCCGGCCGGCGAGACGACGTCGTGCAAGGCCTCGCCGATGCGGACGGCGGCCACGGCCTCGCCGGACCGCACCGTCGCGCCGTCGGGAACTAGCCAGCGTTCCAGGACGCCTTCGGGCAGCATGCCCGTGGTCCAGAGATCCTCGGCTACGTGGATGGTCGCCATGGCCGCCTCCTGCCTCTGTCGCCGGGCCAGGGAACGCCAGGCAGGCGAGTGCCGCGTTGATCTGGATCATGTCCGCCGGACGCCCGGCCGCGGCGCAGGGCGCCGCGGCTTGAGGCAGGTCAATGAGGCGAAAGCCACGGCCGGGCAGGCTCCGGCCACGCCCGCCCTTCGGACCGATGCCATGCTCGTCGCCCTGACCGCCAGCGTCGTGCTCGTTATGGTCACCATCCTGGTGCTTTACGAGACCCTGCGCCTGACCTCCGAACACCTGGCCGAGCTGCCGGTGCCGCCGCGCTGGCGCATCGTCGCCGTGGTTCTCGCCGCCTTCGCCGGCCACACGGCGGCGGTCTGGATCTACGCCGGCGCCTACTGGCTGCTGGTGCTCAAGCTGGGGCTCGGCGCCTTCTCGGGCGTGCCCATCGAGAGCTTCGAGGACTGCCTGTTCGTCTCCGTGGTCGCCTATTCCTCGCTGGGCTACGGCGACCACGTACCCGTGGGCCATGCCAGGCTGCTGACCGGTGTGGAGGCGCTCAACGGCCTCCTCCTGATCGGCTGGTCGGCCTCGTTCACCTACCTCGCCATGGAACGGTACTGGCCGCTGCACGGCAAGGCGCACGCCCACCGCGCCGCGAAGGCGCGCCGCGCGACGGACGAGGAGCGGGCCCGCGAACGCCTGTTCCCGCCGGCGAGTGGCGCCTGAGGGCGCCGACGCCCCCGCGGCGGCCAAGCCATCGTCGAGGCCGGTTCCGACGTGGCCGGCGTCGGCGTCGTCACGACGACGTCCCGCGGGACCGCCGGCACCATCGGCTGGCGGCCGCGAACCGGCACCATGGCGCTCCCGTGGCACGCGGGACGCTCGCATTGCCCGGCTGGTCCGCCACGGCCCGCATGCCGCTCGCCGACCGCGCCGTGTCGGCCAAGGCCGCGCCTCCCTTGATCCAGCGCAAGGCGGCGCGCCGGGAACGCGCCATCATCCCCGTCGCCATCGGGAACGGGAATCGCGCGATGCAGGCATCCGGCGGAGAGAGGCAACCGGTCGTCCTCGTGGCCGAGCCGCAGGCGCTGCCGGGCATGTGGCTGGAGGACGTGTTCACCGAAGCCGGTTGCGCGGTCAGCGGCCCCTACGGCACCTGCGAGGATGCGGCGGCGGGCCTGGAGGAGAACCCACCGGACTTCGCGGTGATCAGCGTCGACCTCGACCGGGGACCCGGCTTCCCGCTCGCCTGCGCCCTGCGTCGGCGGGGCATCCCCTTCGTCCTCATCGCCGGCAACGCCCGGGTGCCGGGCGCCTTCGCGGACGTACCCGTGTTCGACCGGCTGTTCGGTGCCCGGGACATGGTCGCGGCCTTGGCCGCCTCCTGTGCCGTCCCGTATCGCCCGCGGACCAGCCTGACGAAGGGTGCGCTCGCGGCCGGGCGAGAGCCGGATCAATGCCCGACCGCCCGCCGCGCGTGAGCGTCGGCCGCGGACGGGCAGGGTGCTAGGCCTCATCGGGGATGACGGACGATGGGAGAAGGAGAGCAAGGTGAACGCCTGGAACGAGCGCGAGCTTTCCGAGAACGTCGCGTGGTCGGCCCCGGGCGTGCGCGCCGTCGAGGACCACCTCACGCTCGGCTGAGCCGCGCCCGGTCGGACGAGGCAGGCGGCCTCGCCCGACCGGGCCTCCGCACGATTCGTCACCGCCGTTCGGCCGGAGACTTCCCATGACCTATGCCAGCATCATGGTGGCGATGGACCTGACGCCGGGGGCGCGCGACCGCGTGCGCCTGGCCGGTCACCTCGCCGACGACTTCCACGCCCGCCTGATCGGCGTGGCGGCCGAGACCCCGGCCTACGCCGTGCCGCCGGTGGGGCCGACGCCGGCGAGCGCCTACGCGCTGACCGCCTCGAACGAGACCGTCCTGAACGACCTCAGGCAGGCGCACGCCGCCTTCGAGGAGGCGGCCGGCACTCGCAGCCGCGTCGAGTGGCGCTCCAACATCGAGCTCCCGCAGCCCTTCCTGGTCGCGCAGGCCGCCGCGGCCGACCTCGTCGTGGTCGGCCGCGAGACCGAGCCCGGGCCCATGCTGTTCTCGGTCGACCCGGGAGACCTCGTCATGCGCCTCGGGCGGCCGATCCTGATGGTGCCGCCCGGGGTCGACCACCTCGACGCCAAGCGCGTGGCGGTCGGCTGGAAGAACACCCGGGAGGCGCGCCGGGCCGTTCGGGACGCGCTGCCATTCCTCAAACGGGCGTCCCGGGTCGTCGTGATCTCCGTCGACGACGGGGACGGCGCGGCCGACCCGCGGGACATCGTCGGATTCCTCCAGGCCCACGATGTCTACGCCACGTCCGTTCGGATAGATGCCCGCGGCACGGAGGCCTCCGAGGCCCTCGTGGAGGCCGCGTGCGAGCAGGCCGCCGACCTGCTCGTCACGGGCGCCTACGGCCACGGCCGCCTCCGCGAATGGGCCTTCGGTGGCGTCACCCGGGACCTGCTGGCCTACGCACCTCTCTGCTGCCTGATGAGCCATTGAAGGATGCCCCGCGGCCCTCGGCGACATCCGGGCATCTCATGATACCGCGCGGCGCGGCGGCCGGGGCGTCCGCGACGGCACCGCGGCCCCGCTGCGCCGCGACGTCGGTCACCCGCCGAGCTGCAACGCGCCGGGACCACGGGTCTTCGAGCCGCCGGACCCCGCCGACCCGCGGGCAGGGCGCCGACAAGCCGCCGCGGGTCAGGCTCGAAGGCCGCCGCGACGAATCGAGCGGACGGACTGGCATGCCCTCGCGGAGCGCCGCTGCGCCGAAAGAGGTCGCCGATGCACCGTGCGCCACCGACCCGGTCCCGGCTTTGGTCGTCGCTCCGCCGCGAACGCTCGCGGAGTTGCGGCGGGCCTTGCCCGAACGCCCCCGGCGGGCGATCGTCGCCGACCTCGACGTCGGCAAGGACCCGACCAAGCACCTGGTCGAGGGAGGCGTGTGCCGCCTCGTCGATGCCTGACACCGGTCTCCGAACGGGCGGGACCGAGGCCCTGCCGCTGATGGTGGGGCCGGTCCACGGAGCCGACGCGCCCACCACCTCGGCCCGTGACGCCATCGAGGCGGTTCTCTCGCGACGCGGCGGCCCGTTCCGAGGACGCGTCCCGGCAGGGGCGACGGATGTTGCGACCGTCCTTGCGGCCCCCCTTCGAAGAGGGTCCGCGAACCTTCCCTGCGCCCTGCAGAGGGCGCGTGGCCGCTCGCGCATCGATGCCCGTTTCGAAGAGCCCGGGTCAGTGGGCCATGAGCACCGGGATACGGGCGTGCTCGACCACGTGCCGTGTGACGCTCCCGAGCAGGAACTCGCGCACGCGGCTGTGGGTGTAGGCACCCAGCGCCAGCATCGAGGCGTTCCGCCGCCCTGCCTCCGCCAGGATGGCGGCGCCGACGGAGGTCCCGCCCTCGACCGGCAGGGTGACGGCCTCCGCCACGATGCCGTGCCAGCGCAGGTAGGCGCACAGGTCGGCCGCCCGGGCCTCCTCGAAGCGCTCGGTGCGCGCATGCACGACCGTGACCCGGGTGGCCTCGTGCAGCAGCGTGATGGATTGGCCGATCAGGTGCGTCGCCTCCAGGCTGCCGTTCCAGGCGATGACGACGTGGTCGAGAAGGTCGTAGGGTACGCACTCGCCGACCACGAGCGTCGGCCGGCCGACCGAGAACAAGGCGGTGTCGAGGGCGCGGCCCGTGAAAGGCTCCGTGGCGTTCGGGCGGTCGACGATGACCAGGTCGTTGACCCGGCCGGCGAGGGTCAGGAGCGGCTCGACCTCGCCCGAGAGCTCGGTCCAGGTCGCGAAGGTGGCGTCGAGCCGGCCGTCCGCCCGCATGAACGGTACCCCCTCGCGCCCGCACCAGGCCTGGAGGGCCGCCTTGCCCTCGGCCGCGGCCTCGCGCACGCCCCGCTCGATGGCATCGATGGTCGCGCCGTCCATCGGCACGAGGCTCGCCATGCCGGCCATGACGTGCGCCGGGCACGGCGCCATGAAGGCGACGCCGATATGGGCGCGCAAGCGCCGCCCCAGGCGCAGGGCGGCGTCGAGCCGGCGCGTGGCGTCGAGACCGGGCGCGGTCGGGACGAGCAGGCAGCGCAGGACCATCGGGTTCTCCTCGCTCAGCGTTCCAGGGACTTCAGGTAGGCGATGATGGCCTCGGCCTGGTCCGGGTCGAAGCGGAACTCGGGCATGCCGGGATGGCCGGTGCGGATGCCTTCGGCGAGCGCCTCGCCGAGATCCT
>CANEZL010000004.1 GCA_947444195.1 Methylobacteriaceae bacterium | reverse complement strand
CACGCTCTCGAGGGCGCCGTGGTGGTGCACGCCGGTCTTGGCGTCGGGCTCGATCGCCACCGTGCCGGCCCAGATCTTCTGCGCGCCGACGCGGGCGGCGTTGACCGCGGCCTGCCGGAACATGCCGGGGGTCTGGGCCGTGTTGGGGTCGAGCCGGTCGCCGGGGATCACCCGCACCCCGTCGTGCTTCCAGCGCGCGCCCCCGTCCTCCGAGGCGGGGGCGTGGCCCGCGTGCGTGTGCCCGTGGTCGTCGCCGCCGTCGTGCATGCTCGCCGCGCCTCCGCCCGCGCAAGGCCGCGCGGGTCCGGGGTCAGACAACCCGATCCCGGCGGGGCGCGCAACCGGCGGGTGCGTGGGGCCCCGGTCTCTCAGCGCGCTTCGCTGACGCGGCGCGGCGCGCGCTGCTCCTGCTTGTAGGCCGTGATGGCGGCCGAGCAGGCGGGGGTGAGCTTCTTCAGGTTGGCCTTGAAGCAGGCCTCCACCTCGGGGCCGCCCGGAGCGTGCTCGCTGCACAGCTCCATGTAGTCGCCGGTGCAGGCCCGCTTCAGCGCCTCGCGGGCGGGCGATTGCTGCGCGAGGGCCGCCACCGGGGCGAGGCCGATGCCGAGGGCGAGGAACGCCGCCTTGCTCGGGGTCGCCTTGCTCGGGGTCATGGGAACTCCTGTCCAGTTGTGCCGCATCCCGACCCGGGGGCCGGGATCGGCGGGGTCCGGCGGACAGCCGCCGCGCCGGCCGGCCACGGCGCGTCCCGCGCGCCGACGGCCGGCATGACCGGCGCCGCCCGAGGGGACCGGGCGCGCCGCGGCGACGGCTTGGACGCGAACGGTGGCATCTCCGTGACGGGGCCGCGGCGGGGCCGTGTCGCGCCCGGCCGCGGGGCGCCGGCTACTCCGCGGGGGCGAGGGACTGCGCGCGGTCCTGCCGGGTCAGCGCGAAGAAGCCGAGGGCAGCCGTGAAGATGACCGCGCCGAAGCCCGCCGCGATCCCGAGCACCAGCCCGAAGCCGCCGCTGTCGTGCAGGAGGGCGATCATCGGCACCACGAAGCCGCTCACCGTGAAGCCGAGGAAGTAGCGCACGCTGTAGGCCCTGGCCCGGTAGGCGGGCGGCACGTAGCGGGCCACCATCGCGTCGTTGATGACCACCTGCCCGTAGAGGGCCGCCATCGTCAGGACGAGGCCCAGGAGCAGCGGGATGCCCGTGCTCGCGGCGGCGATGCCGAGGCCCAGCGGCTGCAGCACGGACAGGGCGAGGAACAGGGTCGGCAGGCTGTAGCGGTCGATCAGGCGCCCCATGGCGAGCTGGGTCAGGGCGCCGAAGGCGAAGACCAGGGTCGCCACCGAGCCGATCAGGGCGAGGGGCAGCCCCGCGCCGACGCGCTCGTCCACCACCTTGGGCAGGGCGATGGTGGTGATGTTGAAGGTCATGCCCCCCGCGATGATGGCGAAGGCGAACACCACGAGCAGGGGGATCGGGCGCGTCACGGGGATGACCGGGGCGCCCCCGGCCTTGCCGGCGCCGCCCGCGCCGTCGCCGGGCACCAGGGCGAGGAAGGCGGCGCCGCAGGCGAGGCAGAACAGGCCCGGCACGATGAAGGCCGCCTGCCAGCCGAGGCCGGCCGCGAGCAGGGCGGTGACGCCGGAGGCGGTGGCCGCGCCGGCATTGCCCCAGACGCCGTTCACGCCGAGGTCGCGCCCGAGGCGGCGGGCATGGGTGACCAGCATGGTCGAGCCGACCGGGTGGTAGATCGCCGAGGCGAGCCCCAGCACGCAGAGCCAGACCGCGAAGGCGGTGGGGCTCGCGGCGCTCGCCACCCCGAGGCAGGACAGGCCGTAACTGAGGAAGAAGACCGCCAGCATGTTGCGCCGCCCGAACCGGTCGGCGAGCGAGCCCATCGGCAGGGAGCACAGCCCGAAGGCCACGAAGGCGCCGGTGGCGAGCCCGATCAGTTCCCCGTAGCCCAGGCCCGTCTGCGCGGCGATGGCGAGGACCGCGGTCGGGTAGATCAGCAGCACGAAATGGTCGAGGGCGTGCGCCACGTTGACGAAGCGCAGAGTGCGGCGGGACAGGGTCTCGGCGTCCATCGGGCAGGCATCTCCGTAAGCCTGCCCCTCCCTACCTGACCCGTTGCACGCTGTCGGGCCGAAGGTGTACGCGAACGGGCCAGGAGGAACGGCCGCATGCGCTCGATCCGGGCCGAGGATTACCAGGACGTGCCGCGCGCGGTCGCGGTGATGCCCAAGACCTTCGCCGCCGGCGCCCGCACGGAGCGGCATTTCCACCCGCGGGCGCAGCTCCTCTACGCCACCGCCGGCCTGATGATGGCCACCGCCGAGGACGGGACCTGGGTGGTGCCGGAGGGGCACGCCCTCTGGATCCCCCCGCGCCTGCCCCACGCGGTGGCGATGCACGGGGAGGTCGCCATGTGCACGGCCTATCTCGCGGTGGAGGCGATCGCCGGCTTCTCCGCGCGGGCCCGGGTCATCGAGGTCTCGGCGCTGCTCGCGGCCGCCCTCGCCGCGCTGACGGAGGAGCCGGTGCTCTACGACGAGGCCGGGCGCGGCGGCCACCTCGCGGCGCTGGTCCTCGACGAGATCGGGCGGGCGCCGGAGACCAAGCTCACCCTGCCCCTGCCGAGCGACGCGCGCCTGCGCCGGGTCTGCCTCGGCCTCATCGACGCCCCCGCCACCGCCTTCGATCTCGACGCCTGGGCCGAGCGCGCCGGCCTCAGCCGCCGCACCCTGACCCGGGGCTTCCGGCGCGAGACCGGCCTCAGCTTCGGCCAGTGGCGGGCCAGGGCCCGCGTGGTGCGGGCCCTGGCGCTCGCCGCCGACGGCCAGGCGCCGCGCCAGGTCGCGGCCTCGGTGGGCTACCGCAGCCTCCAGGCCCTGCGCGGACGGACGGGCAAGCTCGTCGGCCCGGCCGCGGAGGCGTGATGCGTTTCGCGCCCCGCCCATGGCCGGCACTGGTTCGGCCCCGGTCCGGAGGTATATGCCACACCGGACGGTTTCCCGCCGCAGCACGAGGGTCCCGCATGCGCCTGTTCACCCGCCTCGGCTTCCTGGTCGGCCTCGCCGCCCTCGCCCTGCCGGGGGGCCTGCTCGCCCTGCCGGGGGCCCTGCCCACCCGGGCGGCGGAGGCGCCCACCGTCTTCGCCGCCGCCAGCCTGAAGAACGCGCTCGACGACATCGCCGGCTCCTACGCCCGGGCGGGCAAGCCGGCGCCGCGGATCTCCTATGCGGCCTCGAACACGCTGGCCAAGCAGATCGAGCAGGGCGCGCCCGCCGACCTGTTCTTCTCGGCCGACCTCGACTGGATGGACTACCTCGCGAGGACGGACCTCGTCCGCCCCGACACCCGCGTGAGCCTGCTCGCCAACAGCATCGTGCTGATCGCGCCCAGGGATTCGACCGTCGCGGTGAGGATGGGCCCCGGCCTCGACCTCGCGACGGCCCTGGGCTCCGGGCGCCTCGCCATGGGCAACGTGGATGCGGTGCCCGCCGGCAAGTACGGCAAGGCGGCGCTGGAGAAGCTCGGCGGCTGGGCGGCGGTGAAGGACCGGGTGGCGCAGGCCGAGAGCGTGCGCGCGGCCCTGCTGCTGGTCTCCCGCGGCGAGGCGCCGCTCGGCATCGTCTACGCCACCGACGCGGCCGCCGACGCCAACGTGCGGATCGTGGCCGCCTTCCCCGCCGACAGCCACCCGCCGATCGTCTACCCCGTGGCGATCACGAAGGACTCGGCCAGTCCCGACGCGGCGGCGCTCCTCGCCTATCTGCGCGGGCCGGTGGCCAAGGCGGCCTTCGAGCGCCAGGGCTTCACGGTGCTGAACCGCGCCACCGCCGCCGCCCAGTGACCGATGCCGTGACGGGCTGGCTGACCCCGGAGGAGTGGCAGGCCCTGCGCCTCAGCCTGCTCGTGGCCGCCACCGGCACGCTGGCGAGCCTGCCCCTCGGGCTCGGGGTCGCCTACCTGCTGGCGCGGGGCCGCTTCCGGGGCAAGACCCTGCTCGACATGGTGGTGCACCTGCCCCTCGTGCTGCCCCCCGTCGTCACCGGCTACCTGCTCCTCCTCGCCTTCGGGCGGCGCGGGCCGGTGGGCAGCCTGCTCGCGGAGGTGGGCATCGTCTTCGCCTTCCGCTGGACGGGGGCGGCCCTCGCCTGCGCGGTGATGGGCTTCCCCCTGCTGGTGCGCGCCATCCGCCTCTCCATCGAGGCGGTGGACGCGCGGCTCGAACAGGCCGCGGCCACGCTGGGTGCCAACCCGCTCCAGGTCTTCGGCCTCGTCACCCTGCCGCTGATCCTGCCGGGGATCCTGGCCGGCACCGTGCTCTGCTTCGCCAAGGCGATGGGGGAGTTCGGCGCCACCATCACCTTCGTCTCGAACATCCCCGGCGAGACCCAGACCCTGCCCTCGGCGATCTACACCCTGACCCAGGTGCCCGGCGGCGAGGCGGGCGCCCTGCGCCTGACCCTGATCTCCGTCCTCGTCTCGATGGCGGCCCTCGTCCTCTCCGAACTCCTCGCCCGCGGCGTCGCCCGGCGGCTCGCCGCATGACGGGCCATGCCGCATGATGGATCATGCCGCATGACGGGCCTCGCGGTCGCGGTGGCGCACCGCCAGGGCGCGTTCCGGCTGGACGCCGCCTTCGCGGCGGAGGGGGGCGTCACCGCCCTGTTCGGGCGCTCGGGCTCGGGCAAGACCACCCTCGTCAACGTCATCGGCGGGCTGGTGCGGCCGGACCGGGGCTCGGTCGTCCTCGACGGGGAGCGGCTGGTGGACACGGCGGCCGGGCGCTTCGTGCCGCCCCACCGCCGCCGCATCGGCTACGTCTTCCAGGAGAGCCGCCTGTTCCCGCACCTGAGCGTGCGCGGCAACCTGCTGTTCGGGCGCCGCCTCGCGCGGGCCGAGGACGGCATCGGCTTCGCGGAGGTGGTCGATCTCCTGGGCATCGGCCACCTGCTCGCCCGGCGCCCGAACGGGCTCTCGGGGGGCGAGCGCCAGCGCGTCGCCATCGGCCGGGCACTGCTGGCCCGGCCCCGGCTCCTCCTGATGGACGAGCCCCTCGCCGCCCTCGACGAGGCGCGCAAGGCCGAGATCCTGCCCTTCCTCGAGCGGCTGCGCGATCTCGGCCGGGTGCCCATCGTCTACGTCTCGCACGCCCTGCCCGAGGTGACGCGCCTCGCCGACCGCATCGTGGTGCTTGAGGAGGGCCGCGTCGCCGCAGCCGGCTCCGTCGACGCGGTGACGGCGCGGCTCGACGTGGCCTCCCTGCGCGGCGCCCGCGAGGCCGGGGCCGTGCTCGCGGCCCGGGTGGAGGCGCACGATCCGGCCTACGCGCTGACGCGGCTCGCGAGCCCCGCCGGCCCGCTGCACGTGCCCCTGGTCGACCGCCCGGTCGGGGCGGCGGTGCGCATCCTCGTCTCGGCCCGCGACGTGACGCTGAGCCTCGCCCGGCCCGCGGGCACGAGCGCGCTGAACGTGCTCGCCGGGACCGTGGCCGAGATCGGCGCCCTGGTCCCGACTGACCCGACGGCGGAACTGCGCCTCGCTTGCGGCAGCGCCCATCTCGTCGTGCGCCTGACCCGCCGCTCGCTGGCGGATATGGGGCTGCGCCCGGGCCTGCCGGTCTTCGCCTCGGTGAAGAGCGTCGCGCTGCTGGATTGAGCGCCCGCCGCCGGAAGGCCCGTCGAATCCGGCGGGACGACGATCCCCCGATCCACGCGCCGTCGCGCAAACCACGGGACGCGCCGCTATAGAGCGCGCTGCTTTTTCACGGAAACATCAGCACGCTCTATCTTGTTGTGATCGCACGATGATCCCGAAAAACCGGATTCCACTTTTCCGCATCGTGCTCTAGACAGGCCGACTCGCGCGCCGCCACCGGCCCGGGCCTGGAGCGGGCAATGCATTCGCCGGCCGGCCGGTCGACACACGAATATTTGAACACGACAGAATTTGAGCCGACGAAACACTTTCAATGTTACATATTCATCACGTGCAGCCGCAACGATAATTATGACTGAATTATGACAGATCTTCGAACGTGAAGCTTCGCTATTCCCTGATCCGGCCGGATCCGTGCCCGCTCCCGCCGAGTCGGGCGCCGCTCCCGGCCTCGGGATCGATGTGCCCGAACCGGGACCGGCCGGCGGGGCGCGCTGGGCGAGGGGAAGCGAGACATGATGTTGAAGCACGGGGTTTCCGTCGCGGCGCTCGTCGCCGCCGCATGCGCGCCCGGCGCGGCCTGGGCGCAGGCCGCCAACACGACGCCGGCGAACGTGAACGTCCTCAACCTGCTGTCGCCCTTCCTGGCGCTCAACAGCACGGATGTCGGCCGGCAGACGCTGCAGCTGAACCTGTCCCAGGCCATCGCGCAGAACCAGAACGCCACCACGGCGCAGCGGCAGCTCGCCATCAGCGACAAGGCCCTGCCGGGCAGCGCCGCCTTCACCACGACGATCACCCTGGCCAACGGCAGCCGGGTCAATCTCGGCGTCGCCGACAACCTCGCGGGCGGCCTGCCCCTCCAGGCGGCCCAGAGCGCGGGCGGCCTGAACCCCGCCCAGCCGGTGGGCGGCCTCGGACCCCAGCTCGGCGCGATCTACCAGACCGGCATCCGGGCGAGCACGGCGAGTGCCGGCCCGCTGACGGGCACCTTCAACCTGCTGAACCAGGCCTACTCGGTCCTGTCGTCGAATCTCGGCGTGGCCAAGAACTACTTCGCCAACGGCGCCGCCACCAATCCGAGCACCACGCCCGCGGGCTACGTGCCCGTGCCCGCCGTCGCGCCGGCCGGCTACACGCTGCCGACCTTCAACGGCCTGCCCAACACCCGCGACAGCGTCTACGACCTCGCCTACGGCGTGCGGAACACGCAACCCGGCCAGGACGTCTACGGCTCCTCACGCCCGATCCAGGTGGCGCCCAACAGCTACAACATCTTCGACCCGACGGCGCTGACGGGGCTGGCCACCAACCCCTCCTTCCCGAGCGGGCACACCCAGTACGCCTATACCGACAGCTACCTGCTCGCGATGCTGGTGCCGCAGCAGTACCGGAACATGCTGGCGCGCGCCGCGGAATACGGCGACAGCCGCATCGTGCTGGGCGTGCACTACCCCCTCGACATCATCGCCTCGCGGGCCTTCTCGGCCTACGACCTCGCCCAGGGCTTCACCAACCCGCTCTACATCAACAACGCGGGCACCACCGGCACGGCGATCAACCTGCCCGGCCTGTTCACGCGGGCGCAGGGCGAGCTCCAGAGCTACCTCTCCGCCCAGTGCGGCAACACCGTCGCCGCCTGCGCCGCTGGCACGGCGAACACCACGGGCAACCCCTACCTGCCCACCGCCGCGAACCAAGCGCTCTACCAGTCCCGCCTGACCTACGGCCTGCCGACGCTCACCTTCGCGCAGGCCCCGCGCGAGGCGGCCCCCGCCGGCGGCCCCGACGCCTCCATCCTGCTCGCCCCCCTCTACGGCGGCAGCAGCACCGCCGCCCAGACGATCGCCCCGAGCGGCGGCCTCTACGGCAGCCTGCAGAGCGACACGATCAACCAGATCCTCGTCAACACGCAGACCAACGCGCTCAGTGCCTTCTACGGCACGGCCCTGAGCTACTGGTCCCGCCTCGACCTGTTCACCGCGGCCGGCTACTTCGACAACGTCTCCGGCACCCTCGTCCTCGACGGGCGCGACCGGGTGAACGTCCCGGTCACCGTCGGCTCGGGGGGCGTGCTCGGCGGCACCGGCACGGTGGCGGGCCTCGCCGTCAACGCGGGCGGCGCCGTCGCGCCGGGCACCGCGAGCGCGATCGGCAGCCTGAACGTCTCGGGCAACGTCGCCTTCGCGGCGGGCTCGGCCTATCAGGTCGCCGCCAATGCCGCCGGCCAGGCCTCGCTCCTCGCGGCGGGCGGCAGCGCCACCCTCGCGGGCGGCACGGTCCAGGTCAGCGCGGCGCAGGGCGGCTACGACCCGCGCACCCGCTACACCGTGCTCACGGCGGCGGGCGGGGTCAGCGGCCAGTTCGCGGGCGTGAGCTCGAACTTCGCCTTCCTCGACCCGACGCTCGGCTACACCGCCAACGCCGTCAGCCTCACGCTCACCCGCAACGACATCGCCTTCTCGACGATCGCGCAGAACCGCAACCAGGGCGCGGTCGCCGACGCGATCCAGGGCGGCGGCGCGGGCACCGCGCCGTTCCAGCGCACGGTGGGCCTCACCACCGGCGAGGCGCGGGGCGCCTTCCAGGCGCTCGCCGGCGACGTGCACGGCAGCACGGTCTCCACCGAGTACGCCACCGCCTTCTTCGTGCGGGAGGCGATCCTCGACCGCCTGCGCTGGGGCACCACGCCGGGCACCGCCGACGGCCTGAACTACGGTCGCCTGCCGGCGACCTACACCGCCGACCTGCCCGGCCGCTCCGCCCCGGTGGCGCCGGTGGCCGCCCGCATCCTCGACCCCCGGGTGTTCGGCCTCTGGGGCCAGGGCTTCGGCAGCTTCGGCGATGCGCGCTCGGACGGCAACGCCGCCGGCTTCAGCCGCCAGATCTCGGGCTTCGCGCTGGGCGCCGACGTCCGGCTCGAGAACGGGATCAAGCTCGGCGTCGTCGGCGGCTACACCGCCGCCGGCCTCGACACCACCGGCCGCCTGCAATCGGCCACCGTCGAGAGCGGCTACGGCGGCGTCTACGGCGGCTACGAGGCGGGGCCGTTCTCGCTCCGGCTCGGCGCCACCTACGCCGACAACAGCACCCGCACCCGCCGGGCGGTGGCCTTCGCCGGCGTCTCGGACACAGCGACCGCGCGGGCCGGCGGCTCCACGGTCCAGGGCTTCGGCGAGATCGGCTACCGCTTCTTCCTCGGGCAGGGCGCGCCGGCCTCCCTCGTCTCGAAGGACGGGCCCGCCCCGCTCCAGGCGGCGGCCGCCTATATCGAGCCCTTCGTCGGCGGCTCGCACGTCTCGATCGGGCACGACCGCTTCGTGGAGGCCGGCGGCGTGGCCGCGCTCACCGGCTTTGCCCGCACCTACGAGGTCAGCGCGGTCACCGCGGGCCTGCGGGCGCAGACGGGGCTCGATCTCGGCCTCGGCCTGCCGCTCTCGCTGCGCGGCCTCGTCGGCTACCGCCGCGCCTTCGGCGACGTGGTGCCGGCGGCACTCCTGGCCTTCGGCAACGGCCCGACCTTCCTGTCGGCCGGCATCCCGATCGCCCGCGACGCCCTCGTCGCCCAGGCGGGCCTGGATCTGCGGGTCGCGCCGAACGCCACGCTGGGCATCGCCTATACCGGCCAGATCGGCGACCGCGTCGAGGACCACGCGGTGAAGGGCAACTTCACCTGGCGCTTCTAAACCGGTCTCCGGTCAGGCGGCTCGGTTCAGGCGGGCCTCTCCTTCCCCCGGATCTCGGGCTTGCCCGAGATCCGCACCTTGCTTGGCCCGGATCGGGCAGGCCCGATCCGGGTGGGGAGGAGCCGGAGGTGGGGGTGGCGCAGACGGCACCGGGACGCTCGATCCTGCACCACCCCCACCCCGCACCCCTCCCCGCAAGGAAGATGGGACAAGCGCCCTTCAGTCGGTCGAAGCGAGCGCTCGGAGCGCGTATGGGACCGGGCATCACCGAAGCTCGAAGGGCCCCCCGGTCTCCGGACCGGGGGGCCCTACGTTTCATCCTCAATGGCTGTCGAGGAAGCCGACCACGCGGGTGTTGAAGCGGTCGGTCGCCTCCATGTGGACGAGGTGGCCGACGCCCTCGAAGACCTCGGCCTGACCGTTCGGCATCCGGGCGGCGAGCGCCCGCGCGTTCTCGGCGTTGCGGCCCATGCCCTTGGCGAGTTCCGGCGGGGCGAAGGGCTTTCCGGGGGCGTTGTGGTCGTTGGCCCCCATCAGGAACAGGGTCGGCACCTGCACCAGCGGGATCTCGTGCACCACGGGCTGGCCCCAGATCGCCTGATAGGAATTCACGAAGGATTGCAGCCAGCGCCGGTACTCGCCCGAGCCCTTCACCCGCTCGCGGATCTCCACGAAGGGCTCGATGGCCGTCTCGGGCAGCGAGAGGGCGTAGCTCGTCATCAATTGCCGGCGGTAGGCCGCGGCCGTGAGGTCGCCCTCGCGCTGGAGCAGCACCGCGTCCGGCACCGGCGGCACCGAGAAGCGGTAATCCTCCAGGCCGATCGGCGCCTCCAGGACGAGGCTGTTGACCCGGTCCGGCGCGTTGCGGGCGAGCCGCACCGCGAGCATGCCGCCCATGGAATGGGCCACCACGTCGACCCGGCGCAGGGACAGCGCGTCGAGGAGCGCCACGGTGTCGGCGGCCATCCGGTCGAAGGTGTAGGGCCCGACGGGCTTGGAGGATTTGCCGAAGCCGAGCTGGTCCGGCACCACCACCCGGTAGCCGGCCCGCGCGAGGGCCGGGATCACCGGCGCCCAGTAGCTCGACGGGAAGTTGCGCCCGTGCAGGAGCACCACCGTGCGCCCGTTCGGCGCGCCCGCCGCCGGCACGTCCATGTAGGCGAGGCGCTGGGCCTCGCCGTCGCGGGCGAGCGGCAGGAAGGCGACCGGATAGGGATAGGCGAAGCCTTCCAGCGCGATGCCCAGCGGCTCGGGCGACCCTTGGTCGGGCGCCCCTTGCGCGGCGGCCGGCAACGGCAGGCCGGCGAGCATCGCCGCGAGGCACAGGGCCGCGAGGGGGCGAGCCTCGAGCATGGTCCGGGTCACGGTCGTCGACATGGTTCCTGGGGATCCTGGCTGTGGCGGTGGAAAGGCGCGGCGCCGCGCGGCCCCTGCCGCGAGGTGACATAGGGCACATGGGGCGTCTCGGGGCACATGGGGCGTCTCGACGGCCCGGCCCCGCTCCGTCAGAGCAGGCGGCGGGATCCTTTTCATCGGGAGCGCCGGGATGGTCGAGGCGGCCGGCCCCAGGGAAGCCGAGACGCGGGCGCAGGACGGTCTGCCCGTGCGCGAGCGGCTGCTCGCCATGCTGGCGATCGGGCTCGCCATGACCATGGCGGTGCTCGACGGGGCGATCGTCAACGTGGCCCTGCCGGTGATGGCCCGCGACCTCGCCGTCACGCCGAACGCCGCGATCTTCGTGGTCAACGGCTACCAGATCGCGGTGACCGCCGCGCTGCTGCCCCTGGCCTCGCTGGGCGACATCCTGGGCTACCGCAGGGTCTACCTCGCGGGGCTCGCCGTGTTCGTGGCGGCCTCCCTCGCCTGCGCGCTCGCGCCGAACCTCGAGGCCCTGATCGCGGCGCGGATCGCCCAAGGGCTCGGCGCGGCGGGCGTGATGAGCGTGAACATCGCGCTGGTGCGCTTCATCTACCCGCACCGGATGATCGGGCGCGGGGTCGGCAACACCGCCCTGGTGGTCGCCGTGGCCTCGGCGGCCGGGCCGACGGTGGCCGCCGCGATCCTCTCGGTGGCCTCGTGGCCCTGGCTGTTCCTCGTGAACCTGCCGGTGGGGCTGACGGCGCTCGCCGTGGCCTCCCGCACCCTGCCGGCGACGCCCCGCAGCGGCGCGCGCTTCGACGGGCTGAGCGCCCTGCTCAACGCCCTGACCTTCGGCCTCCTGATCGTCGGCATCGACCATCTCGGCGATCCGGGCGGGCAGGGCCGGGCGCTCGCCGTCCTGGCGGCGGCGGGCCTCGTCGGCGTCGTCTTCGTGCGGCGCCAGATGCGGCTCACCGCGCCCCTCCTGCCCGTCGACCTCCTGCGCATCCCGGCCTTCGCCCTGTCGATGGCCTCCTCGATCCTCGCGTTCGCGGCGCAGATGATCGCCTACATCGCCCTGCCCTTCTACTTCCAGGACGTGCTGCACCGCTCGAGCACGGAAGCCGGCTTCCTGCTCACCCCCTGGCCCATCGCCATCGCCCTGATGGCGCCGATCTCGGGGCGGCTCGCCGACCGCTACCCGCCGGGCCTCCTCGGGGGCATCGGCCTCGCCCTGATGGCCGCGGGCCTCGGCGCCATCGCCCTGCTGCCGCCCGCGCCCGAGGCCCTCGACATCGCCTGGCGCCTCGCCCTGTGCGGGCTGGGCTTCGGCCTGTTCCAGTCCCCGAACAACCGGGTCATCATCACCGCGGCCCCGCGCGAGCGCAGCGGCGGCGCCAGCGGCATGCAGTCCACCGCCCGCCTCACCGGCCAGTCGCTCGGCGCCGCCCTGGTGGCGGTGATCTTCGGGCTGACCCACGGGCTCGGAACCGGCACGGCCATCGGCCACGCCCTGTGGTGGGCGGTGGCGCTGGCGCTCCTCGGCATCCTCACGAGCGTGCTGCGCCGGGTGCCCGTGCGCTGACGGGGGCGCCCCCGCGGCCCGCGCATGCCACCGCGGCCGGCCCGGCGCGTTGTCCCGCATCGCCACAGGCCGCGGAGCCCGACCCCATGGACCTCAACCTCGCCGGACGGCGCGCCCTCGTCACCGGATCCACCGGCGGCATCGGCTACGGCATCGCCCGGGCGCTCCTCGAACTCGGCGCCGATGTCGGCGTGAACGGCCGCACCTCCGACCGCGTGGAGGCGGCGCTCACCCGGCTGCGGGAGGAGAGCGCGGGCAAAGCGCGGGCCGGCAAGCCCTTCGCGGCGGTGGGCGACGTGGCGGATGCGGGCGGCGTCGCCGCCCTGGTCGCGGCGCTGCCGGAGATCGACATCCTCGTCAACAACACCGGCATCTTCGAGCCGAAGCCGTTCTTCGAGATCCCGGACGCCGACTGGCAGCGCTTCTTCGAGGTGAACGTGATGAGCGGCGTGCGCCTGTCGCGCGCCTACGCGCCGGGGATGGTCGCCCGGGGCTGGGGACGGGTGGTGTTCGTCTCCAGCGAGTCGGGCCTCAACATCCCGGACGAGATGGTCCATTACGGCATGACGAAGACCGCCCAGCTCGCGGTCTCCCGCGGCCTCGCCCAGACGGTCGCGGGCTCCGGGGTCACGGTCAACAGCGTGCTGCCCGGACCCACCCTCTCGGAAGGGGTGGCGACGTTCCTGAAACAGATGGCCAAGGATGCCGATGCCGGCGATCTCGACGCGCTCGGGCGGCAGTTCATCGCCGAGCACCGGCCGACCTCGCTGATCGGGCGCCTCGCCCGCGTCGAGGAGGTGGCCAGCATGGTGGCCTATCTCTGCTCGCCCGCGGCGAGCGCCACCAGCGGCGCGGCCCTGCGCGTGGACGGCGGCGTCCTCACCGGCATCGCCTGAGCGGACGGCGGACGGAGCCCGTCACCGCGCGACGGGTGCGGGGCTGCACGGGACGGTCTCGTGAAGGCCGTCCCGGCGCATCCGGCCGTTGCTGCGGGGAGGAAGGGTTTCTTCAGGCCTTGAGGTGCGCGGCGAGGTGCTTGTTCATCTCGAACATGCTGCACTTGTCCTTGCCGAAGACCTTCTTCAGCTTGTCGTCGGCGACGATCTCGCGCTTGTTCTCCGGGTTCTGGAGATTGTGCTTCTTGATGTATTCCCACACCTTGCTGACCACCTCGCCGCGCGGCAGCGGGCTGGTGCCGACGATGGCGCCGAGCTCGGCCGAGGGCTTGAGGGGCTGCTGGAGGGCGTTCGGCTTGGCGCCGGCCTCGGCCTTCGGCTTGGCGGCCGCCTTCGTCGCGACCTTGGGCGCCGCCTTCTCGGCAGCGGCGGGAGCCTTGGCCTTCGCCGCCTTCGGCGCAGCCTTGTCGGTCGTCTTGGTCGCCATGGAAATCCTCCGGTTTCGGCTGCGCCGCGCGGAGACACCGTGCAGCCGGGGCAGCATAGCTGCAACAACTAAGCGGTGCGCCGGCCGTTCCAAGGGGAATTTCGCTGTGTGCACGCTCTCATCCACAGGGCAGGCGCCTTCGGGCGCCGCGAGCCCCTCGAACCTGTGGAAGCGGCCGGATGGGAAAGCATCCGTTAAGATATACAGTCGAATCCTCCCGACCATGCTCATTCCCAGCCTCGCCCTCGCCACGCTCCTGGCCTCCGGCCTCATCGTCGCCCTCGGACTCGGCGTGCGCGCCGAGGCCCGGGTCCCGCCCGCCGGCGGGACCGGACTGGTCTGATACGATCTCCGCCTGATCGAAGCGGGGGTCGTACCGGTCGCCTCAGCCCAGCCCGAGGCGCGCCGCGATGCGCCGGGCCGTCTCCGTGCGCCGGGCCGTGATCTCGGCCGCGCCCGCGCGGGCGGCGGCCAGCACGGCGGCCGGCGCGCGCTCGGGCGTGCCGGCGTCGAAGGGCGGCTCCGGCGCGTAGGCCATCACGAGCTGGATCACCTGCGCGGCCTCGTCCCCGCGCAGGCGGGCCGCCACCGTGAGCGCGCCGTCGATGCCGGCGGTGACGCCCGCGGCGCAGACGAGGTTGCCGTCCTCCACCACGCGGGCATCGACGGGGATCGCGCCGAAGAGCGGCAGCAGGTGGTGCGCGCTCCAGTGGGCCGTGGCCCGGCGGCCCCGCAGCAGCCCGGCCGCGCCGAGCAGGAGCGCCCCGGTGCAGACCGAGAACACGCAGAGCGCCCCCGCCGCCTGGTCGCGGATCCAGCCGAGCACGGCCTCGTCCTCCATCAGCGCCTCCTGGCCGTAGCCGCCGGGCACGTGCAGGAGATCGAGCTGGGGCGCCTCCGCCAGGGTGGCGTCGGGGGTGAGCAACAGGCCGCGCACGTCGCGCACCGGCGCTCGGTCCCGGGCGTAGACCCGGTAGGTGGCGTTCGGGATGCGGGCGAGCACCTCGAAGGGGCCGGTGAGGTCGATCTGGTCGACGCCCTCGAAGAGCAGGGAGCCGATCTGGAGGTGGCGGTCGGGCTGGATCACGGTTGGGGTCTCCTCTCGGGGTCTTGCGCAAGTGCTCGGGATGGGCCGGGCGCCTCGGGCGGCGCCGGCGCGGCGCGGGGAGCGCCGCGGAAGCGGTCGCGGTAATCGCCGGGGCTCACCCCGACCTGCCGCAGGAAGGTTCGCCGCAGGGTCTCCTCGGACTGGAAGCCGCAGTGGGCCGCCACCGTCGCCAGGCCCGCCCCGCCGCTCTCCAGCATCCGCCGCGCCGCCTCGACGCGCAGGCGCTCGAGCAGGCGGGCCGGGGTCGTCCCCGTCCGTGTCCGGAAGGCGCGGGCAAAGTGGCGCGGGCTGAGGCCCGCGCGCCCGGCCAGGGTCTCCACCCGCAGGGGCCGGTGCAGGTTCTCGCCCATCCAGGCGATGAGGTCGGTGAGCCGCGTCGGCAGGTCGGTCTGGGCGGCGAGCAGGGTGCTGAACTGCTTCTGGCTGCCCGGGCGCCGCAGGAACATCACCAGCTCGCGGGCGACGGAGAGCGCCAGGGCATGGCCGTGGTCGGCCTCCACCAGCGCCAGGGCGAGGTCCATCCCGGCGGTGATGCCGGCCGAGGTCCAGACCCGGCCGTCGCGCAGGTAGATCGGCTCGGGATCGACGCTGAGGCCCGGATGGCGGCGGGCGAGCGTCTCGCACCAGCGCCAGTGGGTGGCCACCCGCCGCCCGTCGAGGCAGCCCGCCTCGGCCAGGATGAAGGCGCCGGTGCAGACCCCGACGACGCGCTCGGCCCTCGCCGCGAGATGGGCCGCCAGCCCCGCGAGGTCGGGCTCGGCGCAGCGGCGGCGCGCGCCCTCCCCGCCGGCGACGATCAGGATGTCGAGGCGGTTCCAGGCGCGGATCTCCGCCGGGCCCACGGTGGAGCCGAGGGGCAGCCCCGCCGAGGTGGCGGCGGAGCCCGGCTCCGGCACGATGTGGCAGGCGATGTCGTAGAGCGGCCGGCCGGTGAGGCGGTTGGCCTGGGACAGGATCTCGGCCGGCCCCGCGATGTCGAGGAGCTGGGCGGGCGCCGCCGCGAGGACGAGGACGCGGCGGGCCGGCATCTCGGGCGGCGCGGGGGGCTGGGGCGAGGCATCCTTGGACATCGCCGGGATGCTCGCACCGCGGGGCCGGCGTCACAACGACGTCGTTCCCTCGCTTTCTGCCATCGCACCGGGCGGCGGCGCCCGGTGCGCGGCCTCAGAGCATGCTGGGCAGGACGCGGTCCGGCGGGCGGTGGCCGTCCATGAAGGTCTTGATGTTGATGATGACCTTCTCGCCGGTGTCGAGGCGGCTCTCGTGCGTGGCCGAGCCCATATGCGGCAGCAGCACCACCTTGCCGGTGCGCGCGAGCTTGACGAGGCGCGGGCTCACCGCGGGCTCCTGCTCGAACACGTCGAGGCCCGCGGCCGAGATGTCGCCGGCCTCGATGAGGCGGGCGAGCGCGTTCTCGTCGATCACCTCGCCGCGGGCGGTGTTCACCACGATGGCCTCGCGCTTCAGGAGCTTGAGGCGGCGGGCCGAGAGCAGGTGGTAGGTCGCGGGGGTGTGCGGGCAGTTGACCGAGACGATGTCGACGCGCGCCAGCATCTGGTCGAGGGATTCCCAGTAGGTGGCGTCCAGCGCGCTCTCGGTGGCGGCCGGCACCCGGCGGCGGTTGTGGTAGTGGATCTGCAGGCCGAAGGCGCGGGCCCGGCGGGCGAGCGCCTGGCCGATGCGGCCCATGCCGACGATCCCGAGGCGCTTGCCGGTGATGCGGCGCCCGAGCATCCAGGTCGGCGACCAGCCGCTGTCCCAGTCGTCGTCGGGGATGATGCGCGCGCCCTCCGTCACCCGGCGGGCGACGGCGAGGATCAGCGCCATCGTCATGTCGGCGGTGTCGTCGGTGAGGACGCCCGGGGTGTTGGTGACGGTGATGCCCCGCTCCAGCGCCGCGGCCACGTCGATGTGATCGACGCCGTTGCCGAAATTGGCGATGAGGCGCAGGTTCGGACCGGCCTGGGCGAGGATGCCGGTATCGATCTCGTCGGTGACGGTGGGCACGAGGACGTCCGCCTCGCGCATCGCCCCGGCGAGGGCTTCCGCGCCCATCGGCTTGTCGTCGGCGTTGAGGCGCACGTCGAAGAGTTCGCGCATGCGCGTCTCGACGGCGTCCGGCAGGCGCCGCGTCACCACCACGAGCGGCTTGCGCTTCGACATCGTTCCTCCCCTCGCGCCCATTCCGGCGCCTGGCTTGACCCGGCTCTCGGCCCGGCGCGGACCCGCCCGGGCTGCGGGCGGCACGCAACGGCCTCAAACCTCCGTTAACCGAACTCGGCGAGACAGGATCCAGCCGTGGACGGGACCGGCGGCAGGCGGGTTTCGGGCCCTCGGCCTCTCTACCAGAGCGAGGCCGGAACACAATGCGGCCGGCCGGAGGCTCCCGCTTCGACGAGGAGGACAGTGCGACGATGCGTTTGGTCCGGATCGCCCTGACGGCCGCTGCCCTGGCCTGCACCGGCGCCGCCGAGGCGGCCCCGCCCGTGGTGCCCCCCGAGGCCGGCCTCGGCCCCGTCACCAAGCTGCCGCTGCCGCGCTACGCCAGCCTGAAGACCGACCGGGTCAACCTGCGCGAGGGCCCCTCCAAGGACCACCGGACCCTGTGGGTGTTCCAGCGGGCCGGATTGCCTGTGGAGATCGTGGCCGAGTTCGAGACCTGGCGGCGCATCCGCGATTCCGAGGGCACCGAGGGCTGGGTGCTGCACTCGCTCCTGTCGGGGCGGCGCACCGCCATCGTCAACGCGGTGAAGGGGCCGGACAGGAGCGCCGTGCCCCTGCGCGCCAGCGCCGACGACGGCGCCCCGGACGAGGCCCGGCTGGAGGCCGGCGTGATCGGCAGCGTGAAGAGCTGCACCGGCACGTGGTGCCGCCTCGTGGTGGCGCTGCCGGGCCGGCGCGGGGACGTGGACGGCTACATCCGCCAGAACCGCCTCTGGGGCGTCTACCCGGACGAGAAGGTGCAGTAGCGCCCGAGGGTGCGGTCGCACTCGAGCGAGAGGCCCGGGTCTCCCCGGGCCTTGCCTTGATCTCGCGACGCTTCGGGCCCCGGTCCGGGACCTGCCGCGGCTCAGCCCTGGCGGCGGTTGCTGCCCCGGCGGCGCAGACGCACGATGACCTCGACGCCGGCGATCTCCATACCCTCGGGCGCCTCGGGCAGCGCGTCGACGGTGATGCCGCAATCGGGCATGTCGATCACCTGGCCCTCGTCCTCGAGGTAGAAGTGGTGGTGCTCGCTCGGGTTGGTGTCGAAATAGGCCTTCGACCCGTCGAGGGCGAGCTGGCGCAGGAGGCCGGCCTCCGTGAACTGGTGCAGGGTGTTGTAGACGGTGGCGAGGGACACCGGCACCTTGGCCCGCATCGCCTCGTCGTAGAGCATTTCCGCGGTCAGGTGACGGTCGCCGCGGCCGAAGAGCAGCCAGCCCAGCGAGAGGCGCTGGCGGGTCGGCCGCAGGCCGGCGCGGCGCAGGCGGTCCCGCAGGTCCGAGAGCGGGCAGCCGCGGCGGCCCGCACCGGAGGCCTCCGCCGGGAGCGGGGAGATCCGGCCGTTGAGGACGGCCTGCAGGGGCACCAGATCGGACATCGGTGAACTGAACGCTCGCATACGGACGCGGGATATTAGTGCAAGACTATACGGAACCGTCGCCGGTGCCGCAACCCGACCCCGCCTCGGCCGCGGGATGCCCTGGCGGAATGCCTCGGGCTCGCCCGAAGCTTCCGCGCCCGAAGCTTCAAAGGCGCCCGAGCCCGTGTTAACGAAGGGCCGAATGCCTGCCGACCCGGTCGCCGACCAGCCGGGGCCGGGGCCCGGCGGCGCACCCGCCTCCGGTGGCGGCGCCTTCCGCGGCCGAGCCTCCGGCAAGATTGATCAAGACCCTCAGGGAATCGAACCGCCTCCATGCCTTCCGACGCCGACACCACCGCGCAGCCCCCGGCCCGCGCGTCGAGCTACACCTACGAGGAGCTGCTGGCCTGCGGGCGCGGCGAGCTGTTCGGCGTCGGCAACGCGCAGCTTCCGCTGCCGCCGATGCTGATGTTCGACCGCATCGTCGAGATCGCGAGCACGGGCGGCGCCCACGGCAAGGGCCTGGTGCGGGCCGAGTTCGACATCCGCCCCGACCTCTGGTTCTTCCCCTGCCACTTCAAGGGCGACCCGGTGATGCCGGGCTGCCTCGGCCTCGACGCCCTCTGGCAGCTCGTGGGCTTCCATCTCGGCTGGCTCGGCGCGCCGGGCCGCGGCCGGGCGCTCGGCGTCGGCGAGGTGAAGTTCAGCGATCAGGTGCTGCCGAGCGTCCGCCAAGTGGTCTACGGCGTCGATCTCAAGCGGGTGCGCCAGGGCAAGCTCGTGCTCGGCATCGCCGACGGCTGGCTGGAGGCGGACGGCAAGCGCATCTACGAGGCGCAGGACCTGCGGGTCGCCCTGTTCCAGAGCTGATTTTTTTCGCGCGCCGCGGGGACGGGCCGGCAACGGCGCCCCCTCCTCGGCAGTTGAGATTGTGTCGGCTTCGTCCTAGCTGACCGAAAACGCGGCGCAGGGGCGATCCCGGGGCCGCGGCGGAGACAAGTTCGTTCATGCGCCGTGTCGTCATCACCGGGATGGGCATCGTCTCGTCCATCGGCAACAACACGCAGGAAGTGCTGGCCTCCCTGCGCGAGGCGCGCTCGGGCATCGCGCGCGACGCGTCCCAGGCCGAGCACGGCTTCCGCAGCCAGGTCTCCGGCGCCCCGAGCCTCGACCCCGAGGGCGTGGTCGACCGGCGCGCCATGCGCTTCCACGGGGGCGGCACCGCCTGGAACCACGTCGCCATGGAGCAGGCGATCCAGGATGCGGGCCTGGAGGCGGGCGACGTCTCGAACGACCGCACCGGCATCATCATGGGCTCGGGCGGCCCGTCCACGCGCACCATCGTCGAATCGGCGGCGATCGCCACCGACAAGGGCCCCAAGCGGGTCGGCCCCTTCGCGGTGCCGAAGGCGATGTCCTCCACCGCCTCGGCGACGCTCGCGACCTGGTTCAAGATCCGCGGCGTGAACTACTCGATCTCGTCGGCCTGCGCGACCTCGAACCACTGCATCGGCAACGCCGCCGAGATCATCCAGGCGGGCCGCCAGGACATCATCTTCGCGGGCGGCTGCGAGGATCTCGACTGGACCCTCTCGGTCCTGTTCGACGCCATGGGCGCCATGTCCGCCAAGTACAACGACACGCCGTCCCGCGCCTCGCGCGCCTACGACGCGGGCCGGGACGGCTTCGTCATCGCGGGCGGCGCCGGGGTGCTGGTGCTGGAGGAGTACGCGCACGCCAAGGCGCGCGGCGCCCGCATCTACGGCGAGGTCGCGGGCTACGGCGCCACCTCGGACGGGCACGACATGGTCGCCCCCTCCGGCGAGGGCGCGGTGCGCTGCATGCGCCAGGCGATCGAGGGCCTGAAGGGCGCGCGGATCGACTACATCAACCCGCACGCCACCTCGACGCCGGTGGGCGACGACAAGGAGATCGAGGCGATCCGCACGGTGTTCGGCCGCGGCGAGGATTGCCCGCCGATCGCTGCCACGAAGTCCCTCACCGGTCACTCGCTCGGCGCCACGGGGGTGCAGGAGGCGATCTACGCGCTCCTGATGATGAACAACGGCTTCATCTGCGAGAGCGCGCATATCGACGAGCTCGACCCCGCCTTCGCCGACATGCCGATCCTGCGCGCCCGCCGCGACGGGGCGGAGCTCGGCCACGTTCTCTCGAACTCCTTCGGCTTCGGCGGCACCAACGCGACCCTGGTGCTGAAGAACGTGGACGCCTGAGCGGGCTTCCGGCGGATCCCATCGGCTTCAGCCGCGCTCCCCTCATCCCTCTGCGGGTTGATCCACTCACACATCGTTGTTGGCCGGTCAGGCTGAGGGCGGTCCGGTTGGGTTTGGAGGGGTTGTGATGAAGCTGTGTCCGGGTCGGTTTGGCGATCGGCGGCTCGATGAGGGGGGCGTTCTCAGTGTCGCGCTTGGTCGGCTCTTGCGGCAAGCCAGGCCCGATCGTGATGTTCGAAGGCTGGAAGGAGATCCAAGCCCGAGAGCGCGGCTCCGCCCTCAAACTCGGACAACACACCGTGTGAAGCCCACAGGCCTGCCGGGAGAGGCCCGCATGGACCTTGTCTGCGGGCCGGGAGCCCAGGCGAAGCCGGAGCGGTTGTGAGGGGGCGGCTCGGGGAAGAGGCTCTTCCGTTCAAGCCCCCTTGTATCAGGAAGTTGGCGCCGGCCGGTGTTGGGATGGGCGCTCACTGCCGCTCCAGCTCACCACCGCTCCAGCTGTGCCTTCGCCGACGAGGGGGTCAGCAGAGCCTTCTTCCCGCATGCTGGGCGAGGAATGCGTGGGCCGCCGCGGCGTCCGACTTGAAACGGTATCGGCCTCCCGGTCGCGGCAGCCGCCCCTTGTGAGCCTCAGCCGCGCCGCGCGAAGGCGCGCTCGGCCTCGGCGCGGATCGCGGCGGCGGCGCGGGCGATGCCGGCGCGGTCCACGTCGAGATGGGTGGTCGCGCGGATCTGCTCGGTGCCGAGCGCCCGCACGCGGACGCCCTGCGCGAGGCAGCCTTCCGCGAAGGCGGCGGCGGTGATGCCGAGCCCGGCCACCGAGAAGCTGAGGATGTTCGACTGGCCCGCCTCCGGCTCGAAGGCGAGGCCCGGCGCGCCGGCGAGCGCCTCGCGCAGGCGCCGGGCGTTGGCGTTGTCCTCGGCGAGCTGGCCGATATGGTGGTCGAGGGCGTAGAGGCCGGCCGCCGCGAGCACGCCGCTCTGGCGCAGGGCGCCCCCGAGCCGGTACTTCCAGCGCCACGCCTCGACGATGAACCCTTTCGTCCCGCACAGGACCGCGCCGACCGGGCAGCCGAGCCCCTTGCTCAGGTCGATCCAGGCGCTGTCGAAGCCCTCGGCATAGGCCCGGGCCGGGATGCCGGTGGCGGCCACCGCGTTGAGGAGCCGCGCCCCGTCGATATGCGCCTTCAGGCCGTGGGCGTGGGCGACGTCGCGGATCGCCCGCATCGCCGCAAGGTCCCAGATCGAGCCGCCGGAGAAGCTCGTGGTCTGCTCCACCGAGATCAGGGCCGAGCGCGGGGCCGTGCGCTGGGGCGCGCGGATCGCGGCCGCCGCCTGCTCCGGCGTGTAGAGGCCGTTGCGCGTGGGCAGCGCCCGGACCGAGACGCCGCCGATGGCCGCCGCGCCCGCGGCCTCGGTGTTGTAGATGTGGGACTGGTCGTCGACGACGATCTCGTCGCCCGCCCGCGTCTGCACCAGGATCGCGGCGAGGTTGCACATGGTGCCGGACGGCATGAAGACCGCGTCCTCCATGCCGAGCAGCTCGGCCACCCGGGCGCAGAGGGCGTTGGTGGTCGGGTCCGAGCCCGATTGCTCGTCGCCGACCTCGGCGCGGGCCATGGCCGCGCGCATGCCGGGGGTCGGCCGGGTCTGGGTGTCGCTGAACAGATCGACGGTCACGCCTCACTCCCCCGGGCGGCCTGCGGCAACGGCGCCGGGCAGACCGCGCCCGATGCAGCTCTTATAGAAGTTGCATCGATCCCGACCATCGGTCGAGACCGACGCGTCCGGCGGATCGCCCGCCGGGAGGCGGGCCGCCCGGAGAAGGCATCGATCATGGGAGCAAGCGCCCGGCCGAGGCTCGACCCCTCGGACAGAGCCGAGCTGGAACGGCGCCTCGCCGGGGCCGTGCGGGGCGCGATCCGCTTCGACGCCTTCACCCGCGGGCGCTACGCCACCGACGCCTCGATCTACCAGATCATGCCGGCGGGCGTCGTCCTGCCGCGGGACGCCGAGGACGTCGCCGCCTGCCTGCGGATCGCGGCCGAGCACGGGGTTCCGGTGATCCTGCGCGGCGGCGGCACCTCGCAGAACGGCCAGCCCATCGGCGCGGGGCTCGTCCTCGACTGCTCGCGCCACTTCAACGGTGTGCGCGCCTACGACCGGGAGGCCGGCACCGTCACCGTCGAGCCGGGCCTCGTGCTGGAGCGGCTCAACACGCGGGTGAAGGCGGACGGCTGGTTCTTCCCCGTCGAGCCCTCCACGGCCACCCGCTGCACCATCGGCGGCATGGCGGGCAACAATTCCTGCGGCGCCCGCTCCCTCCGTTTCGGCAAGATGAGCGACAACGTGCTGGGCCTCGAGGCCCTCCTGCACGACGGCGAGCCCTTCGGCTTCGGCCTCACCGGCAATGCGGGCGACGGCGTCACGGGATCGGGCCGGGCCGCCGACATCGCCCGGCGGATGCGCGGGCTCGCCGCCGCCAACCGCGCCGAGATCGAGCGGGTCTATCCGCGGGTGCAGCGCCGGGTCGGCGGGTACAACCTCGACAGCCTGATCGAGCCGCGCCCGAACCTCGCCCATCTCCTCGTCGGCTCCGAGGGGACGCTCGCGGCGACCACGGCGGTGACCCTGAAGCTCGCGCGGCTTCCCGCCCACCGGGTGATGGGGGTGTGCCACTTCCCCTCCTTCCGGGCCGCGATGGAGACCACGCAGGCCATCGTCGACCTCGCCCCCGTGGCGGTGGAGCTCGTCGACAACAACGTGCTGGTGCTGGGCGCCGACATCCCGCTGTTCCGCACGACGCTCGCCGACATCACGCGGGGACGGCCGAACTGCCTGCTGCTCACGGAGTTCGCGGGCGACGACCTCGCGGCGCTGGAGCGGGACCTGAAGCGCCTCGACGCCTGCATGGGCGACCACGGCTTCGCGAACGCCGTGGTCGAGGTGGTCGAGCCCGCCCGGCAGAGGACGGTCTGGGAGGTCCGCGAGGCCTGCCTCAACATCATGATGTCGATGAAGGGCGACGCGAAGCCCGTCTCCTTCATCGAGGATTGCGCGGTGCCGCTGGAGCACTTGGCCGACTACACCGACGCCGTCACCGAGGTCTTCACGCGGCACGGCACCCGCGGCACGTGGTACGCCCACGCCTCGGTCGGCTGCCTGCACGTGCGCCCGATCCTCGACATGAAGCAGGGGGGCGACGTCGCCCGCATGCGCGCCATCGCCGAGGAGACGGCCGAGCTGGTGCGCCGCTACCACGGCTCCTATTCCGGCGAGCACGGCGACGGGATCTCGCGCTCGGAATTCGTGGAGCCCCTGTTCGGCGCGACGCTCACGCGCGCCTTCGAGGCCGTGAAGGACGCCTTCGACCCCGGGAACCGCCTGAACCCCGGCAAGATCGTCCGCGCGCCGCGCTTCGACGACCGCGACCTGTTCCGGTTCAAGCCGGATTACCGGGTGGAGGCGCCGGCCGCGCCCGCCCTCGACTGGTCGGACTGGGGCGGGTTCGGGCCGGCGGTGGAGATGTGCAACAACAACGGCACCTGCCGGAAGCTCGCGGGCGGCGCCATGTGCCCCTCCTACCGGGCGACGGGGGAGGAGCAGCACCTCACCCGCGGCCGCGCCAATTCCCTGCGCCTCGCCGTCTCCGGCCAGCTCGGGGCCGACGCCTTCACCGCTCCTGAGATGAAGCGGACCATGGACCTCTGCGTCTCGTGCAAGGCCTGCCGCCGGGAATGCCCGACCGGCGTGGACATGGCCCGGATGAAGGTCGAGTTCCTGCACCACTACCACGCCCGCCACGGACTGCCCCTGCGGGAGCGTCTGGTGGCCGAGCTGCCGCGCTACGCGGGCGTGGCGGCCAAGCTCGCCCCGCTCCTCAACCTGCGCGACCGCTTCGCCCCCCTCGCCCGGCTCTCCGAGCGGGTGGCGGGCCTCTCCGCCCGGCGCACCCTGCCGCGCTGGGGCCGGCCCTGGCGGGAGGCGGGGGAGCACGCCCATCCGGGTGACGTCACGGGGGATTTCCGCGACATCGTCCTGTTCGGCGACACCTTCAACCGCGCCTTCGAGCGCGAGAACCTGGAGGCGGCCGAGCGGGTGCTGCGGGCGGCGGGCTACCGCCTGCACCGCGTCGGTCCCCCGCAGGGACACCGCCCCCTCTGCTGCGGCCGGACCTATCTCGCCTCCGGGCAGACCGAGCGCGCCCGCGCCGAGGCCCGGCGCACCCGCGACGCGCTCCTGCCCTACGCGGAGGCCGGCGCCCGCATCGTCGGGCTGGAGCCCTCCTGCCTGCTCACCTTCCGCGACGAGTTCCTGGCGCTGCTGCCGGGGGCGGAGACGCGGGCCCTCGCCGCCCGCGCCGTGCTGTTCGAGGAACTGCTCGCCGCCGACCTCGCGACGGGCCGGATCGACCTCCCCCTCGCCCACCAGGGGGGCCGGGTCGCGCATCTGCACGGGCACTGCCACCAGAAGGCGTTCGGCGCGATGGGGGCGGTGGAGACGGTGCTGCGCTGCGTGCCGGGCCTCGATGTCCGCCCGATCGAATCGAGCTGCTGCGGCATGGCCGGCGCCTTCGGCTACGGCGCCGACACGATCGACGTCTCGCTCGCCATGGCCGAACTGTCCCTGTTCCCGGCCCTGCGGGCGGCGGGGCCGGGCGATCTCGTGGTGGCCGACGGCACCAGCTGCCGCCACCAGATCCATGACGGGCTGGGCCGCCAGGCCGAGCACGTGGCCCGGGTGCTCGACCGCGCGCTGCCGGCCTAGGGGCCGCCCCGGCGCAGGTCCGCGCATCGGCTCATGCAACTTAAAGTGATAATGCTCCAGTCTTGGCCGGCCAGCCGGTCGGCCGGACCCAGTCTTTGGCATTCTCCATACCCGGCCGGCCGGATGTTCCGGCCGGTCCGCGGACGCGGAGGCCGGACTTGATGCCGGAACAAGCCGCCGACCCGGGCCGCCGGGCTTCCCGGAAGCGCGTTGACCTGCCTCTGGTCGATAACGACCGCGTGCGTGATGCGGTTGTACTAGAAATCAGGTGTGCCCGCCGGAACCGACTTGCGCGCAACCCGTTTGTGCCCCGCTGCCAGAGGGCGGTCCTGGCTGCGGAAGGGTGATCGCGCGTCGTGACGAATGGCGTCGACAGGCATGAGCTCCGGCAGATCATCGCCGGATTGAGCGAGGGGGTCCTGCTGGTCGAGCCGGACCGGACCATCGCCTATGCCAACGCGGCCGCCCTCGCCATGCACGGCGCGGGGAGCCTCGACGAGCTCGGCGCCACCGTGGACGCCTATTGCGCGCGCTTCCACCTGCGCTACCGCAACAACCGCCAGCCCGAGACCGACCCGATCGAGCGCCTCGTGGCCGGCGAGCGATTCCAGGACGTCGTGGTGGAGGTGAGCCGCGCCGACCGGCCGGACGTCGATTTCGTCCACTCCCTGCGCAGCCTCGTCGCCACCGACCGCGGCGGCGCGCCGAGCTGCCTCGCCCTGATCATCAAGGACGTCTCGGACCAGTTCGAGGCCGAGGAGCGCTTCGAGCGCACCTTCAACGCCAACCCGGCGCCCGCCGTGATCACGCGCCTGTCCGACCTGCGGCACGTGAAGGTCAACCACGGCTTCCTGGAGATGACCGGGCACGTCCGCGACGCCGTGATCGGCCGCAGCGTCTACGAGGTCGACGTGCTGGCGGGCGCGCGCAACCGCGACCTCGCCGTCTCGCGCCTGCACGAGGGCGGCACCATCCCGCAGATGGAGGCCTGCCTCGACCTGCCGGACGGCGGCTCGCGCTTCGTGATCGTGGCCGGACAGCCCATCGCCATGGGCGACGAGCCCTGCATGCTCTTCACCTTCGCCGACCTCGAACTGCGCCGGAAGGCCGAGACGGCGCTCCGCCAGAGCGAGGAGCGCTTCGCCAAGGCCTTCCGCCTCACCCCGGTGCCGACGCTGCTGGCGCGCCTCGACGCCTTCACGGTGACCGGCGTCAACGAGGCCTTCACCCGCGTCTTCGGCCACGGCGAGGACGGCATCATCGGGCGCTCCCCCGCCGAGACCGGCCTGTGGGCCGCGGACGCCATGCGCGCGCGGTTCGAGGAGGCGGTCCGGCGCACGGGCTTCGTGGCGGGCCAGGAGGTCTGCCTGCGCCACGCGGACGGATCGGAGATCGACTGCCTCGCCTCCGCCGAGCGCGTGGAGATCGGCGAGGAGATCTTCGCGCTCCTCGTCCTGCAGGACATCACCGAGCGCAAGCGCTCCGAGCGGGAGCTGTTCGAGGCCATCGAGACGGTGATGGCGGACACCTCCTGGTTCAGCCGCGGGCTGATCGAGAAGCTCGCCAACCTGCGCCAGCCCGGCACCCGCGACGGCAACGGCGCCAGCCCGGACCTCACCGTCCGGGAGCGGCAGATCCTCAACCTGATCTGCACGGGCCTCGGCGACGAGGCCATCGCCAAGCGGCTCGATCTCGCCCGCAACACCGTGCGCAACCACGTGGCGGCGCTCTACCGGAAGCTCGGCCTGCACCGGCGGACCGAGGTGGTCCTCTGGGGCCGCGACCACGGCTTTCCCGTGGGCCCGTCCGGGTAGAATAAACCGCTATACTGGTCTTTTTGCACCATTGAGAGGCGCCGTCCCCGGACCATCTCAGGGCGAGCGGACCAGGACCGATCGGGCGGCGCGGAGGGCGCGACGTCCTCCCGGACCGCGCGAGGCGCCCGCCGAGGGCGGGTCCCGCAGGGGCGGGCGGCGCCCATCCGCGACGCCCGCCGCGAATTACGGCTCCGTGCGCCGGCCCGATCCGGGGCCGGGGCACGCATCACCCGACCAACGAGGAGAACGACATGATCGACACCGACAGGATCACGGGCGCCGCGCGGGAAATGGGCGGCAAGGTGCAGGGCGCGGTGGGCGACCTCACCGGATCGCGCAGCGATTCCCTCGAAGGCCGGCTGCGCGAGGCGCGGGGCGGCGCGGAGAACCTCTACGGCCAAGCCAAGGACGCCGTCCGGCACGCGGCCGACGAGGTCTCCGACTACGCCGAGGACGCCTACGACCAGGGGCGCCGCTACCTGCGCGAGGGCCACGACCGCTCCACCGAGTGGCCGCACACCTCGCTCCTCGTGGCGGGCCTGATCGGCTTCGGCCTCGGCCTCCTCGTCAGCAAGATCTGACGTCTTCCCCGTTCCGATCGATCGTTACCGGAGTCTCAAAGCGTGACCACGACCACCCAACTCTCCCCGGTCGCCGCGGGCGATACGCGGGCCGTCCTCCTCAACGAAGTGTCCTGGGGCGCCATCTTCGCCGGCGCCGTCACGGCCCTCGTGACCCAGATCGTCCTCAACATGATCGGCGTCGGGGTCGGCCTCTCCAGCGTCGGCGTGAACGCCCCCGACAACCCGGCCGCCTCCACCGTCTCCATGGGCGCGGGGATCTGGTTCGTGGTCTCGGGGATCGTGGCCTCCCTCGCCGGCGGCGCCATCGCCGGCCGCCTCTCCGGCAAGCCCCTGGCGGGCGCCGCGGCCCTGCACGGCCTCGTCTCCTGGGCGGTGACCACCCTCGTCGTCCTCTACCTGCTGACCTCGGCGGCCACGGGCCTCGTCGGCGGCGCCCTCGGCACCGTCTCGGGCGCGCTCGGCGGCGCGGGCAACCTCGTGGGCGGCACCGTGCAGACGGCCGCGCAGGCCGCCGCGCCCTCGCTGTCCAAGATCTCGAACCCCCTCGACGGGATCGAGCAGAAGGTGCGCGAGCAGGCCGCCGGCCAGGACCCGCAGGCCGCCCGCGACGCGGCGGTGGCGGCGGTGAAGGCCCTGTTCACGGGTGACTCCGCCCAGAAGAGCCAGGCGGAGTCCCGCGCCGCCGACGCCCTCGCCCGGGCCCAGAACATCCCGGTCGACCAGGCCCGCCAGCAGGTGCAGGACTACCAGAAGCAGTACGAGCAGGCGGTCGCCACCGCCAAGCAGAAGGCCGAGGCCGCCGCCGTCGCCGCCAAGTCGGCCGCCACGCAGGGTGCCTTCTACGCGGCCATCGCGCTGATCCTGGGCGCCCTCGCCGCCTATTTCGGAGGTCGCCTCGGCGCCCCGAAGCCGGTGAACCTCCTCGACGTCTACGACGCGCGCCGGGCCTGATTCACCCCCGCCGGGCCGGCCCTCCCGCCGGCCCGCCAACCCCCTCCGACCGAAGGAGCACAGCGATGAGCAGCACCACCGACAAGATCAAGGGTCTGGCCAACGAGGCCGTGGGCAACGTCAAGCAGGGCGTCGGCAACGTCACCGGCAACGACAAGCTCGTGGCCGAGGGCAAGGCGCAGGAGCTGAAGGGCGAGGCGCAGAAGACCGTCGGCGACGTGAAGGACGGCGCCAAGAACCTCGCCGACAAGATCACCGGCAAGCGCTGAGACCGGAGCCCGCCCGATCGCCCCGCGATCGGGCGGGCCTCCCTGCGTTGTCTCGGCGTCGTCCCGACGCGCCCCCTCGCCGAACCGATATCGGCTCCGGCCCGTGAGCGCTTCGGCGGGACCGCCTCCCCTCGGCCCCGGGCGCGGCGCGCGCATCCGGGGCCGGAGCTTTCGTCACCCCGTCGCGTCGGCGCGCGGCCGGATCGCGGTCGCCGGGATCACAGATCGCCAGGAGAAGGATACGCCATGAGCAAGGGATACCCCTCGATGACCGCCCTGCTGGGTCTGCTGGCGGTGGCGGGCTACCAGAACAGGGACAAGATCGCCGAGTTCCTGAAGGGCCATGACGGCCCCGGCACCGGCCGTTCGCCGGTCCCCTCCGTGTCGGACCGTCAAGCGGGCACCGGCGGCACCGGCGGCCTCGGCAACCTCTCCGGCCTTCTCGGCGGTGTGGGCTCGGCCGGGGTCGGCGGCCTCATCGCCAGCGGCCTGAGCGAGCTCGTGGAGCATTTCACCAAGGGCGGCCAGGGCGAGACCGCGCATTCGTGGATCAACCACGGCCCCAACCGGGACATCGCGGAGCGGGACCTGGAGCACGCGATCGGCCCGGACACCCTGGCCGCGCTGGAGGAGCGCACCGGCCTGAGCCGCAGCGAGCTCCTGTCCCGCCTCTCCCGCGATCTGCCCTCGGCGGTGGATCGCTACTCCCCCGAGGGACGCCTGCCCGCCCTGAGCTGAGCCGCGCGCGTGCCGCGCTCCCACGGAGGGGGCGGCACGCGCCGTCCCTTCGCGGTTGCCCGGCATGTCCGGAGAACCGGCTCGGCGCCCTGGAGCATCGTCTTTCAGCGACAAGCCGGCGACCGCCTTCAGGACGATGCCCTAGCGCACGATGCGGAAAAGTGGAACCCGGTTTTCCGACATCATCGCGCGACCACAAAGAGATAGAGCATGCTGCCGTTTCCGTGAAAAAACAGCATGCTCTAGCGCAGGCTGACGCGGCGGGAGACCAGGTAGGACAGGAAGATGCCGAAGATCCGCGGCCCGATCACGAGGTAGCGGCGGGCGAGCCGGCGCGGCTCGCTGCCGAGGCGGAAGGCCCATTCGAGGCCGGCGCGCTGCATCCAGCGCGGGGCGCGCTGGCGGGCGCCCGTGAGGAATTCCAGGGCCGCGCCGATGCAGAGGCCGACGCCGGCGGCCCGGCCCCGCGCGGCGACGGCGGCGGCGACGTGCTCCTGCTGGGGCGAGCCCACCGCGAGGAAGACGAGGGCGGCCCCGCTCTCCTCGATGGCCTCGACGGTCCGGCGCAGGGCGGCGGGATCGCGCAGGAGGTTCATGGGCGGCCGGTACTGCGAGACCTGGGTGAGGCCGAGCTTGTCCCGGATCTGGCCCGGCAGGCCGGCATCCCCGCCCACCACCAGGATGGGCGTGTCGCGGGGCAGGCGCGCATCCCCGAGGAGATCCACCACGATGTCGGAGCCGGGGGTCACCGGCAGCTCCACCCCCGCGAGCCGCGCGAGCGCGCTGAGGATGCGGCTGTCGTTGAGGCAGAGCCACGCGTTCCGGTAGAGGGCGGCGACCTGCGGATCGGCATCGATCCGGACCATGTGGTCGACGTTCGGGGTCACGACGTAGCGGAAGCGCGGCGCCGCGGTCGCCTGCAGGATCCGCCCGACGACCTCGTCCTGCGTCAGGGCATCGAAGCCGAGATTGATGAACTCTTTGCGTCGGTGCGGCATCACGAGTGTCTCTTCCGGGCGAGCCAGGATCGTGAGCGGCAGGTGAGCAAAGCCCGTTCCGTGTTTTTCGTCCCGGTTCGGGACGGATGACGGGAGACTGGGCTGAAGGGCTCGTGTCCCCTCCCCCTTGCGGGGAGGGGTTCGGGGTGGGGGTGGCGCAGAAGGCACCGGGACGCTCGATCCTGAACTATCCCCCACCTCCGGCTCCTCCCCACCCGGATCGGGCCTGCCCGATCCGGGCGAGCAGGGTGCGGTTCTCGAGCAAGCCCGAGAACCGGGGGAGGAGAGGCCCGTTCAGAGACGAGGTCGTCGATCAGAGGAGGCCCGCCCGCGCCCGTCTCGTTTCGGGACTCGCCGCCGGTCCCGCCGCGTCGCAGGCCCGTCATGTCGGGGTTGTAGCGTCCCTCTCGTCCGGGGTCCGAACCCCCGACCGATGCGCCCGCCGGACACCCTCTCAGACCCGACCCGGGTCTCCGGCGGGCGCGTCTCGCTCCGACGCCTCGGGCTCGGGCACCTCGGGCACCACCTTCCCCGGGTTGAGCAGGCCCTGCGGGTCGAGGGCCGCCTTGAGGCGGCGCATCAGGTCGAGGCCGACCGGGTCGCCGTAGCGCGCCAGTTCCGCCCGCTTCAGGCGTCCGACGCCGTGCTCGGCGGCGATGGAGCCGCCGCGCGCGTGCACGATGTCGTGCACGATCCGGTTGAAGCGTCCCCATTGGGCGATGAAGTCCGCCCGCGCCATCCCGGGGGGCTGCGTCAGGTTGAAGTGGATGTTGCCGTCGCCGAAATGCCCGAAGGCGCAGACGCGCAGGCCCGGCAGCGCCGCCTCGCAGGCGGCGGTGGCCTCCGCGAGAAAGCCCGGCAGCGCGGCCAGGGGCACCGAGACGTCGTGCTTGATCGAGGCGCCCGCGCGCGACTGCGCCGCGGGCAGCGATTCCCGCAGGGCCCAGAGCGCGCGGTTCTGCCCCTCGCTCGCGGCCACCGCCGCGTCCTCGGCGATGCCGGCCTCCAGGGCCTCGGCGAGGACCGCTTCCATCTCGGCCCGGGTGTCCGCGCCGGGCCGGCTCGCGGCGAGTTCGACCAGGGCGTAGGCGCCGTGCTCGCCCGCCAGCGGCCGGACCGTGCCGGGGGCGTGGCGCAGGACGAGGTCGAGGCCGAAGGGGGGCATCACCTCGAAGGCGGTGAGGTCGCGGTCGCAGCGCGCGCGCAGATGGGTGAACAGGGCGAGCGCCCGCTCCGCCGAGGCGAGGCCGACGAAGGCGACGGTGGTGGAGCGGGGCCGCGGGAAGAGCTTCAGCACCGCGGCGGTGACGATGCCGAGCGTCCCCTCCGAGCCGATGAAGAGCTGCTTCAGGTCGTAGCCCGCATTGTCCTTGCGCAGGGCGCGCAACCCGTTCCAGACCCGCCCGTCGGCCAGCACCACCTCGAGGCCGAGGACGAGGTCGCGGGCATTGCCGTAGGCCAGCACCGCGATGCCGCCGGCATTGGTGCTGATGCCGCCGCCGATCCGGGCGGAGCCCCGCGAGGCGTAGGAGAGCGGGAACAGCAAGCCCGCCGCCTCGGCCGCCTCCTGCACCGCGGCGAGGACGGCGCCGGCCTCCACCACCATCGTCGCCCCCACCGGATCGACCGCCCGCACCCGGTCGAGGCGGGCGAGCGAGAGGACGAGGCCACCCTCCGGCACGCCGCCGCCGACGAGGCCGGTATTGCCCCCCTGCGCCACCACCGGCACCCCGGCCTCGGCGCAGGCGCGCACGGCGAAGGCGACCTCCGCGGTGTCGGCCGGGCGCGCGACGGCGAGGGCCCGGCCCTGGAACAGGCGGCGCGACTCGGTGAGATAGGGGGCGAGGTCCCCGGGCTCCGTGAGCACGTGCCGGTCGCCCAGCCGGGCGCGCAGGGCCGCGACCAGAGCGCGCTCCGCCGGCTCCTCCGTATCGCCCATCGTTTCTTCCTCGCTACAGCGTGTCCGCGCCGGGCTGGCACGGGCGCCGTCCTCGCATAAGGTAATGCGGAGACGGCCGCCGCGGACGGGATAGCCTCCGCCGGGCGGCCGCGGAACCCGAGGGAACTGAAGAGGCCCCATGCTCTCCGTCATCCCCAATCCGCCGCGCATCGCCCTGCCCGTGGCGGGCAGCGCCGACCTGTTTCCCGTGCGGCGGGTCTACTGCGTCGGCCGCAACTACGCCGCCCATGCCCGCGAGATGGGGGCCGACCCCGACCGCGAGCCGCCCTTCTTCTTCATGAAGCCGGCCGACGCCCTCCAGAGCGTCGGCGGCGAGCCCGCCCCGCACCCCTATCCGCCGCGCACCGAGAACTACCATTTCGAGATCGAGATGGTGGCGGCCCTCGGCAAGGGCGGGCGCGACATCCCGGTCGAGGCGGCCCTCGACCACGTCTTCGGCTACGCGGTGGGCCTCGACATGACCCGGCGCGACCTGCAGGACGAGGCCAAGCGCATGGCCCGGCCGTGGGACCTCGGCAAGGCCGCCGACGCCTCCGGGCCGATCGGGCCGCTCCACCCGGTCGCCGCAGTCGGCCATCCGGACCGCGGGGCGATCACCCTGGAGGTCGACGGGAGCCTGCGCCAGCAGGGGGATCTTGCCGAGATGATCTGGTCGGTGGCCGAGCAGATCGCCTATCTCTCGGCCTATTTCGAGCTGGCGCCGGGGGACCTGATCTTCACGGGCACGCCCTCCGGCGTCGGGCCCGTGCGGCGGGGCGAGCGGATGACCGGCGCGGTGGCGGGCCTGGGCCAGATCGTGCTCGACGTGGTCTGAGGCGCGTGCTCCTCGATCATCCCCTCGCCCGCCGGCTGTTCCACCTGGGCGCGCTGGCCGTGCGGGGCATGACCCTGGGCGTGCGCGGCGCGGCGATCGACGGCGAGGGCCGGGTCTGCCTCGTGCGCCACACCTACACCGCGGGCTGGCACCTGCCGGGGGGCGGCGTCGAGACGGGCGAGAGCGCGGTCGAGGCCATGCTGCGCGAGTTCCGCGAGGAGGCGGAACTCGCGGTGCCCTCCGGGGGCCTGCGGCTGCACGGCTTCTACCGCAACCGCGCGGCCTCCGGCCGCGACCACGTCGCCCTCTACGTGGCGCCGGCCTTCACGCGCCTGCGCGAGAAGGCCCCCGACCGGGAGATCGCGGCCTGCGGCTTCTTCCCCCTCGACGCCCTGCCCGAGGGGACGACCCGCGCGACAGTCGAGCGCCTGCGCGAGATCCGGGAGGAGATCCCCCCGGCCGACACCTGGTGAGGGTTGCGCACCCGGCAAAATTCCAGGCTCGGCCGCTTGCGCCGCCCGGCGGAATGGTGTTTAGAGAGCGCCGTCCGGGGCCGCCGGGCCGAACGTTCGGTGGCGCCGCTGCGAGCGGGTGTAGCTCAGGGGTAGAGCACAACCTTGCCAAGGTTGGGGTCGAGGGTTCGAATCCCTTCGCCCGCTCCAGTTTCCAACAGGACGGACGCCCACGAAAAGCCGCCCTCGGGCGGCTTTCGTCGTTTCCGGACCCCCGCGCGGCGGGCCGGGGCGGGCGCCGGAGGGCCGCATTTTGCCCTTCCCTTTCCCGGCGGAATGGTGTTTAGAGAGCCCGTCCGGGGCCGCCGGGCCGAACGTTCGGTGGCGCCGCTGCGAGCGGGTGTAGCTCAGGGGTAGAGCACAACCTTGCCAAGGTTGGGGTCGAGGGTTCGAATCCCTTCGCCCGCTCCAGAATTCCCGAGATCCGATCAGATCACGCTGGAATACCCGTCGGTTGTGGCGGGTTATCCAAGGCAGGTTGGTCCTGCCCGCCCCCTTCCTGGGTGAATGACCATCGAGCCGCCGCCCGGTCGTCGAGCCTGGCAGGCCGCGGAGGCGGCCGGCTCTCGGAGCCGACGCACCGTCACTGGCGCCGGTCGAGCCGGGCCATCCATTCCAAGCCGTACGGGGTCAGCGCCGCGGGCGCTCGCGCGTCTCGACGAAGAGGTGGCCGCGGATCGTCTCGGCGGTGGGCACAGGCGGCATCGGCGCCACGCCCGGCCCGGGCTTCTGGGAGATCGTGTAGGCGAAGTAGTGCGGCAGCGCACCGGAATCGATCAGGGCCGTGTCGATGGCCATGATCGCCTCGGCGAGGCGGTTGCCCGCCTCGGTGTCGTAGATGACGTCGTGGTTGAGACCCCAGAAGATGATGAACGCGAAGCTCCCGTAGGTCGGGATCACCTGCGTGGCCGGCAGTACCCGGCGCATGGTCTCGATGATCTGCGACGAGGCCGGCGATTCGGTCGGATCGGCGGCGATCACCTCCGCCACGCTCGGAAGGGTGAGTTGCGGCACCCATGATTTCGTCAGCGCTGGATCCAGGCCGTGCCAGAGGTCGTGGGCGAGGCGGGCATGCTCCGGCGGATAATCGAAATAGTCGGGCCCGACATATTCCAGCGTCCACACGATCCCGCCCGGTTTGAGCGCCCGCTTGCAGATCTCGAGGACTCGGTCGAGATCCGGAAAATGGTGCAGCGAGGCCACGAACGTGACGAGGTCGTAGCTCTCGGGCTCGAGCGTGGCGGTCCGGATATCCCCGCAGATGAAATTCGCCTTGTCGCTCAAGCCCATCGCGGCGGCCACCTCGGCGCCGGCTTCCAGGGCGACCGAGGCGGGATCGTAGAGATCGTACTGCGCGATCGTGCCGGTGGACAGCAGGCGCAGTTCCGTGGCCGCGCGGCCGACTCCGACGCCGAGCGCGCGCAAGCCCGACCGGCCGTTGAGGACGCGACGCCAGAACCATTCCTCACGCGATAGGCCGCCGAGCACGCGGTTAAGGCGGGCCTGCGCGGCCGGATGGTGGGACCATTCCCCCCGCAGATAGTCCGCGGCGAAGTGCTGACGGTTCCAGTAGACCGACGCCTTGTCGACCTCGTGCTTCTGAGAATCCTCGGCCGGCACCTCCTCCACGACGGCGAGTTCCCCGGCGGCGCGTTCCTCAGCGGAAAGTCCCTCGACGGGGCGTTCCTTGGGCGGATCTCCACCGAGATCGTCCCCTGTCATCGTCTCCTCAGCTCGGCCGTCGCCCGACATTCTGGATCCTCCCGCGATCCTAGTTCTAGGCCGGTTCGCTTCGTCGGACCAACGCCTTGCCCGTCCGGGCCGTCGGCATATCGTGGATTCCCCTCGGGAAACGGCGGCCGTCCGACCCATCCGGGGCTCGGCCGAGCGAATTCCCCCGCGATCCGGGCCGCGGACGGCGGGAGGATCTCGCACCGCATCATTGATCCCGCACCGCAGCGTGCCAGGTTAGACCGGTAGCGCGGGCGGATCGCCGGCCCCGCCGCGGAGGCCGCCTCGCGATGCCGCTGTTTCCCTTCTCGGCCAAGCGCCTGCGCCGTTCGAGCCGGCGGGCCGCGAGCGAGTTCAACCGGACCCTGAAGGAGGCGCAGAGCGCGGTCCGCCAGGCCGACAGGACCGCCAAGGCCATCGCCCGCACCCTCCGGCCGGAACGGCCTCGCCCGGCGCCCGCGGGCCGCTTCGTGACGGTGGACGGCCTGCCGGTCCACGTGATCGTGCGCGGTCGGGGCCGGCCGGTGGTGCTGATCCACGGGAACGGCACCATGGCGGAGGATTTCGCCCTGTGCGGGCTGATCGACCGCCTCGCCGCGCGCTACCGAGTGATCGCCCTCGACCGGCCGGGCTTCGGCCGCACCGCGCGGCCGCGCCACCGGGTCTGGACCGCCTCGGCCCAGGCCGCCCTCGTCGACCGGGTGCTGGAGCAGCTGAAGGTCGAGCGTCCGCTCCTCGTCGGCCATTCCTGGGGCACGCTGGTGGCCCTGGCCCTGACGGCCGAGAACCGGCGGGCGCTGCGCGGCCTCGTCCTGCTCTCGGGCTTCTACTTCCCGGAGACGCGGGCGGATGCGGCGCTGGCCGGGCCGCTGGCCGTGCCGGGCTTCGGCGACGCGGCCCGCGCCCTCGTCCCGGCCGCGATGAACCGGAACATGGCCGAGCAGGCCTTCCGGCGGGTGTTCTGGCCGCAGCCGGTCCCCGCCCGCTTCAGCGCGCACTTCCCCGTCGATCAGGCGACGAGCGCCACGCAGCTGCGCGCGGGGACGGAGGATGCGGCGACCATGAACGCCACGGCCTCCTGGCTGCAAGGCGTCTACCCGCGCCTGACCCTGCCGGTGGCCATCGTGACCGGGAGCGCCGACGTCGTCGTGAACGCCTCGCGGCACGCCGTCCGGCTGCACGCCGCGATCCCGGGCAGCACCCTCAAGCTGCTCCCCGGCCACGGCCACATGATCCATTACGGGGCCCGGGGGCAGATCGAGCGTGTGATCGACCGGATGATGGACCCGCCGAAGGGGGCCTGACGGCGCGGGGCGCACGGGGCGCGAAGGGGCGCGATGGGTCCCGTTCATCGGGATCTGATAGGAAGCCCGTCCCGAACGTGTCGCCGGTCGAGCCGCGCCGCACACCACCCAGTCCCGACGGGAGCCAGCCCGTCCCGATCGGAGTCCGCCCGTGTCCGCCCCTGTCCCGCCGGATGTCATCATCGCCGTCCCCGTGCGCAACGAGAGCGAGCGCATCGTGGCCTGCCTGCGGGCGCTCGACGGACAGACCGGCGTGGCCCCGGGCCGGCTCGGGCTGGTGCTCTTCCTCAACAACTGCACGGACGACACGGAGAGCCTCGTCGAGGCCCTGCGGCCGGGCCTGTCGCTGCCCCTGCGGGTGGTGACGGCGACCCATGCGGGCGCCCATGCGGGCTGGGCGCGGCGCCGGGCCATGGACGAGGCCGCCGCCTGGATCGAGTCGGGGGCGGCGGGAGGCACGCTGCTGACCACCGATGCCGACAGCCGGGTCCCGCCGGACTGGGTCGCCCGCAATCTCGCCGCCCTCGATGCCGGCGCCGACGCGGTGGCCGGCCGCGTCGTGCTGGCCCCGGAGGAGGCCGCCCTGCTGCCCCCCTCGCTGCCCGCGCGCGGACGGCTGGAGGACGCCTACGACGCCCTCATCACCGAGATCGAGACCTGCCTCGACCCCGATCCGCACGATCCCTGGCCCTGCCACCGCACGACGATCGGCGCCTCCCTCGGCGTGCGGCTCGCCGCCTACCGCAGCGTGGGCGGGATGCCCGAGATCCCGCTCGGCGAGGACGGCGCCTTCGTGGCCGCGCTCCTGCAGCAGGGTTTTCGCGTGCGCCACCCGCGCGACGTGGTGGTGACGATCTCCGCCCGCCTCACCGGACGGGCGCCGGGCGGGGTCGCGGACACGATCCGGGCGCGCTGCGAGGAGCCCGACGCCCTCTGCGACGCGCGGATGGAGCGGGTGCCGCGGCTGATGCTGCGCTGCCTCGTGCGGCGCCGTCTCCGGGGCCTGCACGCCTCCGGGGGGCTCGCCGCGCGCCGGGGCTGGGCGCGGCTCCTCGCGATCCCCGCCGAGGAGGCCGGCCGGATCGCGGCGCTGCCGCGGGCGGCCCAGGCGGTGGCGGCGGCCGAGCGCGCGAGCCCGCGCCTCGCCTTCCGCCCGGTGGGGCCCCGCCACCTCGAAGGGCAGATGCGGCTCGCCCGCGCCGCCCTCGCCCTGCTGCGACCCGCGGCCCGGGTGCGGCGGGAACGCGCCGCGTCGGCGATGCCGCTGCCCGCCGACGCCTCGGGGACCTGATTCCCCCCGGCCCGCTACTCCGCCGCCGGCATGCTGAGGGCGAGGAGCCGCGCCGTCCGGGCGCGGGCGCCGCTGCGCGTCTCGTCCCCGGCGGCTCCCAGCAGGCGGCGGGCATCGGCGATGGCCGCGTGGACGGCGTCGACCGCGAGGATCAGGGCGCTGACCGTGCGGGTGTCGATGGTGCGCTCGCGGGCGTGGCGCACCACGTCGGCCACGAGCCCGTCGGTCTCCACGGCGAGCGTGTCGAGTTCGGCGCGGGTCTGCGCGGTGCGCACCTCGCGCAGGATGTCGATGAGCCGGTCGAGGACGATGTCGATGCGCTCGCGCCGCTTGCGGGCGAGGCGCTGGCCGAGCCACGCGATACCGGAGCCGATGGTGCCGCCGAAGAAGGCGAACAGGTAGATGTAGTCCTCGTAGCGCTCCAGGAAGGTCTGCTGCTCGCGCTCGAAATAGTCCACCGCGCCCGGATGGTTCGGCAGCCGCGCGGAGGTGGCCGCCACGGTGGTGTCGAAGTCCGGCGCCTTCATCAGCTTGGCCACCGGCGCCACCGAGGCGAGGCGGGAGCGCCACTCGAACAGGTGCTGGGTCGCCGCCGCCACCGCCACGCGGCTGACGGAGCTGCGCGCCATCAGCCGGTAGGAGGCGCCCACCGTCTTCACCTCCTCGGCGGGCCGCTTCGGGCGGCCGCCGAAGGTGCCGGCGGGGATCGTCACCGCCTGCAACTCGGGATAGCGCTGGAGGATGGCGTCGGTGTCGGGCACCGAGACCAGGGAGACCTTGCGCTCGGGGGAGCCGAGCTCGACCGCCCGTACCGTGGCCACGGCCACCTTCGAGGCGGGGCTCGCCACCACCGCCACCGCGTCCACGCGCTTCTCGGCCACCGCCGCGGTGACCTCGGCGGCCTTCAGGGGCACGAGAACCACGTGGCCGGGCCCCGACACGTCGCCGGGGGCGAGGTCGTAGAAGGCGAGCATGTTGGTGAGGAAGGGGAGATCGGCCGCGTGGCGGACCACGAGGCCGATGCGCTTGCGGGCGAGATCGGGGAAATCCTCGATCTCGGCGGCCTCGGGGGCGGCCACGACCAGGGCCTCCTCGTGCAGGACGGCGAGGGTCAGGCCGTTCTCGGGCATGAGGACGTCGGGCCGCACGATGGCGAGATCGACCCTGTTCTCCTGGAGCGCGGCGGCGCTGTCCCGCACGTCGCCGTAGCGGACCACCTTGAGCCGGACATCCTCGCGGGCGCGGGCGAGCGCCGCGGCGTAGGCCTCGATCAGCCCGGTCTCGGGCCCGTCCTGCGGCGCCACCGCCACCGTGAGGGTGGACGGGCGCGACAGATAGAAGACGACCGCCGCCGTCGCCGCCAGCCCGAGGGCCAGGAGGACGAGGAGCCACTCCCGTCTCAAGAGGATCGCCGATACGGCGTGGACGAGACCATGCTCTGTCCTGTCGCGTTGCGTGCGTTGCATGATGGCACCATGCAACGCAAACCTGTTCAGATCGTGAAGAACCCGTGACCCAGAGATTCGTTGCCGACGACCCATTTCCGCGCAGGCAGGGGGCGGGATCCGAGCCCGCGGACAAGCCGGTCCCGCGGCCGGTGAGCGAGGCCTGGCTCGAGCGGGCGGCCCTGCACTACCTCGAACGCTACAGCGCCTCGACGGAGATGCTGCGCCGGACGCTGGCCCGCCGCGTGGAGAAGCGGGCCCGCGCCCGCGGCGAGGAGGCGGCCGATTTCGCCGGGCTCGTCGAGGCGGTGGTGGCCCGCGCCGTCTCGGCCGGCCTCGTGGACGATGCCCGCTTCGCCCGCGCCCGCCTCGCGACGCTGCGGCGGCGCGGCGCCTCGGCCCGCGGCGCGGCGGCCAAGCTCGCGGCCAAGGGCGTCGGGCGCGACGCGGTCGAGGCCGCGATGGCGGCCGAGCGGGCGGAGGGCGAGGCGGATGCCGCAACCGTCGAGGCGGAGGCCGCTCGCGCCTATGCCCGCCGCCGCCGGCTCGGCCCCTTCCGCCCCGAGGCGGCCCGCGCCGAGAACCGCGCGCGCGACCTCGCCGCCCTCGCCCGGGCGGGCTTCCCCTACGACCTCGCCCGCCGCACCGTCGATGCGGATCCGCCCGCGTGATCCGTCTCGCGGTCGGTCGACCCGGTGATGCAGGGCCCTCTCTTCCCCTTGCGGGCAGGGCAATTGCACATGATGCACTACCGCCCGGACACCAATGCGGTGATCCGTGAGGCCGGCGCCGACGACGTGCTCAAACCTCAGGGCCGCTTTCGGTCGCGTCGTGAGCGTGCGCCGGATCGGGGCGGACGGAAGATCACGTGCGCACCTTCGCGCTCTCGCGCCGGTCCACGCCGAGCCGGCTCGCGATACGGGTGGGCGCGCAGCGGGGCATCGAGAACCAACCGCACGGGACGCCGGACGCGGTCTTCCACGAGGACGACGCGCGCCGCCGGAAGAACCCCGCCCTGTTGAGCCCTCTCGCACGCAACATCCTGGGGCCGCGTCCGTCCGATCTGCCCATCCGCAGAAAGATGAAGCACGCGTCTTGGAGCGAAGACCATCTCGTCGATGCCTTCTCGTGCGCAATCGACCCTGCCCGCAAGGGGCAAAGGCTCTACCGGGGCTGGACTGAACTCAATCGTCCATCTTCAGCGCGGCGATGAAGGCTTCCTGCGGAATCTCCACGCGGCCGAACTGGCGCATGCGCTTCTTGCCCTCCTTCTGCTTGTCGAGGAGCTTGCGCTTGCGCGAGATGTCGCCGCCGTAGCACTTGGCGGTCACGTCCTTGGAGAGCGCCCGGATCGTCTCGCGGGCGATGATCTTGCCGCCGATCGCCGCCTGGACCGGGATCTGGAACAGGTGGCGGGGGATCAGGTCCTTCAGCTTCTCGCACATGGCCCGGCCGCGTGACTCGGCCCGGGTGCGGTGGACCAGCATGGAGAGGGCGTCCACCGGTTCGGCGTTCACCAGGATCGACATCTTCACGAGGTCGCCCTCGCGGTAGTCGGAGACGTGGTAGTCGAACGAGGCGTAGCCCTTCGAGATCGACTTCAGGCGGTCGTAGAAGTCGAACACCACCTCGTTCAAGGGCAGGTCGTAGACGACCATGGCGCGCTTGCCCACGTAGTTGAGATCGACCTGGGCGCCGCGCCGGTCCTGGCAGAGCTTCAGCACGCCGCCGAGATACTCGTCCGGCGTGAGGATGGTCGCGCGGATCCAGGGCTCCTCCACCGTCTCGATCTTCATCGGATCGGGCATGTCGGCGGGGTTGTGGAGCTCTTTCATCTCGCCGTCGCGCATGGCGAGGCGGTAGACCACGGACGGCGCGGTCGAGATCAGGTCGAGGTTGAACTCGCGCTCCAGGCGCTCCTGGATGATCTCCAGGTGCAGGAGGCCGAGGAAGCCGCAGCGGAAGCCGAAGCCGAGGGCGGCGGAGGTCTCCATCTCGTAGGAGAACGAGGCGTCGTTCAGCCGGAGCTTGCCCATGGCCGAGCGCAGGTTCTCGAACTCGGCCGCGTCCACGGGGAAGAGACCGCAGAAGACGACCGCCTGGACCTCCTTGAAGCCCGCCATCATCTCAGTGGTCTGGCGCTTGTCCTCGGTGATGGTGTCGCCGACGCGGGTGTCGGCCACCTCCTTGATCGAGGCGGTGAGGAAGCCGACCTCGCCGGGGCCGAGCTCGCCGATATCGGCCATCTTCGGCCGGAACACGCCGATCCGGTCGACGCCGTAGACGGCGTCCGCACCCATCATGCGGATGGTCATGCCCTTCTTGAGCACCCCGTCCACCACGCGCACCAGCACGACGACGCCGAGATAGACGTCGTACCAGGAATCGACGAGCAGCGCCTTGAGCGGTGCGGCCCGGTCGCCCTTGGGCGGCGGCAGGCGGGTGACGATGGCCTCCAGAACCGCCTCGATGTTGAGGCCGGTCTTGGCCGAGATCGGCACGGCCTGCGAGGCGTCGAGGCCGATCACCTCCTCGATCTGCTCCTTCACCCGCTCGGGCTCGGCGGCCGGCAGGTCGACCTTGTTGAGGACGGGGACGATCTCGTGGTTGGCGTCCAGCGCCTGGTAGACGTTGGCCAGCGTCTGCGCCTCCACGCCCTGGGAGGCGTCCACCACCAGGAGCGAACCCTCGCAGGCGGCCAGCGACCGGGACACCTCGTAGGCGAAGTCCACGTGGCCGGGCGTGTCCATCAGGTTGAGGACGTAGTCGCGCCCGTCCTGGGCCTTGTACTCGAGGCGGACCGTGTTGGCCTTGATGGTGATGCCGCGCTCGCGCTCGATATCCATGGAATCGAGCATCTGCTCGCCCATGTCGCGCAGCGCCACGGTGCCGGTCGCCTGGATCAGGCGGTCGGCCAGCGTCGACTTCCCGTGGTCGATATGCGCGACGATCGAGAAGTTGCGGATGTTGTCGATGGGCGCGGTGGGCATCGGCGGGCTCTCCGGCGCGCGGCACCGGGCCGAGGGGCCGGACGTCGTGCGCCGTCTGATCGGGATCTTATTCTAGCGCATCGTGCTGGAAATCAGATCCAGGACGATGCACCAGGCTCTTGGTTTCGCATCGTCTTTTTCCGAAAGCCGGCAACCACCTTTCGGGACGATGCTCTAGGTCAGGCGCGGGATAGCAGCGGGGCGGGGACACGCCAAGGGGCGGACGAGCGGCGGAGCCGACAGGGCGGCTCGCGCCGTCGCGGCCGCGCACCCCGGACGGCGCGGGCGACCGCCGGGCCGCCCGCGTCGGATCGCGTGAGGTGAGAGCGCCCCGGATCAGCGGCCGCGGCCGCGGATCAGGCGCTCGATCTCGGCCTCGCCATGGGCGCGGGCCTTGGCCTCGGTGGGATGCTTGCGGTCGGAGCGCTGATGCAGCTTGCCGTTCTTGCGGATGCTCCACTGGAACATGCTGCCGGATTCGCCGACCGGCTCGACGTCGAGGCTGAAGGGGTAGGTATCGGACTGGATCTCGTTCATCGCGCCTATATGGGGCATCGGGGCCGGGTCCGCCATAGCCCCTTCGAGCCTCGCCCCCGAGCCTCCCTCGGGCCTCCCTCCCGCCCCTCAGCCCGCCCCGCGGGCCCGGGCGGCCATGGCGACGAGGATCTTGCGCAGGGCGCCCATCTCGGCGACCGGCTCGGGATAGAGCACCCGCGCCGTGCGCTCGCCGGAAACCAGGTCCATCCCCTCGGGGTCGAGGCCCGTGAGCTGCCAGGTGCCCGCATGGGCGCCCTCGCGCCCGCCCTCCCCCGTCCCGGAGGCGTAGAGGGCGAGGGCGTCGGCGTGGTCGGCGTTCATGTGGGCCACGGCGCCGGCCTCCCCGGCCACGAGACCCTCGGCCCCGGCGAGGTCGAGGAGAAGTTCGTCCCGCGTGAGCGTGGCGGCCTTGGCGAAGCCGCCGTTCAGGTGCCCGGCCGCGGGCGCCAGGGCGTAGAAGCCGAAATCGGGGAAGTCGGCGTAGAGCTTCGCCTTCGGATGGCGGGCGAGGAAGCGGGCGCGCGCCCGGGCCTCCTCCGTGGGCGCCGCCCGCCCGGCCACGGTCAGCCGGGGATGGGCGAGGGGGTCGCCCTTTCCGCCCGCCGCCAGCAGCAGCGAGCAGCGCGGATCGGCGAGGAGGTTGCGGGTATGGGCGGAGAGGCGCGACAGCAGCAACAGGGGCGTGCCGTCCGCGTCGGTGGCCACGGTGACGAGGGAGGCGAAGGGCGCGCCGTCCGGATCGAGGGTCGCGAGCGCCCCGCTGCGGATGCTGCGCAGGAGGTTGCGGGCGAGCGCCACCGCGTCGAACCCCGCTTCCGCCGCGGGCAGCGGACGCGCCGGACCGCGCGGGGCGCCGGCCTGATCCGTTCCGTCCATCGTCTCCTCCCCGATTCGCGGCCCGGAACGCGCCCCGTCGCCCGGATCAGCCCAGGTGAATACGGCCAAGCTATGTCCGGCGCTCGCTTTTTTCAGAGCTTCATACTAAAGCACCTGTCCCTTCGGTGCGAAGCGGGTCCCGGGCGGCCGGTGCCCGGGGCCCGCCTCGCGCTCACGCCTGCCGCCGACGGGTCCGGGCTCGGCCGTTCGCCTGGGCCCGAGTCCCGCCGCCGCCGTTTCAGTCTAAGGAACGCGCATGCCGACCATCGCCCTCGTCGACGACGACCGCAACATCCTCACGTCCGTGTCGATCGCCCTGGAGACCGAAGGGTACCGCATCCAGACCTACACGGACGGCGCCTCGGCGCTGGACGGCCTGCGCCACTCGCCCCCGGATCTGGCGATCTTCGACATCAAGATGCCGCGCATGGACGGGATGGAGCTTCTCCGCCGCCTGCGGCAGAAATCGGACCTGCCGGTGATCTTCCTCACCTCGAAGGACGAGGAGATCGACGAGCTGTTCGGCCTGAAGATGGGCGCGGACGACTTCATCCATAAGCCGTTCTCGCAGCGCCTGCTGGTGGAGCGGGTCAAGGCGGTGCTGCGCCGCTTCGCCCCGAAGGACGGCCCCGGCGCCGCCGCCCGCGAGGCGGACGTGGCCGCCCGGTCGCTCGAGCGCGGCGCCCTGATGATGGACCCGGAGCGCCACACCTGCACCTGGAAGGGCGAGCCGGTGACGCTCACCGTCACCGAGTTCCTGATCCTGCAGGCGCTGGCCCACCGGCCCGGCGTCGTGAAGAGCCGCAACGCGCTCATGGACGCGGCCTACGACGATCAGGTCTACGTGGACGACCGCACCATCGACAGCCACATCAAGCGGCTGCGCAAGAAGTTCAAGGTCACGGACACGAACTTCGACATGATCGAGACCCTCTACGGCGTCGGCTACCGCTTCAAGGAAAGCTGAGCCCCGCTGCGAGACCGCTCCCCCGTGCCGTCCACCACCGACGAACCCGCGCCCCGCCCCCCGCTCGGCCGGCGCCTCGCCCTGCCCCTCGCCTGGCCGCGCAGCTTCTGGGAGGGCATCGGCCAGCGCGCCTCCTCCAGCCTCACCCGCCGCATCGTCGTGCTCAACCTCGTGGGGCTCGTCGCGCTGCTGGTGGGCTTCCTCTACCTGAACCAGTTCCGCCAGGGGCTGATCCAGGCGCGGGTGCAGAGCCTCGCCATCCAGGGCGAGATCATCGCGAGCGCCATCGCCTCCTCGGCCTCCGTCGACACCGACACCATCCGCATCGATCCCGACAAGCTCCTGCAGGATCAGGCGGGGGAGCCGGGACCCGAGGAGGAGGCCTCGCCGCTCGCCTTCTCCCTCAACCCGGAGCAGGTGGCGCCCCTGCTCGCGCGCCTCGTCACCCCCACCGGCAACCGGGCGCGGATCTACGACCGCGAGGGCGGCCTGCTCTTCGACACCCGCTCGCTGTTCAACCGCAACGACGGGCGCGGCGAGGCCCCCCAGCACAAGGCGAACGTGCTGGAGCGCGCCTTCAACGGGGTGCAGTCCGGGCTCACCGCCCTGTTCGGCCGGAGCGCCGCCCCGGAGGAGGTCGGCCCCACCAACGGCCATTCCCTGCGCGAGGTCCAGACCGCGCTCGCGGGCGCGCGGGGCAGCCTCGTGCGCCGCAACGGCGTCGGCGAGACCACGGTCTCGGTGGCGGTGCCGATCCACAAGGGGGGCCAAGTGCGCGGCGCCCTCCTGATCTCGACGCAGGGCGACGCCATCGACCGCGTGATCGCCTCCGAGCGCTTCGGCCTGTTCCAGGTCTTCATCGTCGCCGCCGTGATCATGGTGGCCCTGTCGATCCTGCTCGCGGGCGCCATCGCCGGGCCGGTGCGCCGCCTCGCGGAGGCCGCCGAGAAGGTGCGGATGGGCATCAAGACCCGCGAGGAGATCCCCGACTTCACCTACCGCACCGACGAGATCGGGCACCTCTCCGGGGCGCTCAGGGACATGACCCAGGCCCTCTACCGGCGCATCGACGCCATCGAGAGCTTCGCGGCCGACGTGAGCCACGAGCTCAAGAACCCGCTGACCTCGCTCCGGAGCGCCGTGGAGACCCTGCCGCTCGCCAAGACCGACGAATCGCGCGGGCGCCTGATGGCGATCATCCAGCACGACGTGAAGCGCCTCGACCGGCTGATCAGCGACATCGCCGACGCCTCCCGCCTCGACGCGGAACTCGCCCGCGCCGAGGCGCGGCGGGTCGACCTGCGCAAGCTCCTCACCACCGTGATCTCGGTGGCCAACGAGCGCCGGCGCCCGAAGGACTGCGTGATCCAGCTCGACATCGAGGCGCCGGCCGGCGAGGAGACGCCCTTCGCGATCATCGGCCACGACAGCCGCCTGGGCCAGGTCGTCAACAACCTCATCGACAACGCCCGCTCCTTCTCGCCCCCCGAGGCGAAGGTCCGGGTGGCGCTCCGGCGGGTGCGCGGCGAGGTCGAGATGATCTGCGAGGACGAGGGCCCCGGCATTCCCGAGCACGCCCTGGAGCGGATCTTCGAGCGCTTCTACACGGACCGGCCCGAGCAGGGCTTCGGCCAGAATTCCGGCCTCGGCCTCTCGATCTCCCGGCAGATCGTGCAGGCCCATCGCGGCACGATCCGGGCCGAGAACCGGCCGGGCCCGGCCAACGAGGAGGGCGAGCCCACCGTGCGCGGCGCCCGCTTCGTGGTGCGCCTGCCCGGCGCCCCGCGCCAGCTCGCCCATGCCTGAGGCGCCCGGCCTCGCCTGCCACGCCACCTGCGTGGTGCTGGGCGAGGCGGGCGTGCTGATTCGGGGCGAATCCGGGTCCGGCAAGTCGAGCCTCGGGCTCGCGCTCCTCGAACGGGCCGCCGCGCGCGGGCTGTTCGCCGCCCTCGTGGCCGACGACCGGGTGCGGATCGCCCTGCGGCACGGGCGCCTCGTGGCCCGGCCGCATCCGGCCATCGCCGGCCGGATCGAGGTGCGCGGCCTCGGCCTGCTCGGCCGGCCGGCGGAGGAGGCCTGCCTCCTGCGCCTCGTGGTCGACCTCGTCCCCGCCGCCCCGCGGCTGCCGGAGCCGGGGGCCGAGCGCGCGGATCTCCTGGGGATCTCCCTGCCGCGCCTCTGCCTCGACCGCGCCCTGCGCGACACCGGGCTCGCGCCCGGCCTGATCCTCGCCGCCTGCGGCGTGACTTCGCAGCCGCACAGGCCGGCTGCGTAGCGGCGCGCGGAACGGTCCTGTGGCGCGGGCGCAGCGGCCGTGGCATGATGGGCCGCTCGTTTGAGCAAAACGCCGCGTCCGTCTTGTGCTTGCCGCGTGCGATGCACAACATGGCGGCTCGGTTCACAGGACGTCGGATCACGCGTCGATGATTGGCATGGTGCTCGTCACCCACGGCTTGCTCGCGACCGAGTTCAAGGCCGCGTTGGAGCATGTGGTCGGCCCCCAAGAGCAGATCGAGACCATCACGATCGGCCCGGAGGACGACATGGAGATGCGGCGGCGGGACATCATGTCCGCGGTCGGCCGCGTGAACACGGGCACCGGCGTGGTGGTGCTCACCGACATGTTCGGCGGCACGCCGTCGAACCTCGCCCTCTCCTGTATGAACGGCGGCGCCGTCGAGGTGGTCGCCGGGATCAACCTGCCGATGCTGATCAAGCTCGCCAGCGTCCGCGACGAGGAATCCCTCGGGGACGCGGTGCTCCACGCCCAGGAGGCGGGGCGCAAGTACATCAACGTCGCCTCGCGGGTGCTCGCCGGCAAGTAGAGGCCGCCCGCGGGATCCCGCCTCCCGGAACGCCCGCGGCGCGCGGTCCGGGGGTTGTCGGGGGCCCGACGGCGTCACCGGGTCGCCCGCGAAACCACTTCCGTCCCTGCCGCGAACCGGCTAGGCACGATCCACGACGGCCGGTCCGTCCGCCGACGCGGGGCCCGCTCGCGCGGCTTCCCAACGAGGCGCGCCGCAGCGATGGACGATCTCTACGAAACGGACGACCTGCCGCCCGTTCCGGAAGGAGGCCTCCTGCGGACGCTCCCGATCATCAACCGCCGCGGCCTCCACGCCCGCGCCTCCGCCAAGTTCGTCCAGACGGTGGAGCGCTTCGATGCGGCGGTGACCGTGACCCGCGCGGGCGAGACGGTGGGCGGGCGCTCGATCATGGGCCTCCTCACCCTGGGCGCGGCCCAGGGCACCTCCATCATCGTCACCGCGGCCGGCAACGACGCGCAGGCCTGCATGGAGGCGATCGAGGCGCTCCTCGCCAACCGCTTCGGCGAGGACGAGTAGCCGCGCGGATCCTCCAGGCAATCGCCGCGCCCCCGTGCGCATCCCCTCACCTGCGGGGCGAGGGGATGCCAGAACCGGCCCGCGGTCGCCCATCCGCTCGCCATCAGGCGGGGACAGGCCGGACCGCGCGCCTGCGCAGCCGGCGCCAGCCGAGGACGATGCCGGACAGGGCGGTGGCGAGGCCGAGGGCGGAGAGCAGCCAGACCACGATGTCCCGGGCCGGCGGGTGCCGCAGCAGGATGCCGAGATCCCAGGTATGGGCGGCGCTGAACAGCCAGCGGTAGAGGCGCGCGCTGCGGTCCGCGCGGTTGAGGATCTCGCCGGTGCGCGGATCGATGTGGAACCACGTCGCGTCCGGATCGGCGAAGACCGCCCGCAGGACCGGGAGCGGGCGCGTGTCGCGGGGCCCGTACCAGTAGGCGTCCTCCTCCTCGAGGCGCGTGACGCGTGGGGCCCCGGCCTCCGGCAGCAGCAGGCGGGCCGCGGCCGTGAGGCGCGCGAGGCCGAGCGCATCGTCCCCGAAGCACGACACGGTATCGCCGCGCGAGGCAGCCACGGCGAGCCGCCTGCCGCCGAGATGGCCGAAGCGGAGCTCGACCACCTCGGGGCAGGCGGCGCGAAGCGCGGCCACGCCTGGGGCGAAGCGCGGCGCGGTCGCGCCCGCGTAGCGCTCCAGCATCTCCTGGCTCGGCGCCCGCGGCCCGAACCAGCGGTTGGGGTTCACCGAGAGCCAGCCGCTCGCGATGAAGGCGAGGAGCGTGACCCCGCCGACGGTGCCGGCGAGGTGGTGCCACGCCATCCAGCCGCGATAGGGCGTCGCGCGCCCGTCCCGGTAGCGCCGCCGCGGGCGCAGGCGCAGCAGCCCGATCCAGAATCCGCTGACGGCGGCGGCGGCCGCGACGCCCGAGACCCAGAGCACCACGTCGCGCCAGAGCTCCGCCTGCGCCCGCAAGGGGGTCAGGTAGATCCAGTGCGGGATCGCCCCGAACCAGTTCCAGAAACGCTCGCGGCCCGTGGTGTCGAGGGCGACCGCGCCCGTGCGCGCCGAGACGTAGAGGCGGGTCTCGGCCGCGTCGCCCAGCCCCACGAGATGGAACGGCCGGAGGGGATCGTAGCGCGCCGTCACGCTCCACTGGTCGCGCGCCACCGTGCCGAGGCTCGCGGGGCGTACCGCGCGCGGGTCGTGCGCCGCGACCGCGCGGGCGGTCGCGGCATCGACCCCGGCGACAGGCGCGCCGTCCAGCGCCGAGAGGGTGCGGATCGAGCCGTCCCAGTCGGTGATCCGGTAGACCGCCCGGCGGTCGAGCATGGCGAGGCGCAGGTCGCGGGGGAAGCGGTCCGCGCCCGCCGCCGCCAGCGCCTCCTCCGGCGAGAGCCGGACCTGCGCCCAGTCGAGGGCGGGCAGGCCGGCGCGGCGCGCGTCCTCGCTCAGGGCGGGGAAGCCGACATGGAGCATCACCAGCCCCGAGACGAACCACGTCGCGAAGAGCAGGCAGGTCACGATGCCGAGCCAGCGGTGGCCGAGATGGAGCCACCGCTTCAGGCGCTTGCGGATCACCGGCCCCGTCTCACCACGTCACGGTGTAGGCGACCTCGACGGAGCGCGGACGCCCGAGCAGCCAGTTGGTGCCGACCCCGTTCACCGCGTTGCCCGAGATGGCGTAGACCTTGTCGAACAGGTTGTAGAGGCGCAGGCTCAGGCGCGAATCGGCCGTGACCTGATGGTCGAGCACGGCGTTGACGAGGTTGTAGGCCGGGCGTCGCGCCGTGTTGCCGAAGTCGCTGTAGGTCTCGCCGACGTTCTGCAGGCCGAGGCGCGCGGTCCAGTCGCGGACGCCGTCGAAGGTCAGCCAGAGGTTGGCCACCCGCTCCGGCACGTCGATCGGCTGCCTTCCGGCGTACGAGACCGCCGCCCCATCCACGATCTGGCTGAAGCTGTCGTACTGGGCGTGGAGCAGGGCGAGGTTCCCGTCGAGGCGCCAGCCCGGGGCCACGCGCCAGCCCAGCGCGAACTCCACCCCTTGCGAGGACTGGCTCCCGACCTGGACGCCCACGGCGGCGCTGCCCGGCAGCCGGGAGATCAGGTCGCCCTTGACGATGCGGTAGCCCGCGAGGGTCCATTCCAGGGCGCCGTCGAAGGCGAGCCCCTTGGCGCCGATCTCGACCTGATCGCCGGTGGCGAGCCTGAAGCCGGCAAGCGACTGGTTCAAGGTGATCAGGCTGTTCACCGGATCGGTGGCGAAGCTGTACTGGGCGTAGAGCGCCGTGTCCGGCGTCGGGTTGTAGACGAGGCCGAAGCGGTAGCCGAGGGACCTGTAGGTGCGCTCGAACTGCGCGCCCGAGCGCAGGTCGTCCCGCTGCAGCGTCGGCGCGTCGAAGCGCACCCCCGCGAGGAGGGAGAGCCGGTCGGTGAGGATCAGCCGGTTCTCGGCGAAGACCGAGGCCTGCGTCGTGCGCGTGGCGTAGGCCGGGCTCGCCCGCCCGTCCTGCGGGAACAGGCCGAGAGAGCCGCCGGCCAGCGGCACGCTGTCGGATTTGTCGAAGGTGAAGTTGTTGGTGTGGCGGAAATCGATGCGGTTCACGTCGAAACCGGCCAGGAACGCGTTGCGGAACCCGAACAGGCTGCCCCTGAAGGCGGCATCGAAGCGGTTCCCGACCTGTTCCTGGCTGTGGTAGATCTCCAGGTAATCGGAGCGGTCGACGAGACCCGTGCCCCGGTTGAAGGCGTACTGCTCCACGTCGAGCCAGTGTCGGCGGCTGGTGAGGCGGTAGGCGGTGTTGCGGATCGTCACGTCGGCGGACGGCGTCCATTCCGTCCTGAACTGCGTCCAGTTGTCGGCCCAGGTGATCTTCGGGTCGAGGACGTTGTAGTTTCGGAAGCGCACGAGATCGGTGATGCGGCCCTCGACGAGGGGCGTGCCCCAGTAGCGCGCGGGCTCCTGGTAGCCGAGGTCGTGGCTGAGGGTGACCGCGAGGTCCGCGCTCGGCCGGAACAGGAGGGCGGCCGAGACCGCGAGGTTGCGGAAGTCGCCCACCGGATGGACCCAGCCGTCGGCGCGGTTGCCGCTGACGTTCAGGCGATAGGCGAAGGTCTCGCCGAAGCTCTCCCGGCCGATGGCGCCGCCCGAATCGAGGGCGAGGCGGGCCACGCCGTCGGTGCCGATCACGGCGCGGGCCGCGTTCACGGAGACGAAGGTCGGCTTCTTGGGCACCACGTTGATCACGCCGCCGATGGCGCCGTCGCCGTAGAGCACCGAGGCGGGCCCGCGCAGCACCTCGATGCGCTCGACGTTCCAGGTGTCGAACGGGAAGGTCACGGTGTTGGCGCCCACGTAGAAGCGGGTGCCGTCGTAGAGCTGCTGGATCGAGTTGGGGCCGGCGAAGCCCCGCGCCGTGAAGGCGCCGTTGCCGTTGCCGGGGGAGGCGATGGTGGTGATTCCGGTGGCGTCCTGGGTCACGGCATCCGCGATCGTGTCCTGCCCGCGCAGGCGCGCGGTCTCGCCGGAGACGATGTCGACGCTGGCCGGCGTCTCGAGGGGCGTCAGGCCGAGCCGGCTCGCGGCGCGGTCCGGCGTGCGCAGGTTCAGGCCGACGGGCGCGGCGCGGGTGAGGCTGACCGCGCCCTCCCCCTCCACCGAGAGCTGATCGAGGGTCACGGTCTCCTGGGCGGCAGCGCCGCCGGCCAGGAGGGTCAGGGCGAGCGTGCCGGGGGGCGCCAGCCGGCGCAGGCGGCCGTGACGGGGGGAGCGGGCGGTCTGCATGGTGCGGGATCACGATTGGGGCGCGGCGCCCAGCCGAGTTGTTCGAGCCCCAATGTAACAATGTTACAATTCTTCGGCAACGGAAGCGGCGCGCGCGCAGGGCGCGGCTGTCTCCGGGCGGAGGTCGGCATCGAGACGGACATCGGCGGCGGCGCGGTCGGCCCTGTGGCACGTCACCGCGAACGAGGCCTCGGCGGACCGCCTCCTCGCGGGATGGGCGGTGCCTCGACACCCGCCAGGACACCCCGCCCGGCGCGTTTCGCGTGTGACCACGGCTGACGGCAGGTCTCCTGGCTCGCGGGTCGCTGCCCTCTCACCGTCTTCCCGGGCGAGGCGCCCAGTGACATGGTGGCGGAAGGCTCGCCGCTCACAGTTGCGGGGGCAGCCGCGGCATCGGGTTTCCCCTCACCGCGTTCCCTTTTGATTCCCGAAGGAAACCGTCACCGCCTTGATAAGCGGCCGGGGCATGCGGTCAACGCGGCCGACGCCGGATGTCGGGCGAGTTCTCGGGGATGTCTCCGCGACAGCACACCCGCCCGCCGGGCCGGAAGCCCCGTGCGGCGATGGCGGACGACCACGTTCAGGCCTCCTCCTCGATCGTGATCTGGGCGACCTGCGTCGCGCCGCCGTTGAGACGCGCGGCGGCGGCGTGGCCGGCCGCCACGGCGAGGAGGCAGAGGAGCACCGAGGCGGCGACGTTGACGCCCGCCCGTATCACGGCGCCGCCGCGCAGGAGGTCGAGGGTCTGGAGGCTGAAGGAGGAGAAGGTGGTGAAGCCGCCGCACAGGCCGATCATCACGAACAGGCGCAGGTTCTCCGAGGCGGGATAGCGGCCCTGCGCCAGGGTCAGGGTTCCGAACAGGCCGATGGCGAAGGAGCCCGCGACGTTGATGAGGATGGTGCCCCAGGGCAGGTCGCGGCTGAGCGGCTGCGCCAGAACCGAGATCGCGTAGCGGGCGAGCGTGCCGAGGGCGCCGCCGAGCATCACGATCAGGCAGGAAGTGAAGGACATGCGCGCTCTCGGGCTGGAGCGGGCAGGCTCACCCGCGTCCGGCGGGTGGTGCATCGGCGCCGTCTCCGCCGCAACAGGGTCGCGGCGGGATCACGGGTCACGATCGGACAATGCGGTCTCATGCCAGGTCCGGTCGATCCCCTCGGGATGGCGGATCTGGGCTCCGCTCAGGCGCCGCGCGGGCTCGGCCGATACGCTCCCCGCTTCGATCGAGCGGAGATCGTATCAGCCCTCGCCGGGCTGGGGCCGGTCCACGTTCTGTTCCGGCTCGTCGTCGGTGAAGCCCGCGAGCCAATCGGCGCTCCGCTGCGAGCCGGCCGGATAGGGGTCGGCGGTGTAGGGCTGGCCGGCCTTCTTGGCGGCCTTGCCCTCTTCCCACTGTGCCGAGTGCGTCGCCATGGATGCCTCCTCCGGTTGTCGGGTCGCGTCTCCCACGGTCAACGCGGGAGACGCGCGCGAGTGCCGCATCCGCGCTGGGATGTGAGCGCCGGGTCCCCGGGGTTCCCGCCGCCCGCCGCGATCTCGACGGGATCCGGGATGTGTGCTATTAAATAGTGGACAATTCAATTTCGGCCGGTGACACGCTTATGCCGAACGATCTGGAGCAGGCCGTCCTGCGGGCCGTCACGGCCGAGCCCGTCAGCACGTCCGTCCTGAAGATGCGGGCGGGCGTTCCGTTGCGGCTCCGGAACGCGGCCGTCCTCGCCGCCTGCCTCGCCCTCGAGGCCCGTGGGCTCATCCGGCGCACGCGCGTGGGCAGCACGACGCGCTGGCACCGGGACGACACGACCCTCCCGGACACCGAGCCGAGCACGGCGCGCGCCCGGCGCGGTGGGGAGCGGGGCGCCGCCCGGGCATAAAAAAGGCCACTCCCGAAGGAGCGGCCCGAAGTCTAGGGAGGAAACGCCCAGAAAGGGCAGTCGGGCAGCGACGCCATCGCCGCTCGACCACGCTGGTATTTCACGCTGCGCCGCACAATGGCAAGGGCCATTCGGCTTCGCTCCGCACCATTCGGTTCGCATGTGAACCGCTTGGTGCCAAAGCGCACAGGCGCGCCCCTCAACTCACCTCCACCTGCACCACGCCGGGCACCGCGCGCAGCACGCCGGCCACCGCCGGGGTCGCCTGGTACTTGCCGGGCAGGCGCACCTCCACCTCGCTGGCGCCGTCGAGCATCAGGATCAGCGAGACCTCGCCCTCCCCGCGCAGGCCGAGCTGCTTCTGGACGGCGGGGATCGGTCGCTCGTCCCGCAGGTAGATGCGCATGCCCTTCTGGTAGCGGGCCACCGCGGCGTCGAGGGGCTCGGCGGTCTGGATGCGGGCGCGCACGTCCTCGCCCTCGAGATTGGCCTGAAGCTGGAGCACCAGCGGCTTTCCGGGCTCCAGGATCTCCCGGTAATGGCCGAGCCCTTCCGAGAAGATGATCGCCTCGAAATGGGCGGTGCGGTCGGAGAGGGTGACGATGCCGAGCTTGTTGCCGCTCTTGGTGCGCCGCTCCGAGCGGTCGAGCACGGAGGCCGCCACGCGCCCGACGCTCGTGGTGCCGGCACGGACCGAGCGGCAGAAATCCGCCCAGCTCTGCACGCGCAGCTTGTCGAGGAGGTCGCCGTACTCGTCGAGCGGGTGGCCGGAGACGAAGAAGCCGATCGCGGCGTATTCCCGCTTGAGCTTGTCCGCCATCGGCCAGAGCTCGTGGGGGGGGATGCGCAGGGAGACGCTGTCCGCGGCGACGCCGCCGAACATGTCGCCGATGCCCGTCGATTCGGCCTCGGCCGCCCCCTGCGCCAGCTTCATCATCGGCTCGATGGCCGCGAAGGCCCGGGCCCGGTCCGGCTCGATGCAGTCCAGGGCGCCGGCCTGGACGAGGCTCTCCAACACGCGCTTGTTCACCGCGCGCGGGTTGAGGCGCCGCGCGAAACAGGCGAGGTCCTTGAAGGGCTTGGTGCCGCGGGCCTGCACGATGGAGCGCACCGCCTCGCGCCCCACGCCCTTGATGGCGGCGAGCGCGTAGCGGATGCGCCCGTCATGCACCTCGAACACCTCGCCCGAGGTGTTGATCGAGGGCGGGTCGACCGGGATCTTCAGGCGCTGCGCGTCCTGGCGGAATTCGGCGAGCTTGTCGGTGTTGTCGATGTCGAGCGTCATCGCCGCGGCGAGGAACTCGACCGGATAGTTCGCCTTCAGGTAGGCGGTCTGGTAGGTCAGCAGCGCGTAGGCCGCCGCGTGGCTCTTGTTGAAGCCGTAATCGGCGAACTTGGCCAGAAGATCGAAGATCTCGTCGGCCTTGGCCTTGGTCAGGCCGCGCTCGGTGCAGCCCTTCACGAAGCGCTCGCGCTGCGCGTCCATCTCGGCGCGGATCTTCTTGCCCATGGCGCGGCGGAGCATGTCGGCCTCGCCGAGGGTGTAGCCCGCGAGCACCTTGGCGATCTCCATCACCTGCTCCTGGTAGACGATGATGCCGAAGGTCTCCTTCAGCATCGGCTCCAGGGTGGGATGCGGATACCAGTCCGCCTCGTTGCCGGCGTCGCGACCGAGCTTGCGCTCGCAATAGACCGGGATGTTGGCCATCGGGCCCGGCCGGTAGAGGGCGACCAGCGCGATGATGTCCTCGAAGCGGTCGGCCTGCATCTCGCAGAGCGCCTTGCGCATGCCGGCCGATTCCACCTGGAACACGCCCACCGTCTCGCCCTTCCCCATGGGGACGTAGGTTTCCGGATCGTCGAGCGGCAGGGCGGCGAGGTCGATCGCGATGCCGCGCTGCTGGAGCAGGTCCGTGCAGCAGCGCAGCATGGTCAGGGTCTTGAGGCCGAGGAAGTCGAACTTCACGAGCCCCGCCTGCTCGACCCACTTCATGTTGAATTGGGTCACCCGCATGCCCGTCTTCGGGTCGCGGTAGAGGGGCACCAACTCCTCCAGGGGCCGGTCGCCGATGACGACGCCCGCCGCGTGGGTCGAGGCGTGGCGGTGCAGGCCCTCGAGCTTCTTGGCGATCTCCATGAGGCGGGCCACCACGGGCTCCTCCTCGATGGCCGATTGCAATTTCGGCTCGCCCTCGATGGCCTGGACGAGGGTCACGGGGTTGGCCGGGTTCTGCGGCACCAGCTTCGTCAGCTTGTCGACCTGCCCGTAGGGCATCTCGAGCACGCGGCCGACGTCGCGCAGCACGCCGCGGGCGAGGAGCGTGCCGAAGGTGATGATCTGCGCGACCTGGGCCTCGCCGTAGCGGCGCTGCACGTATTGGATCACGCGCTCGCGGCCCTCGACGCAGAAGTCGATGTCGAAATCCGGCATCGAGACGCGCTCGGGGTTGAGGAAGCGCTCGAACAGGAGGCCGAAGCGGAGCGGATCGAGATCGGTGATGAGGAGCGACCACGCCACCAGCGAGCCCGCGCCCGAGCCGCGGCCCGGCCCCACGGGGATGTCGTGGGCCTTGGCCCATTTGATGAAGTCCGAGACGATGAGGAAGTAGCCCGGGAACTTCATCTTGACGATGACGTCGAGCTCGAAGGCGAGCCGCTCGCGGTACTGCTCCTCGGTGAAGCCCGGCGCCGGCCCGTGCTTGGCGAGCCGCGCTTCGAGGCCGGCCTCCGCCTGGCGCCGGAGTTCCGTCGGCTCGTCCGCGCTGATCGCCTCGGCGACCGCGTCGGTGGCCTCGGCGGCGAGCGCCGCCTCCTGCGCCTGCTGGCTCTCGGCGAGGCCTTCCGGCGCGACGCTGCCGAAATTCGGCAGGATGGGTTTCCGGGTGCGCACGCGGTAGGCGCAGCGCAGGGCGATCTCGACGCTGGCCTGGAGGGCGTCCGGCAGGTCGGCGAACAGCGCGCCCATCTCCGCGCGCGTCTTGAAGGCGTGGCTCGCGGTGAGCTTGCGGCGGCGGGCATCGGAGACGACGCGGCCCTCGGCGATGGCGAGCAGCGCGTCGTGGGCGTCGTAATCGCCGGGCTTGGCGAAGAAGGGCTCGTTCGTGGCCACGATCGCGAGGCCGCGGGCATCCGCGAGGCCGAGGAGCGCGTCCTCGATTCTACGCTCGTCCTCCAGGCCGTGCCGCTGGATCTCCACGTAGAGGCGGTCGGCCCCGAAGGCTGCTTCGAGCTGCGCGAGGCGGGTCTCGGCGAGGTCGCGCCGGCCGCTGCGGAGCGCCGTGTCGAGGGGGCCGGCGAGCCCCCCGGTGAGCGCGATCAGGCCGCGGCCCGCCTCGGCCAGCACCGCGGCGGAGAGGCGGGGCGCCTCCCCGAGCGCCACGTCGAAATAGGCCCGGCTGCCGAGGCGCAGCAGGTTGCCGTAGCCCTCCTCGTCCTGGGCGAGGAGCACGATGCTGGATGCGGGCGCGCCGCCGCGCCCGTGCGGATCGGCCGTCTCGAAGGTGACCGCGAGCTGGATGCCGGCGATCGGCTGGATGCCGGCGCCCGCCGCCTTCTCGGAGAATTCCAGCGCCCCGAACAGGTTGTTGGTGTCGGTGAGGGCGAGCGCGGGCTGCCGGTCGGCGGCCGCGTTCTTGACGAGGTCGCCGACCTTCAGGGCGCCCTCGAGCAGGGAATAGGAGGAGTGGGCGTGGAGGTGGACGAAGCCGACCTCCTTGAGCTGACGCGCCATGACGGACCTTGCTGCGGGGCCGGAGAGGTTGCCGGTCCGGCCTCAAGGAGTCTGTCACCGGGGCGCCGCACCGGCGGCGATATCCACCGGATTCCCGGCGCCGCCCCGCAACGATGTTCCTGTGAACAAGCCCGGAACATGGGAACGAAACGCGATTCCCGACAAGCGCCGTTAGGGGATCGGGGTCAGGGCTACACCCCAGGCCGCCACCGCCACCGTGAGCAGACCGAACGCCATGAACTCCGCCATGCCGGTCACGACAATCCGCTTGAACATCTCGGCTGCCTCCTGAAGAACGAAACCAGTATGTTCCTGTTTTGTTCTTATGGAAAGCGTGGAGAACCGGCAGATGCCGGACATGGTTAAGCAGATCTGAACGGGGAGCATCCAACGGATCGGGTCCACCTGACCTTCAGTCCGGAAATGGGGCAGCCGAACTCGTTGAGGAGGCGATAATGGCTGCGCCAAGCTGGCGCGTATTCATCATGTTGCCGGCACTGTTTAGCGGACTAATTCCTCGTTCCTGAGCAATCTTTCGCAGCACCGGTTTAGTCACAAGCTCTCTAACCCCCTCCGTCTCGACAATGATCGATCCGTTCTCGAACTGGATGACTCGCCGCTTCCCGATCTGAGCACTTCCCGTAACCGCAAGCCCATCAAGAGCGATCGGGTCGGACGCGGGCTTCTTGATTGGAAATTGGAGATTGCTGCCGACGTGGGAGCAAAGAAGCACCAACTCCTCCACACTTCCCCGAAATAGCTCCTCGATCGAGGCTTCACCCTCTGAGACGTTCAGCCGAAGAATCATCACATGACTTGCCTCGTGGAGCGTGGCCTTATTGAAACTGACGTGACTCGATGAGGTGACGGTTTTCACTGAAATGCGCTGTCCCTCGGCGCTGACGACGTCGTAGCCGCGCTGCATGGTGCTCAAAGCCATCTGTCCGCGTGTAATCATCGCAGCGTAGAGTTCGCCGATGCGACCCGTCAGATGCCTTAACTCAGCTGGAGCGACATTCCAGGCCAGTTCCTTCTCGAACCATGCCAATCCCTCAGCCAAAGAGCGGATAATTTGAACTTGAGAGAGCGTCATATGCGATACTCGCTGACCATCGCTTGCAAGCAATTAGCACTTTCGCAGACTCATTTTCAAACCAACATGCGATCAAACAGAGCGCTTTTCTGCAATGCAGCTATCACATCGATCGCTGCTCTATTGGAGCCGGATGTGGGTCGGCGAGAGACTGATCATAGCTAACCCGACGTCGGACGAGGCTGAAGAAGACATGGCGGGTACCGCCTCAGACTCGCCTGCCTCGCGGCCGGTTAGTCGAGTTGCTGGATCAGCCCGTCCCGGATGGTCACCCGGCGGTCCATGCGGGCGGCGAGTTCCATGTTGTGGGTGGCGATCAGCGCCGCGAGCCCCGAGGCCCGCACCAGGGACAGGAGGATGCCGAAGACGTGGCCCGCCGTCTGCGGGTCGAGGTTGCCGGTGGGCTCGTCGGCGAGCAGCAGGCGCGGCCCGTTGGCCACCGCGCGGGCGATGGCGACGCGCTGCTGCTCGCCGCCGGACAGTTCCGCCGGCCGGTGCGGCAGCCGGTCCTTCAGCCCGAGGAAGCCGAGGAGCTCGGCCGCCCGCGCCCGCGCCTCCGCCCGCGAGAGGCCGCGGATGAGCTGGGGCATCACCACGTTCTCCAGCGCCGAGAACTCGGGCAGCAGGTGATGGAACTGGTAGACGAAGCCCATCTCCTCCCGGCGGAAGCGGGTGCGCTCGGCATCGCTCATCGCCGCGGTCGGCTGGCCGCCCACGAAGACCTCGCCGCCGTCCGGCCGTTCCAGAAGCCCGGCGAGATGCAGGAGCGTCGACTTGCCGGCGCCCGAGGGTGCGACGAGGGCGACGAGTTCGCCCGGCCAGATCGCGAGGTCGGCCCCGCGCAGGATCTCCAGCGCGCCCTCGGCCTGGGGATAGCGCCGCTCCACCCGGGCGAAGAACAGGGCCGGCACCGGCTGGGCGCCGGGGGCGTCGGTGCGCATGGGTTTGTCCGTCAACTCAGCCGTAGCGCAGCGCCTGCACCGGATCGAGCCGGGCCGCGCGCCACGAGGGATAGAGCGTCGCCGCGAGCGACAGGAGGAAGGCGGTGACGACGACGACGACGACCTCGCCGGTGTTCATCTGCGCCGGGATCTCGGCGAGGAAGCGCACGGTGGGGTCCCAGGCGCCGGGGAAGAGCACGCGCTGGATCGGCTTGATGTTGAGGGTGATGATCACCCCGAGCACGAGGCCCGACAGCGTGCCAACGAGGCCGATCAGCGCCCCGTTGATGAGGAACACGCGCATGATGGTGCCGGGCGTGGCGCCCATGGTGCGCAGGATCGCGATGTCGCTCGACTTGTCGCGCACGAGCAGGATCAGCCCCGAGACGATGTTGAGCGTCGCCACCACGACGATCAGGCTGAGGATGAGGAACATCACGTTCCGCTCGACCTCGAGGGCGCCGAAGAAGGTCCGGTTGCGCTGGCGCCAGTCGGTGAGCAGGATCGGGCGCTCGGCCGCCATCTCCAGGGGCTCGCGCATGGCGCCGACGTCGTCGGGATGATCGATGTAGATCTCGATCATGCTGACGTCGCCCTCCTTGTTGAAGAAGGCCTGGGATTCGGCGAGCGGCATGAAGACGAAGGTCGAATCGAACTCGGTCATGCCGATCTCGAAGATCGCCTTGACCGCGTAGCTCTTGGTGCGCGGGGCGGTGCCGAAGGGCGTGGTCGAGCCCTTGGGCGTCGAGAGGGTGATGGTGTCGCCGGCCTGGAGCCCGAGGCTGTCGGCGAGCCTGCGGCCGACGATGACGCCCGAGCCGTCGTCGAAGCCGGCCAGCGTGCCGCCGCGGATCGACTTCGCGATGGCGGCGAGGTTGTCGAGGTCCTCCGCCCGCACGCCGCGCACCAGCACGCCGCTGCCGCCGTAGGGCGAGGAGGCGAAGGCCTGCCCCTCCACCAGGGGGATCGCGGCGCGCACGCCCGCGACCTTCGCCAGCCGCTCCGAGAGATCGACATAGTCGGTGAAGGTGCGGTCGATGGGCGTGGCGAAGACGTGCCCGTTGATGCCGATGATCTTCGACATCAGCTCGGAGCGGAAGCCGTTCATCACCGAGAGCACGATGATGAGGGTGGCGACGCCGAGCGCGATGCCGAGCACGGAGAAGAAGGCCACCACCGAGACGCCGCCGCCCCGGCGGCGGGCGCGCAGGTAGCGCCCCGCGATGATCCACTCGAAGACGGCAAAGGGCGGGGTCGCCCCGCGCCGCGGCGCCAGCGCCGCGAGCCGCTGCCGCACGGTCTCGAAAGTCTTCGCCCCCGCGCCCATCGCGATCCGCCTCAGACGCGCTTGATCCGGGCCAGCAGGTCGACCGGGGCGAGGCTCTCGCGCTCGCCGCCCGCGCGCCGCTTCAGCTCGATCTTGCCCTCGGCGAGGCCCTTCGGCCCGACCACCACCTGCCAGGGCAGGCCGATGAGGTCGGCGGTGGCGAACTTGGCGCCCGGCCGCTCGTCGCGGTCGTCGTAGAGCACGCTGAGGCCGCCGGCCTCGAGCTGGCCCTGGATCTCGGCGCAGGCCGCGTCGGTCGCCGCGTCGCCGACCTTCAGGTTGATCAGCGCCACGTCGAAGGGGGCGACCGAATCCGGCCAGATGATGCCGGCCTCGTCGTGGCTCGCCTCGACGATGGCCGCCACGAGCCGGCTCGGGCCGATGCCGTAGGAGCCCATATGGACCGGCCGCTCGATGCCGTCGGGCCCGGTGACCCGGGCGCCCATGGCCTCGGAATACTTGGTGCCGAAGTAGAAGATGTGCCCGACCTCGATGCCGCGGGCGGCCATGCGGTTCTCCTCCGCCACCTCGGCGAAGGCGTCGGCCTCGTGCATCTCGTCGGTGGCGGCGTAGTGCGAGGTCCAGGCGTCCACGAGGCCCTGGAGCCCGGCCACGTCCTCGAAATCGATGGTGGCGGGGGGGATCTCGAAATCGAGATAGGCCCGGTCGCAGAAGACCTCGCTCTCGCCGGTCTTGGCGAGAATGATGAACTCGTGGCTGAGGTCGCCGCCGATGGGGCCGGTATCGGCGCGCATCGGGATCGCCTTCAGGCCGAGGCCGGCGAAGGTGCGCAGATAGGCCACGAACATGCGGTTGTAGGCGTGGCGCGCCCCGGCCTGGTCGAGGTCGAAGGAATAGGCGTCCTTCATCAGGAACTCGCGCGAGCGCATGGTGCCGAAGCGCGGGCGCACCTCGTCGCGGAACTTCCACGAGATCTGGTAGAGGTTCTTCGGCAGGTCCTTGTAGGAGCGCACGCTCGCCCGGAAGATCTCGGTGACGACCTCCTCGGCGGTGGGGCCGTAGAGCATCTCGCGGTCGTGCCGGTCCTTCAGGCGGAGCATCTCCCGGCCGTAGGCGTCGTAGCGCCCGGACTCGCGCCAGAGGTCAGCCGACTGCACGGTGGGCATCAGGAGTTCCACGGCGCCGGCGCGGTCCTGCTCCTCGCGGATCACCGCGCAGACCCGGTTGAGCACGCGCAGACCGAGCGGCAGCCAGGCATAGATGCCGGCCGCCTCCTGCCGGATCAGGCCCGCCCGCAGCATCAGCCGGTGCGAGACGATCTCGGCCTCCTTGGGCGTCTCGCGCAGGGTGGGCAGGAAGTAGCGGGAGAGACGCATGAGGGTCCGACGGATCCGAGGGTTTCGCGGCGGGACCGCCGGCCCCGCGCCGTTGGCACACAACACATTGCCCCGGGAAAACACAAGCGCCGCCCGAGCTTGGCCACGGCCGGCAACGCGTTTCGTGAACGCCTGGGTCCTTGCCGCACCCCTCGCCCACGGGCGCCCGGGCAGACCCATCCCGACCGGCGGCAGAAAAACGCAATTTTCTTTCGCCCGGGTCGTGACAGCACGAATTGTTGTTCCTATAAGCGCTCTCGCGATGTTTGCGACGCCCGGCAGAGGTGGCGCAGGGTCCGAGTCTCGGGAGGAAAAAGGGACCGCCACGCAGGCAATGCGTAGGTTCATCAAGGTCCAGCTACGACGGAACCTCTTTCAAGCAAGGCCCCGGGCCTTGCTTTTTTATTTTCCGGACCCTGCCGCCGATCGAGGCGAGCCTCCGTGGCGGGAACGCGGCGGTTTCGGCGCCGCCCCTACAGGCCGGCGAGGGGGAAGACCGCGAGCGCCCCCAGGAAGACCAGCCCCGCCGCGAGCGTCGTCCACACGGCCTTCTCGCGCAGGCGCGGTGCCGCCGGCGCTCCGGGATCCTGCCCCGGCACCAGATGCTCGGGCCGGGTCTCGGGCTGGTTGCGGATCGGCAGGACCGCGAAGAGCAGGGTCCACCAGACCACGAAATAGAGCGCGGTCGCCCCGAACACGGTGAGCTTGAAGGCCGACACCGCCACCGCGACGAAGGCCGAGACCAGCACCAGGACGAGGGCGAGGGTCCGCGCGGTCGTGCGCGCCACCGGTTCGAGAAGACCGCTCACGGGCTCAGACCTGTTCCAGCTCGACCAGGGTGCCGAGGAAGTCCTTCGGGTGCAGGAAGAGCACCGGCTTGCCGTGCGCGCCGATCTTCGGCTCGCCGGTGCCGAGCACGCGGGCGCCCTGCGCCTTCATCCGGTCGCGGGCGGCCAGGATGTCGTCCACCTCGTAGCAGACATGGTGGATGGCGCCCCCCGGATTGCGCTCCACGAAGCCGCTGATCGGCGAGTCGGCGCCGAGGGGCGCCATCAGCTCGACCTTGCTGTTGGGCAGTTCCACGAAGACCACGGTCACCCCGTGCTCGGGCTGCGGCAGGGGCGGCTTCACGACGGCACCCAGCGTGTCGCGGTAGACGGCGACCGCGGCGTCGAGGTCGCGCACGGCGATGGCCACGTGGTTCAGGCGCCCGATCATGGTGTTCTCTCCCCGCTCCCGGCGCCGCCCTTGTCGAGCGGGCGGCGCACGTCGTCTCGATAGCACACCGCCGCCCGGTGTCTCCCGGGTCGTTGGTCCGAGGCGGCAGGCCGCCCCGGTCGCGCCTCGTACCAGATCCGATCGATCCCCTCGGGATAGCGGATCCGGGCCTCGCTCAGGCGCCGCGCGGGCTCGGTCGATACGACCCCCGCTTCGACCGAGCGGCGATCGTATCAGACCTCGACCACCTGGACGTGGCAGGCCGGCTTCTTGCCCCAGGCCTCGTTGACGGCGGTGCGGACGGCCCGGTCGACGGCCTTCTCGACGCCCTCCGAGTCCTTCAGCTTGCCCCGCGAGAGCCCGGACAGGGTGTCGCCCACCGCGTCGACCACGGAATCGATGAGCGTCTTGCCGCCGCGGCCCCGGCTCGGCAGGCCGATGATGTCGACCGCGGGCTCGCCCAGCACCACGCCGTCCTCGTCGATGGCGATGGCCACCGAGACGAGGCCGGCCTGGGCGAGCTTGCGCCGCTCGGGGATCGCCCGGTCCTTGTCGTCGATGAGGACGTGGCCGTCCTTGAACAGGCGCCCGGCCTTCACGTGCTCCACCACCTCGGGCTTGCCGGGATGGAGCCGCACGAGGCTGCCGTTACGCGCCTTGACCACGTTCGGCACGCCCTGCGCCCGGGCGAAGCGGGCGTGCTCGTCGAGGTGCAGCGCCTCGCCGTGGACGGGGATCGCGGTCTGCGGCCGCGTCCACTGGTACATCTGCACCATCTCGTCCCGGCGGGGATGGCCGGAGACGTGGACGAGCTCGGTCCGGTCGGTGACGACCTCGACGCCCTGCTCGATCAGGTCGTTGATGATCGCGCCGACATCGCGCTCGTTGCCGGGAATGGCGCGCGAGGAGAAGATCACCCGGTCGCCCCCCGCGAGCTGGATGTCGGGATGGTCCCGGCGCGAGACGCGGGCCAGCGCCGCGCGGGGCTCGCCCTGCGAGCCGGTGAGCAACGCCACCACCCGCTCGCGGGGCAGGTTGCGCCAGGAATCGGCGCGGCGGAACTCGGGCAGGCCGTCGAGGTAGCCGCATTCGCGGGCGACATCGATGACGCGGTCCATGGCGCGGCCGACCGCGACGACCTCGCGCCCGCAGGCCTTGGCCGCCTCGGCCACGGCGCGGATGCGCGCGACGTTCGAGGCGAAGGTGGTCACGGCCACCCGGTGGGGGGCGTCGGCGACGAGCCGGGCCAGCGTCTGCGAGACCTCGGCCTCGGAGGGCGAGAAGCCCTCGCGCACCACGTTCGTCGAGTCGCAGACCATGGCGAGGATGCCCTCGTCGCCGAGCGCCCGGAAGGTGTCCGGATCGGTGACGTTGCCGGCCACCGGCGTCGGGTCGATCTTCCAGTCGCCGGTATGCAGGACGAGGCCCGCCGCGGTGCGGATCGCGACGGCGTTCGACTCGGGGATCGAGTGGGAGACCGGCACGAATTCGAGGTCGAAGGGCCCGACCGTGACGCGCTTGCCGGGCTTGACCTCGCGCAGCTCTACCTTCGGCGCGCCGGGCTCGCCGAGGCGGCGGGCCTCCAGGAGGTTCTTGGCGAAGCGGGTGGCGTAGACCGGCACCTTCAGGCGCGGCCAGAGCTCGCTGATCGCGCCGATATGGTCCTCGTGGGCGTGGGTGATGAAGATGCCGAGCAGGTCCTTGCGGCGCTCCTCGATGAAGGAGAGGTCCGGGAACATGAGGTCGACGCCGGGCATCGCCTCCTCGCCCGCGAAGCCCATGCCGCAATCCACCATGATCCATTTGCGGCGCTTGGCCGGCCCGAACCCGTAGAGGGCCGCGTTCATGCCGATCTCGCCCACCCCGCCGAGCGGCAGGAAGACGAGTTCGTCCTGTTCAGTGGTCATTGTCCGTCGTCCAACCCTATGCCGCCGTCGCGGCCGTTCCGAAATGCACCTCGCCCGCCGTCACGGTGTGTCGCGTGCCGTCCGGGGCGAGGATCACGAGCCGCCCCCCCTCGTCGATCTCTTCGAAGCGCCCCCGCAGGGTCGCCGAACCTGTCCCGACCGCGATCGGAAGCCCGAGGCCCGCGGCGCGGGCGAGCCAGCGCTCGCGGATCCCCGCGAAGCCCCGCCCGCGGTCCCAGGCGCGCGCCGCCGCGCAGAACCGTTCGCCGAGCTGCTCCAGCACCAGCGGCGCGTCGGCCGAGAAGCCTGCGCCCGCGAGCGCCACGGCCGCGCCGGCCACGGAATCGGGCACCCCAGCGACGTTGACGCCGAACCCGATCACCACCGCCCGCCTGCCCCCCGGCAGCGCCTCCGTCTCCAGAAGGATGCCGGCGAGCTTGGCCGAGCCCAAGAGCACGTCGTTCGGCCATTTCAGCCGGAACGGAGCCGAGCCCCCCGACCCGGAGACCCCGCAGGCCGCCTCCAGGGCCTCGGCGAGGGCCACGCCCGCCACGAAGCCGAGGGTGGCGAGCCGCTCCGGCTCGATCCCCGTTCCCGGCCAGAGCAGGCTCGCCGCGAGGTTGCCGGGCACCGATTCCCAGACGTTGCCGCGGCGGCCCCGCCCGGCCTCCTGGCGCCGCGCGGCGATCCAGAGGGGACTGGCCTCGCCCGCTCGCGCGAGCGCCATCGCCTCCCCGTTCGTCGACCCGATCCGGTCGTGAACGTGGAGGCGATGGCCCGAGGCTCTGGCGTCGCTGCCGAGGCGATAGTCCAAGATCTCAGAACAGCGACTTGGCGGCGGCCCCCGCGGCACCCACCAGGGGCGCGGGCAGCAGCCAGAACAGGATCACCACGATGCTCGACAGGGCGAGCACGATCACGGAGCCCGCGGGCATCGCCTCGTAGGGCGCCTTGGGCTCGTCGAAATACATGATCTTGACGATGCGCAGGTAGTAGTAGGCGCCCACGACGCTGGTGACCACGCCGATGACGGCGAGCACCACGAGGCCCGCCTTGATGGCGGCGGCGAAGACGTAGAACTTCGCGAAGAAGCCGGCGAGCGGCGGAATGCCGGCCAGGGAGAACATCATCATCGCGAGGCAGAACGCCATCCAGGGATGGGTGCGCGAGAGACCGGCCAGATCCTCCACCGACTCGAACATCTCGTCCTTGCGGCGCATCGACAGGATGATCGCGAAGGCACCGAGCGTCATCGCGAGATAGATGATCATGTAGATCACGATGCCGCGCACGCCCTCCTCGGAGCCGGCGGCGAGGCCGATCAGGGCGTAGCCGATATTGCCGATGGAGGAATAGGCCATCAGGCGCTTGATGTTGCGCTGGCCGATGGCCGCGAAGGAGCCGAGCGCCATGGAGGCGATGGCGATGAAGACGATGATCTGCTGCCAGATCGCGGTGACGTCGGGCAGCGCGCCGATGAAGACGCGCACGGTCATCGCCACCGCCGCCATCTTCGGGGCGGAGGCGAAGAAGGCCGTCACGGGCGTCGGCGAGCCCTCGTAGACGTCGGGCGTCCACATGTGGAACGGCACCGCCGACATCTTGAAGGCGACCGCCGCGGCCACGAACACGATGCCGAGCACGATGCCGAAGCCCGCCTTGTCGTGCAGCGCCGAGACGATGCCGGGGAAGGAGACGGTGCCGGTGAAGCCGTAGATCAGCGAGGCGCCGTAGAGCAGCATGCCCGAGGAGAGCGCGCCGAGCACGAAGTACTTGAGGCCCGCCTCGGTGGACTTCAGATCGTCGCGGTGGAAGGAGGCGATGACGTAGGCGGCCAGCGATTGCAGTTCGAGGCCGAGATAGAGCGCGATCAGGTCGTTGGCCGAGACCATGACCATCATGCCGATGGTGCAGAGCACGATCAGGATCGGGTACTCGAAGCGGTCGATGCGCGCGCGCTGGAAGTAGTCGCGCGAGAGCAGGATGGCGGCGGCCGAGCCGAGCAGGACCAGCGCCTTCATCACCTTGGCGAAGCCGTCCTGGATGAAGGAGCCCGACAGGGTCGTCACCTTCAGGTCGGAGGCCTGACCGATCACCACGAAGAAGGCGAGCACCAGGAGCAGCAGGGCGCCGACGTTGACGCCCTCGGTGGAGCGCTCGCCCCGGAAGGAGCCGTAGAGGATCAGCACCATCACCCCGACGCTCAGGATGATCTCGGGCAGGAGCGGCGCCAGGGTCGGCAGGACGGAGTGCACGGTCGGCATGGGTCTTCTCAGCGCGCGAGCGGCAGGGCGGTGGCCGCGGTCTGCGTGTTCGAGAGGGCGGTGCGGATGCCGGCCATCAGCTGTTCGGTCGAGGGCGCGAACACGTCCAGGATCGGGGCCGGGTGCACGCCGTAGTAGATGGTCAGGGCCACGAGGGGCGCGAGGATGATCTTCTCGCGGGTGTCGAGGTCGAGGATGCCCTGGAGGTTCGGCTTCTCGAGCTTGCCGTAGATCACCCGGGCGTAGAGCCACAGGGCGTAGCCCGCCGAGAGGATGATGCCGAAGACCGAGAAGAAGGCCACCGTCGGGTTGGCCTTGAAGGCGCCCATCATGGCCAGGAACTCGCCGACGAAGCCGGAGGTGCCGGGCAGGCCGACATTGGCCATGGTGAAGACCATCATCGCCGCCGCGTAGAGGGGCATGCGCTTCACGAGGCCGCCGTAGGCGGCGATCTCGCGGGTGTGCATGCGGTCGTAGACCACGCCGACGCAGAGGAAGAGCGCCCCCGAGACGATGCCGTGGGAGATCATCAGGAACAGCGCGCCCTGGATGCCCTGCTCGTTCAGGGTGAACAGGCCGAGGGTCACGAAGCCCATATGCGCCACGGAGGAGTAGGCGATCAGCTTCTTGATGTCGGTCTGCATCATCGCGGTGAGCGAGGTGAAGATGATCGCGATCACCGACAGGGCGAAGACCAGCGGCGCGAAGGCCTGGCTCGCGTCCGGCAGCATCGGCAGCGAGATCCGGATGAAGCCGTAGCCGCCCATCTTCAGGAGGATGCCGGCCAGGATCACCGAGCCCGCGGTGGGCGCCTCGACGTGGGCGTCCGGGAGCCAGGTATGGACCGGCCACATGGGCATCTTCACCGCGAAGGAGGCGAAGAAGGCGAGCCAGAGCCAGGTCTGCAGGTGGGCGGGGAAGCGGGTCTGCAGGAGGGTCGGGATGTCGGTGGTGCCGGCCTGCCAGTACATCGCCATGATGGCGAGCAGCATCAGCACCGAGCCGAGCAGCGTGTAGAGGAAGAACTTGAAGCTCGCGTAGATGCGCCGCTTGCCGCCCCAGATGCCGATGATGAGGAACATCGGGATCAGGCCGGCCTCGAAGAACAGGTAGAACAGCACCAGGTCGAGGGCGCAGAACACGCCGATCATCGTCGTCTCGAGGACGAGGAAGGCGACGAAGTACTCCTTCACGCGGGTGTCGATGGAGTGCCAGGACGCGCCGATGCAGAACGGCATCAGGAACGTCGTCAGCAGCATCAGCGGCATCGAGAAGCCGTCGAGCCCGAGCTTGAACCGGATCGTCTCGGTGATCCAGGCGTGGCTCTCCACGAGCTGGAAGCTCGCCGAGGTCGGGTCGTAGCGGTTCCAGGCCACCAGAGAAAGCAGGAAGGTGACGATCGTCGTCGCGAGCGCGGCCCAGCGCGCGTTGCGCTTCACGCTCGCCTCGTCCCCGTTGAGGGTGAGGATGAAGGCGGCGCCGCAGAGCGGGACGATCAGGAGCCCGGAGAGGATGCCGAGGCCGAACATGGTCAGTGGGCCCTCACTTGGGTGGCGCCTTGGGTGATGCGGCCTGCGGCCCGGGGGGTGGCGAGCGGGCCGGCCATCAGTGGCCGGCCTTGGGCAGGCCGGTCATCATGTACCAGCTGATGAGGCCGGCCACGCCGATCAGCATGACGAAGGCGTAGTGGTAGACGTAGCCGGTCTGGAAGCGGACCACGCCGCGGGTGATGTCCACGACGCGGGCGGCGATGCCGTCCGGGCCGGCCCCGTCGATGGCCCGGCCGTCCACCTGCTTCCAGAGGAAGATGCCGAAATCCTTGGCCGGCCGCACGAAGATGCGGTCGTAGAGCTCGTCGAAGTACCACTTGTTGAGCAGGAACTTGTACAGGGCCGGCTGCTGCGCGGCGAGCTGGCCCGGCAGTTCGGGCCGGCGGATATACATCCAGAAGGCGACGAGGAAGCCGAGCACCAGCATCACGAAGGGGGACAGGGCGACCCAGCGCGGCACGTTGTGGATGTCGTGCATGATGTGGTTGTCGGGCCCGTGCGCCAGGGCGTGGCCCCAGAACGCGTCCATCCCGTCGCCGATGAACTTGTTCTTGAACACGAGGCCGGCGAAGAGCGCGCCGACGGCGAGGATGGCCAGCGGGACCGTCATCACCAGCGGGCTCTCGTGCGGCATGTGCGGGCCGTGGTCGTGGTGCTCGATGGCGCTGTGGGAGGCGGGCTCCGCGTCGTGGCCGCGGTCGTCGTGGGCCACGCCCTCGTGGTGGCCGGGGGCGCCGTCCGCCTGATGGGAAGCGGCGGCGTGGGCGACGGCCGGCGCGTGGTGGGCGGCGTGGTCGTCATGGCCATGGCTGCCGTGGCCGTGGCCGGCCCAGCGGGCCGGGCCCTCGAAGGTCAGGAAGAACAGGCGCCAGGAATAGAAGGAGGTGAAGAAGGCCGCGATTACGGTGGCGAGGAAGGCCAGGGTGTGCCCCGGCCGGGTCGACATGTAGGCCGCCTCGATGATGGCGTCCTTCGAGTAGTAGCCGGCCGTGAAGGGGAAGCCGATCAGGGCGAGCGTGCCGATCGCCATCATCGCGGTGGTGAAGGGGATGTAGTGGCGCAGCGCGCCCATGTTCCGCATGTCCTGCTCGTGGTGCATCGCGTGGATGACCGAGCCGGCGCCGAGGAACAGCAGCGCCTTGAAGAAGGCGTGGGTGAACAGGTGGAACACGCCCGCCGCGTAGGCGCCGACGCCGAGCGCCACGAACATGTAGCCGAGCTGCGAACAGGTCGAGTAGGCGATGACGCGCTTGATGTCGTTCTGCACGAGACCGACGGTGGCCGCGAAGAAGGCGGTGATGCCGCCGATCACGGTGACGACGACGAGCGCGTTCGGGGCGAGCTCGAACAGGGGCGACAGGCGCGCGACCATGAACACGCCCGCGGTCACCATGGTGGCGGCGTGGATGAGCGCCGAGACGGGGGTCGGGCCCTCCATCGCGTCCGGCAGCCAGGTGTGCAGCAGGAACTGCGCCGACTTGCCCATGGCGCCCATGAACAGGAGCAGGCAGGCCAGCGTCAGCGCGTGCCAGTCATGGCCGAGGAAGTGGAAGGTTGCGTCCTTGAACTCGTTCACCCGCGGGAAGATGCCGTCGAAGCTGACCGCGCCGAACAGGACGAAGACGAGGAAGATGCCGAGGGAGAAGCCGAAATCGCCCACGCGGTTGACGATGAAGGCCTTCATCGCGGCGGCGTTGGCCGAGGGCTTCTCGTACCAGAAGCCGATGAGCAGGTAGGAGGCGAGGCCCACGCCCTCCCAGCCGAAGAACATCTGCACGAGGTTGTCGGCCGTCACCAGCATCAGCATGGCGAAGGTGAACAGCGACAGGTAGGCGAAGAAGCGCGGCCGGTGCGGATCCTCGTGCATGTACCCCATCGAGTAGAGGTGCACGAGGGTGGAGACCGAGGTGACGACGACGAGCATCACGCGGGTGAGCGTGTCGATGCGGAAGGCCCAGTCGACGGTGAGGCCGCCGGCGGCGAACCAAGTCGCCACCTGCACCCGCACGGCCTCGCCGCCCTCGATGAACACCCCCCAAGCGATCAGCGCGGAGAAGGCGAGGCACGCCGTGGTGACGTACTCGCTCGCCCGCGCGCCGATGGCGCGTCCGAACAGACCGGCGACGAGCGCGCCGATGAGCGGGAAGAAGACGATCGCGTGATACATCGTTCTCGTGCGGTCCGGCCTCGGGGCACGGCGCGGCCGTGCCCGTCCAAGTTTCAGAACGGGGCGAAGCGGAGCGGTCCGCCTCTAGCCCTTCATCACGCTCACGTCCTCCACCGCGATGGAGCCGCGGTTGCGGAAGAACACCACCAGGATGGCGAGGCCGATGGCGGCCTCCGCCGCGGCGACCGTGAGGACGAACAGGGCGAAGACCTGCCCCGTGATGTCGTTGAGGTGGGTGGAGAACGCCACGAGATTGATGTTCACCGCGAGGAGGATCAGCTCCACGGACATCAGGATCACGATGATGTTCTTGCGGTTGATGAAGATGCCCAGCACGCCGAGCGTGAACAGGATCGCGGCGACCGTCAGGTAGTGGCTCAGGCCGATCATGGTGTTGCCCTCCCCTTCAGACCTCGACGCCCTGGCGCGAGGGGACCTTGCGGGTCTCCACGGCCATGGCCTGCGTCCGGGCGTTCTGCACGGCGATGTTCTGCCGCTTGACGCCCGGCCGGTCGCGGAGCGTCAGCACGATGGCGCCGATCATCGCGACGAGGAGGATCAGGCCGGCGAGCTGGAAGAAGTAGACGTACTCCGTGTAGAGCACGCGGCCGAGCGCGACCGTGTTCGTCAGGCTCTCGCCCGCCGCGACGTTGCCCAGCGGCGCCTGGACGAGGCCCGGATCGATGGTCCAGGAGCCCACCACCAGCACGATCTCGATGAGGAACACGACGCCGATCAGGCCGCCCACCGGCAGGTATTGCTGGAAGCCGTTGCGCAATTCGGCGAAGTCCACGTCGAGCATCATCACCACGAACAGGAACAGCACCGCCACCGCGCCGACGTAGACGACGACGAGGATCATCGCCAGGAACTCGGCGCCCATCAGCACGAACAGGCCGGCCGCGTTCACGAAGGCCAGGATCAGGAAGAGCACCGAGGTGACGGGATTGCGCGCGGCAATCACCATGAATCCGGAGGCGATGGCGACGCCCGCGAACAGGTAGAAGAAGGCGGCTGCTGCGGTCATGCGCGTGTCGGGTCGGCCGCGCGAGCGGCCCCTTCTGCCTCGTGGGACGGACGGCCTGCACCGGCAGGCCGTCCTATAGAACCGGCTCCCGCGCCGCACAAGGTTTTGCGGCCTCCGGCGCGCGGGAGAAGCGTGTCCGCCTCAGCGGTACGGGGCGTCCATCGCGATGTTGCGCGCGATCTCGCGCTCCCAGCGATCGCCGTTCAGGAGGAGCTTCTCCTTGTCGTAGAGCAGCTCCTCGCGGGTCTCGACCGAGAACTCGAAGTTCGGCCCCTCCACGATGGCGTCCACTGGGCAGGCCTCCTGGCACATGCCGCAGTAGATGCACTTCACCATGTCGATGTCGTAGCGGGTGGTGCGGCGCGTGCCGTCGTTGCGGCGCGGGCCCGCCTCGATGGTGATGGCCTGGGCCGGGCAGATCGCCTCGCAGAGCTTGCACGCGATGCAGCGCTCCTCGCCGTTGGGATAGCGGCGCAGCGCGTGCTCACCGCGGAAGCGGGGTCCGCGATGGCCCATCTCGAAGGGGTAGTTGATCGTCGCCTTCGGCTTGAAGAAATATTTCATGGCGAGGACGAACCCCGACACGAACTCCTTCAGGAGAAGGCTCTTGGCAACCTGATCGAGCTTCATGCTCGGATCTCCGATTGTTCTGTCACGCTCCCGGCGCGAGGCCGGTGAGCTTGAGGACGAAGGCCACGACGACCACCGAGATCAGCGAGAGCGGCAGGAACACCTTCCAGCCCAGCCGCATGAGCTGGTCGTAGCGGTAGCGCGGCACCATGGCCTTCACCATGGCGATCATGAAGAACAGGAAGCTCGCCTTCAGCGCGAACCAGATCACCCCGGGCACCCAGGTGAAGGGCGCGAAGGGGATGGGCGAGAGCCAGCCGCCGAGGAACAGCACCGTGCCCAGCGCGCACATGGTCATGATGGCCACGTACTCGCCCAGCATGAACAGCAGGTACGGCGTCGAGGAATACTCGACCATGTAGCCGGCGACCAACTCCGATTCGGCCTCCGGCAGATCGAAGGGCGGGCGGTTCGTCTCGGCGAGCGCCGAGATGAAGAACACCACGAACATCGGGAACAGCCAGAGCCAGTACCAGCCGAACAGGCCGAGGCTGGTGTCCTGCGCGAGCACGATGCGCGAGAGGTTGAGCGAGCCGGCGCAGAGCAGGACGCAGATGATGACGAAGCCGAGGGAGACCTCGTAGGAGATCATCTGCGCCGCCGAGCGGAGCGCGCCGAGGAAGGCGTATTTCGAGTTCGAGGCCCAGCCGCCCATGATGACGCCGTAGACGCCCAGCGACGAGATCGCGAAGATGTAGGTGATGCCCACGTTGAGGTCGGCGATGGCCCAGCCCTCGGCGAGGGGGATCACCGCCCAGGAGGCGAGCGCCAGCGTGGCGAAGACCAGGGGCGCCAGCAGGTAGATGGCCTTGTTGGCGCCGGCCGGGATCACCGGCTCCTTGATCACGAACTTGATGAGGTCGGCGAAGGACTGGAACAGGCCCCAGGGCCCGACGACGTTCGGGCCGCGGCGCAGCTGCACCGCCGCCCAGATCTTGCGGTCGGCGAGCAGCGCGTAGGCGATGAAGACGAGGAGCAGCGCGAGGAGCACGAAGCTCTTCAGCGCGATCAGGAGCACGGCCCCGATGACGTCGAGGGTGGTCATGGGATCTCCTACTCGGCCGCTTCGAGCACGCGCCCGCGGGCGAGGCTCGAGCACTCGGCGAGCACCCGCGAGGCGCGGGCGATCGGGTTGGTGAGGTAGAAATCGCGCACCGGCGAGGCGAAGGCGCTGCGCGCGCCCTCCCCGCCCGTGGCCGCGAGCCGCTCCACCGCGCCCGCCACGTCGGTCTCGGCCACCGTGCCGAGGGCGGCGAGATGCGGGTGCTCGGCGTAGAGGGCGCGGCGCAGCGCCGCCAGGGAATCGTAGGCGAGCTTCTTGCCGAGCACGTCGGAGAGGGCGCGCAGGATCGCCCAATCCTCGCGGGCGTCCCCCGGCGGGAAGCCGGCGCGGTTGGCCATCTGCACGCGGCCCTCCGTGTTCACGTAGGTCGCGTTCTTCTCGGTATAGGCCGCGCCGGGCAGGATCACGTCGGCGCGCTGCGCCCCGCGGTCGCCGTGGGTGCCCTGGTAGATCACGAAGGCGCCCGGCGCCACGTCGCACTCGTCGGCGCCGAGGTTGAACACCACGTCCACGCCGCCGCCGACGATCTCCGCGAAGGCGAGCCCCTCCGCCCCCGGCACGAAGCCGAGATCGAGGGCACCGACCCGCGCCGCCGCCGTGTGGAGCACGCCGAAGCCGGCCCAGTCCGGCCGGACCGCGCCGACGTCGCGGGCGAGGGCGGCCGCCGCGGCCAGCACGCCCGGCTGGTTGGCCGCCGCCTCGCCGACCACGATCAGCGGATGCTCGGCCGCCTTCAGGGCGTCGAGGAAGCTGTGCTCACCCCGCGCCAGGGCGCTCAGCGAATCGGGCCCCGCCCCCACATGCACGTGGGGGTAGGTCAGGTCCGTGGGCTCGCCGATCAGGCCGACCGCCAGCGGCGCCATGCGCCAGCGCTTGCGGATGCGCACGTTGAGGAGCGAGGCCTCAAGGCGCGGATTGGCGCCGACGAGGAGGATCGCGTCGGCCTGCTCGATTCCGGGGATCGTCGCCGCGAAGGTGTAGGCGCCCCGGCCGAGCGCCGGGTCGAGGCCCGGTCCGGCCTGGCGGCAATCGATGCTGGTCACGCCCAGCGCGCCCATGAGCTGCTTGAGGGCGAAGACCTCCTCGACGGCGGCGAGATCGCCCACCACCGCGCCGATGCGCTTGGGATCGGTGCCCTTCACCTTGGCCGCGACGGCCTGGAAGGCCTCGGCCCACGAGGCCGGACGCAGGCGCCCGTTCTCGCGCAGGAAGGGCCGGTCGAGGCGCTGGACCCGCAGCCCGTCCACGGCGTGGCGGGTCTTGTCGGAGATCCACTCCTCGTTGATGTCCTCGTTGACCCGCGGCTCGATCTGCATGACCTCGCGCCCGCGGGCGTCGACGCGGATGGCGGAGCCCACCGCGTCCATCACGTCGACCGATTCGGTCTTGGACAGCTCCCAGGGGCGGACGTTGTAGCTCTGCGGCTTGTGGACGAGGGCGCCCACGGGGCAGAGGTCGGCGACGTTGCCCTGGAGCTCCGAGCCCATCGCCTGCTCGAGGTAGCTCGTGATCTCCATGTCCTCGCCGCGGCCGATCGCGCCGAGATCCGGCACGCCGGCCACTTCCGCGAGGAAGCGCACGCAGCGGGTGCAGTGGATGCAGCGGTTCATGGCCGTGCGCACCAGCGGGCCGATATACTTCTCCTCGACCGCGCGCTTGTTCTCGCTGTAGCGCGTCGAATCGACCCCGTAGGCCATGGCCTGGTCCTGCAGGTCGCAATGGCCGCCCTGGTCGCAGATCGGGCAGTCGAGGGGGTGGTTGATGAGGAGGAACTCCATCACCCCCTCGCGGGCCTTCTTGGTGCCCCCCGAGCGCGTCAGCACCTCCGGCGGCTCGCCGTTGGGGCCGGGCCGGCAATCCTTCACCGCGTAGGCGCAGGAGGCGACGGGCTTGGGCGCGCCCTTCAGCTCCACCAGACACATGCGGCAGTTGCCGGCGATCGACAGCCGCTCGTGGAAGCAGAAGCGCGGGATCTCCGCGCCCGCGACCTCGCAGGCCTGGAGCAGCGTGTACTCGGCCGGGACGTCAACCTCGATGCCGTCGACGAGGATCTTCGTCACTTCTTCTTCTCCAGGCGTTCGACGCGCTTGGCCGGATCGGTGAGTCGCTTCTCGACCGAGTCGTGCCTGACGTTGGCATGGGCCGCGAGGCCGAGCCCCGTCACCATGCTGTCGTGCATCTCGCCGATGCGCGTCTCGATGTGTTCGAGCCGGCGGCCGTGCGCGTCCTGCGCGGCGCGGATCTCGCGCAGCGGCATCAGAACGACGTTGTCCGGCTCGCCGGCCATGGTGCTACTCCGCCGCGATCCGCACGGGCTCGCCGTGTGGGTTGGCGGTGTAGCGGTCGATGCGCTTCTCGATCTCGGGGCGGAAGTGCCGGATCAGGCCCTGGATCGGCCAAGCGGCCGCGTCGCCCAGCGCGCAGATCGTGTGGCCCTCGATCTGCTTGGTGACCTCGAACAGCATGTCGATCTCGCGCCGCTGCGCGCGGCCATGGGCCATGCGGGTGAGCACGCGCCACATCCAGCCGGTGCCCTCGCGGCAGGGCGTGCACTGGCCGCAGGACTCGTGCTTGTAGAAGTACGAGATCCGCGCGATCGCGCCGACGATGTCGGTGGACTTGTCGAGTACGATCACCGCCGCGGTGCCGAGGCCCGAGCCGAGGTTGCGCAGGGTGTCGAAATCCATCTTGGCGTCGATGATCTGCTCGGCCGGCACCAGCGGAACCGAGGATCCGCCGGGGATCGAGCAGAGCAGGTTGTCCCAGCCGCCGCGCATGCCCCCGCAATGGCGGTCGACGAGCTCGCGGAAGGTGATGCCGAGCTCCGCCTCGACGTTGCAGGGCTTGTTCACGTGGCCGGACACGCAGAACAGCTTCGTGCCGGTGTTGTTCTTGCCGCCGAGCCCCGCGAACCAGGCGCCGCCGCGGCGCAGGATGGTGCCGGCCACCGCGATCGACTCGACGTTGTTCACCGTCGTCGGGCAGCCGTAGAGGCCCATATTGGCCGGGAACGGCGGCTTGAGGCGGGGCATGCCCTTCTTGCCCTCGAGGCTCTCGATGAGCGCCGTCTCCTCGCCGCAGATATAGGCGCCCGCCCCGTGGTGGACGTAGATGTCGAAGGGGTAGCCGTGGACGTTGTCCTGGCCGACGAGCTTCGCCTCGTAGGCCTCGTCCACCGCCTTCTGGAGCGCGTGCTTCTCGGCCACGTACTCGCCGCGGATGTAGACGTAGCAGGCATGCGCCCCCATCGCGAAGGAGGCGAGCATGCAGCCCTCGATCAGGAGGTGCGGGTCGTGCCGCATGATCTCCCGGTCCTTGCAGGTGCCCGGCTCCGACTCGTCGGCGTTGACCACGAGGTAGTGCGGGCGCCCGTCGGACTTCTTGGGCATGAAGGACCATTTCAGGCCCGTGGGGAAGCCGGCGCCGCCGCGGCCGCGCAGGCCGGACGCCTTCATCTCCTCGATGATCCAGTCGCGGCCCATCTCCAGGAGGAACTTGGTCCCGTCCCAGGCGCCGCGCTTCTTCGCGGCGTCGAGCCCCGGCGAGTGCAGGCCGTAGAGGTTGGTGAAGATGCGGTCCTGATCGGAGAGCATGTCAGGTCCTCTCAGGCTTGGTGGCGGGCTTCGAGCGGCCGCGGCCCTTGGACGAGGCCGTCGCGTCCGCGCCGGGCGCCGGCTCGGCGGGCGCCTCGACGCCCGAGGCGGCGGGCTGGGGCGGCGGCACGTCGCGCGGCAGGGAGGATTGGGCGCCGGCCTCGGCACCGGCCGGCTCCAGGTCCTTGATCGCCTTCGGCGCCGCGGGCTCCGCCGCGCGGCCGGCGGTGGAGTGCTCCTTGTCGGAGGCCTGCACCTTCTCGTCCGCCTTCACCGGCTCCTGGTGCGCGGCGGCGCGCTGGGCCGGGGCGTCGGTCGCCGCGCTCTCCACCGGACGGCCGGCGACCGGCCGGGCCGGCTTCGGATCGGTCGCGGCGCGCTTCTCGCTGGAGGCGGCCTCGTCCTTGGCGCCCGAATCCGCAGCGCCCTCGTCCTTGCGGGTCTCCTCGAAGCGCTTGCGCCAGGCGCCGACGCGGGAGCCGTCGTAGAGGGCCGGGTCCGACAGGGTGTCCGGGCCGCCGAGGGGAGCGGACGCCGAGCGGTCCACCTGCGGGCCGGGGGTGACCGGCCGGCCGGCGGCGAGGTCGTCCATCAGCCTGGACAGCGACTCGGGCGTCAGGTCCTCGTAGTAGTCCTGGTTGATCTGCACCATCGGCGCGTTGCAGCAGGCGCCGAGGCACTCGACCTCGAGCCAGGAGAAGTTGCCGTCCGCGCTGACATGGCCCGAGGGGCCGAGGCGCGCCTGGAGCATCTCCTTCAGCTCGACGGCCCCGCAGCAATGGCAGGGGACCGTGCCGCAGACCTGGATCCAGTGGCGGCCCACCGGCTCCAGCGCGAACATCGTGTAGAAGGTCGCCACTTCGAGCACGCGGATATGCGGCATGCCGAGCTGGTCGGCCACCGCCTCGATGGCCTTCTGCGGCAGCCAGCCGCCGTTCTGCTCCTGGGCGCGCCAGAGGAGCGGGATCACGGCCGAGGCCTGGCGCCCCTCCGGGTACTTGGCGATCTGCCCCTGCGCCCATTCGGCGTTCTCGGGCGAGAACGCGAAGTTTTGGGGCTGCTCGGCGGCGGGGGCTAGTCTGCGGTTGGCCATCGTCTCAACGCACCTCGTGCCGGCTCTAGCGGTCCACTTCGCCGAAGACGATGTCGAGCGTGCCGAGCACGCAGGACACGTCGGCGAGCAGGTGGCCGCGGCACATCCAATCCATCGCCTGCAGGTGGGCGAAGCCCGGAGCGCGGATCTTGCAGCGGTAGGGTTTGTTGGTCCCGTCCGAGACCAGGTACACGCCGAACTCGCCCTTCGGCGCCTCCACCGCGGCGTAGACCTCGCCCGCCGGCACGTGGAAGCCTTCCGTGTAGAGCTTGAAGTGGTGGATGAGCGCCTCCATCGAGCGCTTCATGTCCCGGCGCGAGGGCGGCGCGAACTTGCCGTCCAGCGCCGCGATCGGCCCCTGGCCGGCGGGCTCGCGGAGCTTCGCGCAGCACTGCTTCATGATCTTCACGGATTCCCGCATCTCTTCCATGCGGATCACCTGGCGATCGTAGGTGTCGCCGTTCTTCCCCACGGGGACGTCGAACGCCATCTCCTCGTAGGCCTCGTAGGGCTGCGCCTTGCGCAGGTCCCACGGGATGCCGGAGCCGCGCACCATCACGCCCGAGAAGCCCCAGGCCATGCACTCGTCCACGGAGACGATGCCGATGTCGACGTTGCGCTGCTTGAAGATGCGCGAGCCCATGACGAGGTCGTCGAGGTCGTCGACCACCTGCAGGAAGGGGTCGCAGAAGGCCTCGATGTCGTCGATCAGTGCGGGCGGCAGGTCCTGATGGACGCCGCCGGGGCGGAAGTAGTTCGCGTGCATCCGCGCGCCGGAGGCCCGCTCGTAGAAGATCATCAGCTTCTCGCGCTCCTCGAAGCCCCACAGCGGGGGCGTCAGCGCGCCGACGTCCATCGCCTGCGTGGTGACGTTGAGGAGGTGGGAGAGGAGACGCCCGATCTCGCAGTAGAGGGTGCGGATGAGCTTGGCCCGCCGCGGCACCTCGATGCCGGCCAGCCGCTCGATGGCGAGGCAGAAGGCGTGCTCCTGGTTCATCGGCGCGACGTAGTCGAGCCGGTCGAAATAGGGCGTCGCCTGCAGGTAGGTCTTGTGCTCGATCAGCTTCTCGGTGCCGCGGTGCAGGAGGCCGATATGCGGGTCGACCCGCTCGACCACCTCGCCGTCGAGTTCCAGCACCAGGCGCAGCACGCCGTGCGCGGCCGGGTGCTGGGGCCCGAAATTGATCGCGAAGTTGCGGATGTTATGCTCTGTCATCGGCCGGCTCCGCCGGAAAGCGAATAGCGAATAGCGAGTAGCGAGTAGGGATGCAGCGTCATTGTCGGATCCCTATCGATTCCCCTCGGGTTTCTGAAGCGCGCGGATCAGCGCGCGCAGCATCTTTCCAATCTCCTCGCAGCGCCCGAGAAGCGACTCCGCACGCGGGGCCGTCAGCAGTCCGACGCGACCGGACAGAAGGATGTGCGTCTCCAGCTCCTTGAGCGAGCCCTGCGCCACGCGGAGGAACTGGACGAAGGCGCCTCCGGTCTCGCGACCGTGGCCCTCAGCGATGTTGGCGGCGACGGAGGTCGCCGCGCGACGGATCTGCGCGGTCAGACCGAACATCTCCTCGCGCGGGAATGCCCGCGTCTCCCCGTAACATGCCTCAGCTAGCGCCATGGCGTCCTGCCAAACCTTCAGATCCTTGTAGGACGTGATCGCAGACCGCTCCACGATCAGCCCCTATTCGCTACGAACTACTCACTATTCGCTCTCACGCCGTCTTCTTCTCGTCGCCCGGCAGCACGTAGTCCGTGCCTTCCCAGGGCGAGAGGAAGTCGAAGTTGCGGAATTCCTGCGTGAGCTTCACGGGCTCGTAGACGACGCGCGCCTCGTCCTGGTCGTAGCGGACCTCGACGAAGCCGGTGAGCGGGAAGTCCTTGCGCAGGGGGTGCCCCTCGAAGCCGTAATCGGTGAGGAGGCGCCTGAGGTCGGGATGGCCCGAGAACAGGATCCCGTAGAGGTCGTAGGCCTCGCGCTCGAACCAGTTCGCGGCCGGGAAGACGTCGATCACGGAGGGGACCGGCGTCGTCTCGTCCGTGCGCACCTTCACGCGGATGCGCGCGTTGTGGCGCAGGGAGAGCAGGTGGTAGACCACGTCGAAGCGCTGGGCGCGGGACGGGTAGTCGGCGCCGCAGATGTCGATGAAGCAGCGGAAGGCGCAGGCCGGGTCGTCGCGCAGGTAGGTCAGCGCGTAGACGATGTCGGAGGCCTGGACCACCAGGGTGAGCTCGCCGAAGGCGATGCCGCGCTCGACGACCGCCGGCCCGAGGGCGCCGCCGATCCGGTCGGACAGCGCCTGGAGGGCGGAATCGCCCAGCGCCGGCTCCGTGTGGGGCAGGATGGAGATGCCGTTCGTCATGGCCCCTGCCTCAGCGCTCGATCGTGCCGGTGCGGCGGATCTTCTTCTGGAGAAGCAGCACGCCGTAGAGCAGCGCCTCGGCGGTCGGCGGGCAGCCCGGCACGTAGATGTCCACCGGCACCACGCGGTCGCAGCCGCGCACCACCGAGTAGGAATAGTGGTAGTAGCCGCCGCCGTTGGCGCAGGAGCCCATCGAGATCACGTAGCGCGGCTCGGGCATCTGGTCGTAGACCTTGCGCAGCGCCGGCGCCATCTTGTTGGTGAGCGTGCCGGCCACGATCATCACGTCGGACTGGCGCGGCGAGCCGCGCGGAGCGAAGCCGAAGCGCTCGCAATCGTAGCGCGGCATCGACATCTGCATCATCTCGACGGCGCAGCAGGCGAGCCCGAAGGTCATCCACATCAGCGAGCCGGTCCGGGCCCAGTTGATGAGCTCGTCCGTGGTGGTCAGCAGGAAGCCGCGGTCGGCGAGCTCGTCGCTGATCGAGAGGAAGGTCGGGTCGTCGGCACCGATCGGGCGGCCCGTATTGGGGTCGATGATGCCCTTCGCCTGCGGGGCGATCAGCGGTGCGCGGGAGAGTTCGGTGGTGAAGGCCATGCGTGCCTCGAGAAGCGAACGGCGGGGCGGCGGTCTCTCAATCCCACTCGAGGGCGCCCTTGCGCCACTCGTAGACGAAGCCGACCGTGAGGACCCCGAGGAAGACCATCATCGACCAGAAGCCGAGCCAGCCCAGCTCCCCGAAGGTGATGGCCCAGGGGAACAGGAAGGCCACTTCGAGGTCGAAGATGATGAACAGGATGGCGACGAGGTAGAAGCGCACGTCGAACTTCATGCGCGCGTCGTCGAAGGCGTTGAAGCCGCACTCGTAGGCCGAGAGCTTCTCCGGATCCGGGCTGCTGTAGGCCACCAGGAAGGGCGCCACGAGCAGCGCGGCGGCGATGAACAGCGACACGCCGATGAAGACGATGAGCGGCAGGTAATCCGCCAGAAGACCGGTCATGCGAACCCCGCGAACCGTGTGAGACCGCAGCGCCGCCGGACCCGCCCCTGGCCCGAACCTTGCCGGCAGATGGAATTGCTCCAATGCCAGAGTGCGCGTGGCGGAGGCTTAGTCGAGCAGCCCATGCGAGACAAGGGCATTGCGCGTCGCACAAAGGCGCCTTGGCGCACAGAATATGGGTCTGTGTCCCATACCCTCCAGACGGGCGGATGCGCGCAGGCCCGGACCGGCATTCCCGCGGGAATCGCCGGCCATCCTCAGCCGGCGCGAAAGTCGCCCCCGCCGCCTTGACAGCGCACCGGCCCCCTCCTAAACCCCGGCCGTCGCCGCGACGAGGGCGACGACGCCGTGCGGGCGTAGCTCAGTTGGTTAGAGTGCCGGCCTGTCACGCCGGAGGTCGCGGGTTCGAGCCCCGTCGCCCGCGCCACGTTTCCCTCAGCATCGCTGATCGTCGCGGGACCGGCCCAGCACCGGTCCGCACCTGCGCCACGCGGGCGTAGCTCAGTTGGTTAGAGTGCCGGCCTGTCACGCCGGAGGTCGCGGGTTCGAGCCCCGTCGCCCGCGCCACCCGAACCGACCGATCCCCCACCGATCCGCCTCGCGCCCCACCGGGGAGCGGCCACGATTCCGTCCATTCTCCGGCGCAGCCTGACGGCCGTCGCGCGGGGTGGGAGACGCGGGGATCCGGCCCGCCGGAATCGCCCGTGCGATCGCGGAGCGGCAGGGTACGATCGGGAGCGGGCATGGCGGGCGGCATGACGGCACGGCGCGGGATCCGTCTCGGTCTCCTCGTCCTGGCGGGCCTCGGGCCCGCATCGGCCGGGCCGCGCCTCGTGCTCGACTACCGCGACCCCGCCGTGCGCGCGGGCGAGCCGCGCCACGGCCCGGCCGAGCGCGCCGAGATCGCCCGCGCCCTCAACGGTGCGCCGGCGGCCCTGCGCAGCGATATGGGCAAGAGCTTCGCGGTGCTCGGCACGGCGCGCGGCGCCTTCACCCGGCCGGGCGCCCGGGAGCGGATCTACCTGATCCAGCGCTCGGCGCCCGTGGCGCTCGATCCCTTCCCGAACGCCCCCGCGCCCGTGCTCCTCGTTCTCACCGAGGGCGCGCCCCGCTTCTACCGGCTCACCAAGCCGAGCCAGTTCCAGCGCCTCGCCGCGAGCGCCGACGCCGACCGCGACGGGCGCGACGAGGTGCTGCTGGAGGGCAGCTTCACGAATATGGGCCAGTCCGTGTCGAGCCTCACGGCGGTGCGCCTCGACGATGCCAGCGGCACCGCCCCGGAGACGCAGACCCTGCCGGAGGTCGTCACCGACGGGTGCTGGGGCGGCGCGGCGCGGAAGACCCGCAGCGTCGCCGCGGTCGTCGTCGCCGAGGGCGGCGGCTTCGCGGCCAGGCTCTGCCCGCAACCCTGCCGCTGAGCCGGCCCTCTCGTCCCCGCGCGGAGCGGGAACAGGAGGCCCCGCCGTATCAGGCCTCGAGATGGCGGGGCCGGACGAGGCGGCGCAGGAGGCCGCCGCGCGGGCCGGCCAGCATCGAGACGAGGTAGACGAAGCCCGCCACCAGCACGATCGCCGGGCCGCTCGGCAGGTCGAGATGGTAGGAGAGCACGAGGCCCGCCACGCTCGCCAGGGCGCCGAACAGCACGGAGGCCCCGATCAGGCCGCCGAGGTCGGCCGCCCAGAAGCGGGCCGTGATCGCCGGCAGCAGCATCAGGCCGACGGCGAGCAGGGTGCCGAGCGCCTGGAAGCCCGCCACGAGGTTGACCACCACGAGGCCGAGGAAGGCGTAGTGCGCCGGGCCGCCCGCCCGGCTCACCGTGCGCAGGAAGAGCGGATCGACGCATTCCATCACCAGCGGCCGGTAGAGCACCGCGAGGGCGAACAGGGTGAGCGTGCTGATGCCCCCGAGCAGCCACAGGGCCGCGTCGTCGAGGGCCAGCACCGAGCCGAACAGGATGTGCAGGAGATCGATCTGCGAGCCGCGCAACGACACGAGCAGGACGCCGCCGGCCAGCGAGATCAGGTAGAAGGCGGCCAGACTCGCATCCTCGCGCAGGGCGGTGACGCGGGTGACGAGCCCGGCGAGCAGGGCCACCACGAGGCCGGCGACGAGGCCGCCGAGCGTCATGGCGGGCAGCGACAGGCCGGCGACGAGGAAGCCCGCGGCGGCGCCCGGCAGGATGGCGTGGCTCATGGCCTCGCTCATCAGGCTCATCCGCCGCAGCATCAGGAAGACGCCGATCGGCGGGGCCGAGACGGAGAGCGCGAGGCAGCCGACCAGGGCGCGCCGCATGAAGCCGAACTCGAAGGGCCCGAGCGCGCCCGCCAGCAGGCCGGAGAGCACCGCGCTCACGCGGCGTCCCCGTGCCGGTGCCCGTGGCCGTGATGCGCGTGGTCGTGATGATCCTGGCCGCCGTGCACGAGGGTCGGGCCGGACCCGTGGTGGTGGTGTCCCGCCTCGCCCGCGGGGCCGCGGGCGCAGACGGCGGCGTTCTCGTCCCAGGCCTCGGAGAGGCGCGCGGCGCGGGCGAGGTTGGCCGCCGTCAGCACCTGCCGGGTCGGCCCCCAGGCCACGGGCTCGCGGGCGAGGAGCAGGGTGCTCGGGAAATGGGCCCGGACCTGGTCGAGGTCGTGCAGGGCGGCCACCACCGTCCGGCCCTGCCCGTGCCAGCGCGCGATCAGGGCGAGGAGGTCCTGGAGCGTGCGCGCGTCGATCCCCGTGAAGGGCTCGTCGAGGAGGATGACGGCTGCGTCCTGCAGGATCAGGCGGGCGAAGAGCGCGCGCTGGAACTGGCCGCCGGACAGGGTGCCGATGCCGCGCTCCTCGAAGCCCGACAGGCCGACGGCGGCGAGCGCTTCGAGGACCCGGCCGCGGCGGCGGCCCAGGCTGCGCCAGGGCCCGGCCCAGCGCCACAGCCCCATGCCCACGAGGTCGAGCACCGAGAGGGGGAAGCTGCGGTCGATCTCGTCGGCCTGGGGCAGGTAGGCCACGGCCTCCCGCGGCACCCCGCGCAGGACCGCGCCCTCCAGGCAGGGGATCTCCCCGACGAGGCCCTTCAGCAGGGTCGACTTGCCCGCCCCGTTCGGCCCGACCAGGGCGAGGAGGTCGCCCGCGGGGATCGTCCCGTCGAGGTGGTGCACGGCCGGGTGCCGGTCGTAGCCCAGGGTCAGGCCGGCCAGCCGCAGGGCGCCGGGGGCCGGCGGGTGCAGGCCGCCGCTCACGCCGTGGCCCAGAGGATCGCGAGCCAGAGCGGCACCACGAGCCCCGCCGCCAGGGCGAGCCGGGGCGCGAGGCCGCTGCGGAACAGGGAGGGACGGGGCGGGGACGCCGGCGGGTGGGTGCGGGACAACGGGGCGCTCGGCGTCGGGCGGAGGTGGATGCGGGCTCGGGACGGGATCGCGGTTTGCCGCGCAATCCGGGGCCGCCTATAGTCCGGCGTGATACACTGTAACACGGGCCGGCTTCAATCCGGCCGGCCCGGCCTCGAGGTTTCCCGGGATGGGCACGCACGCGCACACGCACGATCGCGGCGAGGGCTGCTGCACCGCGCCGGACGTGCTCGCCCGGGCCGAGCGTCTCTGCCGCGAGCGCGACCTGCAGTTCACGCGCCTGCGCCGCGAGGTGCTGGAGACGGTCGCCGCCGCCCGCGGGCCGCTCGGCGCCTACGACATCGCCGAGCGCCTGAGCCTGCCGGGGCGCCGGGTGGCCGCCGTCTCGGTCTACCGGGCCCTCGACTTCCTCACCGAGCTCGGCCTCGTCCACCGCATCGCCAGCCGCAACGCCTTCGTCTCCTGCGCGCACGACCACGGGGCGGCCGAGGGGCTGGTCTTCCTGATCTGCCGCTCCTGCGGGGGCATCGACGAGACCACCGCGCCGGAGGTCGAGGCCGGCCTCGACAGGGCGCTCGCCCGGGCGGGCTTCCGGCCGGCGAGCCGGATCCTGGAGGTGGAGGGCGAGTGCGGCGCCTGCCGCGACCGCGCCTCCGAGGGGTGATGGGCCGGCCGATCCCGTCCGAGCCCGCTCGCCGTCAGAAGGCGTTCCGGTAGGCGCGGCGGGAGAACACCGTCTGGACGATGATCTGGATGTCGAACCAGATCGACCAGTTGTCGATGTAGTGCAGGTCGTGGGTGACGCGCCGCTCCATGTCGAGGTCGGTCAGCGTCTCGCCGCGCAGGCCGTTGACCTGCGCCCAGCCGGTGATGCCGGGGCGCACGTTGTGGCGGCGGGCGTAGAGGGCGATGCGCCGCTCGAAGCTGCGGTCGTGGGCCAGCGCGTGGGGGCGGGGCCCGACCAGGGACATCTCGCCCTTGATCACGTTGAGGAGCTGGGGCAGCTCGTCGAGGTTGGTCCGGCGCAGGAAGGCGCCGATCCGGGTGATGCGCGCGTCGTTGCGGGTGGCCTGCTTGAACGCGGCGTTCGTCTCGGCGCGCATGCTGCGGAACTTGTAGACGGCGAAGGGCTGCTGGTTGAAGCCGTAGCGCTTCTGCCGGAACAGGGCCGGACCGGGGCTGTCGAGGCGGATCAGCACGGCGAGCACCGCGAAGAGGGGGGCGAGCAGCGCCAGGGCGAGGGAGGCCGCCACGAGGTCGAAGGCGCGCTTCAGCACGATCTCGGCGAGGTTCAGGGGACGCCGGCCGATATTGATGCCGGACAGCCGGCCGACGCGGGCGACCTGCATGTCGGGGAAGCGGTCGAGCACCGTGCCGGGGCGCAGGTGGAGGGCGGCCGGCACCCGCAGGAAGGCGTCGATGCAGCGCTCGACCTCGGTGGAATCCGCCCAGGGGATGAGGACGAAGACGTCGTCCGGGCGCAGGAAGCGCACCACGGAGACGGCGAGGTCGAGATCCTCGGCGAGCTGCGCCTGCCGCGCGGCCGGGCCGGCATCCCCGGCCACGCGGCGCAGGTAGCTCGTGCCGACCACGCGGATGCCCAGTGCGTCCGCCTCGTTGCCGGCGTAGAAGCGGGCGATGTCCTCCTCGAAGCCGACGAGGTGCACCCGGCTCGCCGAGGAGGAGGCCGGGGTCAGGTAGCGGCGCAGGACCGAGACGGTGCGGGCCCGCACGAGGAGCAGCACCGGCAGGCCGAGGCCGAAGTCGAACAGGGTCACCGCGCGGGAGAGCTCGGTGGTGGTCTTGGTGGCGAAGCTGACGACGAGGAGCGCGCCCCAGGCCGCGAACCACAGGGTCGCGGTCTGCTCCAGGGGGCGCTTGCGCGTGGTCAGGCTCTCGAAGGTGTAGTGCCCGCGCAGGGCCTCCGACACGATGATGACGAGGGCGAGCAGGCCGGCGATGCGCCAGGATTTCAGCTCGGAGAGCGCCATCGGGCCGCCGTAGGCCATGGCGTGGTAGCCGATCTCGATCGGCAGGGCCGTGCCGACGATGGCGACGAGATCGGCGAAGGCCACGGCCAGCGAGAGGCCGACGCGCATGGCCGCCCGGCCGCGCTGCGGCAGGAGCGCCGACCAGACGCTGCGGCGGCTCTGCCGGGGCAGGGCCTGGTACGTTTCGGAGATGCGCTCGTGAAGCATCTGAATGGCCATGATCCGCGAAGGCTCAGAAGTGTCCCGCAGCGGGACGGACGGAGCGTCGTCCCGCGCTTGCGGAGTTGACTGAGCAAGGGGCGGACCCGGGCGGGGCGGATCGGATCGGATCCGGCGCTCGCTCGGGGGCCGAGCGCTCGGGGGCCGAGCGCTCGGGGCCAAGGGCGCTCTTCCGCCCTGCGGGAAGGAGCCGGGGGTGGTGCCGGACCGATGGCCGGACGGCCGCGCCCGCCCGGGACGCGGGAATCCGCGAGCGGGGCGCGGGGGCGGGGGCGGGGGCCAGGGATGGGGCCAGGGACGGGGGGCGGACCGGGCGTGCCCGGCCCGCATCGTTGCGAGGGCGGCGGGGCGGGCTCTCAGGCGGCGTCGCTGTTGGCGAGGGTCTGGATCGCCTCGAAACCCTCGAATTGCGGGTGGCCGAGATAGAGCGGGCGGGTGCTGGGCGCGCGCCCATGCGCCTTGCGGAACTGCTCGGAGCGGGTCCAGGCCTCGAAATCGGCGCGCGAGCGCCAGACCGTGTGCGAGGCGTAGAGCACGTGGTCCTCGGCTTCCGGGCCGCGCAGGAGATGGAACTCCACGAAGCCGTCCATCTCGCCGAGATGGCTGTCGCGCCCGAGCCAGACCTGCTCGAAGTCCGCGGTCGCGTCCTTCACGACCTTGAAGCGGTTCATGGCGATGAACATGGGTAAGCTTTCCTGTCGCTGAACGGTCTCGATACGGGTAGGGTTCAGGGGTCACGGCCGTCGAGTCAACCGCGCGGGTCAGCATTCCACGCGCGGGACGGAATCTTGCGCGCCTCGGGCGGACATGGACTTCAGGCGAAACTTCCGCATAAGAACGGAGCTTGGCACGGGCATCCCTTCGGACCTCGTGCGGGGTGCTTGCGGGCGTTGCCGGAAATCTCCGGGACGGTTCGGAGAAACGACGGTCTGACGGCGGATCGCCCCGGGCGCCGGTACGAAGAGGAAGTGTGTGGTCCGATGATGCCGAAACAAACGACCGACGTGGATCGCCTCGTCGGCCTTCGCATCACTGCACTGCGCAAGGCGCGCGGCATGAGCCAGACCGCCCTCGGCAACGCGGTGGGCGTGACGTTCCAGCAGGTCCAGAAATACGAGAAGGGTCAGAACCGGGTCGGCGCCGGCCGCCTGCGCGAGATCGCGCGGCTCCTCGAAGTGCCGGTCTCGGCCTTCTTCGAGGACGACAAGGCGAGCGACGGCCCGCAGGAGGACGTGTTCGGCTTCCTCAGCGCCCACGGGGCGATCGAGCTCCTGCGCGCCTACGTGGCGATCCAGGACGATCAGGTCCGCCGCGACGTGCTCTCCATCGTCCGCTCGGCCGCGCGCCTGTCGCAGACGAACGGCACGGCGGGGCCGGACGGCGCCGCGGACTGATCCGGGCCCTGCGGCTCCCGCTCGCGTCGCCGGTCCGAAGACTTACCGCATCCTGAGGCGCCCGCGTCGGCGGCCTCCGCTCCGGCGCCTCGGAGCCTCCCCGACGAGGTCGTTCGAGGGGCTCACGCGGCCCGTGCCATCCTCGATCGGACAGCCCCGTCAGGCAGGCTCCCGGGCCGGCTCGGCCGCGATCAGGTGGAAGAAGCTGCCGGTGACGTGCCCGCGCCGGTGCCCCGCGAAACCGAGATCGCTCCCCTCCGCGTCGCGCACCCGGGCCAGCGCCTCCCCTTCCGCGGGGGGCGGCGTCAGTTCGCCGGCATAGTGGAATTCGTGGCCGGTGAGGCGCGTGCCGGCGGGGCCCAGCACCCCGTCCGCCACGAGGGCGGCCACGCGGTAGCCGAGATGCAGGCGGCGCCTGTGGTAGCTCGTTGCCACGGGCAGCAGGCCGGCCATGGGGTGGCCGACGCCCTCGGCATCCTCCAGGCGCTCGCCCAGCACCATGTAGCCGCCGCACTCGCCGTGGACCGGGCGCGTCTCGGCGAAGCGGCGCAAGCCCCCCATGAAGCGCCCCGCCGCCGCGAGCCGGCCCGCATGGAGTTCGGGATAGCCGCCCGGCAGCCAGCAGACGTCGCAATCGGCGGGCGGGGCCTCGTCGGCGAGGGGCGAGAACGGCACGATCTCGGCGCCCCCCGCCCGCCAGCCCGCCGCCTGATGCGGGTAGAGGAAGCTGAAGGCCGCATCCGTGGCCACCGCGATGCGCTGGCCCGGCGGCGGCGGCAGGGCGCCGGGCACTGGCGTGCGCCCCCGCGCGGCGCAGGCGAGGATCGCGTCGAGGTCGAGGCCGGCTTCCGCGAGGTCGGCGAGCCTGTCGAGGCGCGCCTCGAGGTCGGCGGTCTCCTGCGCCTGGACGAGGCCGAGATGCCGCTCGGGCAGGACGAGGCCCGCATCCCGAGCCAGGGCCCCGAGCACGGGGATGCCGACCCGTTCGAGGCCCGCCTCCACGAGGCGGCGGTGGCGGGGGCTCGCGACCTTGTTGAGCACCACGCCGGCGACCGTGAGCGCGGGGTCGTAGCGGGCGCAGCCGAGGGCCACCGCCGCCGCGCTCTGGGCGGCCCCCGAGACGTCGAGCACCAGCACCACCGGCCAGCCGTAGCGCACGGCGATGTCGGCATTGGCGCCCGTGCGGTTGGCGGCGGCGCGCACCCCGTCGAACAGCCCCATCGAGCCCTCGGCGACCACGAGGTCGGCCCGCGCCGCGGCGAGCGCCGCCACCGCGTCGAGGAGGGGCGGCGCCATGGCGAAGCTGTCGAGGTTGAAGCTCGGATGCCCGGTCGCGGCCCGGTGGAAGGCGGGGTCGATGTAGTCCGGCCCGCATTTGGCCCCGCGCACGGCGAGGCCCCGCCGGGCCAGCGCCCGCATCAGGGCGAGCGTCACCGTGGTCTTGCCGGAACTCGACCGGGGGGCGGCGACGAGGAGGCCGGGGGCGGACACGGCGCGCCTCAGGCCGGGCCGGGAGCGGAGACGGCGCCCCCCGGCCGGAAGCGGCGGTCGTAATCGGGGGCGTAGAGGGCGCTCTCGCGGAAATCCCGCGGGTCGATGGCGGGGCCCACGAGGATCAGCGCCGTGCGCTCCAGCCCCGCCTCCGCGACCTGATCCGCGATGGTGGCGAGCGTCCCCCGGATCACCCGCTCGTCGGGCCAGGTGGCGCGGAACACCACCGCCGCCGGGCAATCCCGCCCGTAGAAGGGCGCGAGTTCGGCGGCGAGGGCCTCGACCACGTGGATCGCGAGATGGAGCGCCAGGGTCGCCCCGGTCTGCGCGAAGGCGGAGAGCCGCTCGCCCTCGGGCATGGCGCTCGCCCGGCCGGACGAGCGGGTGAGCACCACGGACTGGGCGAGGCCCGGCACCGTGAGTTCCCGGCGCAGCACGGCGGCGGCGGCGGCGAAGGCCGGCACGCCGGGCGTCACCGTGTAGGGGATGGCGAGCCGGTCGAGCCGGCGCATCTGCTCGGCGAGCGCGCTCCAGATCGAGAGATCCCCGGAATGCAGCCGGGCCACGTCCTCACCCCGCGCCTGGGCGGCCTCCATCTCGGCCACGATGGCGTCGAGGTCGAGGGGGGCGGTGTCGACGATGCGCGCGCCCGCCGGGCACCAGCCCAGGATCTCGGGGGCGACCAGCGAGCCGGCATAGAGGCAGACCGGCGAGGCGGCGACGAGGTCGCGCCCGCGCACGGTGATGAGGTCGGCGGCGCCCGGGCCGGCGCCGATGAAGTGGACGGTCATGGCTCTTCCTGGATCCGGGCCGCGGGATCCGCAAGGCGGGCAAGCGCGCAGGTGGCGCCGGGACTGGCGATCCGCGCGAGCGCGAGCCGCGCCGTCGGCCCGGCGGCGGCGAGCGCCGCGGCCTCCGCCACGGAGCCGATGCCGCGGGAGGCCGCGATGCGGGGGGAGCGGGTGAGCCCCCGCGCATCGGCTGCCGCCAACGCCTCCGGGGCAATTCCCTGCGGGACGAGGCCGAAGCGGCCTGCCGCCTCGCGCAGGGCGGCCGCCTCCGCACGGTCGGCGGCGGTGGCGATCCCGGCGAGGGCGGCGGCCTCCAGCCCGGCCTCGGCGAGCGCCCGGCGGATCAGGTCCGCGATCTCGGCAGGCGGCGCGACGCTGCGGAAACCGACGCCCGCGACGACGCTCACGGGCACGACCAGACCCATTGCGTCACCGGCATCGCCGCGCGCCAGCCGTGCAGGCCGCCGACGGGATCGGCCCGCGCCACCGAGAGCCGGCGCAGGGCGCCGCCGCGGGCGGCGAAGGCGGCCAGCAGCGCGGCCTCGCCCTCCAGGGTCACGGCGTTGGCCACGCAGCGCCCGCCGGGCCGCAGCGCCGCGCAGACCGCCTCGATCAGGCCCGGCTCCGAGACGCCGCCGCCGACGAAGACGGCGTCCGGCGGGGGCAGATCCGCCAGTGCCGCCGGCGCCCGCCCCGTGACCACGGCGAGGTCCGGCACGCCGAGCGCGGCGGCGTTGCGGGCGATGCGCGCGGCCCGCTCCGCCCGCGCCTCGACGGCGACGGCCTGAAGGCTCGGATGGCGCAGCATCCACTCGATCGCCACCGAGCCCGCGCCGCCGCCGACATCCCAGAGCCACTCGCCCCGGCGGGGCGCCAGCGCGGCGAGGGTCACCGCGCGGATCTCGGCCTTGGTGAGCTGGCCGTCGTTCTCGAACAGGGCGTCGGGCAGGCCCGGCGCCAGGGGAAGCCCGCCGCGGCCGACGACCTCGACGGCGAGCGTGTTGAGCGGGTCGATCGCCGCGAGATCGAATCCTTCGGCCAAGCCGGCGCGGACGCGCTCGCGCGGGCCGCCCATCGCCTCCAGCACGGTGAGGCGGGAGGCACCGAAGCCGCGGGCGGCGAGAAGGGCTGCCACCTGCCCCGGCGTCGTCCCGTCCCAGGAGAGGACGAGGAGGCGCGCCCCCGGCTGCAGATGGGGCACGATGCGCGGGAGCGCCCGCCCGTGCAGGGTCAGGCAGGCGCAATCGGGCAGCGACCAGCCGAGCCGCGCGCAGGCGAGGCTGAAGGCGGAGGGCTGCGGATAGGCGCGAAACGCGCCCGCCGGCACCAGCCGGGCGATCTCGGCGCCGATGCCGTAGTGGAACGGGTCCCCCGTGGCGAGGATGCAGGTCGGCCGCCCGCGCCGGGCGAGGATCTCCGGGTAGGCCGCGTGGATCGGGCTCGGCCAGGCGCGCGTCTCCGCGGCGAGCGGCGCGGCGAGCGCCAAGTGGCGGCGCCCGCCCCAGACCACCTCCGCCGCATCGAGGGCGGCCGCCGCCGCCGGGCTCAGGCCGCTGCGGCCGTCCTCGCCGATGCCGACGATGGCGAGCCAGGGGCTCGACGCCGGTTCAGGGGAAGGCGAGAAGGCGGCCATGCGCATCCTCATCCTCGGGGGCACCGGCGAGGCGGCCGAGCTCGCCCGCCATCTCGCCGGCCGTCCCGGCCTCTCGGCCACGCTCTCGCTCGCCGGCCGCACCGCGGACCCGAGACCGCAAGCCCTGCCGACGCGGACCGGCGGGTTCGGCGGGCCGGAGGGTCTGGCCGCCCATCTGCGCGCCGAGGGCATCGACCGGCTGATCGACGCCACCCATCCCTTCGCCGCGCGCATCTCCGCCAACGCCGCGCGCGCCGCCGAGCAGGCAGGCGTGCCGCTCCTCGCCGTCCGCCGGCCGGCCTGGGCTCCGCAGTCGGGCGATGCCTGGATCGAGGTCGACAGCGTCGCGGAAGCGGCCGGGGCGCTCGGCGCGGAACCGCGCACGGTCTTCGTCACGGTGGGCCGCAACGAGGTCGCGGCCTTCGCGCGCGCGCCGCAGCACCGCTACATCGTCCGGACCATCGAGCCTGTCGCGGGGGCGCTGCCGGTGCCGGATCTCGTCGAGATCCAGGCGCGGGGCCCCTTCGACGCGGCGGCGGAGGCCGCGCTCATGACAGGCCACGGGGTGGAGGTCCTCGTCAGCAAGAATGCCGGGGGCGCAGCCACCGCCGGCAAGATCGCCGCGGCGCGCCGCCTCGGCCTGCCGGTGGTGATGGTGCGCCGCCCGGAGAAGCCAGGGGTCGAGGCGGTGACGGACGCGGCCGGCGCGCTGCGCTGGCTGGGCGTTTGAGCGGGCCGCTCTCCCGATCGCCTGATCCTGGGACCCGCGATGTGCTCCCTCTCCCGTTCGGGCTACGCGATCCACACAGCTTCGGTGGGGAGGATGAGCCGCCGGATCCGCGCCTCTCTCTACCCCTTCTATGCTGAAGGATGCGCACAACGCATAGCGCCGCGCGCGCTCCCTCCCCCCTCTGCGGGGGAGGGTGGCCCCTGCGTCAGCAGGGGTCGGGAGAGGGGAGCGGCGGTGCAGGACAGGGCTCGGCATCGACGCGGCGCCTGATCCGGAAGCCGGGTTCCCCTCTCCCGCCTCGCTTCGCTCGGCACCCTCCCCCGCAAAGGGGGGAGGGAGGGCGCGTCTAAGCCCGGCAGTCTCCCGAACGGAAAAGGAGGCCCGCGTCCCGTCTGGAAGTGCTGCGCTCCTCACGACGCCCCCACGCTGCGGGGCGTGTAGACGAAGGGGCGCTGCCCCGGCCCGCGGGGGATCAGCCGCGTCGCCGAGGCGCCGATGAGGACGAGAGTCGCCATGTCGGCCGGCGCGTCGCGGGCCTCGCTGAGCGTCATCACCCGGATCGCCTCGTCCAGCCGCCAGACGGCGCGGGCGAAGACGACGGGCGTGTCGGCCGCGCGGATCCCGGCCGCGAGGTCGAGGGCCGCGCCGAGCTGCCAGGGCCGGGCCGAGGAGATCGGGTTGTAGAGCGCCACCACGAGGTCGGCCCGCAGTACGGCCTCCAGCCGCGCGGTGAGGATTTCCCAGGGCTTCAGGTTGTCCGAGAGCGAGAGGGCGCAGAAATCGCCCCCGAGCGGCGCGCCGAGGCGGGCGGCGGCCGCCAGCATCGCGGTGATGCCGGGCTCCACGGTGATGTCGAGGGCGCGCCAGGCCGGGTCGCCCCGCTCCAGGGCCTCGAACACGGCCGCCGCCATGGCGAAGACGCCGGGATCGCCCCCTGAGACCACCGCCACGTGCCGGCCCGAGGCCGCGAGTTCCAGCGCGTGGCGGGCGCGGTCCACCTCGACGCGGTTGTCGCTGGCATGGCGCACGAGGCCCGGCCGCTCGGGCACGCGGGCGACGTAGGGGACGTAGCCGACGAGATCCTGCGCCCGGTCGAGGGCGGCCCGCGCGGAGTCCGTCAGCAGGTCCGGGGCGCCGGGGCCGAGGCCGACGACGGCGAGGCTGCCCGTCACGGGCGCCGCCCCTCGCCCGGCACCAGCACCATCGAGAAATAGGGCGCCTCGTCGTCCGCCTTCTCGGCGAGCGGCACCACGCGCTCCCCCGCCATGGTGCCGCGCTCCACGTAGACCGCACGCTGGAGGAGGCCGGCCGCGCGGAGCGCCGCGCGCACCTTGGGCAGGTGGCGGCCGAGCTTCATCACCACCGCGGCGTCGGTGCCGCGCAGGCGCTCGGCCAGAGCCTCGGCGGAGAGCGTCGCCGGCAGCACGGTGAGCACGTCGTCGCCCCAGGTGATCGGGGTGCCCGCCCGCGTCCAGCACCCGGACATGCCGGTGACGCCGGGCACCACCTCCACGGGGAAGCGGTCCTTCAGGCGCCGCCAGAGATGCATGAAGGAGCCGTAGAAGAAGGGGTCCCCCTCCGAGAGGATCGCCACGTCCCGCCCGGCGCCGAGATGGTCGGCGAGCCGCCCCGCCGCCTCGTCGTAGAAGCCGGCGAGGGCGGCCACGTAATCCGGGTGCTCCGGGTGCAATTCGGTGGTGTAGGGGTAGGCCAGCGCCATCTCGCGGGCGGGGTCGCGCACCACCGCGTCGGCGATGGTGCGGGCGTTGCCGCGCCGGCCCCGCTTGCAGAAATGGACGAGGACGGGGGCCCGCTCCAGCACACGCAGGGCGCGCAGGGTCAGGTATTCGGGATCCCCCGGCCCCATGCCGACGCCGTAGAGCGTGCCGGTGACGACCTGGGCCGGCCCCTCGGCCGTCTCCAGGGGCTCGGAGGTGAAGCCGGCCTCCATCACTCGACCTCGTTGGCCAGCGCGTTGACGGCCGCCGCCGTCATGGCGCTGCCGCCGCGGCGGCCGTGCACGACGACGAAGGGCACGCGCCCGTCCCGGGCCAGCGCCTCCTTCGATTCGGCCGCGCCCACGAAGCCCACGGGGATGCCGATGATCGCGGCCGGCGCGCCGACGCCCTGGTCGAGGAGTTCGAGCAGGCGGAACAGGGCGGTCGGCGCGTTGCCCACCGCGACGACGCTGCCCGGCAGGTGCTCGCGCCAGAGCTCCATGGCCGCGGCCGAGCGGGTGGTGCCCATCTCGGCGGCGAGCCCCGGCACGCGCGGATCGCCGAGCGTGCAGAGGACCGGGTTGTTGGCGGGCAGCCGCGCGCGGGTGACGCCGTCGGCCACCATGCGCACGTCGCAGAGGATCGGCGCCCCGGCCTTCAGCGCGGCCTCGCCGCGTTCGGCGAAATCGGCGGACATCTCCACGTCGGCGGGCAGGTCGGTCATGCCGCAGGCGTGGATCATGCGCACCACGACGCGCTCGGCGGCGCCCGACCAGCGCGCGAGGTCGGATTCGGCGCGGATCATCGCGAAGGACCGGGCGTAGATCGCGCTTCCGTCGCGCAGATAATCGAGGCGCGCGCTCATGTGCTCGTCCTGAACAGGTCTTCGAGGTTGGCCGTTTGCGCCCCTCTTACGCGTTCGAGAGCCGCCTCGATAGTCAGCCGTTCGACGGGGGCATCCCCCGCCGCGCCCCCCGGCACGACGCCGTAGAGCCCCCCCTCCCCCACCAGCGTGAGGTCGCTCCGGTGGGGGGCAGCGCAGCCCTTGGCGCAGCCGGAGACGTGGGCGCGCAGGCCCCGCGCGGCGAAGGGCCGGAACGCCTCCGCGAGGCGGGCGGCGTCGTCCTGCGTCGGCGTCGAGCCGGAGGCGCAGGCCGGCGCCCCGGGGCACGCCGCCACCGCCCGGCGCGGGTCGTCCGGTTCGGTGATGAAATCGGCGGCCAGACGCGCGCGGGCGGCCTCGGCACGGGTGGGATCAGCGGCGAGGACGAAGCCGCGGCTCGGGCTCAGGCGGATGTCGACGGCACCGGCCGCCTCCGCCGCATCGGCGAGGCGCAGGAGCATGGCGGCGGTGCAGCGGCCGAAGGCAGCGTCGAGGGCAATGACGGTCTTCCCTCCCCCCACCGATCCCGGGCCTGCCCGAGATCGGTCTGCCTCTGCCCAAGGCGGGCAAGCCCGACTTGGGTTGAGTGAGGGTGGCCGCATATGGACCTGTGGATCGGCCTCCGGCTGGTTCGAGCCTTTGTCGGAATGCCGACCCCAGGCTTCGGCTCGGGCGAGAACCGCGCCGTGCCCCCTCTCCCGTGCGGGAGAGGGTTGGGGCGAGGGATGAGAACGCTCCGGAGGAGGCACAACGCCGCCGCGACCTATCCGAAAAGCTCCGGGTCCCTCACCCTGTCCCTCTCCCGCACGGGAGAGGGGACCCGCGCCTCGTTCGTGGACCGTCGAGGAGGGCATCGGGCCTCCGTCATCCGCGAGCGCCCGGCTTGGAGAGGGGAGAGAGAGCGCGGCGCGCTCGGCATCCGTCAGGTCCCGGACGCGACGCACGCCGGTGCGGGAGAAGCCGTGCAGCAGGGCCGCCACCGCCTCCGCAACCGCCGCTTCGGGCCGTTCGGCGAGCCAGAGCGGTTCCGCCCCGGTCGCCAGCCCGATCCGCGCGCGGCCGGGCGCTGCGGCGCGGACATGGATGTCGGCCTCGAGGCCCGGCAGGTCGCAGGCGCCGCCGGCCTCGACAGCGACGAGGGTCTTGGCCGGCAGCGGCGCCACCGCGCGGCCGAGCGCCTCGATCCGGGCGGCCACGGCCTGCCCGTCGATGAGCGCGGGGGCGAGGCCGCAGAGGGGGCTCGCGAGCGTCAGGCGCTGGGGGCCGCCGTCGCCGCGGGCATCGCCGAGCCCGCCCCCGGCGAGAGCCTCGGCCAGGGGTCCCCGCGTGGCCTCGGAGACGCCGCGGATCTGGAGATTGGCCCGCGCGGTCAGGTCCACATGGCCGTTGCCGAAGGCCAGCGCCGCCTCGGCCACGGCGCGCAGCTGCGCCGGGCTCACGAGCCCGAGCGGGGGGTGGATGCGGGCGAGCAGCCCGTCGCCGGTCGGCATCGGCCGGTTCAGGCCGGGGCACCAGCCGCGCCGGGCCGGGGCCTGCGGCGGGACGCGCCGGCCGCTCATTCGGCGGCCGACGCCAGGAGCGCGTCGGCGGGCATGGCGTTGCGCCGGGTCTGCCAGAGGCCCCGCGCCCGCAGGTCGTCGAACCGCTCCAGGATGGCGCGGGCCGCCTCCGGATTGGCCGCGCGCAGGGCCTCGAACACGGCGAGGTCCGCGATCCAGGCGCCGTAGAGCCGGTCGAGATCGGCGTGCGCGACCGCGTCGGTGGTGGCGGCCAGCACGAAGACCGCGTCGATCCCCTGCGCCAGTTCCTGCGCGCCGCGATGGCCGTGGCGAAGCTGGGCCGCGATCCAGGCGGGCGCCGCCAGCCGCGCCCGGATCAGGCGGGCGATGTCGGCGCGGGCCGTGCGCGCCTTCGGGCGCTCAGGCGTGCTGACGTCGAGGCTGTAGAGCGTGGGACGCGCGCCGGTCAGGCCGGCGGCGGCGGCGAACCCGCCCATGGCGTCGGCGGCGGCGTCCCCGTCGAGGAGGTCGCGCTCGGCCACGTCGAAGGCGTGGAGATAGGCGTCCGCCCGCGCCACCCGCTCGGCGAAGCCGGCGGAGACGCCGGCCGTGTCGCCGTAGGCATGGTCGGTGGCCGCGAGATAGGCCCGGCCGAGATCGCTGCGCTCGGCCCAGGCGCCGTCCAGCGCCGTCCCGGCCGCGCCGGCGCCGTAGCGGCCGGGGGCGGCGCCGAAGACGCGGGCGGGGTCCTCGCCGCGCCGCCGTGCGGCGGCGAGCGGGTTGTCCGCGTCCTCCTCCTCGCGGAGCGCCACGGCGCGGGCGGCCCGGTCGATCAGGGCCAGCGTATCCGGGAAGGTGTCGCGGAAGGCCCCGGAGACGCGCACCGTCACGTCGATGCGCGGGCGCCCGAGGAGGGCGGGCGGCAGCACCTCGAAGCCGGTGACGCGGGTGGAGGCGTGGTCCCAGAGGGGGCGCACGCCCATCAGGTGGAGGGCGTGGGCCACGTCCTCGCCGCCGGTGCGCAGCGCCGGCGAGGCCCAGAGGTCCATCACCACGCGCTCGGGGTAGATGCCCTCGTCCTGCAGGTAGCGGGTCACCACGGCGTCCGCCGCCTTCGCGCCGAGCTGGGCCGCGGCCCGCGTCGGGATGGCGCGGGGATCGAGGGTGGTGAGGTTGCGCCCCGTGGGCAGCACGTCGGTGCGGCCGCGCGACGGCGAACCCGACGGGCCGGGCCGCACGAAACGCCCGTCGAGGGCGGCGATGAGCGCGCTGGCCTCCGCGTCCGCGCTCGCGCGGCGGAGCGGCGCGGCCTCGTCCGGCGCCCGGCCGAAGACGTGGAGCCCGTCGCGGAAGGCGGTCTCGCCGAGATCGCAGAGATGCGCGTCGAGCGCGGCCAGCGCCTCGGGCATCGGCGTGTCCGGCGCGATGCCGGCGCCCGCGAGGTGCCCCAGCGCCTCGGCCTCGTCGAGGATCGCGCGGGCGATGAGCCCGGCCCGGCGCGGATCGAGGAGGCTCGCCGCGGAATACTCCTCCACCTGCTCGCGCAGGCGCATGGTCTCGGGCTCGCGCCCGCCCCGCTGGATCTCGGGGGTGAGATGGCCGAGCGCGATCCCGCCGAGCCGCCGTTTCAGGGGCGCGGCCTCGCCCGGATCGTCGACGATGAAGGGGTAGATAACGGGCAGCGGCCCGACGGCGAGGGCCGGCCAGCAGGCGGGCGCCAGCGCCACCGCCTTGCCCGGCAGCCACTCGGTGGTGCCGTGGGTGCCCAGATGAACCAGGGCGTCGAAGCCCTCCCGGAGCCCGAGATGGAAGGCGAGATAGGCGTGGGTCGGGGGCTCGTCGGGGTCGTGATAGCCGGCCTTGCGGTCGCCCGCCCGGCCCCGGTCGGGCTGGAGGAAGATGCTCAGTCCCCCGCGCCCCGCGCCCTCGCCCGTTCGGGCTACAGGATTCGCACAACGCACGGTGCCGCGCGCGCTCCCTCCCCCCTCTGCGGGGGAGGGTGGCCCCTGCGTCAGCAGGGGTCGGGAGAGGGGTGCGACGGTGCAGGCCCCCGCGCGGCATCGCCGCCGGGCCTCTCTCGGCAGCCGGGCTCCCCTCTCCCGCCTCGCTGCGCTCGGCACCCTCCCCCGCAGAGGGGGGAGGGAGTGCGCGGGCACGACCGCCCGAGATGTGTGAATACGGTAGCCCGTTCGGGTGAGGGAGGAGAAAGCTCTAGAGATGTCGCGCCGGTGCCGCGTCTCCGACTCGGCCTCGTCCGTAAAATTCTCGGCCCTCACCCTGTCCCTCTCCCGGACAGGAGAGGGGACCCGCGCCGCATCCGGGATCGGCGCCGTCCGCCCCTCGTCGGCGGCGGGCATGGCCTGGACCGCCCGGAACCGGAACGCCCCGTCCCGGCACTGCGGATCCGCTTCCGGCACGCCCCAGCGCTCGGTCAGCGCCGCGCGCGCCGCGTCCGGCAGGCCGGCGAACCACGCGTTGTAATCCGACAGACTCACCGCGAAGCCCGCCTCGCCCGCCGTGAGCGCCCGCATCAGGGCCGGCCCGTCCGGCAGGGCGCCCACCGCGTAGCCGGCGGCGGCGAGGTCGGCGGCGATGGCCCGCGCGCTCTCCGGCGTGTCGAGGCCCACCGCGAAGCCAGCTCGGCCGCCGCGGGCGGGGTAGTCCGAGAGCACCAGGGCGAGGCGGCGCGCGGCGCGGGGCAGGCGGGCGAGGCGGATCCAGGCGGCGGCCCGGTCGGCAAGCGCCGCGATGCCGGGGGGGTAGGGCACGGCGCGGCGCTCGGAGAAGCCCGCGACCTCCGGGCTCTCCGCCTTGAATGAGATCGGGAAGCCGGCGAGCCGCCCGTCGAACTCGGGAAGCGCCACCTGCATGGCGAGGTCGGCCGCGCTCATCCCGCGGGCGGAATCCGCCCAGGCCTCCTGCGCCGAGCCGAGGGTGTAGGCCTGGAGCACCGGGCAATCGGCGGCATCGAGCACGAAGCCCGCATCCTCGCGGGCGGCGAAGGCGGTGGCGGCCACCACAAGATCGGGCCGGCGCCGGGCGATCGCGGCGCGGACAGCCGCCACGGCTTCCGGGTCCTTCAGGCTGGAGACGGCCATCACCAGCGTATCAAGGCCGCGCGCGCCGAGCGCCGCCGTCAGCGCGGCGGCCGGCGCGAGATCGTTGCCGAGCGCCGCCGAGCGGTAGACCAGCACGAGGACGTGCGGCGCCTCCGGGAAGGTGCCCGACCGGCCGGCCGCGAGCGCCGTCTCCGGACTCACCGGGCCGCAGCCGGGGCAGCAGGCGAAGCCCCGCGGCAGCGGGCGGGGCGGCTCGGCCGCGACGGGCCAGCCGATCTCGGCGGCGAGCCGGCGCAGCATCTGCCGGAGATTGTCCCGGCCGCCGGCCCGGACATAGGCGTCGCAGACGGGGACGAGGTCGGGGGCCGTGGCGTAGGCGTCGAGGCGCGGATCCGGCCGGTCGTCGCCGGGGATGAGCACGAGCTTGACCCCGTGCGCCCGCGCGGCCTCGGCGCAGCGCTCGATGCCGTAGCGCCAGTAGTCGAGGCCGCCGAGGCAGCGGATCAGCACCACCTTCGCGTGGGCCACCACCTTGTCGACGTAGAGATCGACGGAGAGCGGGTGGCGCAGGCGCGCGAGCTTGGCGAGGCGGAGGCTCGGCAGGCCGCCGTCGGCCGCGTGCGCATCGGCGATCCCGGCGAGGTCCGAATCGGTGAAGGAGAGCACGACGATGTCGCCGGGCTCCTGGCCCAGATCCACCGCCGTCTCGCCCTCGTCGAGGGAAACCGTATCGATGCGGACGAGGTGCATCTCAGGTCTTGAGATCGCTTGCGGGTTCCGCGACCACTTCCCAGGGACGCTCGGGGAAGATAACACCGTCGAAAATCGCCGCTAGAGGCAGCACGAGATCGATGCTTGTCAGCCGAATGCTCGCGTCGAGCCCGTCTACGCCACCCATGATCCATCCCCCGGCCGCGTCACGCGTCCAGAGTAGGACCGCTGGGACGTTCGGTTCGATCAAGAGGACGTCCACGATTCCGGCTGTACGCTGATAGACGTCGAGCTTCCGGAACGCGTCATCCTCGCTCACGCGCGACGCCATCACCTCGATCACGAGGCGTGGGTCCGCAGCCCAGGCGCGATCCGGATCCCTCGCGCCGCACGCCACTCCGACATCCGGGCGGCGAACCTGATCCGGTCCAGCGATGATGGCACCATCCCGTGTGAAGACCCGGCAGCCGCTCCCGCGCAACTGCGTCCGCAGCGTCGCGACGAGGTTCACCACGATGTCGTCGTGGACGTTGCGGGCGCCGGCCATCATCCGCACCGGCACGCCGTCCACGAGCTCATAGCGCTCCGCCTGAGCCTCCTGCCAAGCGAAGAAGGCTGCGACGCTCATCGGTTCGGGTCGGCGGTCGAGCATATACACCTCGCCGGGAGTGTACGCCGGAGCCCGCGCGTCGCCTAACCGGCGAGCGCGGCGGCGACCGCGTCCCGGTCGAAACCCTTCAGGCCGATCACCACCAGGGTGCCGTCGCGGGCCTCGCCCGCCCGCCAGGGCCGGTCGAAATGGTGGCTGACGCGCCGGCCGACGCCCTGGACCACGAGGCGCATCGGCTTGCCCTCGACCTCGGCGAAGCCCTTGATGCGCAGGACGCCCTCGGTCTCGGCCGCCCGCTCGACGCGGGCGGCGAGATCGGCCGGCGTCACCGCCGGGCGCACGGGCAGCGCCACGGTGTCGAAATCGTCGTGGTCGTGGTCCTCGCCCGCGCCGTGATGGGAGGGGCGGGCGTCCAGATCGTCCTCGGCCGCCGCCGCGAGCCCGAGCAGCACGCGCGGATCGATGGCGCCGTTCTCCGTCTCCACCACCTTCACGGCGCGGGGCAGGTGCGCCTCCACCTCGGCGCGCACGCGGGCGCGGGTCTCGGCATCGATGAGGTCGGACTTGTTGAGCACCACGAGGTCGGCGCAGAGGAGCTGGTCCTCGAACACCTCCTCGAGCGGGTTGTCGTGATCGACGGCCGCGTCCGCGGCGCGCTGGGCGGCCGAAGCCTCCGGGTCGTCCGCGAAGGCGCCCGAGGCCACCGCCGGGCCGTCCACCACCGCCACGACACCGTCGACGGTGACGCGGCCGCGGATCGCCGGCCACTGGAAGGCCTGGACCAGGGGCTTGGGGAGGGCGAGCCCCGAGGTCTCGATCAGGATGTGCTCCGGCGGGTCCGGCCGGTCGAGGAGCGTGGTCAGGGCCGGCACGAAATCGTCGGCCACCGTGCAGCAGATGCAGCCGTTCGGCAGTTCCACGATGGCGTCCTCGGTGCAGCCCTCGACGCCGCAGGCGGCCAGGAACGACTTGTCGAAGCCGACATCGCCGAACTCGTTGACGAGGATGGCGAGGCGGCGGCCCTTCGCGTTCTCGATCACGTGGCGCACCAGCGTGGTCTTGCCGGCGCCGAGGAAGCCGGTGACGATGGTGCACGGCACTTTCTGCACGATGGTCATGAACGGTGCCTCTCAGCCCGCGTCGGGGGCGGGAAACGGGGGGATGCGGGCGACGACGCCCTTGCGGAAGGCCTCGGGCCGCGCGCGCCAGGGCACGAGGCCGTCCGGCGTCTGCGCGTAGCCGTCGAGCCCGTCGAGGATGGTCGCGGCGGCGGCCTCGGGATCGAGGTCGCCGTAGACGTAGGTCCAGCGGCCGGGGCTCGCGACCGCGACGGTGCAGGGCCGCTTGCAGACCGAGAGGCACTCGGCCCCCTCGATGCGGAGCCCGCTCGCCCGCCGGTCGCGCTCGGCCCGGAGCGCGTCGAGGAGGCGCGCGCCGGCGCGGGGCGCCTCCGCGGGATCGGCGGCCGCGCGGCAGGTGGTGCAGACGTAGAGGATCGTTTCAGGCACGGGCGGCGCCCCGGCGGCCGAAGACCTGCCAGGCCCAGCCATAGGCCAGCCCGATCACCGCCCAGAACACGAAGCCGATGGCCAGCGAGCGGGCGGCGAACTGCGCCGCGAGCCCGGCCGGAAGCTCCGACTTCGCCGCCGCGACCTCCGGAGCGCCCGCGAGATGGGGCGCCACGATGAGGACGAGCCCGCCGACGACGGCGATCCCCGAGCGCCGCACCGCGATGAGGTAGAGCCCCATGCCGGTGGCCGCCGCCGTCATCAGCCACCACGCCTGCCGCGTGGCGAGCGGCGCCTGCTCCGATCCCGGCAGTTCCGGCGGCAGGCCGAGGGCGGGGGCGAGCGCCACGCTGAGGAAGCCCGCGACCGCGAAGGCCAGCGCCCGCTCCGGCGTCGGCTCGCGGCCGAGCGCCAGCATCACCGCCCCGAGGAGGAGCGCGTAGCCGACCCCGCCGACGAGGGTGGCGAGCCCCGTGAAGGCCATGCGCGGCAGGCCCGCGCCCGGCTGCCATTCCGGCGCGGCTTGCGCCCCGCCGTGATCGTGCCCGCCATGGACCCGGTGCAGATGCGCGCGGACGATCGGCAGGCCGCGGGCGGCCTGGACCTCGTGCGCCTCGTAGCGCTCGGCCTCGACGATGAGCGGCGAGGTCAGGGTGAGCTGCAGGGCCGTCGCGACGACGGCCGCGAGGAAGCCGGCGGCCAGCGCCGCCGACAGGAGCCGACTGATCATGAAGCGGATGGCTTCAGGCGGTCAGTGGCAGGGGAAGTTCTGGGTGTGGCGGAAATCGTGCGCCGCGTTGTGCAGCGCCGAGGCCGGCGAGAAACCCGCCAGGAAGACGAGGCCGAGGCCGAGGAAGGCGGCGAGCGCGATCGCCGCGAAGCGCTCGTTGGCGCGGGTGGCGGTCAGCGTCTGGGTCGCGGTCGTCATGTTCATCGGTCTCCGGCCGCCCCACCGGCGGCGTTCGCATTCGGGCCGGACGGCAGGTCTCCTGGCTCGCGGATCCTCGCACCTGCCGCCTTCCCGGCCTTCGCCGGTGGCTTCGTGGCAGGAACGCACCGCTTACAGTTGCGGGGGCAGCCGCGGCTTAGGGTTTCCCCGCACCGCATTCCCGTTTTCACCCCCGAGGGGGCACCGTCGCGCCGCCTTCATAGCCTGTCGCCGGGCCGGGCACAACGCGCCGCGCGACCCGAGATCCGGTGCGTTTCAGTGCAGGGCCCAGAGGAAGGCCGCCGCGGCGGCGAGCCCGAGCCCGCTGCGGACGGCATGCAGGCGGCCCCAGTGCCGGATGAGAGGGCGCACGCTCTCATCTGCCGTCTCCGGCGGGATCGCCATCAGGGCGCGGTTCGTCGGCAGGAGGACGAGCAGTGTGTAGGGCCAGTTCGCGAGGCTGAGGCCTGCGCCAGCGAGCCAGCGCCCGTCGCCGCTCGCGTACCAGGCGGCGAGACCCAAAGCCGTGGCGAGAAGGGCGAGCGCGCCCTGCATCCGTGCGGCGCGGGCGTAGCTCGGCTGCCACTGCGCCAGGAGGGGACCCGGCGCCAGATGCAGCCGGGCCGGCTGCTCGACGAGGCTGACATAGACGGCCGCGCCCGCGAAGGCGGCGGCGGTGAGAAGGGCGAGTTCACCGGTGATCATCGGGCGGCTCCGCTGCGCTGATCCTGTCCGTCGAGGCCCGCGCGCCCAGGGTGCGCAGGATGCGGGCTGCCTCCGCCAGGGCCGCGGGGTCGAGGCCGCGGCCGAGTTCGGTCGCCCAGGGCGCCTGCCGGGCGCTCGCGGCGGCGTAGGCCGCCTCCCCCGCCGCCGTCAGCACCACGCGCTTGGCGCGCCGGTGGTGTGGGTTCTCGGCGAAGGTGACGAGACCCTGGCGGGCCAACTCGTCGACGGTACGCTGCACCCCCTGGCGGGTCAGGCCCATGGTGCGGGCGATGCCTGCGACGGGCAGCGCGCCGGCCGCCAGGGCCACCGCGCCGAGCACCTGCCAGCGCGCGCTGGTCAGTCCGATGCCGGCCACCAGCCGGTCGCCGGCCGCGAGCAGGGCGCCGTTCGCCCGGAACACCTCCAGGATCAGCGCCGTCACGGTGTCGGGGGCCGCATCGCTCATGAAGACAGCTTATTGTCAAATTGACACTATGTTGTCAATAGGAGCGCTTTGACCCCGGCCCCGCCGCGGGGCAAAGGAGGTGCATGCTTCAGGCCGCCCCCCGGATGACCCTGGTGCTCGGCGGCGCGCGCTCGGGCAAGAGCGCTTACGCTGAGGCGCTGATCGAGGCTGCCGCGCCGCCCTGGCGCTACCTCGCCACCGCCCAGGCCTTCGACGACGAGATGCGGGCGCGCATCGCCCTCCACCGGGAGCGGCGCTCGGACGGCTGGATCACGGTGGACGCGCCGATGGCGCTGCCCGAGGCGGTGGCCGCCGCGGCCGGCCCGGTGCTGGTCGATTGCCTGACCCTGTGGCTCACCAACCTGATCCTCGCCGAGGCCGACGCGGAAGCGGCCTCCCTCGGCCTGCGCGCCGCCTGCCGGGCGGCGGCGGGGCCGGTGGTGCTCGTCGGCAACGAGGTCGGCCTCGGCATCGTGCCCGACAACGCGCTCGCCCGCCGCTTCCGCGACGCGGCGGGGCGCCTGCACCAGCAGCTCGCCGCGGAGGCCGACCGGGTGGTCTTCATGGTGGCGGGGCTGCCCATGATCGTGAAAGGACAGGCATGAGCCGGAGGAACGACGAGGTGATCGACGAGGCCGAGCGCCACCGCGAGAAGATGGCCAAGCGCAAGGCGGTGCAGGATGCCGAGGTGGCGGAGAAGTCCATCGAGAAGGGGCTCCTCATCGTCCATACCGGCCCCGGCAAGGGCAAGACCACCGCGGCGCTCGGGCTGATGCTGCGCGGACTCGGCCGCGGCTGGCGGGTAGCCTGCGTGCAGTTCATCAAGGGCGGCTGGGACACGGGCGAGCGCCACGCGATGGCGGCCTTCGGCGACCGCGTCTCCTGGCACACGCTGGGCGAGGGCTTCACCTGGGAGACGCAGGACAAGGCCCGCGACATCGCCGCCTGCCGCCATGCCTGGGAGCGCGCCGCGGCGCTGATGGCCGATCCCGGGATCCGCCTCCTCGTCCTCGACGAGCTCAACATCGCGCTGCGCTACGACTACCTCGATCTCGCGGAGGTGGTGGACGCGCTCCGGGCCCGGCGGCCGGACCTGCACGTGGTCGTCACCGGCCGCAACGCCAAGCCCATGCTGATCGAGGCCGCCGACCTCGTCACCGAGATGGGCAGCGTGAAGCATCACTTCGCCGCCGGCGTGAAGGCGCAGGAGGGGATCGAGTTCTGATGCGTGCGCCGATGACCCTGCTGCCATGACCCGCGCCCTGATGATCCAGGGCACCGGCTCGGATGTCGGCAAGTCCCTGCTCGTGGCCGGGCTCGCGCGCGTCTTCACCCGCCGGGGCCTCAGGGTGCGGCCGTTCAAGCCGCAGAACATGTCGAACAACGCCGCCGTCACCGCGGATGGCGGCGAGATCGGCCGGGCCCAGGCGCTCCAGGCCCGGGCGGCGGGCGTGGCGCCCTCCGTCCACATGAACCCGGTGCTCCTGAAGCCCCAGAGCGAGGTCGGCTCGCAGGTGGTGGTCCAGGGCCGCCGGGTCGCCACCGTGAAGGCGCGGGACTACCAGGACTGGAAGCCGCGCCTGATGGCGGCGGTGCAGGAGAGCTTTTCCCGGCTGCGCGGCGAGGCGGATCTGGTGCTGGTGGAGGGCGCGGGCTCGGCCTCGGAGGTGAACCTGCGCCGGGGCGACATCGCCAATATGGGCTTTGCCCGCGCCACCGGCACGCCGGTCGTGCTCGTCGGCGACATCGACCGGGGCGGGGTGATCGCGAGCCTCGTCGGCACGAAGGCGGTGCTCGACCCCGACGACGCGGCGATGATCGCGGGCTTCATCGTCAACCGCTTCCGGGGCGATCCGAGCCTGTTCGCCGACGGCATGGCCCTGGTCGCCGCGCGCACCGGCTGGGCGCCCCTCGGCCTCGTGCCCCATTTCGCGGACGCCGCCCGCCTGCCGGCGGAGGACGTGCTCGGCCTCGCGGGCTCCGCCCCGGCGGCGGGCGCGCGGGTGCGCGTCGCCGTGCCGGTCCTGCCGCGCATCGCCAATTTCGACGACCTCGACCCCTTGCGCGCCGAGCCCGGCATCGAGGTGGTGCTGGTGCGCCCCGGCGCGCCGATCCCGGGCGACGCCGCCCTCGTGCTCCTGCCCGGCTCGAAGACCACCATCGACGACCTGGACGCCCTGCGCGCCGCGGGCTGGGACATCGACATCCGCGCCCATCTGCGCCGGGGCGGGCGCGTGCTCGGCCTCTGCGGCGGCTACCAGATGCTCGGGCGGACGCTCGCCGACCCCCACGGCATCGAGGGGGCGCCGCGCACCGTGCCCGGCCTCGGCCTCCTCGACGTCGAGACCGTGATGACCCCCGACAAGCGCCTGGAGGCGGTCACCGGCACGAGCCGCGCCGACGGCCTGCCGTTCCAGGGCTACGAGATGCATCTCGGCGCGACGGCGGGGCCGGATACCGAGCGCCCGCTCCTCGACCTCGCGGACGGCCGCGTGGACGGCGCCGTCTCGGCGGACGGCCTGGTCTGCGGCACCTACCTGCACGGCCTCTTCGCCGACGACCGCCAGCGCGCCGCCTGGCTCGCCCGCCTCGGCACCGCCTCGGACGGCGCCTCCTACGAGGCGGGCATCGAGCGGGTGCTGGACGATCTGGCCCGGCACCTCGAGCGCCACGTCGACTGCGACCGGCTCCTCGACCTGGCGCGCTGAGACTTGGCGCGCCGAGACTTGGCGCGCCGAGACCTGGCACGCCGAGCGGCCCGGAGCGCAGCCGCCGCGCAACCGATCCCGCCCGCCTCTGTTGTCAGCCTGCACGGCGTGGACCGGACATGGCAGACCCGAAGCTCGCGGATTCGAACCCGATTCTCCTCGTGGAGGACGACCCCGGCGACGCCGCGCGCATCCTGGCGGTCCTGGAGGGGAGCGGGCTCGCCGACGCCGTCATCCTCTGCCGCGACGGGGCGGAGGCCCTCGAATATCTCTGCCGCCGCGGGCCCCATGCCCGGCGCGAAGCCCGCGATCCGGCGGTGATGCTCCTCGACCTCACCCTGCCCGGCATCGACGGGCTGGAGGTGCTGGCCGCCGTGAAGAGCGACCCGCTCCTGCGGGTGACCCCCGTCGTCATGCTGACCGCCTCCCCCGCGGAGAGCGAGCGCGTGCGCGCCTACGAGCTCGACGTGAACGCCTTCCTCGTCAAGCCGGTGGAACCCGAGGCCGTCCGCGCCGCCCTGCGCGACCTCGGCGTGCTCGGTCCAGTCCCGAGCGCGCGGCGCCGCGCCTTCTCCGCGGCCTGAGCGCCCGGACTTTGCGCGGGTTCCTCTGCTGAGCCTTGGAGCGAGAGCCCCTGTCCCCTCTCCCCTCCGCGGGGGAGGAAGGGCGCGGCCGTATGCCCCGGGCGAATTCCATCGATCCTGCGCGGTTTGCAGGAACGCGCCCCGCTGCCGTCTGAACCGCCCTACGGCTCGGGGGAGAGCCCCTTGAACCGCGGCGGTCGAGCGAGCCGGTCTCAGCCGAGGGGCCCGGCTGCCCTGCGCGGGGGCACGGCCGCGCCGTCACGGGCGCAGCGCAGGGGGCCGCTGCCGTCGAGGAAGAAGGCGCGCACCTGCCCGCCGCTCGCCGCGCAGCGGGCCCGGAACCCGCTCTCGGGACGGTAGAAGCCCCAGATCGCCACCATCGGCACCACCATCATCAGGCAGAGGCCGCCGATCACCACGGCGGCGGCGAGCGCGCTGCCGTTCGACGGTTCCGGGCGTTCGGGGCGCTCCGGCGGCAGCGGGGCCAGGAAGGCCAGGGTGACCCCGATCCAACCGAGGGTGTCCATCGGACGCTCCCTATCCCGAGGAGATGGCACGCCGGCCACCGGATGCCGAGGTTAGACCGGGACGATCCCGGGACGAAGCCGGATCCGGCGCGGGCGATGGTCGCGGGCCGGCACGCCCCGAACCCCGCTCACGTACGATATCGTGATTTAATCCGTGGCATATTGCATGCCCTGAATTTTTTTGCATGATCGCGGCACGGTCGCGCCGACCAAGAACCGGAAAACGGAGCCTAGGGATGGAACCTCACGCCTCGCCGGCCACCAAATGGTGGCAGCTCGCCTTCGGCATCCTCTGCATGGCGATGATCGCCAACCTCCAGTACGGCTGGACCCTGTTCGTGGACCCGATCGACGCCGAGCACCACTGGGGCCGGGCCGCGATCCAGTTCGCCTTCACGCTCTTCGTCGCCACCGAGACCTGGCTGGTGCCAGTGGAGACGTGGTTCGTGGACCGCTACGGCCCGCGCGTCGTCGTCTTCTTCGGCGGCGTGATGATCGCCCTGTCCTGGGTCCTCAACGCCTACGCCGCCTCGCTGTTCGTGCTCTATCTCGCGGCCGTGATCGGCGGCATCGGCGCGGGCTCGGTCTACGGCACCTGCGTCGGCAACGCCCTCAAATGGTTTCCCGACCGGCGCGGCCTCGCCGCGGGCGCGACGGCGGCCGGCTTCGGCGCGGGCGCGGCCCTCACGGTGGTGCCGATCGCCCGCACCATCGCCTCGAGCGGCTACCACGACGCCTTCCTCTATTTCGGCCTGGGCCAGGGCCTCGTCGTGGTGCTGATGTCCTTCCTCCTGCGCAAGCCCGTCCTCGCGGGGGCGGTGAAGCGCAAGGTCCTGCACCTGCCGCAGAGCCAGGTCGACCGCACGCCCCGCGAGGCGGTGCGCACGCCGGTCTTCTGGGTGATGTACGCCATGTTCGTGATGGTGGCCTCCGGCGGCCTGATGGCGGCGGCGCAGATCGCCCCGATCGCCCACGACTTCAAGGTGGCCGACGTGCCGGTCTCCCTGTTCGGCCTGCAGATGGCCGCGCTCACCTTCGCCATCTCCCTCGACCGCATCTTCGACGGCTTCGGGCGCCCGTTCTTCGGCTACGTCTCCGACCGGATCGGCCGCGAGAACACGATGTTCATCGCCTTCAGCATCGCGGCCTTCGCGGTGATCCTGCTGCTCGCCTACGGCCGGACCCCGACGGTCTTCGTGTTCGCCACGGCGATCTATTTCGGGGTGTTCGGCGAGATCTACTCGCTGTTCCCGGCCACCTGCGGCGACACCTTCGGCTCGAAGTTCGCCGCCAGCAATGCCGGCCTGCTCTACACGGCCAAGGGCACCGCGGCCCTCCTCGTGCCCTTCGGCAGCATGGTCTCGGCCGCCTATGGCTGGACGGCGGTGTTCGGGCTCATCATCGCCCTCAACGTGGCGGCGGCGGCGGCGGCGCTGGCGATGTTCGTACTGCGCCCGATGCGCCTGCGCTACCTCTCGGAGCCCGCCCGGCCGGAGAGCTTCGCCGCCGTGCCGGCCAAGGCAGTCTGAGGCGCGGTCTGAGGCGCTTCGCCAGAACGCGGGCCCGGCCCCGGCGCGGTCGGGCGCGCGTGCAGGCAAAGGGGCCGGGCCGCGATCATGCGGCCCGGCCCCGATCGTGCCGCACGGGGTGCCTCTCCGGTGCCGGACGCGGCACGGATCCTGGCAGGCTCAGAGCACGGGCATGGCGCCCGCCACCGTGATCAGGGCGCCGGAGGTGTAGCTCGCATCCTCGGCGGCGAGCATCACGTAGGCCGAGGCGAGTTCCGCCGGCTGGCCGGGCCGGCCGAAGGGGACCTGATCGCCGAAGGACTTCACGGAATCCTCGCTCATCCCCGCGGGGATGAAGGGCGTCCAGATCGGCCCCGGCAACACGCCGTTCACCCGGATGCCCTTCTCCGCCAGCAACTGGGCGAGGCTCAGCACCATGTTGCTGAGCGCCCCCTTGGTGGCGCTGTAGGCGAGCAGCGTCGGCATCGGGTGCTTGGAGTTCACCGACGAGGTGAAGATCACCGAGCCGCCGGGCTTCAGATGCGCCAGCGCCGCCTTGGTGGCGTAGAAGGCGCCGAACACGTTCGTGCGGAAATGATCCTCGAAGATCCGGTCCTCCACCGCCTCCAGCCCCTCGTTCGGCTGCTGGAAGGCGGCGTTGTTCACGAGGATGTCGAGGCGCCCGAAGGTCTCGGCGGTGCGCGCGACGATGGCGCGGGCATGGGCCGGGTCCTTGATGTCGCCGGGCAGCAGCAGGGCGCGCCGGCCCGCCTTCTCGATCCACTGGCCCACCGCCTCGGCATCGGCCTGCTCCTCCGGCAGGTAGGCGATGGCGACGTCGGCGCCCTCGCGGGCATAGGCGATGGCCACCGCCCGGCCGATGCCGGAATCGCCCCCGGTGACCAGGGCCGCCTTGCCGGCGAGCTTGCCCGAGCCGGCATAGCTCGCCTCACCGTGGTCGGGCTCGGGCACCATCCGCCCGGTCTTGCCGGGGAAGCCCTGGGGCTGCCCCTCGAAGGGCGGACGGGGATACTTGGTCAGGGGATCGGACGACATGCGGCGGCCTCGGAATCGTTGGCTGCGAAAGGGGGGAGTCTCCTCCCCAACCGGAGGCCTCCGCCGGTGTTCCGAGCCGAATGGCCTCACCCCTCGCCCGCGCCGTCCGGCCAGGGGAAGCGGATGTTGCCGTCGCGCAGGCCCTCCAGCACCACCGCGATCCCGCCCGACTTGACCATCCATTCGAGGCGGTGGTCGCGGTATTCGCGGCGGCGCCCGCCCGTGGTGTAGAGATCGGCTGCCTCCGCCATGCGGGCTGCGGCCGCGTCGAACTCGGCGAAAGTGGCTGCGACCGCGGGACGCTCCCGCACCCGCGCATGCCAGTCGGCGAGCGGGCTGCCGGGCTCCGGCCCGAGCCCGTAATGCACCGAGCGGTTGAGCATCGGCGCGACCGCCGCATCCGCCCAGCCGAAGGCGGCGCCGCCGAACCAGGGTGCGCTCCCGAGGCGGGCGGCGAGCCAGGCCTGGAGCACCCGCGTCTGCGCCGCCGCCTGCGCGCGGAGATGGGCGGCGAGGTCGCCAGTCGCGCGGCGGAACCAGAGCACCTCGCCGAAGCCCCAGTTCACCGCCTCGTACTGGGTGTCGCAGACCTCCTCGGTGAGGCGGGCGAAGGCGCGGGCCGCGGGCTCTCGGGGCAGCAGGGCGGGCTCGGGCCGGCTCTCCTCGATGTATTCGAGGATGACGGTCGATTCGAACAGGGTCACGGCGCCGTCGATCAGCACCGGCACCTCGGTGCGCGGGTTGGCGGCGGCGAAGGGGCCGTCGCGCCGGCCCGTCCCGAAGCTCTCGGGCAGCTCGGCGGTGAAGGGGATGCCCTTCTCGCGCAGGGCGATCTTGACCTTCTGCGCGTAGGACGAGAGCGGGTGCTCGTAGAGCAGCATGGCGGTTCCCTCCGGTGGGCGAGGAGCCTGATCCCCTCCGGCGCCCGCGTCCACCGGGGCGGGCCCGGGCACGAAAAAGGGGCCGGCCTCGCGGCCAGCCCCGATCACGGGACGCGTGGTGCGTGCTGCGGGCCTTACTCGGCCGCGGTCATCTCGGCTGTGTAGTGGCCGCACCAGTCGGAGTTGGCGACCACCGGCCACAGGCCCTTCGACTCGGGGGCCGGCTGGGTCACGGGCGGGTTGAAGCGGCACAGGCCCTCCTCGCCGGACGCCTGGGCACCGTTGACCTTGTGCTCGTCGAAGAACTTGCAGCTCTCGCAGTGGGCAGTGGCCATGTCACGCACTCCTTGGGGTTTCGAATGTCGGGGCGGCCTGTGCCGCGCGCAGTTGCTAATTAGAATAGGTAAAAACTGGCGTCAAGCCCGATCCGGGCAGACGGCCGCGTTCTGGGCCATCGCGCACCGCCGCGGGGCGGGCGCGCGGATCCGTCCCCGGGCGATTGCCGGCCAGTTCCCGCTCCGGAAAGGCTACGCCCCGCATGCGCCGGATCCCGCATATCGGCGCCGAGATCCCGATCGACGGCGGCCCGGCGCTTCCCCTTCGATCGTCGGGACGCGCCGCCGCGGCACGGGGGCCACGATCCGGCGGACGCGATCGGCCTCGATCTCGGGCAATCCCTGCGGATCCGGTTCTTGGACAACCCGGAACTCCGGATGTACGCTGATGGGCTGAAGCTCCATCCGCGGCCGGTCATGGAGACGGACCGGCTGGACGCGTCCGATCGGGAGCTCGGCGTCGAGCTGCTCCCGCCCTTCGCGGCTCCGGGGGAGGCGGACGGCGCCCGCTCCCGAGCCGGGAGGCCCCGCCCGCGGGGAGGCGCACGCGCCGCTCCGGCGCCCTTGAGGAAGACGCGATCCGATCATGAAGGCGGTGATCCTGGCCGGCGGCCTCGGAACCAGACTGAGCGAGGAAGTCGTCTCGCGGCCCAAGCCCATGGTCGAGATCGGCGGCCGGCCGATCCTGTGGCACATCATGAAGATCTACTCGCAGCACGGGATCCACGACTTCGTGATCTGCTGCGGCTACAAATCCTACGTCATCAAGGAATATTTCGCGAACTACTTCATCCACATGTCGGATGTGCGCTTCCACATGGAGGAGAACCGCCTGGAGGTGCTGCAGCGGCGCGTGGAGCCCTGGACGGTGACCTTGATCGACACCGGCGCCACGACGATGACGGGCGGGCGCCTCCGGCGGATCGCCCCTTACGTCCGGGACGACGCGGATTTCTGCGTCACCTACGGCGACGGCGTCGGCGACGTCGACCTCACCGCGCTCATCGCCTTCCACCGCGCCCATGGCCGCAAGGCCACCGTGACGGCGGTGGCCCCCCCCGGCCGCTTCGGCGCGCTGCAGATGGAGGGCGGGCGCGTCGTGCGCTTCCACGAGAAGCCCTCGGGCGATGGCGCGCGCATCAACGGCGGCTTCTTCGTGCTGAAGCCCGAGGCCCTGGACTACGTGGCGGGCGACGACTGCATCTGGGAGCACGAGCCCCTGCGCGACCTCGCCACCGACGGCGAGCTGATGGCCTACGAGCACGACGGCTTCTGGCATCCGATGGATACCCTGCGCGACAAGGTCTACCTGGATTCCCTGTTGGAGAGCGGCGCCGCGCCCTGGAAGACGTGGAAGGACTGATGAATCCGAGCCCGGATTTCTGGGCCGGGCGGCGGGTGCTGCTGACCGGCCATACCGGCTTCAAGGGCACGTGGCTCGCGCTCTGGCTGCAGCGCCTCGGCGCCGACCTCACCGGGCTCGCCCTGGCGCCGCCGGCCGGACCGAACCTGTTCGAGGCCGCGGAGGCCGCCGCCGGCATGCGCTCGGTGATCCAGGACGTGCGCGATGCCGACGGGGTGGCGGCCGTGTTCGCCGAGGCGCGGCCCGAGATCGTGGTCCACATGGCGGCCCAGCCCCTGGTGCTCGCCTCCTACGCGGATCCCATCGGCACCTACGCCACCAACGTGATGGGCACCGTCCACCTGTTCGAGGCGGCCCGGCGCGCGGAGGGCCTGCGCGCCCTCGTCAACGTCACCACCGACAAGTGCTACGAGGATGGCGGCCGGCCGGGAGGGTGCCGCGAGGACGATCCGATGGGCGGGCACGACCCCTACAGCAGCAGCAAGGGCTGCTCCGAGCTCGTCACCGCCGCCTATCGGCGCTCGTTCCTGGCCGCGCGCGGGGCGAACCTCGCCTCGGCGCGGGCGGGCAACGTCGTCGGCGGCGGCGACTGGGCGGCGGACCGCGTCGTGCCCGACCTCCTGCGCGCCTTCGCGGCCGGCGCGCCGGCCTCGATCCGGCGCCCCGCCGCGGTGCGGCCCTGGCAGCACGTCCTCGAACCGCTCTCGGGCTATCTCCTTCTGGCCGAGCGCCTGTGCGGGCCGGACGGCGCCGCCTTCGCCGAGGGCTGGAACTTCGGGCCGGACCCGGCGGATATCCGCCCCGTCGCCGCCATCGCGGACGGGCTCGCGGCCCGGTGGGGGGCGGGGGCGCGCTGGGAGCGCGATGCCCGCGCGCAGCCCCACGAGGCGGATCTCCTCACCCTCGACATCGGCAAGGCGCGGGCGCGCCTCGGCTGGGCGCCGCGCTGGAGCCTCGACGCCACCCTCGACCGCGTGCATGGCTGGCACCGGGCCTGGCGCGACGGGGCGCCCGCCGCCGGGCTCTGCCGGGCCCAGATCGAGGATTACGAGGCCGCGGCCGGATCGGAGCGATGAGCGAAGCGCACAGGACCCCGGACGAACTCCGCGCGGCGATCGCCGACCTCGTCCGGCAATACGGCGAGGCCGTGTTCGCGGAGAAGCCCTTCGCCCCGGGGGCGAGCCCCGTGCCGGTCTCCGGCAAGGTCATCGGCGCGCCGGAACTGATGGCGATGGTCGAGGCCTCCCTCGACGGCTGGCTGACCACGGGACGCTTCAACGCCGCCTTCGAGGCGCGGCTCGCCGCCTATGTGGGCGTGCGCCACGCGCTCACCGTGAATTCGGGCTCCTCGGCCAACCTCGTCGCCTTCTCCGCCCTGACCTCGCCGAAGCTCGGCGACCGGGCGATCCGCCGGGGCGACGAGGTCATAGCCGTCGCCGCCGGCTTCCCGACCACGATCAACCCGGCGATCCAGTTCGGCGCGGTGCCGGTCTTCGTGGACGTGGACCTCGCCACCCACAACATCGCCGCCGACCAGATCGAGGCGGCCATCACGCCCAGGACCCGCGCGATCATGATCGCCCACAGCCTCGGCAACCCGTTCGACCTCGGGACGGTGACGCATCTGTGCGAGAAACACGGCCTCTGGCTGGTGGAGGATTGCTGCGACGCCCTCGGCGCGACCTATGCGGGGCGCCATGTGGGCACCTTCGGCCACATCGCGACGCTGAGCTTCTACCCGGCCCACCACATCACCATGGGCGAGGGCGGCGCGGTCCTGACGAACGATCCCAAGCTCAAGCGGATCGCCGAATCCTTCCGCGACTGGGGCCGGGACTGCTACTGCCCGCCGGGCCGGGACAACACCTGCAACAACCGCTTCGGCTGGACGCTCGGCGACCTGCCCAGGGGCTACGACCACAAATACGCGTACAGCCATCTCGGCTACAACCTGAAGATCTCCGACATGCAGGCGGCCTGCGCGCTGGCGCAGATGGACCGGCTGGACGGCTTCGTGGCGGCCAGGCGGGCGAACTTCGCCCATCTCCACGCGCGCCTGCAATCCTGCACGGACTTCTTCCACCTCCCCGAGGCGACCCCGAATTCGGAGCCCTCCTGGTTCGGCTTCCCCCTGGTGATGAAGGAGACCTGCCCGTTCGAGCGGGTCGAGCTCCTGCGCCATCTCGATGCCGGCCGCATCGGCACCCGGCTTCTGTTTGCCGGCGACATCACCCGCCAGCCCTACATGAGGGACCTGCCCTACCGGCGGGCCGGCGCGCTGCCCAACACCGCGATCGTGCTGGAGCGGACCTTCTGGATCGGGGTCTATCCCGGCCTCTCCCGGGAGATGCTGGACTACGTGGCGGACCGGATCGAGGCGTTCGTGGGGGTGGGCGGCTCGCGCTGAGCGCCGCGGGAGGCCGCAGCCGAGGAACGGCTCCCGACGGTCATCGAGCGAGGCGGGGGTTCCCTCTCCCGGTCGGGCCGCGGTGTTCACACATCCCGGACGGTCGTCTCCGCGTCTTCCCTCCCCCCCTCTGCGGGGGAGGGTGGCCCCCGAAGGGGGTCGGGAGAGGGGAGCCACGGTGCGGGACAGCGCTCCGCCTCGACGTTGCGCCTCCGGCGGAAACCGGGCTCCCCTCTCCCGCCTCGCTGCGCTCGGCACCCTCCCCCGCAGAGGGGGGAGGGAAGGCGCAGGGTTCGCCCGCGATCCCCCCTGCCCCGGCGGGCCGGCGGAGGAGCGGCCCGACCGGGGACGGGCGCGCCGGATCCGGGATCTCACCGCGCGGCGGGGCCTGTCACCGGCCGCGATGGACGCGGCGCGTCGCGGGCGCCAGGATGGGGCCGGCTTTCGAGCCGTCCGACGCTCCCGCACGAAGGGGCGCGGACCCGTACCGAGGAGCGACCCGATGACGCCTGCCCCGCCGCCGGTCGATGCGCGCCTCGCGCACGACACGGTCCGCACCGTGACCCTGCGCCTGATGCCGCTCCTCGGGCTGATGTACCTGATCGCCTATATCGACCGGCAGAACATCTCCTACGCCAAGCTGCAGATGGTCGACGATCTCGGCCTGAGCGAGAGCGTCTACGGGCTCGGCGCGTCCCTGTTCTTCCTCGGCTACTTCCTGTTCGAGGTGCCCGCCAACGTGATCCTGGAGCGGGTCGGCGCCCGGCGCTGGTTCGCCCGCATCATGTTCACCTGGGGCCTCGTCACCGTGCTCCTGGGCTTCACCCAGAACACGGCGATGTTCTACGTGCTGCGCTTCCTCCTCGGCGTCGCCGAGGCGGGCTTCTTCCCCGGCGTGCTGTTCGCGCTCACCCTGTGGTTCCCGCAATCGCACCGGGCGCGGATGATCGGCTGGTTCATGATCGCGAGCGCGCTGGCCAACGCGGTCGGCGCGGCGATCGGCGGGGCGCTCCTCGATCTCGACGGGCTCCTCGGCCTCAAGGGCTGGCAATGGGTGTTCGTGGCCACCGGCCTGCCCGCCCTGGTCCTCGCCGTCGTCGTCCTGCGCATCCTGCCGGACGGGCCGGAGCGGGCGCCCTGGCTCCCGGCGGAGGGGCGCGCCTGGCTCGCGCGCGAGCTCGCCCACGAGCGGGAGAGCGGGGGGCAGGTGGAGCACGCCAACCCCTTCGCCGCCCTCCTCGACCGGCGGGTCTGGATGCTCGCCTCGGTCTACGTCGCCTTCCCGCTCGCCGCCTACGGCCTCAGCTACTGGCTGCCCACCGTCGTGAAGAGCTTCGGGGCCTCGAACACGGCCAACGGCTTCATCAACATCATCCCCTGGATCGTCACGGCGCTCGCCCTGTGGTGGGTCCCGCGCCGCGCCGCGCGCAGCGGCGATCAGGTCTGGCACGTGGTGGTGCCGGGGCTGGTGGCGGCGGCCGCCCTCGTCCTCAGCGTGGTCCTGCCCGGATCGGCGGTGAAGTTCGCCTGCCTCTGCGTGGCCGCGGCCGGGGTGTTCTCGGCGCAGCCCGTGTTCTGGTCCCTGCCGCCGACCTTCCTGAAGGGGGCCTCCGCGGCGGCCGGCATCGCGGCGATCAACTCGGTGGGCAATCTCGGCGGCTTCATCGCGCAGAACGCGGTCCCGTTCATCCGCGACCAGACCGGCAGCAACCTCGCGCCGATGTACTTCCTGGCCGCGGCGCTCGGGCTCGGCGCCTGCCTGATGTTCGTGGTGCTCTCGGCGCTCCGCCGCGACGCGGCCCGGCGCGCGGCCGCCGCACCGGGAACGCCGCGCCCGGCCTGACCGGATCCTTCGCGGCCGAGCAGGGAGGCTCCATACCGCCGTCGGCCGATCACGTCCGCGTTCGCGCAGGGGCCCCTCTCCCGGCAGGCGGGGCGAGGGGGATGGGCGGATCACCGACGGAACCGAACGGATCCCCGATCAGAGCAGGAACCCGAGCGCCGCGCTCCCCGCCGCGAGGGCCCAGAGCAGGAGGCAGGCGGTGCGGTAGAGGGCGAGCGCCCGCTCCACGTCCGCCGGGCCCGCCTGCCGCCTTCCGTCGCCCATCCAGGCATCCTCGACCACGGTGCCGCCATAGACCCGGGGGCCGGCCAGCGCGAGGCCGAGCGCCCCGGCCATGGCGGCCTCCGGCCAGCCGGCATTGGGGGAGCGGTGCCGGCCCGCATCGCGGCGCACGGCCGCGAAGGCCCGGCGCGGGTCGGCGCCCGCCCGGAGCGCGGCGGCCGCGACGATCAGCGCCGCGGTGAGCCGCGAGGCCGGCAGGTTCACGAGGTCGTCGAAGCGGGCCGACGCCCAGCCGAAGGCCCCGTGGCGCGGGGTGCGGTGGCCGACCATGCTGTCGGCGGTGTTGACCGCCTTGTAGAGCGCGGCCCCCGGCAGGCCGCCGAGCCCCAGCCAGAAGGCCGGCGCGACGATCCCGTCGGAGAAGTTCTCGGCCAGGCTCTCGATGGCGGCGCGGCAGACCGCGGCCTCGTCCAGCGTCTCGGGGTCGCGCCCGACGATCATCGACACGGCGCGCCGCCCCCCGGCGAGCCCCTCGGCGCGCAGGTCGCGGGCGACGCGGGCGACGTGGTCGTGCAGGCTGCGCTGCGCCGGCAGGCTGGCGGCGAGGAGGCCGAGGACGAGCACCCCGAGGGCGGGCCCGGCGAGGCCGGCGAGGGCGGTGAGGGCGAGGGCGGCGGCGCCCACCACGGCCAGCAGCACGAGGAGGGCGAGCACCCCGCCCGCCCGCCGCCGCCGGGCGTCTCCCCGGTTCAGGCCCCGGTCGAGGGCCCCGATCAGGCGGCCGATCCAGGTGACAGGGTGGCCGAGCGCCCTGTAGAGCGCCTGCGGGTAGCCGGCCGCGGCCTCGACCGCGAGCGCCAGGGCGAGGATGGCCAGCGTCAGGGGCGGATGAGCGAGCGCGGTCCAGAGCATCTGTTCGGCGGTTCCGGAGACGAGGCGGGCCCGGTGCTGCACGGCGGCGACCTCGATGCCGCCCGCGCGCGCTTTCCCGCGGCGCCCGAGCCCTGGCTCGACCTCTCCACCGGGATCAATCCGGTCCCCTATCCCTGCCCGCCGCCGGACGCCAGCCTGTGGCTGCGCCTGCCCCTGGCCTCGGAAGCCGCGGCGCTCCGGCAGGCGGCGGCCTCCGCCTACGGCGTGCCCGATCCGGCCTGCGTGGCGCCGGCGCCGGGCACGCAGATCCTGATCGAGACCCTGCCGCGGCTGGTGGCGCCGGGGCCCGTCACGGTCGTCGGGCCGACCTATGCCGAGCACGCGGCGGCCTGGGCGCGGGCGGGCCACGCCGTGCGCGCGGTGGCCGATCTCGCGGAAGCCGAGAGCGCCGCGGTCGCCGTGGTGGTCAACCCGAACAACCCGGACGGCCGGGTGCACGCCGCAGCCGACCTGCGCGCGACCGCCGCGCGCATGGCCGCGCGGGGGGGCCTCCTCGTGGTGGACGAGGCCTTCTGCGATCTGGAGCCGGTGGAGAGCCTCGCCCCCCACCTCGCCCCGGGCCTCGTGGTGCTGCGCTCCTTCGGCAAGACCTACGGGCTCGCGGGCCTGCGCCTCGGCTTCGCCCTCGCCCTGCCCGCGGCGGCCCGCCGGATCGCCGCCGCCCTCGGGCCCTGGGCGGTCTCGGGGCCGGCGCTCGCCATCGGGCGCGCCGCCCTCGCCGACGCGGCGTGGCGGCGGGAGGCCGCCCGCGCGCGGGCCGCCGACGCCGCCCGCCTCGACCGGCTCCTCGCCCGCGGCGGCGGCACCGTGCTCGGCGGGACCGCCCTGTTCCGCCTCGCCCGCTTCCCCGACGCGCCGGGCCTGCACCGGCGCCTGGGGGAGGCCGGCATCCATGTCCGCCGCTTCCCCGAGCGGCCCGACCGCCTCCGCTTCGGCCTGCCGCCCGCGGACAAGGGGGCGTGGTGCCGCCTCGGCCGCGTGCTGAAGCCCGCCGCGGAACGGACCCCGTGAGCCCCGGGGCGGGGGCGCCGGCCCGAAGGAGACCCGCATGACGATCTCGAGCGAGGACGACCTCGCGGCGCTGAAGGCGATCGGGCGCATCGTCGCCGAGACCCTCGCCGCGATGGGCCGGGCCGTCGAGCCCGGCATGACCACCGCGGAGCTCGACGGGATCGGCCGGGCCATCCTGGCGGCGGCCGGGGCGCGGCCGGCCCCGGAACTGGCCTACGGCTTCCCCGGCGCCACCTGCATCAGCGTCAACGAGGAGGTGGCCCACGGCATCCCCGGGGACCGCCGGATCGCCCCGGGCGATCTCGTCAACATCGACGTCTCCGCGGAGAAGGGCGGCTACTTCGCCGATACCGGCGCCTCCTTTCCCGTGCCGCCGGTGACGCGGGCGGTCGAGCGGCTCTGCAAGGACGGGCGCCGGGCGATGTGGGCGGGCCTGCGCCAGGTCGGCGCCGGCCGGCCGCTCTCCGGCATCGGCCGGGCGGTCGGCACCTTCGCGCAGAAGAACGGCTACACGCTGGTGCGCAACCTCGCGAGCCACGGGGTCGGCCTGTCGCTGCACGAGGCGCCCACCGAGATCGCGACCTGGCCGAACGCCGCCGAGCGCCGGATCATGGGCGAGGGGATGGTCTTCACCGTCGAGCCCTTCCTGTCCCTGGGCGCCACCTTCGCCGAGGACGGCGACGACCCCTGGACCCTCTACAGCCGGCCCCGGTTCCCCACGGTCCAGTACGAGCACACCGTCGTCGCCACCCGCAACGGGCCGCTGGTGCTCACCGTGGCGGGCGCGTAGGGCCGCGCTCCAGCAGCGCGAGGACGAGGCCCGCGCCGGAGAAGGCGAGCCCCACGAGGCAGACGCCGGGCCAGCCCGCGAGCAGGAAGGCCTGCGAGCCGGCATAGGCGCCGAGCGCCCCGAAGGCGAACATCAGGGTGAACAGCACCGTGTTGAGCCGGCCCCGGGCGCCCGGCACCAGGGCGTAGACCCGGGTCTGGTTGGCGATGAGCGCGCCGTTCAGGCCGATATCGATGAGGAGCACGCCGAGGGCCACGGCGGCGAGGGACCCCTGGCCCGCGGCCCACAGCACCGCGAAGGCCGCCATCACCAGGAGCGCGCCGCCGATCACCACGGGCCGCGCCCCGCGCCGGTCGCTGAAGCGGCCGGACAGGGGCGCCACCAGGGCCCCCGCCACGCCGATCACCCCGAACAGGCCGGCGCCCGCCGCGGTGAGGTTGAAGGGCTCCGCCTCCACCAGCAGCGCCAGCGTCACCCAGAAGGCGTTGAAGCCCGCGAACAGCAGGGCCTGGATCAGGCTCGCCCGGCGCAAGGTCGGCTGCGTGCGGGCGAGGTGCAGGATCGAGAGCATCAGGGCGCGGTAGCGCAGCCGCCGGGTCTGCGGCGTGTGCGGCAGGGTCGCCGCGGCGATGCCCGCCATGGCGAGCGCCACGCCCGCCGCCGCGAGGAAGACCGCGCGCCAGCCGAGATGGGCGCCGACGAAGCCGCTCGCGGTGCGCGCCAGCAGGATGCCGGTGAGCAGCCCCGTCATCACTTGGCCCACGATGCGCCCGCGGCTCGCGTCCGGAGCGAGTTCGGCGGCGAAGGGCACCGCCTGCTGCGCCGCCGAGGCGAGGACGCCCACGAGGAGGCTCGCCAGAGCCAGGCAGGGGAGGTTCGGGCTGAGGCCCGCCGCCACGAGGGCGAGCGCCAGGGCGAGGAGCTGGCCGAGGATCAGGCCGCGCCGCGGCAGGCTGTCGCCGAGCGGCACCAGGCCGACGATGCCGAGCCCGTAGCCCACGAGGCAAGCGGTGGGCACCCAGAGGGCGGCGCGGGGGCCGAAATCCGAGACGAGGAGCGCGAGCAGGGGCTGGTTGTAGTAGATGTTGGCCACCGCCCCGCCCGCGATCAGGGTCAGGCCGAGGCGCGCACGCGCGGTGAGGGTCGGCGTCGGTGCGGTCAACGGAGGGCCTGCGAGGTCCGCGCCCGGGCACGGCCGGGCCGGCCGCGTCTTCCGATCCGCGCGAGAGCCCCCATATAAGCTCTCGCACCGCCGGTTCCGCCGCCGCGGCATGCAGCCCCGGCATCGGTGCCGTGCTCCGGCCGCGCCGGGGACTACGCACAGCCGGACGGGCGCATCGGTGACCCGCGCGCTTGGCGCAGGGCCGATTATCGTTTCACATGAGGCCCGTCCGGGCCGGATGGTGCTGATTCGCGGCGGCGCGGCCGCTGCCCTTCGACACGAACAAGGGAGTTCCGTGTGGCGAACTACCGTATCGATTTCTCCAAGGAGATCCTCGGCGTCCCCTTCACCATCGGCGTCGTCGAGATTCACCGGGCGCGCGCTCCGGAGCGGGCCCTGCGCGCGGCCGAGCTGCGCTTCGCCCGCCAGCACGGCCTCGGCGACTGGCGCGAGCGGGCCGACCGGGCCGTGATCGCCGGGGACGCCTCCCGCGCCTGACCGATCCCGCGCCGGCTTCGCCGCACTGGCGGCGATCCGCGCGCGGCCCTAGAACGGCGGGGTCCGCCGCGCAGGCCGGGCCGGCGCCGCCGGCCCCCGCCTGCCCGGCGCGGCAGGTCCCTGAGGCGGGCGAAGCATGGCGGCGATCTCGTTTTTCGGCGACCTTCTCCAGACGATCAGCGACCGCGGGCGCGACCTCATCGGCATGGCCCGCGGCGACCTGGCCGCCCGCGCCGACCCGGCGGAACTCGTCCGCCTCTGCGAGGACCTGATCTCCCGCCGCGGCGAGGCCTCGGGCGTCGCCCTCGCCCGGGCCATCCTCGACCGCTACGCCAGCTTCGCCAAGCCCGAGCGCCTCGCCTTCCTGCGCCACATCGCCGTCGATTTCGACGCCGACCACGCCGCGGTGGACGCGGCCATCGCCGCGTACCGGGCGGATCCGACCCGGGCCAAGCTCGGCCTGCTGCACGAGGCGGCCGAGCCCCGCAGCCAGGAACTCGTCCGCCGCCTCAACCTCGCCCGGGACGGGACCCTGGCCCTGGTGCGCATGCGCGAGGACCTGTTCGACCTGCGCAAGGAGCTCAAGGCCGAAGCCGGCAGCACCCCGGAACTGACCGACGCGGTGGCGAGCCTCGACCGCGACTTCGAGCACCTGTTCGCCTCCTGGTTCAACCGCGGCTTCCTGGTGCTGCGCCACATCGACTGGACGACGCCGGCCCACATCCTGGAGAAGATCATCCGCTACGAGGCGGTGCACGCCATCGCCGACTGGGACGACCTGCGCCGCCGCATCGAGCCGCGGGACCGGCGCTGCTTCGCCTTCTTCCACCCGGCCCTGGTGGACGAGCCGCTGATCTTCGTGGAGGTGGCCCTCACCGAGGCGATCGCGCCGGCCATCGCGCCGATCCTCAGCCAGGAGCGCGCGCCCCTGAAGCCCAGCGCCTTCACCACGGCGATCTTCTACTCGATCTCCAACTGCCAGCGGGGCTTGGCCGGCGTCACCTTCGGCAACTTCCTCATCAAGCAGGTGGTGGAGGACCTCGCCCGCGAGATCCCGAGCCTGAAGACCTTCGTCACCCTGTCCCCGGTCCCGGGCTTCGCCGCCTGGCTCGACCGCGAGCGCCGGGCCGACGCGCCGCAGGGGATCGGCCGCGAGGACGTGGAGACCCTGCGCCTCCTCGACGAGCCCGGCTGGAACGCCGACAAGGCCAAGGCGGACGCGGTGCGCAAGGCGCTGATCCCGGCCGCCGCCGCCTACTTCCTGCGCGCCAAGAACGAGCGCGGCCGGCCCCTCGATCCGGTGGCGCGCTTCCATCTCGGCAACGGGGCGCGGCTCGAGCGGATCAACTTCCTCGGCGACACCTCCGGCAAGGGGCTGAAACAGTCCCACGGGCTGATGGTGAACTACCTCTACGACCTCTCCGCCATCGAGAAGAACCACGAGACCTACGCCAATCTCGGCACGATCTCGGCCTCGGCGGCGGTGTCGCGGGAGCTGCGCGCCAACCTGCCGCCCCCCCGCGCCGTCGCCCTGGTGGACGCGTGACGGCCGTTCTCGGCAATCGGAGGGGCTCCTGTCCCTTCCCCCTCGCGGGGAGAGGTGCGGGGTGGGGGTGGCGCAGAAGCGAGCGTTGCGGCGCCTTTTGCGCCACCCCCCATCTCCGGCTCCTCCCCACCCAGATCGGGCCTGCCCGATCTGGGCAAGCCCGAGATCCGGGGGGAGGAGAGGCCCGAGTGCAATTGAGGCGGTGAGCCGGGAAACGGTCTGATACGATCGCCGCTTGATCGAAGCGGGGGTCGTATCGACCGAGCCCGCGCGGCGCCTGAGCGAAGCCCAGATCCGCCATCCCGAAGGGATCAATCGGATTTGGTATGAGGCGATCCCCGCCCGGTCGCGGCCAGGGCCGTATTGGCCAAGCCAGCGCGGGTCGGCGCGAAGCCGGCATCCGCCATCCGGAAGGGATCCCGCGCGCGTCTCGGACGCGAACTTTCCCGGCGCTCGGATCATTTGCATCCGGCACGTGCGGGAGAGCGGTGATGGTGCGGTCGAGCCTGTACCGGGTCACGAAGGGAACGTTGCGCCTGTTCTCGCGGCCCGTGCGGCGGGCGCAGGGGCGCGGCGGCATCGTGCTGGAGCCCTATCGCGGCTACGGCTCCTGCGAGGCGGTGTTCCTGATCGGCCGGGTCTTCCGGCAATCGGGGGCGCCGGGGGAGACCGACCGGGACAGCCTGCGCGACCTCTGGCGGGACATGCGCCGCCGCATCGGGCGCCGGGCGGTGGCGGGCGCGCCCGTCACCGCCCGGTTCGAGGGGACCGAGCAGCGGGTTGCCACCGACCGCGACGGCTATTTCCGCATCCACCTGCACCCGCGCCGCGCCCCCGCGGGCCCGGGCCCCTGGCACGCCGTCGACCTGGTCCTCGACGCCCCGACGCCGGTGGAGGCGCGGGCCGAGATCTACATCCCCTCGGACCGGGCCCGCTTCGCCGTGGTCAGCGACATCGACGACACGGTGATGCACACGGGCGTGGCCAACAAGCTGGTGATGCTCTGGCGCCTCTTCGTGGAGGATGCCGAGAGCCGGGTCGCGTTTCCCGGCGTCGCCACCCTCTACCGGGCGCTCCACGCGGGTGGTACGGGCGCGGAGGGCAACCCGATGCTCTACGTCTCGCGCGCGCCCTGGGGGCTCTACGAGGTGCTGAGCGCCTTCTTCGCCCGCCACGCCATCCCCGTGGGACCGATCCTGTTCCTGCGGGAATGGGGCCTGTCCTGGACGCACCCGCTGCCGCGCCGGGCCGAGGACCACAAGCGCGCCCTCATCGGCCACATGCTCGACCTCTACCGCGACCTGCCCTTCGTGCTGATCGGCGACAGCGGCCAGCACGATCCGGAGGTCTACGCGGAGATCGTGGCCGCCCATCCGGGCCGGATCGCGGCCATCTACATCCGCAACGTCGCCGCCGACGCGGACCGGATCGCCGCGATCGAGGCGATCGCCGCGGCGGTGACGGGGGCCGGCAGCAGCTTCGTGCTCGCCGCCGACAGCGTGGCCATGGCCGAGCACGCGGCCAAGCTCGGCCTCATCGCCCCCGAGGCGGTGGCGGCGGTGGCGGGCGACCGGGCGGCGACGCCGGAGCCCGCCACCGGCCCCCTCCAGGGCATGCTGCGCCCGGCCGAGCCCCCGCCCACCCTCGTCGCCGAGCCGGACGGGGCCAAGCGGGTGGGGCTATAGGGCGCGATACCCGAAAGTGCGATCCGGTTCTCGCAAGACGATCGCGCGCCCCTCCGGGTCCGGGCTCGCCTGCGGCGCTCCGGAAAGATGGCCTCTCAGCCTGTAGAGCCGCGCCGTCACTACCGTGGAGAATATCCCGAGCCCGCCTCAGCTCCAGGCGTGGAAGGGCGGGTTCACGCCGTTGAGGGCGTGGTTGCCGACGATGGCGTATTTCCAGCGCACCGGATCGTGCAGGGTGTGGGTGCGGGCGTTGCGCCAGTGCCGGTCGAGATTGTGCTCGGCGAGCGTCGCGCGGGTGCCGGCGAGCTCGAACAGGGTGTTGGCGGCGGCGAGCGCCACCTCCGTCGTCAGCACCTTCGCCTCCGCGGTGGCGAGCTGGGCCGCCGCCACGCTCTCGGTCTCGGGGGCGGCCACCGCCCCGTCGATCGCCCGGCCCGCCCGTTCGAGGAGCGCCTCGGCCGCGTGCAGGCGGATGGTGAGGTCGCCCACCGCCCGGATCGTGTAGGGGTCGTCGGAGGCGCGCCCCTGCCCGCTGTCGATCCAGGGGCGGGATTTCGTGCGTACGAAATCGATCGTGTCGGTCAGCGCCGCGCGGGCGATGCCCGCATCCACCGCCGCCTGGATGATCTGGAAGATCGCCCCGTCCGCGCTGGGGCGCGCGTAGCCCTTCCAGGCCGGCACGAGATGGGTCTTCGGCACGCGCACGTCCTCGATCAGCACCGTGCCGCTCGCCGTGCCGCGCTGGCCGAAGGCCGACCAGTCGTCGATGACCGAGAGGCCGGGCGCGTCCCGCTCGGCGATGGCGTACCACGCGCGGCCCTCCGCGTCGGTGGCCACGATCGGCACGAGATGGGCAAGCAGCGCCCCCGTGGCGTAGAACTTCCGCCCCCGCACCACCACGTGGTCGCCCGCATCCGTGAAGCGCGTCTCGAAATCGGCGGCGCGCGCCGTGCCCCGCTCGGAGAAGGCGTTGCCGAAGCGGACGCCCTTCAGGACTTCGCCGAAGAGCAGCGCCTTCTGCGCGGGCTCCGACACCGTGTCGATCGCCGCCACGATGCCGAGATGGTTCTGCGCGATCTGCCCGATCGAGGGATCGGCCGCCGAGACGATGGCGATCACCCGCGCCAGGGTGGCGTAGGACACGCCCGGCCCGCCATAGGTGCGCGGCACGTTGATCGACCAGAGCCCGCTCTGCGAGAAGGCGTCGAGCTCCTCGGCCGGCCGCGCCCCGGTGCGGTCGCGCTCGGACGCGCCCTCGCGGAAGAGGGCGGCGAGCCGTTCCGCCACGCGGATGGCCTCGGCCTCGTCGCGGATGACATGGGCCGGCTCGGCCGGCCGCGGGCGCCCCGGCACGGGGCGCGGCTGTCCGGTCTCGACGGCGGCGGGGCTGACGGCGATGTTCATGATGGCGTTCCCGGTTGTTCACGCGCGCGACGATCCCTCCCCCCTCTGCGGGGGAGGGTGGCCCCCGAAGGAGGTCGGGAGAGGGGTGCGACGGTGCAGGATCTGCGCGGCATCGACGCCGCACCCCTTCCAGAAGCGGGGTTCCCCTCTCCCGCCTCGCTCCGCTCGGCACCCTCCCCCGCAGAGGGGGGAGGGAGTGCGCGGGCACGACCGCCCAAGATGTGTGAATACGGTGCGGAAGGGAGGGTCGGGCGATCCCGCTCAGGCCGCCTCGGCCCGGCGCTCGCGGGCGGCCTCGAGCGCCCGTACCCGTGGGATCACCTCGTCGCCGAAGTATTTCACCTCCTCCTGGAAATGCAGGAAGCCGAGCAGCGCGAGATCGACGCCGATATCCTTGAGCGCCAGGATGCGCTCGGCGATCTGATCGGGGGTGCCGATGAGGTTGGTCTTGAAGCCGTCGTTGTACTGGACGAGATCCTCGAAGCTCGACTTCGCCCAGTTGCCCTCCCCTTCCGGCGAGGCTTTTCCCGCGTTCTTCACCTCGTGCCCGAAGGCCTTCACCGCCTCCGGATCGGCCTGGTCGATGATCTCCTGGAGGACGGCGCGGGCCTCCGCCTCCGTGTCGCGGGCGATGACGAAGGCGTTGACGCCGATCTTGACGGAATGCCCGTTCGCTCGGGCCTTCCCCTGGATGTCCTCGACCTGGGCGCGGATATCCTCCGGGCCGCCGCCGTTGGTGAGGTACCAGTCGGAGACGCGGGCGGCCATGTCGCGGGCCGCGCGCGACGAGCCGCCCTGGAAGATCTCGGGGAGCGGCGTGCCGGGCTTCGGCTTCAGGGTGTAGTCGGCGTAGCGGTAGAAGTCGCCGCGGAAGCTGAAGGCGTCCTGCGTCCAGATCCCGCGCAGGGCGCGGATGAACTCCTCCGAGCGCCGGTAGCGCTCGTCGTGGTCGAGCCAGGGCTCGCCGATCGCGCGGAACTCCCCCGAGAACCAGCCCGAGACGATGTTGACGGAGATGCGGTCGCCGGTGAGCTGGGCGATCGTCGCCACCTGCTTGGCCGCGAGCGTCGGGTTCCAGGGGCCGGGCAGGAGCGCGGCGATGACCTTGATCTTCGAGGTCGCCGCGAGCAGGGCGTGGCTGAAGGCCACCGATTCGTGCTGGTACTCGGCCCCGTAGCCCGCCGTGAAGCGGATCTGCGTCAGGGCGTAGTCGAAGCCCGCCTCTTCCGCGATCTGCGCGAGGCGGCGGTTGTAATCGCCGTCCCAGCCCGTGCGCTGCGGGATCTTGCTGACGACGAGGCCGCCCGAGACGTTGGGCACCCAGTAGGCGAAGCGGATGGGCTCGGCTGCGTTCGTATCGGCCATGGGGAATGCCTCCGATATGCTGAATGAATGCTTTATGCTGGACGAATGATTGGGGACGAGTACTCGGGATCGCGCCCGCGCCGCCTGACGCGCGGCGGCGACGACGAAAGATCGGGATCGATCCAAGTATTCAGCGCCGACGATCCAGCGTCAAAGGAACAGAAAATCGTTCTTCCGCGCCTTCGCGCGAGAACCTTCCTCAGGGACCGCGCGGCGCCGCAGGTTTCTTCTCGCCGGAGGCCCCGCGCGCGCCGCCCGCGGCAGCAAACGGGCGCCGTCGCAAGCACATCACCCCTGCGCGTTCCGTAGATCGAGCGATCTGCGGGACGCACTGGCGGCGATCCGGGAGATTTCCTCGGACATCGCCGGATCTCGCGGAAACATTCTCCGCCCGAGGCCGGGAGAGATACGATCCTCTCCGACGGATCGTCCTTTTATAAGAACGTTTCATTGACCCCGGCGCCCTGCTCACGCAGCCTTTAGGCATCGAGACCGCGCCTCCGCCGGACGGCGGCGCGCTCATCACCGCCCACGGGGACCAGCCAGATGACACGACCGAGACTCGTCGGCTTCAGCGCCAACCTGCAGCGCCCGTCGAAGACCCGCGCCCTGGTGGAGGCGGTGGCCGAGGAAGCCGCAGTGCACGCGCCCCTCGACCTGCGCCTGTTCGACCTCGTGGATGCCGGCAGCGGGCTCGGTGCCGCCTGGAACCGGGAGGCCCTGCCGCTCCCCGCCCGCCGGGTGATCGAGGCCATCGAGGAGGCCGACGCCCTCGTCGTCGGCTCGCCGGTCTACAAGGGCAGCTATACCGGCCTGTTCAAGCACCTGTTCGACCTGATCCCCCCCGAGGCGCTCGCCGGCAAGCCGGTGGCGATCGTGGCCACGGGCGGCGGGAGCCGGCACGCCCTGGTGGTGGAGCACGCCTTCCGCCCCCTCTTCGGCTTCTTCAGCGCGTTGCAGGCCCCCACCGCCGTCTACGGGGCGGACGCGGATTTCCGCGACGGGCTTCCCGTCGAGCCCGGCCTCCTCGCCCGGATCGGGCAGGCCGGCGCCGAGATCGCCGCGCTCGCGACCCACGCCCGCGGCGGCCTGCCCGGACTTCAGGCCGCGCCGTCCGCCCGCCTCGCGGCAGGCGCCCGATGATCGACCGGCGCTCCCTCCTCGCGGGCGCCCTCGCCGCGGGCCTGCCCGCCGCCCTGCCGCGGCGCGCCCGCGCCGCCGAGCCCGGCCTGCTCCGGATCGGCTACCAGAAGAACGGCATCCTGGTGATCGCCAAGCAGCAGGGCGTGATCGAGGCGCGGCTGAAGCCCCTCGGCTACGCCGTGAAATGGGTGGAGTTCTCCCTCGGACCGCCGCTCCTCGAAGCGCTCGGCCTCGGCGGGATCGATCTCGGCCAGACCGGCGACGCGCCGCCGATCTTCGCGCAGGCGGCGGGCGCCGACCTCGTCTACGCCGCCGCGCAGGAGGGTGCCGGGACGGGCTCGGGCATCCTGGTGCCCAAGGGCTCGCCCCTCCGGACGATCGCCGACCTCAAGGGTAAGCGCCTGGGCTTCGCCAAGGGCACGAGCGCGCACAACCTCGCGGTGGCGACGCTGGAGAAGGCGGGGCTCTCCTACGCCGATGTCGAGCCGGTGATCCTGGCGCCCGCGGACGCCGCCGCCGCCTTCGCCCGCGGCAGCCTCGACGCCTGGTCGATCTGGGACCCCTATTTCGCCATCGCGGAGGGCGGGGACGGGGTGCGGGTGCTCAGCTACGCCACCGACGTCGCGCGCCCGAACATCTTCTTCCTGGCCAACCGCGGCTTCGCCCAGGCCCGGCCCGATGTGCTCGGCGAAGCCCTCGACGTGCTCGACGGCGTCGCGCGCTGGGCGGAGGCCAACCGCGGCTCGGTCGCGGCCATCCTCGCGCAGGGCACCGGCGTGCCGCTCGCCGCCACGCGCCGCGCCGTCGACCGGGCGAACTACCGGATCGGACCGCTGACGCCGCAGGTGGTGGCCGAGCAGCAGAGCGTCGCCGACCGCTTCCACGCCCTCAAGCTGATCCCCAGGCCCATCCGCGTCGCCGACGTGGTCTGGACCCCACCCGCACGCAACGGCTGACGAGACGTCATGACACTCCCACGCCAACCCCGCAGCACCGCCCTCGCCGCCGCCGCGCCCACGAACCGGCGCACCCTGCTCGCCGCGGGTCTCGGCCTCGCGGCCTGGCTCGGCGCCAAGCCCCTGCGGGCGGCGCCCGAGCGGGGAGCGCCGAAGACCCTGCGCATCGGCTACCAGAAATACGGAACCCTGGTGCTCCTGAAGGGCCGGGGCGACCTCGACCGGGCCCTGGCCAGGCAGGGCGTCGCGGTGGCGTGGTCGGAATTCCCCTCCGGGCCGCCGCTCCTCGAAGCGCTCAACGCGGGCGCCATCGATCTCGGCTCGGCCGGCGAGACCCCGCCGATCTTCGCCCAGGCCGCGAGCCCGGAACTGCGCTACGTCGCGGCCGAGCCGCCCGCCCCCCGCGGCGAGGCGATCCTGGTACGGAGGGACAGCCCGATCCGCACCGTGGCGGACCTGCGGGGCAAGCGGGTCGCCCTCAACAAGGGCTCCAACGTGCACGCCCTGCTCCTGCGGGCCCTGGAGAAGGCCGGCGTGCCCTACGAGGCCGTCGACACCGCCTTCCTCGCGCCCGCCGACGGCAACGCCGCCTTCGTGCGCGGGGCGGTGGATGCCTGGGCGATCTGGGACCCCTACCTCGCCGCCGCCGAGCGCGCGACGGGGGCGCGGACGCTCGCCACCGCCGAGGGCCTGACCCCGAACCGGCAGTTCTACCTCGCGAGCCGGACGATCACCGAGACCGCCCCCGGCCTCGTCGCGGCGACCCTCGACGTCATCGGGGCGATCGATGCCTGGGCCCGGGACAACACCGCGAGCGTGGCCGCCGAACTCGCCCCCGCGATCGGCATTCCGGCCCAGGTCCTGGCGGTCGCCCTGGAGCGGCAATCCTACGGGGTCGCGCCCCTCGACGCCGGGGCGATCGCCGAGCAGCAGCGCATCGCCGACAGCTTCCACGCCCTCAAGCTGATCCCGAAGCCCGTCCGCATCGCCGATGCGGTCTGGACCCCGCCCGCAGGGCGCAACGGTTGAGCCCCGGCGGATCCCCCATGGCAAATCCCGCGATCCCCCTCGCGGTGGGGCGCCCCAGCGCCGCCACCACTCCCGCCGCCCCGCGCAGGAACGGCGCCGCGTCCTACCTCCCGCCGCTGCGCGAGGCGGGCCTTCACCTCGTGCCCTGGCTGCTGCCGGTCCTCGCCCTGGCGGGCTGGCAGGGGGCGGTCTCGTTCGGCCTCGTCTCGAACCGCTTCATGCCCGCCCCCCTCGACGTGGCGCGGGCGGGCGTGGCGGCGGCCTCCAGCGGCGAGCTCTGGACCAATCTCGGCGTCAGCGCGCTGCGCGCGCTCGCCGGCTTCGCGGTGGGCGGCGGCATTGCCTTCGCGCTCGGCCTCGCCAACGGGCTCTCGCGGCTCTCCGAGCGGCTCACCGACACCAGCGTGCAGATGGTGCGCAACATCCCCCACCTCTCGCTGATCCCCCTGGTGATCCTGTGGTTCGGCATCGGCGAGGGGGCCAAGCTCTTCCTCGTGGCGCTCGGCGTGTTCTTCCCGATCTACGCCAACACCCTGCACGGCATCCGCTCGGTGGATCCGGGCCTCGTGGAGATGGGCCACGTCTACGGCATGTCGCGCCTCGAACTCTTCCGGCGCGTGGTGCTGCCGGGTGCGCTTCCCTCGATCTTCGTCGGCCTGCGCTACGGCCTCGGCATCATGTGGTTGACGCTCATCGTGGCCGAGACGATCTCGGCCTCGTCCGGCCTCGGCTACATGGCCATGCAGGCGCGCGAGTTCATGCTCGTGGACGTCGTGGTGCTGGCGATCCTCATCTACGCCGCGCTCGGCAAGCTCGCCGACGCCCTGACGCGGCGGCTGGAGCGCGTCTGCCTCGCCTGGAACCCCGCCTACAGGAGCGCCTGACCATGCTGCTCGACGCGATCAGACCCGAGATCTCCGGGACGGAGCCCGGCCGGACGGCCGGGGCGCCCCCGCCGGCGCGGAACGCCCCGGCGGGGCAGCGCGGCATCGCCGTGACCCTGCGCGACCTGCGCAAAGGTTTCGACGGCCACGCCGTGATCGAGGGCATCGACCTCCACGTCCCGGCGGGCCAGTTCACCGCGGTGGTCGGGCGCTCCGGCTGCGGCAAGAGCACCCTGCTGCGGCTGATCCTCGGGCTCGAGGCCCCGAGCGGCGGGCGGATCGTGCTGGAGCGGCCGGAGGGCGCGCGCCGGGACCCGTCGCGGCGGATCATGTTCCAGGAACCGCGCCTGCTGCCCTGGGCCCGGGTCATCGACAACGTGGCGGTGGGGCTCTCCGGGCTCGGCACCCGGGCGGAGCGGCGCGCGCGGGCCGCGGCGGCGCTCGAGGAGGTCGGGCTCGCCGACAAGGCGGGGCAGTGGCCGGCGACTCTGTCGGGGGGCCAGCGCCAGCGCGTGGCGCTCGCCCGCGCGCTCGTCAGCGGGCCGGGGCTCCTCGCCCTCGACGAGCCGCTCGGGGCGCTGGACGCCCTCACCCGCATCGGCATGCAGGATCTGATCGAGCGGATCTGGCGCGCGCAAGGGTTCACCGCCCTCCTCGTCACCCACGACGTCGCCGAGGCGGTGGCGCTGGCCGACCGCATCCTCGTGGTGGAGGCCGGCCGCATCGCCCTCGACCTCAGGGTCGACGTGCCCCGCCCGCGCCGCCGCGGCGACCCCGACCTCGCGGCGCTCGAAGGCCGCATCCTCGAACACCTGCTCGGCGCGCACGCCGCCTGAGCCGACACGGAGCCCACCATGACCCAGCACAGCGACGGGCGCGCGGACGTCCTCTGGTTCCTGCCGACCCACGGCGACGGGCGCTATCTCGGCGCCGCGGAGGGGGCGCGGGCCGTCTCCCTCGACTACCTCCGCCAGATCGCGCAGGGGGCGGACGATCTCGGCTATTACGGCGTGCTGCTGCCCACCGGCCGCTCCTGCGAGGATTCCTGGATCGTCGCCTCGGCGCTGGCGCCGCTGACGAAGCGCCTGCGCTACCTCGTGGCCGTGCGCCCCGGCCTGATGGAGCCCGCCGCCGCCGCCCGCATGGCCTCGACCCTCGACCGGCTCTCGGGGGGACGCCTCCTCGTCAACGTGGTCACGGGGGGCGACCCCGTCGAGCTGCGCGGGGACGGCGTCTTCCTCGACCACGACGCGCGCTACGCCGTCACCGACGAGTTCCTCACCATCTGGCGCGGGCTCCTGGCCGGGCAGACCGTGACCTTCGAAGGGGAGCACCTGCGCACCGAGAACGGGCGCCTGATCTTCCCTCCCGTCCAGGCGCCCCACCCGCCCCTCTATTTCGGCGGCTCCTCCCCCGCCGGCATCGCGGTGGCGGCCGAACACTGCGAGGTCTACCTGACCTGGGGCGAGCCCCCCGCGGGCGTCGCCGAGAAGATCGCCCTGGCGCGCGCGGCCGCAGAGGCCAAGGGCAAGACCTTCTCCTACGGCATCCGCCTGCACGTCATCGTGCGAGAGACGGAGGGCGAGGCGTGGGAGGCGGCCGAGCGGCTGATCTCGCGGGTCGACGACGCCACCATCGCCCAGGCGCAGGCCACCCTGAAGCGGCAGGATTCGGTGGGGCAGAGCCGGATGATGGCGCTCCACGGCGGGCGCCGCGACAAGCTCGTGGTCTCCCCGAACCTCTGGGCCGGCGTCGGACTCGTGCGCGGGGGCGCGGGCACCGCCCTGGTCGGCTCCGCCGATCAGGTGGCCGACCGGATGAAGGAGTACATCGACCTCGGCATCGACCGCTTCATCCTCTCCGGCTACCCGCACCTGGAGGAGGCCTACCGCTTCGCCGAACTCGTCTTCCCCAAGCTCCCCTTGCGCGCCACCACCGGCAACGGGGACGCGGCCCCGATCCGCAACAACGGCCCCTTCGGCGAGGTCATCGCCAACGACATCGTCCCGGCCCGGCGCGTCGGCGCGCACTGAGGATCGCCGGAAAGGCACCGCGGCCGGGCTTCGGATGAGGCCCGGCCGCGCCCCTGCGCGAGGGCATCGCCTGGCCGGGCGTGCGGTGTTCGTGGATCGCAGGCTCCGCGCGCCCCTTCGGGTCCGGGCTCGCTCGGCGAGCGCCGCGGAACGAGGCCGGGGACGGCCGCGATCGCCCTGCTCGCGGAGGCGACCGTATTCACGCCTGTCGGGCGGTCGTCTGCGCGCTCTCCCTTCCCCTTCTGCGAGGGTGGGCCGAGCCCGCGGCCTCATGCGCCGTGCGATCCCGCATCGTGTGATCCCGTCACCCCCGGATGCGAGGGACGGGATAAGCGCGGCTGGCCGGGCCCCAGGGTAGACGGGTTTACCGCCCCACCCTGAACCCACCCGGGAAGCGCCCGCGAGCCGGACGCCCCTGGCTCATTCGTCCGGCATCGACTTGCCGCCGGTGCGGCGGTCGTAGTCGCCGATGGCCGCGCGGCACTCGGGCGAGAGGCGCTTGCGGTTGCGCGTCATGCAGCGCTCGGCCTCCGGGCTGTTCGGATCGACGCCGACGCAGAGGCGGAAGTAGTCGTTGGCGCAGCCGAGCTGGAGGCCCTGGTCCTCCCGCTGGGCCAGGGCCGGCCCGCCGCCGAGCACCGCGATGGCGAGGCCCAGAGACAGCCCTGCGCGGAGGCCGCGGCGCCCGGTCGGGCGTCCGCGCCGCGTCGTGGAGGCCTCGGGCTCGAATCGTGCCGTGTCCAGTCGCATCCAGCCGTGTCCTTGCATATCCAGCCGCGGTTCGTGCGTGTCGCCCCGGCATATCGGGCCGCGCCGCCGCTAGGCAAGCGCCCGGTGGTCGCGGAGTTCCGGACCGGTCTCCGCCCGGCCGCCCGCGCGCACCCTGGCAGCGCGGCAACAGGTGCGCGAAAACGGGAGCGAGAAAAAGGCCCCGCCCGGAGGGGCGGGGCCAAGTCTAGGGAGGAAACGCCCACCATGGGCCGGGAACGCGATGCAAGGGGTGCGCCAGAGCCCGCGGCGGGCGGTGTGCGCCGCATCAAGGTCTCGTTAACCAACGCGTGCTGATCTGCCGCCGACAGCCCTTGCCGTCGCCCTTTCCGGAGGGCCCGGGCGGATGGCCCGGAACGCCGACAGGTGCAGAACGTGCAGATCTCGACCTACCTCCGCCCGCCCCCGCTGCCGGCCGCCCCCGCCAACGAGCGCGGCACCGCCCCGGTCTTCGGCCGCCCCCGCCAGCCGGCGGCGATCGTGCCCCTGCCCCTGGGCCGCCGCGCCCGCCGCACGGCCCGCCTCGACGAGCGCCGGGGCGAGATCCTGCTCTTCCTCGGCGTGCGCTACGAGCGCCGCGCCTCCTGACGATGCGCCCGGCCCGGCCCGTTCCGCGCGGCCTCGCCGCCCTTGCGCTGGCGCTGGTGGGGGCCTGCGCGCAGCAGGGCGATCTCGGGCGCCCGCAGGCGGGGGCCTGGAACGGCCTCGTCGAGACCACCGGCACGCTGGCCGCCGCGGCCCGCGGGGAGGCGGCGCTCCTGCCCTTCACCGACGACGAGCGCAGCCTGCGCGACCGGGCCTGGCGCTTCCTGATGCCGGCCGCGCCCGGGGCGGCCTTCACCGACGCGGTGGCCAACCTCGCCCGGACCCGCGTGCTGCCGCCGGGCTGGCTGCCGGCCGGGCCAGAGGCCTATCACGACGGGCTCGCCGCGGAGCCGGCGCCCTCGCCCGTGCCGCTCTACCGGCGCCTCTCGGAGGATGCCACGGCCGATGCCCGCCTGATCCCGGCCTTCGCCGCCCTGGCCGCGCGCGTGATCGAGGCGGATGCCCGCCGGCTGCGCAGCCTGCCCTTCTCCCGCAGCCTCGACGACGGGGACGTGCGCGAGGCCGCCCTGCGGGTGGCCGAGAACCGCTGCCTGATCGCCTGGACGCGCCTGGAGGCGGGGGCGCGGATCGGACGCTACCGCTACGCCCTGGAGCACCTCTTCGCCGCCCTGCCGAGCCCGGAGGCGGTCCAGGCCGAGCGGGCGCTGGCGGCGCTCGGGGCGCGCCGGGCCCTGCTCGATCCGCTGGTGCCGGCGGATGCCGCCGCGCGCTGCGGGCTGGTGCCGGAGGCGGCGCCCGCCGCCGCGCCCGTGCTCAGCGCACGCTCCTGAGGGCGGGGCGAACCGGACCCCGCCGCTTCGTCAGCCGCGCTTGTTCTTGTTCATGTTCTGCGTGGCCTGATAGGCATCGATGGCCCGGCGGCAGTTCTCGGAGAGCTGCTTCCAGTTCTTCTCGAAGCAGGCATCCAGTGCAGGATCCTCGGGCGCGAGGTTTCCGCAGTAGTTCAGATAATCGCCGGTGCAGTACTTCTTCAGCGTCTCGTTGCCCCGCTTCGTCTGCTGCGCGACGGCGGGCACGCTGAGCGCGGCGACGCCGAGCGCGATGGCGAAAGTCGTGAGCTTCAGGGCCATGTGGCGCGTTCCATGTGTCCGGTTTGAAACTGGTGCTGCGATGATGCCTTTGCGTGGTCGAAACAAGGCGCCCGCCGCATGATTCAAGGGGCCGCCCGCGCGTGCGGCCCGGGTCAGCCGCCCACGGAGGCCGTCTGGGGCGCGGGGGGAAAGGCGCCGGTGCTCGGCAGGCGGTCGCGCCGGATCAGGCTGTCGGCGACCTCCGTGATCCGGGCGCGCAGGGCCGCGTTCTCCTGCTCCACCGCGTCCCGGCGGGCCGCGCGCGCCTGGGCGAGGGCCTCCTCGGCGGCGGCGAGGCGCGCGCGCAGGGCGGCGTCGCCCCCCTCCTCCGAGACCGCCTCGGCGGCCAGGCGCGCCTGCCGCGCGGCGATGAGGCTGTCGAGGAGGTCGGCATGGGCCTCCTCCAGGGCCTGCAGGGTGGCGAGGCTCGCGGCCCCGTCGCCGCGGGCGGTGTCGAGCTCGCCCGCGAGCCGGCCGCGCTGGGCCTCGACCTCGGCGATCTCGACCTTGCGCCGGTCGATCTCGTCCGCGAGCCGGGCCGCCTCGACGGTGCGGGCGCCGATCGCGGCCATGTCGGCCTGACGCCGGGCCCGGGTGGCCTCCACGATCCGCTCCATGCGGCGGGTCTCGACGGCGAAGCGGGCGCGCAGGAAGTCGCGCTCGGCGGCGATCTCCTCGGGGGCGAGGGGCACGCGCGCCTCGGCGCGGCGCCGGGCGAGGCGGGCGGCGCGGGCGTTCAGCGTGGGCAGGAGAAGCAGGCCGCACAGGCACGCGGCCAGGAAGCCGAGAGCGAAGATCAGCAGGGTTTCGATCACGCGCGGGGCCGCTCCGATCGGGCCGGGCAGAGCCTGCCCCAGATGTCCGGGCCCCGGGCCCTGCCCGACCGCGGTGGGGCAGGGCCCGGGGCTCGTTGTGACGTGCTCTCTCGCGCCGAACCGATGTCCGTCCCGGCGGAAGGGCACCACTCTAGCCGAAACCCGCCCGCGCGGGCCAGCCCGCCGGGAGCCGACCCCTCGAAACGGCGGCCGGTCAGAAGGGGTTCCAGGTCGGCTGCGCGGTGAATTTCAGGTAGCCGACATTGATGCCGAGGCGGGCGCCGACGCCGCTGCGGATCGGCACCACCACGATGTTCCCGTTCGTCACCGCCGTCATGCCGAACCCGCCGATGAAGTAGGCCGAGCCGTCGACGCCGCCGAAGCGGCGGTAGAGGCCGCGCACCGAGGGCAGGTTGTAGACGAGCATCATCGTGCGCGCCCCGTCCCCGCCCACGTCGAAGCCGAGGGAGGGGCCCTGCCAGTAGATGCGGCGGCTGCCGGCGTTGCGGGTGTAGAGCGTGCCCTCGCCGTAGCGCACGCCGCCGACGATGGCGCCGGAGGCCTCCTGGCCGAGGATGTAGCCGTTCGGCTCGCCCCAGCGCCGGCTCGCCTCCTCGACGGTGAGGGCGAGCCCGCGGGAGACCGAGCCGAAGAAGCGGTGCCCGTTCTCCACGATCTCCCCGGGCCGGAACGATTCGGGAGCGCCGGCATCCCTGGGGCGGCCCTGCGCCAAGCCCGTGCCGCCGAGGGCGAGGCAGGCGGCCAGGAAAGCGGGCAGGAACGCGGCCAGGAAGGCGGCGAGGCGGGGGGCGAGGCGGCCCGCACGCGTCCGGCCCGCGCGGTGCGGGCCCTTGCGCCGGCCGGCGCTCTGGTGGTCTCGTGCGCTCGTCATCCCGTGTCTCCTGCCGTGCGGGCTCCCGCCGCACGCGGGGGGCCCCGATCACGCCCCGGAAATGCGGCGCGCCGAGGGTGGCCGCCGCGGGACCGGGACCCCGCGCGGGCCGAGCCCGGCGAAGGACCCGAATAGACCGATCATGTGGTTAACGCGCCGTGACATCTGCCGCCTCGCCTGCGCCGCGGGCGCCGCTGCGGGCGCCGCGCCGGCCCGGGCCACCGCGGGCCTCGCCCTGCGCGGCTTCGACGCGGTGAGCTATTTCCTGCCGGGCGGCCCGGTCGCCGGCAGCGCGGCCTACGAGGTGGCGTGGCAGGGCCTCGGCTGGCGCTTCGCGGGCCCCGCCAACCGCGCGGCCTTCCGGGGCGACCCCGCGGCCTACGCCCCGCGGCTCGGCGGCTACGATCCGGCCGGCATCCTGGAGGGCCGCCTCGTGGAGACCGATCCGCTGGCCTTCGCCGTCCTCGACGGGCGCCTCTACCTGTTCCGCGACGCCGACCGGCGCACGCGTCTCCTCGCCCTGCTGGCGGAGGAGCCCGGCCTCCTCGCCCGCGCCGAGCGGGGGTGGCCGGGCCTGAACCGGCTGCGGGACCTGGAGCCGGGTTGAGACGGGACCGTTTCCCCGCGGGGCCGGACGGCCTTCCCGGTCAGGCCGGCTGCCTGTCCTTCCCCGTTCCGAGCTGCTCGACGAGCACGGCCCGCGCCCGGCTGACCCGGCTCTTGACCGTACCGACCTGGCACCCGATCAGGGCCGCCGCCTCTTCGTAGGTGCGGCCCTCGGCCCCGACCAGGAGCAGGGCCTGACGCTGGGTCGCGGGCAAGTCCCCGATCCTGTCCCAGACGACCTTGAGCATGCTGGCATCCTCCTGATCGGCCGGCGACGTCAGCTTGGCCGCCTGAAGGCCCTCCGCGTCCTCGACCTCGCGCTTCCGCTTCCGCGCCTCGGTGTAGAGCTGGTTGCGCAGGATCGTGAACAGCCACGCGGTGAAGGTCGTGCCCGGCGTGAAATGGTGCCACTTGCTCCAGGCCCGGGCGAAGGTCTCCTGCACGAGATCGTCGGCCCGGGCGACGTCGCCGGTGAGCGAGAGCGCGAAGGTCCGCAGGGCGGGAAGCGCCCGCATCAGGTCGTCGCGGAACGCGTTCGTAACGGTCCGCCCCTGGCGGGCGGAGGCCGCTTCGAAGCGCAGGACGAGGTCGGCGAGGGCGGCGGGCAGCGGCTCGCCCTGGATCTGGCCGAAATACGCGCGCAGGGGCGTTGCCAGGCAACGCGACAGATCGCTCCTGCGCCTCTCCTCCCGGACGGTGCCGCCGCCGGCCTCGACCGCCTCTTGCAATCCATCATCCATGCTGGGAGTAACCTGGACCGTTGGAACTGCGCCGTTTGTAGTCTTTCCAATTTCGATAACAATCGAAACATGAACCCATGCTAAACGACGACGCGGCGCTGGCGGTGCTGGCGGCCCTGGCCCAGGAGACGCGGCTGCGGGTCGTGCGCGCGCTGCTGCGGAGCCATCCGGCCGGCCTCGCCGCCGGGCGCATCGCGAAGGCGGTGGACGGCACGCCCTCCACCCTGTCCTTCCATCTCGCGCAGCTGGAGCAGGCGGGTCTGGTCCGGTCGCGGCGGCAGGCGAACTCGGTGATCTACACCGCCGTGCCCGAGGCGCTCGGGGGCCTGATGAAGTACCTCCTGGACGAATGCTGCGGGGGGCGTGCCGAGCTCTGCGCGGACATCGCCAGGGCAGCCATGTCCGGCGAACCGGTCGCCGCCGAGACCTGCTGCGGGACCGCGAACCGCGGGTGAGGCCGTCCGCGACGGCCGCGGCCTCGCGGGAACGTCCCCGGAACGGGAAGGCCGAGCTTCGGGTTTAGAGCACCGTCCCGAGCGGTGGCCGCCGGCTTTCGGGACGGTGCAGCAACGACGGCCGATCCGGGAGCCGCCCTTGAGACCGTCTCTCCTCGCCCTGGCGGGGCTGCTGCTCGTGACCGGCCCGCACGCGTCCGTGGCGCAGGGCGTCCCGGAAGCGCCCGCCGCATCCGTCGCGGCGGACGAGCCCCGACCGGGACCGCCGCCGCCGCTGCCGGACCTGTCGGACCCGAACGGCCGGGCCGGGGAGGCCCTGAACGAGCCGGGCGAGCGCTCCGACATCCCGAAGGCGCTGCGCGGTTCCGCATCCAAGGCCGGCGGGCCGGCCAACGATCTCAATCCCGGCGGCCTGGCCGAGGCTCCGGCACCGCCGAGGGGCGACCTCGGCCGTGTCGTGGCCGGCACGGAGCTGTTCCATGGGAACTATTGCGGGAAGGGGCAGCGCGGCGAGGCGCTGCCGCCGACCGACGACCTCGACGCGGCGTGCATGCGCCACGACGCCTGCTACGACGCGGCGGGGTACGGTTCGTGCGCCTGCGACGCGGCGTTGAAGCGCGAGGCCTCCGCGGTCTCGGACAGCCCGTACGCCGCGCTGGAGGTGCGGCGCCGGGCGCTCAGCGTGATCGAGGCGACGGCGGCGATGGATTGTCGTGCTCCTTGAGGCACGATGCGGAAAAGTGGAATCCGGTTTTCCGACATCATCGTGCGACTACAGAGAGATAGAGCATGCTGCTGTTTCCGTGAAAAAGGCAGCATGCTCCAGGGCGCTCCTGCGCCGGAGTGGAGGCCGGTTCGGCGCAAGAGCGCGCAAGAACGATCACTGGGAGCCGTGGACGATTGCGACGCGATCGGAAACGGCCCCAAGGTGCCTGCCGGCTTTCGGGGCGATGGACGATGGAGAGCCTCGCGCATCGTCCCGCGCCTGAGCGGGCCGCCGGCGCGGTGGTCGTCCGGCTATCGTTTCGGCGCCGGGGAGCCCGACAGGCGGATCCCTCGCGAGGCGGGGACAGGCCCGCGCGAGGGGGCGGCACCCGGGACGGCCTTGCCCCGGTGAGGCAGGAAGCGTGCGGGGCGGGTTGACCTTCCCACGCTGGGAAGGTCCACGGCACGCGGGCCCCGGCCCGAGGCCGGGATAAGGAAGGACCACGCCATGAGAACGCTTGCCGTGAGGCCATTTGTCGTGAGGACGCTTGCCGTGACCGCCGCCCTGCTGATGTTCGGCGCCGCCCCGGCCCGCGCCATGAGCTGCTGCGGCGGCGGCAACAGCAAGGGCGCGATGATGTGCGGCAAAGGCGGCATGGCCATGAACCACGGGGGCAAGGGCAGGAAGGCCGGTTGCTGCTGCGAGAAGATGGGTCGCGGCAACATGAGCAAGCGCACCTGAGCGCGACGCGCCCGGGCCGGGCGCCCGGCCTTTCCCGCGCCTGCGCGGTCGGGGAGCCGGAATCCGCCCGCCGCCGGCGAGGCCGCGCCCCTGGAGCACGATGCGAGAACGTGGAAACCGGTTTCTCGGAAATCGTCGTGCGACCGCGAGAGGATGGAGCGTGCTGCCGTTTCCGTGAAGAAGCGGCACGCCCTACCGCGCCGGCAGCGCCACGCGGCCGGCGAGGGCGGGGTCGCCCAGGGCCGCGAAGGCGCCGTTGCGGTAGCCCCTGTCGGGCCGCCCGTAGGCCAGGGGTTCGCCCGAGGGGGTGACCACCCGTCCGCCGGCCGCCGCGACGATGTGGTCGCCGGCCGCCGTGTCCCATTCCATGGTGGGCCCGCAGCGCACGTAGAGGTCGGCCTCCCCCGCCGCCACGAGGCCGAACTTCAGGGCCGAGCCGATGCTGAGCTGCTCGGCGAGGGGCAGCGCGGCGAGGCAGGCCTCGGTCTCCGGATCGCCGTGGCGCCGGCTGCCGAGCGCCGTGAGGCCCGCCATCGGCGCGGGCCGCACCCGGATCGGCCGGCCCGGGCCCGGCCGGCCGTCCGCCACCGCGGCCTCGCGGGCGCTCTCGCCCGCGTACCAGACCCGGCCGCGGCCGGGGGCGGCGAGGGCCGCCGCGACCGGGCGCCCGGCCTCGACCAGGGCGATGTTGACGGCGTAGTCCGGCGTGCCGGCCAGGAAGTCGCGGGTGCCGTCGAGGGGATCGACGAGGAAGAAGCGCCGGGCCGGGGCGACGTCGTGGCAGGTCTCCTCCGCCACCACCGGGATCTCGGGGAAGGCCGCGCGCAGTTCGGCCAGGATCAGCGCCTCCGATTCGAGATCGGCCACGCTGGCGGGCGAGCCGTCCGCCTTGAAGCTGTGCGCGCACGGGCCCCCGTGGTGGCGGCGCAGGATCTCCCCCGCCCGGCAGGCGATCTCCGCGAGCCCGCGGGCGATCCGCCCGAGCTCGGTGGCCTCCGCGTCCATGGCGCCCTCTTCCCTGCCGCGACCCGCTTTCCTCACCCCGCCGTCATGCCCGAGGCCGCCCGCCCTGTCGACCGCGGAGCAACCCGGCGGGACCGCGTAACGCTTTCCAAAGACGGCGATGGAATCTATCCCCGTCCAGCCACGGCCCGTGCGCCGAACCTGCCGGCTCTTCTGACAAACGCCCCGGAGCGTGCCATGACTACCGTGAATCTCGATGCGCTCGACCTGTCCGCGCTGCTCTGCTCCCGCGTCTGCCACGACGTGATCAGCCCGGTCGGCGCGATCGTGAACGGGCTCGAGGTCCTGGAGGACGACCAGGACGAGTCGATGCGCGAATTCGCCCTCGACCTGATCCGCAAGAGCGCCCGGCAGGCCTCCGCGCGGCTGCAATTCGCGCGCATCGCCTTCGGCGCGGCGGGCTCGGCCGGGGCCTCCATCGACCTCGCCGACGCCGAGAAGGTCTCGCGCGGGATGTTCGGCGACGAGAAGACCCAGCTCGCCTGGAGCGCGCCGCAGGCCCTGTTCCCGAAGAACAAGGTCAAGCTCCTTCTCAATCTCGTGATGATCGCCACCCAGGCGATCCCCCGCGGCGGGCGCATCGACGTGGCGGTGAGCGGGGACGGCGAGGCGCCCACCCTCGTCCTGAAGTCCAAGGGCTCCCATGCCCGCATCCCGCCCCACGTGGAGAGCCTGATGGCGGGCAGCCCGGAGAGCGGGACCGTGGACGCCCACGGCATCCTCGCCTTCTACGCCGGCCTCGTGGCCCGCGCCGCGGGCATGTCGGTGGCCTTCTCCATCGTGGAGGACGAGGTCACGATCCGCGCCGAGCCCGCAGCGGCCGGAACGGAGACGGAGGCCGGCGGCGAGGAGCCCGACACCGCCCTGGCCTGATCGTCGCCGCGGCACGATGGAACGACCGGCCCGATCGGCGGATCGGGCCGGAAGCGCGGCGGGGCGAGGATCCGCGGGCGGCGTCCGGCCCGGTCGGCCACGGTTTCCGCGCCGCCCGATCATCTCTCCCCACCATCGGGGCGGGGACGGAAACAACAGAAACGCTTTCCTAACCTCACCTGTTTTACGGTTCTACTCGAAGCGTCGCGTGTGCGGCCCGTAGTTCGAGTAGCGCCGATGGATGATCTGCTGCGTGAGTTCCTGACCGAGAGCAGTGAGCATCTCGACACGGTCGACACCGAGTTGGTGCGCTTCGAGCAGGATCCGAACAACGAGACCATCCTGCGGAACATCTTCCGCCTCGTGCACACCATCAAGGGCACCTGCGGCTTCCTCGGCCTGCCCCGCCTGGAGGCGCTGGCGCACGCCGCCGAGACCCTGATGGGCCGCTTCCGCGACGGCATGCCGGTGAGCGGCGCCTCGGTCACCCTGATCCTCGCCACCCTCGACCGGCTCAAGGCGATCCTGGCGGATCTGGAGGTCGCGGGCACCGAGCCGGCCGGCTCCGACGACGACCTGATCGAGGCCCTCGACCGGATGTCGGCGGGCGAGGTGCCGGCCGCCGCCGCCGCGCCGCCCCCGCCCCCTCCGCCGCTCCCGGCCATGGTCGAGCGCGAGCTGAAGCCCGGCGAGGTCAGCCTGGCGGATCTCGAGGCCGCCTTCCTCGCCGCCCCCGGCCCGGAGGAGGATCTCCCGCCCCTGCCCGCGCCGGCAGCCATGCCCGCAGCCGTGCCCGCGCCTGCCCCCGCCCCCGCGGCGGCGGCCCCTGCCCCCGCGGCGCCCGCGCCGAGCCCGGCGCCGGCCGCCCACAGGCCGGAGGCGCCAGCCCCGCAGGCCGCCGCCTCGGAGGGCGAAGGGCCGGCCAAGGTCCAGACCATCCGGGTGAACGTCGACACCCTCGAGCACCTGATGACCATGGTCTCGGAGCTGGTGCTGACCCGCAACCAGCTCCTCGAGATCGCCCGGCGCCACGAGGATTCGAGCTACAAGGTGCCGCTGCAGCGGCTCTCCCACGTCACCGCCGAGCTGCAGGAAGGCGTCATGAAGACGCGCATGCAGCCCATCGGCAACGCGTGGCAGAAGCTGCCGCGGGTGGTGCGCGACCTCTCGGCCGAACTCGGCAAGCAGATCGAGCTCGTCATGCTCGGCGCCGAGACCGAGCTCGACCGCCAGGTCCTCGACGTGATCAAGGACCCGCTCACCCACATGGTGCGCAACTCCGCCGATCACGGCCTCGAATCGACGGCCGCGCGCGTCGCCGCCGGCAAGCCGGCGCGGGGCACCATCCGCCTCTCGGCCTATCACGAGGGCGGCACGATCACGATCGAGATCGCCGACGACGGCAAGGGCCTGGATCTCGCCGCCATCCGCCGCAAGGCGGTGGAGCGGGGCCTCGCCTCCCAGGCCGACGTCGAGAAGATGACCGACGCGCAGGTCGCCAAGTTCATCTTCCATGCCGGCTTCTCGACGGCCGCGGCCGTCACCTCGGTCTCGGGCCGGGGCGTGGGCATGGACGTGGTCAAGACCAACATCGAGACCATCGGCGGCGCCATCGACATCAACACCCAGGCCGGCCGCGGCACCACCTTCACCATCAAGATCCCGCTGACGCTCGCCATCGTGGCCGCGCTGATCGTCCGGGCGGGGGACCACCGCTTCGCCCTGCCGCAGGTGGCGGTGCTGGAACTCGTGCGGGTCGACCCCGCCGCCGCCCAGAAGATCGAGCGCATCAACGGCGCGCCGGTGATGCGCCTGCGCGAGCGGCTCCTGCCCATCGTGACGCTGACGGGGATCCTCGGCCAGGACGAGGGCGAGATCCAGTCGGGCTTCGTGGTGGTGGCCCAGGTCGGGCGCCAGCGCTTCGGCATCCTCGTCGACGAGGTCTTCCACACGGAGGAGATCGTCGTGAAGCCGATGTCCTCGAAGCTGCGGCACATCCCGCTGTTTGCCGGCAACACCATCCTTGGCGACGGCGCCGTGGTGCTGATCATCGACCCGAACGGCATCGCCCGGCAGGTGAGCCAGAGCGCCCAGGCCGGCCAGATCCCGGTCGAGGCCGAGAGCGAGGAGACCGAGATCGGCGAGGCGCGCACTACGCTCCTCGTCTTCAAGGGCGGCAACGGCGCCTTCAAGGCGGTGCCCCTCTCCCTCGTCACCCGCCTGGAGGAGATCGACGCGAGCAAGGTGGAGTGGCTCGGCGGGCGCCCGCTCATCCAGTACCGCGGCCGCCTGATGCCGCTGGTGGTGGCCGACGAGGCGATCCAGATCCGCAGCGAGGGCATGCAGGCGCTGGTGGTGTTCTCCGACGGCGACCGCGCCATGGGCCTCGTGGTCGACCAGATCGTCGACATCGTGGACGAGCGCCTCGACATCGAGATCGCCGCCGACCGCACCGACCTCATCGGCTCGGCGGTGCTGCGCGGCCGGGCGACCGACATCATCAACATCGCCCACTTCCTGCCGCTCGCCTACGACGACTGGGCGCGCGGGCCCCGCAAGGCCGCCGCCCGGGCGCGGACCCTGCTGCTGGTCGACGACTCGGCCTTCTTCCGCGACATGCTCACCCCCGTCCTCAAGGCGGCGGGCTACGCGGTGATCAGCGCCGCGGGCGCCGAGCAGGCCATGGCGATCCTCTCGGGCGAGACCCGCGTGGACGTGGTGGTGACCGACCTGGAGATGCCCGGCCAGGACGGGTTCGACCTCGTCGCCCAGATGCGCCGGGCCGGCACGCCGAGCGCCGAACTGCCCGTGATCGCGCTCGCCGCGACCGTCGGCGCGGAGATGGTGGAGCGGGCCCGCCGCCTCGCCATCAGCGACCTCGTGGCGAAGTTCGACCGCAGCGGCCTCGTGGCGGCGCTCGCCGAGATCGACGCGCCCGCCCGCACCGCGGCGGCGGCCTGACGGCCGTCGCGTCCCACGGATCAGAGAGGCCGGAGAGCCCCATGCAGCACGCCAACAGCAACGGCGCCGCCCAGGCGGCCAAGGAGACGGGCGCCACCCACGAATACGTCACCGTCTTCGTCGGCGAGACTATGTTCGGTCTGGCGATCAACCGGGTCCACGACGTGTTCATCCCCACCGGCATCACCCCGGTGCCCCTCGCCCCGCCAGAGATCGTCGGCCTGCTCAACCTGCGCGGGCGGGTGGTGACGGCGATGTGCCTGCGCAGCCGCCTCGGCATCCCCGCGCAGGGGGCCGGCACGGCGCCCGCGATGGCGATCGGCCTGGAACAGGGCGGCGAGACCTTCGGCCTCGTGGTCGACGGCGTCGGCGAGGTGCTGAAGCTCGGACCCGACACCCACGAGGCGGTGCCGATCAACCTCGACGCCCGCTGGCGGGACCTCGCGCTCGGCGTCCACCGCCTCGACGGGCGGCTCCTCGTGATCCTCGACGTGGACGGCATCCTGGCCTTCGGCTCGGATCGCCCCGCCGCCTCGGCCGCCTGAGGGAGCCCGCGCCGATGAAGACCTGTCTCGTCGTCGACGATTCCGCCGTCATCCGCAAGGTCGCCCGCCGCATCGTGGAGATGCTCGGGCTCCAGGTCGCCGAGGCCGAGGACGGCGCCGAGGGGCTGGAGCAGTGCCGCGCGGCCATGCCCGACGTGATCCTGCTCGACTGGAACATGCCGAACGTGGACGGGTACATGTTCCTCCAGTCCCTGCGCCGGATGCCGGACGGCGACCGCCCGAAGGTCCTGTTCTGCACCACCGAGAACGATGTCGGCGCCATCGCCCGGGCCCTGCGCGCGGGGGCGGACGAGTACATCATGAAGCCCTTCGACCGGGACATCCTGGCGGCCAAGCTCGAACAGGTCGGCCTGGTCCAGGCCCACGCCGCCTGAGCCGGAGCACGTTCCGGAGCACGATGCGCAAGAGCGGGATCCGGTTCTCCGCGATCATCGTGCGACGAGAGGAGGATGGAGCGTGCTGCCGGGTCCGTGAGACGGCAGCGCGCTCCAGGCCCGCGCCCCGACACCCGCCCCGACGCGCGCCTCCCGGATCGCCGGACCGGGGGGCGCCCAAGACCAGGGCCCCGCGCCGCGCCCCCGGATGTCGGATCCGGGGCGCGGCGCGGGTCACCGCGACCGCATCGTGCGGCCCCGACGGCTCCCGGTCGGGCGCCGCTCCGGCCGACGATGCTCCAGCCCATGCCGGCTCCCCCGCACGCACCCCGTGCGGACGCCCTCACCGTATCCGAGGCGTATTCTCCGATGTTGGCAGCTACCCCGCAGCAGGCGCCGCGCCCGGTGTCGAAGAGTCCAGCGACCGCCGCGGCGGGTCAGCCCGCGCCGGGCCAGATCCGGGTGCTGATCGCCGACGATTCGGTGGTGGTGCGCGGTCTCGTCGCCCGCTGGATCGGCGAGGCCGGCTTCAACGTGGTCGGCACCGCCCCGAACGGCCGGGTGGCCATCGAGATGATGGCCCGGCTCGACCCGGACGTCGTCCTCCTCGACATCGACATGCCCGAGCTCGACGGGACCGAGGCGCTGCCGCGCATCCTCGCCGCGAGCCCGTCGGTCCAGGTCGTGATGATGTCGACGCTGACGACGCGCAACGCCGACATCTCGCTGAAATGCCTCGCGCTCGGCGCCGTCGACTACCTCGCCAAGCCCGAGAGCAACCGCGGCGTCACCACCTCCGACGCCTTCCGCGCCGACCTGATCGAGCGGGTGCGCCTGTTCGGCGCGACGCGGGCCCGCGGGCGCCGGCCGGTCCCGGCCGCCCCCGTCCCCGGGGCCGGCCCGGTGGCGGCGCCCGCCCCCGTCTCGCGGCTCTCGGCGCCCTTCACCCTGCGCCCCAAGGCGCGCATGACCAGCCCGCCCCGCGTGCTCCTCATCGGTTCCTCCACGGGCGGCCCGCGCGCCGTCGGCGAGGTGCTGGAGAAGATCGGGGCGCCGGCCCTGCGCCGCCTGCCGGTGCTCATCGTCCAGCACATGCCGCCGGTCTTCACCGCGGTCTTCGCCGAGCACATGGGCAGCCGGGTCGGGCTGCCCGCGGGCGAGGGCAAGGCCGACGAGCCGCTCCAGCCCGGCCGGATCTACGTGGCGCCGGGCGGCCGGCACATGGGGCTCGCCGCCGGCCCCGGCCGCGAGCCGGTGATCCGCCTGGACGACGGCCCCCTCGTGAATTTCTGCCGGCCCGCGGTCGACGTCCTGTTCAAGGACGCCGCCGCGCTCTTCGGGGCCGCCACCGTGTCGGTGATCCTCACCGGCATGGGCGCCGACGGCACCCACGGCGCCCGCGCGCTGGTGGAGGCCGGCGGCCCCGTGCTCGCCCAGGACGAGGCCACCAGCACCGTCTGGGGCATGCCGGGCAGCGTGGCCAAGGCCGGCCTCGCCCAGGCCGTCCTGCCGCTGCCGGAGATCGGCGCGGCGCTCCGCGGCATCATCACGGGGCAGCCCGCATGACCGACCTCGATTTCGAGTTCCTGCGCGGCTTCCTCAAGACCCGCTCCGGCCTCGCCATGACGGCCGAGAAGCGCTACCTCGTGGAGAGCCGCCTCACCCCGATCTGCCGCCAGCGCGGCTTGGCGAGCCTGCACGACCTCGTCGCGCAGCTCCGGCTCGGCCACGACACCGCCCTGGAGCGCGCCGTGGTCGAGGCGATGACCACCAACGAGACCTTCTTCTTCCGCGACCGCGTCCCCTTCGACCTGTTCCGCGACGTGCTGCTGCCGCAGGCGATCGCCCGGAACGCCGCGCGGCGGCGCCTCAGGATCTGGTGCGCGGCCTCCTCGACGGGGCAGGAGCCCTACTCGATCGCCATGCTGCTGCAGGAGGCGGGGCCCCGGCTCGCCGGCTGGCAGGTGGAGCTCGTGGCGACCGACCTCTCCCTGGAGGTGATCGAGCGCGCCAAGAGCGGCGTCTACAGCCATTTCGAGGTGCAGCGCGGCCTGCCCGTGCAGTGGCTGATCAAGTACTTCACCCAGGCCGGCGAGCAGTGGCAGATCACCCCCGCCCTGCGGTCGATGGTGGATTACCGGCAGATCAACCTGCTCAACGGCTTCGAGGCGCTGGGCAGCTTCGACGTGGTGTTCTGCCGCAACGTGCTGATCTACTTCGACGCGCCGACGAAGGCCGACGTGCTCAACCGGATCGCCGCCTGCCTCGCGCCGGGGGGCGCCCTCGTGCTCGGCGCCGCCGAGACGGTGATCGGCCTCACCAACCGCCTCGCCCCGGTCCCGGAGCATCGCGGCCTCTACGGCCACGCCGCCCCCGCCCCGGCCGCCGCCGTCCCCGCCCCCGCAGCGGCGCCGCTGCGGGCCCTGGCGGGCCGCTAGCGCATCGTCCTGGAAACCGGATCCGGGACGATGCTCTGAACTATTGATTTAGCATCGTCCTTCTTTCGGGACGATGCTCGAGCGCCCGGCCACCCTCCTCGACGATCCCGAACGAGGCGCGGGTCCCCTCCCCCCTCTGCGGGGAAGGAGGGGCGCAGGGCCTCGTCCGAAACAATGCGGAACCCGCCTGTCTGGCGCCTGAGCGGCGGGATCAGGTTCCGTTCAGGCCCGCGGCGCGATCCTGTCCTCACCCCGGCGGCCCGTGCCGCCGGACGTCAGACAGGAGAGCGTCATGCCGAGCACGACCCCTTCGACCGCCAATCCCGGCCGCACCGCGCGGAGCCGGGCCCTCGCGATCCTCGCCCTCGCCGGCGGCCTCCTCGCGGCGGCGCCGGCCGCCCAGGCCGCGCCGATCGGCCCGGCGCCCCTGGCCGAGGCCGCACCCGTCGTCGCCGTCCAGTACGGCTACGGGTACGGCTACCGCCACCGTCCCCACCATTGGGACCATCACCGCCGGCACTGGGGCCATCACCACGGCTGGGGGCACCGCCACGGCTGGGGGCACCGCCATCACGGCTGGGGCCATCGCCACTGGGGCGGCCCCCGCCGCCACCACGGCTGGGGCGGCCCGCGGCACCACTATCACTGGTAGGGCGCCCCCGGCTCAGCCGATCCGCTCCAGCACGCACGGCCTCTCCCGAGGGGCCGCGCCCATGCGGTAGGCCGCCCGCAGGGCCGCCTCGGCCCGGTCGGCCGCCGCGTCGTCGGCGGCGTGGACATGCCCGAGCAGGCCGTGCGCGTCCCCCGGCCGGGCGAGATCGGTGAAGCCCACCCGCGCGTCGATCCCGTCCTCGGCCCGCCGCCGCCCACCGCCGAGGCCGATCACCGCGAGGCCGAGGGCGCGGGTGTCCACCGCGGCGACCGTGCCCGCCTGCCGGACCGGGCGGATCACCGGCGCCCCCGGCAGGTGCCGGTCCGGCGCGTCGAGGAGGTCGGCCGGACCGCCGAGGGCCGCGACCATCCGCGCGAAGACCTCCGCGGCCCGGCCCGAGGCGAGGGCCGCCTCCAGGCGCTCGTCCGCGGCGGCGACGTCCGGGCTCAGGCCGCCGGCCACCAGCATCTCGGCGCAGAGCGCCCGGGTGACCGCGTGGAAGCGCGCCTCGCGGCGCCGGCCCGTCAGGTAGTCGAGGGCGTAGCGGACCTCGACCGCGTTGCCGGCGGCGGAAGCCAGGGGCGCGTCCATGTCGGTGACGAGGGCCGTGGTGCGCAAGCCCGCCCCCGCCGCCACCGCGACGATGCTCTCGGCGAGCGCGCGGGCCGCCGCCATCTCCGTCATGAAGGCGCCCGAGCCCACCTTCACGTCCATCACGAGGCCCCGGAGCCCGGCCGCGAGCTTCTTCGAGAGGATCGAGGCGGTGATGAGATCGAGGGATTCCACGGTGCCGGTGACGTCGCGGATGGCGTAGAGCCGCCGGTCGGCCGGGGCGAGGTCGGCCGTCTGGCCGATGACGGCGCAGCCGACCTCCGCCACCACCGCCTGGAAGCGGTCGAGGCCGGGGGCGACGTCGTAGCCGGGGATGCCGGCGAGCTTGTCCAGGGTGCCGCCGGTATGGCCGAGGCCGCGCCCCGAGATCATCGGCACGTAGCCGCCGCAGGCCGCCACCATCGGCGCGAGGGCGAGGCTCACCGTGTCGCCGATGCCGCCGGTGGAGTGCTTGTCGAGGATCGGGCCGGGCAGGTCCCAGCGCAGGACGCTGCCGGATCCGGTCATCGCCCGGGTCAGCGCCACGCGCTCGGGCAGGGTGAGGCCGCGGAAGAACACCGCCATGGCGAAGGCCGCCGCCTGCCCCTCCCCCACCCGGCCCGCGGTGAGCCCGGCCACGAAGGCGGCGATCTCGGCGGGCTCCAGGGCCTGCCCGTCGCGCTTGCGCCGGATCGTCTCCTGGGGAAGGAAATCGGCCCCGCTCATGCCCCCGCTCATGCCGCCGCTCCCCGGGCCGCCGCGAGGGCGGCGTAGAGGCTGCTCGCCCCCAGGCGGAAGCGGGCGGGCGCGGCCCAGCCGGGGCCCATCAGGCGGTCGGCGAGGGCGAGATAGGCCGCCGCGTCGGCCACGGCGCGCAGGCCCCCCGACACCTTCAGCCCGGCGGGCCGGCCGCTCGCGCGGATCGCCTCGAGCATCGCCGCGGCGGCCTCGGGCGTCGCCGAGACCGGGCTCTTGCCGGTGGAGGTCTTCAGGAAGTCGGCGCCCGCCTCAAGGGCGAGCCGGCTCGCCGCCGTGATCCGCTCCGCATCCCCCAGGGTGCCGGTCTCCAGGATGACCTTGAGGCAGGCGGCGCCGCAGGCCGCGCGCACGGCGGCCACCATCTCCCGGGCCGCCTCCGCCTCGCCGCGCAGGAAGGCGGCGTAGGGCAGGACGAGGTCGATCTCGTCCGCCCCGTCGCGCAGGGCCGCCCCGGTCTCTGCGACCGCGGCGGCGACGTCCTCGCCGCCCGCGGGGAAGTTGACCACCGTGGCCACGCGCACCGGGGCCCCGGCCAGGGCCTCGGCCCCCTGCCGGACGAAGGCCGGCCAGACGCAGATCGCGGCCACGCCGCCCTCGCGCGCGTCGCGGCACAGGGCCGCCACGCGCGCGGGCGTGCAATCGGCGCCGAGATCGGTGAGGTCGAGGAGGGGCAGGGCGCGCCGGGCCACGGCGGCGGGGTCGAAGGGCTCGATATCGAGGGGCTCGGTCACGGCTCGGCTCCATCCGGCAGGGCGGCGACGAAGGCCCGGATCAGGCGGGCGAGGTCGTCCGCCGCCCCCCGCGCGGTCGCCTGGGTCTCGGCGTGGTGGGGGGCGCCCCCCGCGATCCCCGCCGCCCAGTTCGTCACCACCGAGACGGCGGCGACCGGCAGGCCGAGGAAGCGGGCGAGGATCACCTCCGGCACGGTGGACATGCCCACGAGATCGGCCCCGAGCCGGCCCGCCATGCGCACCTCCGCCGGGGTCTCGAAGCTCGGGCCGGAGAACCAGGCGTAGACCCCTTCCGCCAGCGGCACGCCGCAGGCCGCCGCCGCCGCCGCGAGGCGGGCGCGCAGGGCGGGATCGTAGGCGTCGTTCATGGGCACGAAGCGGGCCTCGCTCCCCTCGCCGACGAGGGGGTTCAGGCCCGACAGGTTGATGTGGTCGCTCACGAGGACGAGGCGTCCGGGCCCGGCCTCCGGCATCAGCGAGCCGCTGGCATTGGTGAGGAGCAGGCGCTCCACGCCCAGGGCGGCGAGCGCCGCGAGGGGCACCCGCATGGCGGCGGCCTCCCCGCGCTCGTAGGCGTGGGCGCGCCCCTCCAGCACGAGGACCGGGCGCCCGGCGAGGCGCCCCGCATGGAGCCGCCCGCCATGCCCGCTCACGCCGGGGGCCGGAAAGCCGGGGATCCCGGCATAGGCGAGGCTTCGCGCCCCGGTGAGCAGGGCCGCCACCGCGCCGAGGCCGGTCCCGGTCACGACGGCGCAGGCGTAGGGTCCGGTGAAACCCTCCGCCCGCAGCCGCGCGACCGCCCGGGCCTCCACGGCGCCGCTCATCCGAGGGTCTCCGGACCGAAGGAGGCGGGCAGCAGTTCCTCCAGCGTGAAGCGGGCGAGGACGCCCCCGGGCCCGGCCGCGTGGATCGGCGTCGCGGGATCGGCGAATTCGCGGATGCGCTGGCGGCAGGCCCCGCAGGGCGTCACCAGCCGGGCGCCGGCCGCGAGCACGAGGATCGCGCGGATGCGCCGGCCGCCCCCGGCGACCATGGCGGCGATGGCGCCTGCCTCGGCGCAGGTGCCGACCGGGTAGGCGGCGTTCTCCACGTTGCAGCCGCTGTGGATGCGGCCGTGCTCGTCCCGCAGGGCGGCGCCGACGGGGAAGCGGGAATAGGGCGCGTGGGCCTGCGCGCGCGCGCCGAGCGCCGCGGAGAACAGCGCGTCGAGATCCGTGGTCACCGCGTCAGCCCGCCCTCGCCGCCCGTCCCCGGGCTGTTTGGCACCGGGCCGGGCGGCCTGTCGAGGGCCTCAGAGCGTCGAGGCGGCGAGCGCCGTGGCCGCGCGGCGCAGGGCGGCCTCGTCGCGGTCGCCGCTGAGGGCGTAGGCGCACTGCGCCCCGCTCCAGTAGACGGTGGTGCCGTCCGCACCCCCCGCGATGTCGTGGAGCGGCCCGTTGCTGCGGCGGTGGGTGGCGAACAGGGAGACCTCGCCGAGATCCCCCGCATCGGCCACGATCTCGACGCCGGTGCCGTGGCGGGCGGGGAAGACCTGCACGTCGCGCACGCGCCAGTCCGCGGGCAGGGACGGCAGGCGGATGCCGGTGGCCGTCTCGATCGCGGCACGGTCGTAGGCCGCGCTGCCGCGCTGCGAGGCGATGCCGGCGCGCAGGAGCGCGACCTGCCGGGCCTGCTGCGCGTCCTCCACGAGGGTGGGGTCGACGGTGGCCGCGAAGGTGCCGGGCACGCCGAAGCGGCCGACCTCGTCGTGGGCGAGCCAGCCCGCGCCCACGAGGACGGCGATGGCCGCCGCCCGCTTCAGCCGGGCGCCGACCCGGCGCCAGCGCAGGGACCGGTCGAGGCGGCGGGCGGCGACGCGGTTGCGCTCGGGGCCCGGGCCGGGATGGTGGCTGAAGGCCGCGCGCAGGGCGTCGCGGTCGTGCATCGCGGCCATCACGCGGGCGGCGGTCTCGGGGCTGCCGGCCAGATGCGCCTCGACCTCGAGACGTCGCATCACGTCGAGCTGACCGTCGATGAAGGCGGTGATGTCGTTGTCAGTGATCGGGTCGATCATCGCGCCAACTCCTGCATCGCGCCAAATCCTGTCGTCCGAGCCATGGGATGCGGCCGTCACCAGCCGCGCAGCGCGCGCCGCGAGAAGGGGTCGGCCTCCGTCTCCGGGCTGCCGTCGCGGGTGACGAGCCGCAGGGGCGCGCGCGCGGGCCGGGGCGGCTCCTCGCGGGCCTCGCCCCTGGTGTCCTTGCCGTCCTTGCCGCCGCGCCCGGCCTCCCCGGCGCGGGTGCCCTCCTCGAAGGCGCGCAGGGCCGCCCGGCCGCGGCCGAGGCGCGACATCAGGGTGCCGATCGGGATGCCGAGGACGGCGGCGGCGTCGGCGTAGGCCATGCCCTCGAGGGTCACGAGGTGGAGCGCGGCGCGCTGCTCCTCGGGCAGGGTGAGGAAGGCCTGCCGGATCTGGGCGAGGCGCACCTGCGCGTCCTGGGCCGGCGGGATCAGCTCGTCGTTCATCTGCACCAGGGCGTCGGCGTGGCGGGCCTCCACCTGCTTGCGGCGCTGGTCGTCGATGAAGACGTTGTGCAGCACCGTCATCATCCAGGTGCGCAGGTTGGTGTTGGCCCGCAGCGTGCCCTGCGATTCGAGGGCGCGCACCAGCGTGTCGTGCACGAGGTCGTCCGCGCGCAGCGTGTCGCGGGTGAGCGACCGGGCGTAGCGCCGCAGGGGCACCAGCAGGTCGACGATCTCCGGACGCTTCGACTTGTCGGGGCCCATGCCTGTTCCTGGTGACACCTTATCAATGGGTCAACGGGCGAGGCGACCGCCTAATCCCGTGGACCATCCCACCGCTTGCCCGCCGCGTGCGCCGGGACACCGCACGTTGACACCGCACGTTCGCGTGAGGCGCGCGCGAGGCGGCCCGCCGCAGCGGCGGGCGGGCTCACTGGTAGGCGGATTCGAGGTCGAGGCTGCAGGTGCGCCCGATCGCGTCGTAATGCTGGTCGAGCCAGTCCTGCGCCGCCCGGCGGCCCTTGTCGCGCAGGCGCAGGAAGACGCGCCAGCGGGCGTCGAGCTTCGAGGCGGCGTTGTAGTGCTCCAGCGCGTCGGTGCCGTCGATGCGGTGGACCAGCACCCGGCGGTAGGCGCCCTGCCCCAGCACGCCCTCCTCGATGAGCCCGTCGAGGAAGTCGATGGCCCGCAATTCACGCATCAGGTTGGCGTTGAAGGTGATCTCGTTGAGGCGGTCCTGGATCTCGCGCTCCGTGCGGGGCGTCTCGCGCCGCTCCACGGGGTTGATCTGGACGAGGAGGATGTCGCGGGTCTCGGCGCCCCGGTGGAGGGGATAGAGGGGCGGGTTGCCGAGATAGCCGCCGTCCCAGTAGGGCACGCCGTCGATCTCCACCGCCTGGAACACGGTGGGCAGGCAGGCCGAGGCCATCAGGTGGTCGACGGTGAGCCGCTCGCGCTCGAACACGGCGAGCTTGCCGGTCCAGACATTGGTGGCCGAGACGTAGAGGCCCGCGGTGTCGGCCTCGCGCAGGCGCGCGAAATCGACCTGCGCGGCCAGCGCCTTGCGCAGCGGGTTGATGTTGAGCGGGTTCGAGACGTAGGGGCTCGGCGTCAGCGCCTTGGCCCAGAACTCGGCGACCGGGTTGCCCTTCCAGAAGCCGAGCACGGTGCTGAACAGGCTGCGCGTCGCCGGCCCGAGATCGCCGTCGAGGCTCACCTCGCGCCAGAACCGCTCCAGCCCCGCGCGGGCCCCGTCCGGGCCGCCCTTCAGCCAGCCGTCGACCAGCACGACGCCGTTCATCGCCCCCGCGCTCGCCCCCGTCACCGCCTCGAAGCCGAGGCGCCCGTCCTCGATCAGGTGGTCGAGGACGCCCCAGGTGAAGGCCCCGTGCGCGCCGCCGCCCTGGAGGGCCAGCGCCACGTTCTTCTCCGCCCGGGGCCCGGCCAGGACGTGGCGGGGCGGATGCGTGGCCGGGTTGTCGCCCACCGGGCCGGGATCGAGCGCGGTGCTCGGGACGGCGGTGGCGGGATTCTCGGGCTGCTCGCCGTGAGGATGTTCGCTCATCATGCCCTCGAACATGGGTTGCTGCGGTGCGGCCGCAACGTTTGCATCGCAGCAATTCGCGGGCCGCGGAGCTGCGCCGCCGACGGCGGGCACCCCCGCGCCGAGAACGAAACAGGGGGCGGCTGGATCCCGCGCGGCGGCCGGGCCGCGTCCGCTGCGGCGCGGTGCGAACTCGACATCCGCGCCCGGATGGGACATGACACGGGCCGGATCCGTCGTCCGCTTCGTATCGTGTCCCGGCTTGACTCTGCGGTGCGTCAACCGCAGCTCAAGCTCTGCCTGCGCAGAATCCGCAACGGCCCGTGTACGAATCGTACCCCAGATCGTACCGAAGACAGACGCGACGGCCGCGGGTGGTCCGGGTTCCGAACGACGGGATCCCCCCGACGCGCCCGAGGCCCTGGAGCGAAGGTCCCCGATGGACACCATGGAAGCCGCCCTCTCCGCAAACCCGCTCGCCGGTGCCGGCCCCGAGATCGCCGGCCCCGCCCCGCGCCACCGCACGGCGGGGGTCGTGGTCGGCCAGGGCGAGGGCGCGGTCACGGTGGGCGGCGGCGCCCCGATCGTCGTCCAGTCGATGACGAACACCGACACGGCCGACATCGACGCCACGGTGGCCCAGGTCGCCCAGCTGGCGCGGGCCGGCTCGGAGCTCGTGCGCATCACCGTCGACCGCGACGAGGCCGCCGCCGCCGTGCCGAAGATCCGCGAGCGCCTCGACCGCATCGGCGTGCACGTGCCGCTGGTGGGCGACTTCCACTACATCGGCCACAAGCTCCTCTCCGACCATCCGGCCTGCGCCGAGGCGCTCGCCAAGTACCGGATCAACCCCGGCAACGTCGGCTTCAAGGAGAAGAAGGACACCCAGTTCTCGACCATCGTCGAGCAGGCGATCAAGTACGGCAAGACCGTGCGCATCGGCGCCAACTGGGGCTCGCTCGACGGCGAGCTCCTCACCCACCTCATGGACGAGAACGCCAAGTCCGCCCGCCCCATCGACGCGCGCGCGGTGATGCGCGAGGCGATGGTGCAGTCCGCCCTCTCCTCCGCCCGGCGCGCCGAGGATCTCGGCCTCCCCAAGGATCGCATCATCCTCTCCGCCAAGGTCTCGGCGGTGCAGGACCTGATCGCGGTCTACCGCGAGGTGGCCCGCCGCTCCGACTACGCGATCCATCTCGGCCTCACCGAGGCGGGCATGGGCTCGAAGGGGATCGTGGCGGCCTCGGCGGCCATCGGCGTGCTCCTGCAGGAGGGCATCGGCGACACGATCCGCTACTCGCTGACGCCGGAGCCCGGCGGCGACCGCACCGTGGAGGTGAAGGTCGCCCAGGAACTCCTGCAGACCATGGGTTTCCGCACCTTCGTGCCGCTGGTCGCCGCCTGCCCCGGCTGCGGGCGCACCACCTCGACGACCTTCCAGGAGCTCGCCCGCGACATCCAGAACTGGATCGTCACCTCCATGCCGGAATGGAAGAAGACCTATCCGGGGGTCGAGGGTCTGAACGTCGCGGTGATGGGCTGCATCGTCAACGGCCCGGGCGAGTCGAAGCACGCCGATATCGGCATCTCCCTGCCCGGCACCGGCGAGAGCCCGAGCGCGCCGGTCTTCATCGACGGCAAGAAGGCGATGACGCTCCGCGGCGCCAACCTCGCCAAGGAGTTCGAGACCATCGTGGTCGACTACATCGAGCGCCGCTTCGGCCAGGGCGCCCGCAACGCCGCCGAGTAGGGCCGGCGGTTTCAGAACGCCGCCATCGACCCCGATGCCCGCGGGCGCCGGGGCCGGGGGCTGTTTCCGCACGCGGGCCGGCATGGTAGCGAGCGGAGACGCGGTTTCCTGCGCGGCCGGCGCCGCGCGCACCGGACGCGCTTTCGCGTGATCGTCGCATCCTCCGGCGAGGATACCGATGCAGCCAAGCGAAGCGCCGGGCAGGCCTGAGCCCCGATCACCAGCAATGACCGAATCCGCAGCACCGAGGGCGCCCGCGGGCGCCAATCCCGGCGAAGGCCAGACCGAGGCGCTGACCACGCCCGCCGGCGCCGTGGACGGCGAGACCCACGCCCATGCCGGCTTCTGGAGCCTCGTGGTCGGCTCCGTCGGCGTCGTCTACGGCGACATCGGCACGAGCCCGCTCTACGCCTTCCGCGAGGCGCTGGCGCCGGCCCGGGCCGACAACATCCTCCTCCCCGAGGAGGTGCTGGGCACCACCTCGCTGATCCTGTGGGCGCTGTTCCTGATCGTCACGGTCAAGTACGTCGTCATCCTCCTGCGCATGGACAACAACGGCGAGGGCGGCATCCTCTCGCTCATGGCACTCGCCCGCAAGGCGCTCGGCGGCTCGCGCATCGTGCTGACGCTGGGGCTCCTCGGCGCCGCCCTGTTCTACGGCGACGCGATCATCACCCCCGCGATCTCGGTGCTCTCGGCGGTGGAGGGCCTGAAGCTCGTCACCCCCGCCTTCGAGAACTCGGTGCTGCCGATCACGGTGGGCATCATCGTCGCCCTGTTCCTCGTGCAGAGCCGGGGCACCAGCAAGGTCGCCGCCTTCTTCGGGCCGGTGATGGTGGTCTGGTTCCTGGCGCTGGCCGCCGCGGCCCTGCCCTACGTGATCCGCAATCCGGGCGTCTTCGCCGCCCTCAATCCCTGGTACGCGGTGCACTACCTGCTCGGCCACGGCAGCGGCGCCCTGATCGCGCTGGGCGCCGTCTTCCTGGCGGTGACCGGCGCCGAGGCCCTGTTCGCCGATCTCGGCCATTTCGGGCGCCGGCCGATCCAGTTCGCCTGGATCGGCCTCGTCTTCCCGTCGCTCGCCCTGAACTATCTCGGCCAGACGGCGCTGGTGCTGGAGAAGCCCGACACCTCGGACCCGTTCTACCAGCTCGTGCCCGAATGGGGCCTGCTGCCGATGGTGATCCTGGCGACGCTCGCCACCGTCACCGCGAGCCAGGCGGTGATCACCGGCGCCTTCTCCCTCTCGCGCCAGGCGATCCAGCTCGGCCTGCTGCCGCGGCTCGAGATCCGCCACACCTCCGAATCGCATTCGGGCCAGATCTACCTGCCGCAGATCAACACCCTGCTGATGCTCGGCGTGGTGGTGCTGGCGATCCTGTTCCGCACCTCCTCGGCGCTCGCCTCCGCCTACGGCATCGCGGTGACGGGCACGATGCTGCTCACCGCGAGCATGACCTACCTCGTGATGTGGAAGCGGTGGGGCTGGTCGCCGGTCGCCTCGGCGGCGGTGATGCTGCCCTTCATCGTGATCGAGTTCCTGTTCCTGCTCTCGAACCTGCTCAAGGTCTTCGAGGGCGGTTACGTGCCGCTGATCCTGGCGGGCGGCCTCATCGTGCTGATGTGGACCTGGGTGCGCGGGGTCACGATCCTGTTCAACAAGACCCGCAAGACCGACGTGCCGATCCTCGAACTCGTGGGCATGCTGGAGAAGAGCCCGCCCCACCACGTGCGCGGCACCGCGGTGTTCCTCACGAGCGATCCCGAGATCGCCCCGGCCGCGCTCCTGCACAACCTGAAGCACAACAAGGTGCTCCACGAGAAGAACGTCATCCTCACGGTGGAGACGGTCGACACGCCCCGCTCGAACGCGGCCGACAAGGTCCGCATCGAGCCGATCGGCCCGCATTTCTACAAGGTGGTGATGAAGTTCGGCTTCATGGAGACGCCCAACATCCCCAAGACCCTGACCCTGCTGCGCCGCCAGGGCTTCAAGTTCGACATCATGGCGACGTCGTTCTTCCTGTCGCGCCGCTCGATCCGGCCCGCCGCCCATTCCGGCATGCCGCTCTGGCAGGACCGGATCTTCATCACGCTGGCCAAGAACGCCAACGACGCCACCGACTTCTTCCAGATCCCCACCGGCCGCGTGGTGGAGGTGGGGACCCAAGTCACGGTGTAGCATAGGTCACGGTGTAGCGTAGGTCACGGTGTAGGGATCACCGCTCCCTCGCGGGCGAGCCCCCCTCGTGGGCGAGGGCCCCCTCGCGGGCGAGGAGGTCGCGCTTGCGCGCCACGCCCCAGCGGTAGCCGGACAGCGCGCCGTCCGAGCGCACGACCCGGTGGCAGGGGATGGCCACCGCGAGGCGATTGGCGCCGCAGGCCTGGGCCACCGCCCGCACCGCCGCGGGCGCGCCGATGGCGCGGGCGATCTCGGCATAGGTCGCCGTCCGGCCCAGGGGAATCGCCCGCAGGGCCGCCCAGACCCGCTGCTGGAAGGCGGTGCCGCCGATGTCCAGCGGCAGGTCGAGGCCGCGGCCCGGCGCCTCGACGAAGCCGACGACCTGCGCCACCCAGGCCTCGAACGCGGCATCGCCCCCCGACAGCGCGGCCCGCGGAAAGCGGTCCTGAAGCTCGCGGACGAGGGCGTCCGGGTCGTCGCCGAGCAGGATCGCGCACAGGCCCGCCTCGGTCGCCGCGACCAGGAGCGCGCCCAGCGCGCATTGCGCCACCGCGAAGCGGATGCGGGCGCCGACCCCGCCCCGGCGATAGGCCGCGGGCGCCATGCCGAGCCGCTCGGGCGCCTGAGCGTAGAACCGGCTCGCGGAATTGTAGCCGGCCTCGTAGACCGCCTCGGTCACCGAGCCCGCCCGCTGCAGGGCGACCGCCGCCCGGTCCGCCCGCCGCGCCTCGGCATAGGCCCGGGGCGTGATGCCGGTGACCGCCCGGAACACCCGGTGGAAGTGGAACGGGCTCATCCCGGCGGCCTGCGCCATGGCGTCGAGGCCGGGCACCGTCTCCGCGGCCTCGATCAGGCGGCAGGCCCGGGCCACCGCCTCGGCCCGGCGCTCGGCGCGGGAGGGCTCGTCGGGGCGGCAGCGGCGGCAGGGGCGGAAGCCCGCCGCCTCGGCGGCGGCGCAGCTGGCGTGGAAGCTGACATTCTCCCGCCGCGCGGCCCGGGAGGGACAGCTCGGGCGGCAATACACGCCGGTGGTGCGCACGGCGTAGACGAAGCGGCCGTCGGCGCGGGGGTCGCGCGCCAGGAGCGCCGCCCAGCGCGCCGCATCGTCGGCCATCGCCGCGTCGTCGGCCATCGCCGCATCGTCGGCCATCGCCGCGTCCCGCGCCTCGGCGGCCGTCCCGGATGTGGTGATCGTCATGGCGCGTCCTCCCCGCGGCGCGGGCCCCTGCCCGCTCACGGTACCCTTCCTGCGCCCTTCGCGTCCCCCGCGCATCCCGCACCTTGCTCGGCAATCCGGGCCGCGTCGCGCGCCCGCGCCGCGTCGTGGGCCCGCGCCGCGTCGTGGGCCCAGAGGTGGAGGACGGCGTAGGCGCGCCAGGGCCGCCAGGCGGCGGAGCGCGCCTCCAGATCCCGCGCGCTCGGGCGGCGCCCGGCCTCTTCGAGGGCGCGCAGCAGGCCGATATCGCCGGTGGGCAGGGCGTCCGGCTCGCGCAGGGCCCGCATGGCGATGTACTGCGCCGTCCAGGCGCCGATGCCGCGCAGGGCCGTGAGGCGGGCGGTGGCCGCCGCGAGCCCCTGCCCCGGCGCGAACAGGTCCGGCTCGGCGAGCACCGCGACGGCGAGCGCCCGGATCGCGGCGCCCCGGGCGCGGGGCATGTTGAGGGCGAGGGCGACATCGGCCTCCACCAGGGCCTCAGGCGTGGGGAAGAGGTGGGTGAGGCCGGGCTCGGAGGGCGCGCCGTCCGGCAACCCTGCGCCGAAGGCCGCGACCAGGCGGCCCGCGAGCCGGGTGGCGGCCACCACCGAGACCTGCTGGCCGAGGATCGCCCGCACCGCGAGCTCGAACCCGTCGAAGGCGCCGGGCACCCGCAGGCCCGGCCGGGCCGCGACGAGGGGCGCCATCAGCGGATCGCGGGCCAGACCCGCGCGAATCGCACCCGGATCGGCATCGAGGTCGAAGAGCCGCCGGATCCGGGCCTCGATGCCGGGCGCGGCGCCCGTGACGGCGAGGGCATCGCCCGCCCGCGCCACCGTGAGGATCCCGTGCCCGCCCGCGTGAGCGAAGGTGCGGGCATAGAGGCCGGGCCCGCACGCCTCGACGCCGGGAATGGCGCGGGCGGCGAGATAGGCCAGCACGGCGTCCCAGTCGTAGGGCGGCGCGAACGGGAGCAGAACCGGGGCGGTCCGGTTCCCGGATCGTTTCTCGGATCTGGCCGCGGGCGGTTGCGGCGAGGAGCCGGACGGAATCATCGGGACAACCTGAGCAATATCGGCGCCCGCAGCTTCCGCAACGCGCCGTCCGAGGGGATGGTAGGGCCGCGGCGCGCCCGCGCCGAGGGGTGCTTTCGCACGGGTGGGGTCATGGCGGTCTATGGGCACTCGCTCCCCGGTCGGCCCCTGACCGCGTGGGAATTGCTGCGGGACCACCATGCGGCGGTGGGCGAGCGGGCCGCGGCCTTCGCGGCCGTGTTCGGCTGGGCCGAGGCCGCGCGCGCCACCGGATACCTCCACGACATCGGCAAGGTCTCGCCGGAAGTGCAGCGCTACCTGCGCGGCGAGGGCCCGAGCCGCGACCATTCGACGGCCGGCGCCCGCGTCGCCGCCGCCTATCCGGGCCTCCTCGGCCGCACGCTCGCGGCCATCGTCGCGGGCCATCATGCCGGGCTCTGCGACGGACCGGATCTCGACCGCCGGCTCGATCCCGCCCACGACATCCCGGCCTATGACGGCTGGCAGGCGCAGACCGCTCCCCTCCCGCCCTTCGCGGCGCTGAGGCCGGACCGGCGCCCCACCGCGAACGCGGCCAAGGGCTTCGACTGGGCGATGCTGACCCGCATGCTGTTCTCCTGCCTCGTCGACGCCGATTTCCTGGAGACCGAGCGCTTCTACGCCGGGGGCGCCCCGGTCGCGCGCGGGGGCCACCCCGACATCGCCATCCTGCGCGACCGCCTGCGGGCGCATCTCGCCGGGCTCGGTGCGGTGCCGAGCCCCGTCAACGCCCTGCGCGGGGAGATCCTCGACCACGCGGTCGGCCGCGCCGGGCTGGCGCCGGGCCTGTTCACGCTCACCGTGCCCACGGGGGGCGGCAAGACGCTGGCCTCCCTGGCCTTCGCCCTGGAACACGCCGCGATCCACGGCCTGCGGCGCGTCATCCACGTGGCGCCCTTCACCGCGATCATCGAGCAGAACGCCGCGGTGTTCCGGCACGCCCTCGGGGCCGATGCGGGAGTGCTGGAACACCATGCGAGCTTCGACTGGGAAGCCGCCGGCGCGGCGGACGAGGGCTTCGGCGCGGACGCCGCCTCGCGCCTGCGCCGGGCCGCCGAGAACTGGGACGCGCCCGTGGTGGCGACCACGGCGGTGCAGTTCTTCGAGAGCCTGTTCGCCAACCGCACCGCCCGCTGCCGCAAGTTGCACAACATCGCCGGCAGCGTCGTCGTGCTCGACGAGGCGCAGGCCATGCCGCTGCGCCTGCTGCGCCCCTGCCTCGCCGCCATCGCCGAACTCGCCGCCAATTACCGGGTGAGCCTCGTGCTGTGCACGGCCACGCAGCCGGCCCTGCGGGCCATCGACGGGTTTCCCGGCGGGCTGGAGGTGGACGCGGAGCGCGAACTCGCCCCCGACCCGCCGCGCCTCTACCGGCAGTTCCGGCGCGTCGCGGTGGAGCATCGAGGCCCCGTGGCGGATGCGGGCGTCGCCGCGCGCTTCGGGGAGGCGCCGCGGATGCTGTGCATCGTCAACAGCCGCGCCCAGGCCCGCGCCCTGTTCGAGGGGATCCGCGACCTGCCCGGCGCCGTCCACCTCTCCACGCTGATGTGCCCGCGCCACCGGAGGACCGTGCTCGACGACGCCCGGGCGCGCCTGCGCACCGCGGACGCGCCGGTGCGGATCGTGAGCACCTCGCTCATCGAGGCCGGGGTCGACATCGACCTGCCCGAGGTCTGGCGCGCGGCCGCCGGCCTCGACGCGGTGGCGCAGGCGGCCGGGCGCTGCAACCGGGAGGGCCGGATGGCGGCCGGGCGCGTCGTGGTGTTCGAGGCCGAGGGCCGCCTGCCGCGGGACCTCGAGGCCCCCTGGGCGGCGGCGCTGCCGCACCTGCGCACGGCCGAGGATCCCCTCGCGGCGGAGGCGGTGCGGGCCTACTTCCGGGAACTCTACTTCCGCAAGGGGCCGGCGGCCCTCGATGCCGGGCGCCGCGACGGGCAGGTCTGGCCGATCCTCCCGCACATCGCCGAGCGCGCGGGGACGGGCGCGTTCCCTTTCGCCTCCATCGCGCAGGTGTTCCGCCTCGTCGACGAGGCGATGGAGCCGGTGATCGTGCCCTGGCGCGCCGATGCGCAGGACACGGCCGCCGCCGAACTCCTCGGGCGCATCGCGGCCATGGACCGGCCGCTGGCCGCCGACCTGCGCAGCCTGCAGGGCTACACGGTGCCGGTGCCGGCGCGCATCCGGGCAGCCTGGCTGGCGCAGGGCCTCCTCCGCCCGGTCCATCCCGGCCTCGGCGAGGCCCTCCTGCGCCTCGACGACCTCGACCTCTACGACCCGCGGACGGGCCTGCGCCTCGACGGCCCGGCCGAGCGCGCGGCGGAGGACAACATCATCGCCTGAGACGCGGCCCTTCTCGGTGTTTCATTCGTGCCCCCGCGAGGGGGCGGCCCTAGAACTGGCGCAGCACCGGCAGCTTCCCCATGTTTCAATCCGCGCCCCCGTGAGGGGGCGACCTTGCAGCAGTGGCCGCCGCAGTTGTTGTGGCTGTTTCAATCCGCGCCCCCGTGAGGGGGCGACCGTGCCGCAACTCGCGCAGGCGCTGGTCGAGGCGTTTCAATCCGCGCCCCCGTGAGGGGGCGACTCGGCGCGGATGCGGGCGTATCTCGGCCAGTTCGAGTTTCAATCCGCGCCCCCGTGAGGGGGCGACTAGGCGCGCCGTGGTCATGGGTGCTCGTGTGGTAGTTTCAATCCGCGCCCCCGTGAGGGGGCGACGATCGACCGGGAACGCATCGCGCGTCGAGAGGACGTTTCAATCCGCGCCCCCGTGAGGGGGCGACCCCGAACGACTGCGTCAAGGCCACATAGCCCGCGTGGTTTCAATCCGCGCCCCCGTGAGGGGGCGACCCCCAGATCTCGACCTCGCCGAACTCGTCGAGGCTGTTTCAATCCGCGCCCCCGTGAGGGGGCGACCCGAAGCTGTAGAGGTCCAGCACCGGCTCCGCCTTGTTTCAATCCGCGCCCCCGTGAGGGGGCGACATGACCGAAGCGCCGCTCAACTTCTGGCGCAGTGGTTTCAATCCGCGCCCCCGTGAGGGGGCGACAGCTCGACGGGCACTACATCACCCACGCGCTGGGGTTTCAATCCGCGCCCCCGTGAGGGGGCGACGTTGAGCTCGACGGTCTCGATGCCGTGCAGGTAGTTGTTTCAATCCGCGCCCCCGTGAGGGGGCGACCAGCGGGGTCCGGAGCGTGCCCGGCATGTTGGTGTTTCAATCCGCGCCCCCGTGAGGGGGCGACGCCGGATCAGGCATTCGAGGGCATCGGCGGCGAGGTTTCAATCCGCGCCCCCGTGAGGGGGCGACGGCCCCTTCGTAACGAACTGATCCGATGCAGGGAATCCGTCCCGTTGCGCGAACCGGCGCGCGGGCGGCCCTGCTGCGGCGAGGGCGTGGGGGTCGGCTGGGGGAAAGGCGCGCCGCATCAGGGGGTTGGCGCGTGCGCGAACCGGTGACGCGGGGGCCGGTCGCTTCCGGTTCGCGCGCTCAGAACACGAGCGGTCCGTCGAGGTCGAGGACGGGCTTGGCGCCGACATGCTCGACGCGGCGCCGGCCTTCGGCGCCGAGCCGGTAGAAGCGCAGGGAATCGCGGGCGGGGTCGATCTCGGCGACGAGGCGCGCCCGCAGGGCCGTCCACTGGGCCGGCTCCAACTCGCACTCGAAGACCGAGTTCTGCACCCGCTGGCCGTAATCGAGGCAGGCCCGGGCCACGCGCCGCAACCGCGTCCGCCCGGCCGGGGAAGCGGTGTTCACGTCGTAGGCGACGAGCATCAGCATGGCCGCGTCACCGCCAGACGAAGGTCGGGTAGCCGTCGAGATCGCCGCGCAGGTGCCGGGCCAGCATCTGCGCCTGGGCCTGGGCGACGAGGCCCAGCGGCAGGCTCTCGTCGAGGAAGGGGTGGCGCAGCTCCTCCCGCTTGCGCTCCTGCCACGCGACGAGGACCCGCTTGCGGGCCTCGTCCGTGAGGCGCACGCCGCCGGCCTCCTCGATGAAGAAGTCGTCGGCCGCGAGTTGGCGCCGGTTCACGAGGCTCAGCGCCAGCCGGTCGGCGAGCACCGGGTGCAGCTCCTCCATCAGGTCGAGGGCGAGGCCCGCGCGGCCCGGCCGGTCGGCGTGGAGGTAGCCCACCAGCGGATCGAGGCCGTGGGTCTCGAGCGCGGCGCGGCAATCGTGGCCGAGCATGGCGTAGAGGAACGAGAGCAGGGCGTTGATCCGGTCCAGCGGCGGCCGGCGCGAGCGGCCGCCGAAGGCGAAGGCCGGGTCCTCGACCCGGATCAGGTGGGGGAACACCGCGAAGTAGACGGAGGCCGCCTCGCCCTCGATGCCGCGCAGGCTGTCCACGGTCTCGGCCGCGAGGGTGCGCCGGGCCGCGTCGGTCAGCCGGCGCTCGGCGGCCTCCAGGGCCTGCCCGCCCGCCGGCCCGATCCGCTCGGCGTGGTCGCGCAGGGCGCGGCGCAGCACGGCGCGCTGGTTGGCGGCCTTGGCCGCCACGATGCCGCGCACGATCGGCACCATGCGCGGGGGATCGTCGGCGACGCGGTATTGCTGGCGCCGCAGGAGCACGTTGCCGCTGCGTGGGCCCTCGACGCGGGCGAGGAAGCGCCCGTTCGGATCGAGGAGCGAGACGGCGATGCCCGCCTCGGCGCAGGCCGCCAGCAGCTTCGGCGAGGCGCCGGCCCGGCCGAGGCTGACCACGCCCTCGATCCGGTGCAGGGGCACCCGGCCGCGCTCGGCGCCGGCGACCTCCACCACGAGGTTCTCGCCGTCCTTGCGCAGCCACGCCTCCTCGCTGGTGACGTAGATGGCGTTGCGTAAGGTACGCATGGCCGTCTCACGCCTCGATCTGCGCGGCGAGCCAGTGGGCGATCCGCGGGGCCCGCGCCAGCCGGTCCGGCCGGCAGAGATCCTCCAACGAGCAGCGGCGGCAGGCGGACGTCTTCACGGGCGCCGGCGTCGTGCCGCCCGCGATCACGGCGCGCGCCTCGGCCGCCACCCGCGCGGTGAGGGCGCGCAAGGGGGCATCGAAGGCCACGGCCTGCCGCCGCCGGGTGGCGCCGTAGAACAAGGCGCCCTCGGGGATCTCGACGCCGAACATCTCCTCCAGGCAGAGACCCTGCGCGCAGAGCTGGACCTTGTCGGCCCGGTGGGCCTTGGGCTTGCCGCGCTTGTACTCCACCGGATAGGGCCGCGGCGGGCGCCCCCGGAACTCGACCGCATCGGCCCGGCCCGCCACGCCGAGCGCCAGGGAGCGCAGGGCCAGCCCGCGGGCGACCCGGATCCCCGGCTGCCCCTCGGACCCGCCGGCATCCACCCGCTCGTGCAGGAGCCGCCCCTCCGCGGTCGCCGCATCCTCCGCCCAGATCTGCTCCACGTGGATGAGCGCGTTCTGGCGCGGGCAGAACAGATGGTGCTGGAGCGCCGAGAGCGGGATCAGCGCGTCCTCGGCGGTGGGGTCAGGGGGCGGGGCGGGCATGGGGAACAGCCGCGAGCTTCAAATCCATGAATCCCAGAATGAGCAGACCAAGCCCAGCCACGATCGTAAATTCCAGCATGACAACCTCCGGCGCGAATCCGCAGACCGGAGACAATCACATCCATTCGGTCTTGGCAATGGACGGGCTACCGCTCTAGTGAACCATGCTTGCGCCGGATGAGGCTGCGGCTGTATGTTGTGACGAGCCCGCTCCGGTCGCCCCTCCGTGGGGTGCGGATTGAAACACTAGCGCGGTTGCCCAAGGCCTGGTTCCAGGCGTGAGGAGCGGGCTCACCCTCACCGCTCGATCACCTCCACGCCCTCCGGCAGCCCCTCCCGGTCCACCGTCACCGCGTAGTCTGCGAAGCTGCGCGCCGCCGGCCAGTTGTCGATGGCGTCCGCGCCGATCGGCTGACGGCTGTCCTTGTGCATCCGAAAAGTCTTCACCCGGTCGAACAGGGCGTGCGCCGGGGCGTTGCCCAGCGCCGAGGCGTGGCGGAAGACGACGAGCTTGCGGGTCGCCATCTCGCCGCGGGCGGCCGAGCGGTCGTGGTCGAACATATTGGTGAGCGCCTCGAACAGCAGGTCGAGGTCGGTGTCCGAGAAGCCGGTGCCCTTGGTGGGATGCGAGGCGAGCGGGGCCGAGACGAAGCCGTGGGCGCGGTAGAGCCCGTAGGGCACGATGAACTTGCGGCCCATGGTGCGCCCGCCCTTGGCCTCGGCATCGGCCTCGGTGGTGGCGGCGAGCCGCGTGATGGCGATCTCCAGGGGCAGCACCGGCTCGATGGAGCGGGCGAAGGCGATCTGCACGGGGCCCCGCACCTGGCCGGCATTGACCCCGGTGGTCATCACCGCCCCGAAGGCGCGGATGTCCCAGAAATTGGCGCACATCCAGCGGGTGAGCGCGCGGGCCTTGTCGGCCTCCTTCGGCCCCTTCTTCAGATCCTCCGCCTTCGTCACCTCGGGCATCACCGCACCCCAGGCGCGCTTGTGCTCGACGTTGAGCGTCGCGCCGTCGCGCATGTAGATCTCGTGGCCGGGCGCGTCGGGGCGGGCGAGCGCCACGTAGTTGCGGATCTTGCGCTTGAGGGCGACGTCCGAGACGAGGCCCTGGTTGGTCTCGGGGTCGAGGCGCGGCAGGTTGCCGGCGTCCGGATCGCCGTTCGGGTTGCCGTTGGCGACGTCGAAGTAGAGCACGAATTCGTGGCGGCGCGTGACGCCCGCTTCCTCAGACATCCCCGTCCTCCCCGTTGATCTCGGTCTCGGCGTCGGCCTCGATGGCGGCCTTCACCTCCGGCCGCCCGGCGAACTGCGCCTGGCGCTGGTGGTAGTAGCCGATGGCGAAGCGCCCCTGCTGCTCGAGCTTCAGCGTGCGCGGCAGGGCCGGCGGCAGGCGCTCGACGATCTCGGCGATCTCGCGCTCGATCCAGCCGTCCTTGCGCTCCTTGCGCAGCTTGCCCACGTGGCTCTGGGCGCCGCGCAGGAGCAGCGGGAACACACCGGCGGGCGCGGCCGAGGCGGCGCCGAAATAGCGGTCGCGGATCGTGGCGTTGATGCGCCCGAGCGCGAGGCGCTGGGCGGCCTCCAGCGCCGCGAACAGGCGCCCGAGATGATAGGCGGGGTCGTTCTCCCGCGTTCTTTCGAGGCTCACCAGTTCCTCCTTCGTCATCTCGGGGGCGGCCCCGGTGCGGATGCGCTTCTCCCGCACGAGCACGGCGCGGATCACGGCCGCGTGCCAGCCGCTGCCCGCGTCGTCGCCGGCCCGCAGGCGGATGAGGGCGGCGGCGAGCAGGCTGCGGGGATAGGGCGTGCCGGCCAGCACCGCGCGGGTGACCTCGCCGGCGAGCAGGGGCGGGATGTTCTCGAATTTCTCGGCGAGCGCCGTCGTCTGCACGAGCAGGCGGCCGATCGCCGGGGCCGCGCCCCAGCGGCGGGGTTTGGGCTCGATGCGGAGGTCGGCATGGTGCTGCGCGAGGCGCTCGGCGAAATGCTCGAAGGTGTCGTCGAGCCAGTAGCGCACCGAGAGCCGCGCGGCATTGGGTGCGAGGCCGAGCACGTGGAAGCGGGTGCCGGGCACCACGCCGGGGGCGACGTCGGCGACCGCGCGGCCCGCGGCCACCGCGTCGAGGGCGTCGCGGATCTTGGCGGCCTCCTGGTCGTCGGCGGGGGGCGGCTCGATCAGCGCCGCGAACCAGTCCTCGGCGGCCTTGGCCGCATGCTCCTTCACCGCCTCCGAGGTGTCGGCCCAGAACGCCACGGTGGCGTCGCCGATGGGGCGGGCCAAGCGGTTGCGGCTCCCCGCATCGAGCATCCGGTTCAGGGCCGCGCCGTAGCGGAAGGCGGCGGCCTCGCTCACCGGCGCGTTGTCCCCTTGCGCCTTGCCGTAGGAGGTGAAGGCGTCGAGGTTGAACGAGACCAGGGCCGCGCCGGAGGATTGCGCCCCCCAGACCCCCTTGATGGCGGGATGGAGCCGGGCCGGCACCGCGGTCTCGCCCGTGACGAGGCAGACCGCGCCGGCCTCGCCCTCCGCGGCCACGCCGGTGAGAAGGCGCCGCGCGGCCTCGCGCTCGTGGATGTAGCCGTGCTCGCCGGCGAGCCGGAACACGACGTTCGCGTCGAGGGCCGACACGGCCTCGGGAAAATGGTCGAGCCCGGCCGGGTCCCAGCGGCTCAGGAAGCGAGCGAGAGCCAGGAGGCCGGGATCGTCCGTGCCGGCGAGGAGGTCGCGGTGCAGCGCCTTGAAGGCCGCGTGCTCCTCGCCGGTGCGTTTGCCCGCGCCGGCGGTGCGGCCCAGCGTGTAGGAGGTCTTGTCCCAGAACCGGTTCGGCAGGATACCCGCCGTGCGCTTGACGGCCGCCGGCACTTCCAGGAGCCGGGGCTTCGCCTTGCGGCCGTCCCGCTCGTGCAGGTCGGCGATCCCGGTCACCGTCCCATCCGGGTCGAGGACGACGCAGAGGCCGATCTTCTCCCGCGAAGTGCCCGGCGCCTCGGCCTCGCCACGGGCGGCCATGCGGGCGTAGTAGCGGTCGAGGGCCTGAAGGACGCTCACGCCACGCTCCCCCGGTCGAGGCAGGCGGCGACGTCGAGCACACCGCCGACGAGTTCGGCCCGGAAGAAGCGCGGTTCCCGCCGCGGGCCGACGATGTCGTGCAGCATGAAGCCGAGGTCGCGCACCGGCGGGTCGGCCGGGAAGCGGCTCTCGGGCAGCGGGGCCCCGGGGGGCAGAAGTTCGAAATCGGCCGGGAACTCGCGGGTGCCGAGGCAGGGCCGGTGGAAGCACTGGCCGGCCCCAGCGCGGCGGTTGAACATGCTGAGATACTTGGCCGGGCTGTCCTCCGGCCCGGCCTTGTCGGTCAGCGTGAAATGCGCCTCGATGACGTAGGCGACGTCGACCAGCAGCGTCGCCGCCCGCTGCTGCCGGTGCTCCTCCACCACGAGGCCGAGCCCGGCGGTGGTGCCCGCGCGCATGGCCCGCTCGGCGTTGACGGCGGAAGCCTTGGCGCCGACCTCGTTGCGCCGGAGGGACTGGAAGCGGATCGGCCGGAGAACGTGGATGCGGTCGACCACCCAGCGGATCTGCGGCTTCCACAGCACCGCCTCGACGATGCCGCGGCCGGCCGACGGCGTCATCACGTCGTAGGAGACGCGCTCGACCTTCATCTCCGGGCGCGTGAACAGGGCGCGCTCGCCCCAGACGTGCAGGCGGATGCCGTAGCTCATCGCGGGCCGCCGAGGGCCGGGGCGCGGGGGCAGGACCAGAGCAACGGCGTCGGCATGGGGCCCTCCCCGCGAGGCAATGTCGGCGGGAACAGCCTAGCTTGGCCCCCGGGCCCTCGCGAAGGCTCGCGGCGGGGTTCTCCCTGTAGATCTACGTAGAGTTGTAACTGGACGCCCGACCGCTCCTACCCCGTCAGCCCCGCGACCAGCGCCTGCACCGCCCCCTGCGCCTCGGCCAGAGCGGCGGCATCCGTGCTGCGCACGACGATGCGGTTGCGGAAGCCCGCCTCCGTCATCGAGGGATAGGAGCCGATGGAGACGCCGGGAAAATCCTTCGCGATCTCGGCCAGGCCCCCGGCATAGGCGCCCTCGGGGAGCCCCCCCGCCTCGATCGTCTCGGAGAGCATGCGCGCGCCCGTCGCCAAGCTCGGCCCCACCGCGTCGAGCATCGCCTGCATGATCGCGGGCACGCCGGCCATCACGAAGACGTTGCCGATGTGGAAGCCCGGCGCCTTCGAGATCGGGTTCGGGATGAGGTCGGCCCCCTCCGGGATGCGGGCCATGCGCAGGCGCGCCGCGTTGAGGTCCTCGGGCTTGTGCCGCTCCAGCAGCATCGCCCGGGCGCGCGGGTCCACGTCGATGCCGACGCCGAAGGCCGCGGCCACACAATCGGCGGTGATGTCGTCGTGGGTCGGGCCGATGCCGCCGGTGGTGAACAGGTAGGTGTGGGAGGCGCGCAGCGCGTTCACCGCCGCGACGATGGCCTCGGCCTCGTCGGGCACGATGCGCACCTCGCGCAGCGCGATGCCGATGGCGGTGAGATAGTCGGCGATGGTGCCGATGTTCCTGTCCTTCGTGCGCCCGGACAGGATCTCGTCGCCGATGACGAGGATCGCGGCGGTGACGGTGTCGGTGCTCATGCGGGTCCGGGAGGCTCGGGGGTTGCTCCGCAGATAGCGCGGGCGCGTGGGCCCGGCCACGTCTTCCGCCGGCGCGGCCCGCGGCCTAGAGCATGCTGCTCTTTCACGGAAACGGCAGCACGCTCCATCTCTTCGTGGTCGCACGATGATGTCGGAAAACCGGATTCCACTTTTCCGCATCGAGCTCTAAACCCCGGGCGATGAAGTTCCCCGCCCTCGTCGAAGGCCGCCTCGTGCGGCGCTACCAGCGCTTCCTCGCCGACGTGGTCTGCGCCGACGGCAGCGCGATCACGGCGCACTGCGCCAATCCCGGGGCGATGCTGGGGCTCGCGGTGCCGGGGGCGCGGGTGCTGCTCTCGGCTTCCGACAACCCGAAGCGCAAGCTCCGCCATTCCTGGGAGCTGGTGGAGGCCGACCTGCCGGGGGGCCCGCAATGGGTCGGCATCAACACCCTGCGCCCGAACGCCCTGGTGGCGGAGGCGTTTCGCGCTCGCGCGCTCGCCCCGCTCGCGGGCTACGACGCCCTGCGCCCGGAGGTCCGCTACGGGGCGGCGAGCCGGGTCGATTTCCTGGCCTCGGGGCCGGGCCTGCCCCCCTGCCACGTGGAGGTGAAGAACTGCCACCTGATGCGCCGGGCCGGGCTCGCCGAGTTTCCCGACTGCACGGCCGCCCGCAGCGCCCGCCACATGCGGGAACTCGCCGCCGTCGTCGCGGCGGGGGGGCGCGCCGTGGTGATCGTGGTGGTGCAGATGGCGGCCGAGGCCTTCGACGTCGCCCGCGACATCGATCCGGGCTTCGACGCGGCCTTCCAGGCGGCGCGGGCCGCGGGCGTCGAGGCCCACGCCTATCGCTGCGCGGTGGGGCCGCAGGGCGTGCGCATCGAGGCCGAGATCCCGGTGCTCGGCCCGCCCTGAGCCGTGCCCGGGCGCGCCCGAAGGTTCAGGCCCGCCCGAAGGTTCGGGCCCGCGCGAAGGTTCAGGCCCGCTCGAACACGATGTTGAGGCGGGTGCGGGCGCGCTCGCGGTAGCCGTGGCTCTCCAGGAGCTTCGGCAGGTCGAGCTGCCACTGGTCGGTGCCGTTCTCCAGGAGCAGCAGGCCCGGCCGCAGGGCGGGCGGGGCCTCGCGCAGGAAGGGCTCCAGGATCAGGTCCTCGGCGCCCTCCACGTCGAGCTTGATCGCGTCGATGCGGGTGAGGCCCTCGCCCTGCACGAGGTCGAGGAGGGTGACGGCGGGCACGCGGATCTGGGCGCCCTCGTTGGTGCCCACGATCCTGAGGCTCGATTCGCCGCGGTTGCGCGGATCCACGAACAGGGTGAGCTCGCCCGCCTTGTCGGCCACCGCGCAGGCCACCGCCTTCACCGTGTGGAACGGGTTGAGGGCGATGTTGTAGCTCAGCCGGTCGAACACGTCGGGCTGCGGCTCCACCGCGACGATGCGCGCGCCCGGCCCCGCGAAGGCTGCCACGAACAGCGTGTAGGCGCCGATATTGGCGCCGATATCCATGAAGACGCAGCCGGGCCGGAGGTAGTCCCGCAGGATCGCCCGCTCGGCCGGATCGAAGAACTGCGGGGTGAAGAGCACCTTCTTCTCGCAGTTGTTGTTGTAGGGGTGGAGCCGCATCCGGGCGCCGTAGCGCTCCACGTCGAGGGGCCTGCCGCGCAGGAGCGTGATGGCGAGCCGGCGCAGGAACAGGGCGAGCCGGCGGCCGTACCAGTTCTCGGCGGGGAGGCGGCCGGTGCGCCGGGCGATCGCGGCCACGAGCCCGGCCGGGGCGTAGGTGCCGTAGGGCGGAACGTCTGTCATCGGGCGGGGTGATGACAGCGGAACCGGCCCCGGGCAAGCGCCGGCGCGTTGCCCTGCCCCGCCGGGGTGCTCTAGAGCGTGCTGCTTTTTCAGGGAAACAGCAGCACGCTCTATCTTTTTGTGATCGCACGACGATCCCGAAAAACCGGATTCCACTTTTTCGCATCGTGCTCTAAGCGATGGTCTTCGGACCAGCGGGTGCGCGGCTTACACGATGCAGAGCTTCGATTCGGACGGCGTGCGGATCGCCTATCTCGACGTTCCGGCGGCGGGCGGGGGCGGCGATCCGATCCTGCTCATCCACGGCTTCGCCTCGAACCACGCGGTGAACTGGGTCAACACTCTCTGGGTGCGCACCCTGTCCCAGGCGGGATACCGGGTGATCGCCCCCGACAACCGCGGCCACGGGGAGAGCGAGAAGCTCTACGACCCCGCCCTCTACAGCTCCGAGGCGATGGCGGGCGACGCGGTGCGCCTCCTCGACCATCTCGGCATCCCCCGCGCCGACGTGATGGGCTACTCGATGGGCGCGCGCATCACCGCCTTCACCGCCCTCGACCATCCGGGCCGCGTGCGCTCGGTGCTGCTGGGCGGGCTCGGCATGCACCTCGTCGAGGGCCGCGGCCTGCCCGACGGCATCGCCGAGGCGCTGGAGGCCGCCCCCGGCACGCCGGCGCCGAACCCGACGGCCGCCGCCTTCCGCACCTTCGCCGAGCAGACCCGCAGCGACCTGCGCGCGCTCGCCGCCTGCATGCGCGGCTCGCGCCAGACCCTGTCGCGGGCGGAGGTGGCGCAGATCGAGCATCCGACGCTGGTCTCGGTAGGCACCCTCGACACCGTGTCGGGCGCGGGTCCGGCCCTCGCCGCGCTGATGCCGAACGCCCGCGCCCTGGAGATCCAGGGGCGCGACCACAGCACCGCGGTCGGCGCCAAGGAGCACCGGGACGGGGTGCTGGCCTTCCTCGCCGCCCGGCCCTGAGGCATCGCCGGCCCGTCATCCCCGGGAAAACCGCGGACGGGCCGCCGGGCGGCCGCCGCAAGCCTTGAAAATCGGTTGGCATGCCATATACCAATCTCGACCGTTCCAGCCCTCGACAGGGGAATGCGATGCCGAAGCTCGTCCTTGAGGATCGTCCGATCTGGCCCGTCGCCGCGGAAGAGGCCACCGCTCCCGAGGTGACGGCGCAGGAGCGGCCCGCGGCCCCGCCGCCGCCCCCCCAGGAGAGCGTCCGCCCGGGGCCGACCGCCACCAGCGGGTTCGAGGGTTTCGGCTCGTTCCCGGGCTGAGCGTGACGACCCGCGAGACGCCCGCGGCGGCGGGGGCGGGGGAGACCCGGCCCACCTTCGCCGTCCGGGCCCGGCCGAAATTCCGCGAGGTCGTCCTGCCGCCGGGTCCCGCCCGGCCCGCCGGGGACGCGGCGCCCGATCCTTCCGCCCCGCGCGGGGCGGAGCCGGCGAGGTCGCCGTAGCGATCCGGAGCCTCGAAGCAGCTCAGACAGGGGCTCGGAACGCGTGCCCGGACCGGAAGCGCCGCGGCGCCTCCGCGTCCGGCTCGGGCCGCGGCGGCGGCGGCGTCCGGCCGGCGCGGGGATGGGCGGCCTCGAAGGCGGAGAGCAGGCGGGCGGCGTCGACCTTGGTGTAGAGCTGCGTCGTCGAGAGCGAGGCGTGGCCGAGCAGTTCCTGGATCGCGCGCAGCTCCCCCTGCCGGGCGAGGAGATGGGTGGCGAAGGAGTGCCGCAGGGCGTGCGGCGTCGCGCTGTCGGGCAGGCCGAGCGCCCCGCGGGCGCGGGCCACCGCGTACTGGATGATGCGCGGCGAGAGGGGGCCGCCCCGCGCCCCCCGGAACAGCGGCTCCTCGGGGGCCAGGGTGAAGGGGCAGGCGGACACGTAGGCCGCCACCGCCTCCGCCACGACGGGCAGGACCGGCACCATGCGCGCCTTGTCGCCCTTGCCGCGCACGGTGACGGCGTCGGTGCCCGGCAGGGGCGCGTCCCGGCGCAGGAGGCCGAGCGCCTCGGAGATGCGCAGGCCCGAGCCGTAGAGGAGCGCCAGCACCGCCGCGTCGCGGGCGAGGATCCAGGGCGCGCGCTCGGTATCGGCGTGCAGGTCCGGATCGGTGAGGGCGCGGGCCGCCGCCACGGGGAGCGGCCGGGGCAGGCGCCGTTCGAGCTTGGGCGAGCGCACCGCCGCGAGGGCCGCCACGCTGCCGTGGCCCGCGCGCTCCAGGTGGCGCGCGAAGGAGCGCAGGCCCGCGAGGGCCCGCATCAGCGAGCGCCCGCCGATCTCGGCCGCCCGGCGCTCGGCGAGGAAGGCGCGCACCGCGCGGGGCTTCAGGGCGACGATCCGCGCGATCGTCGGCGGCCCGCCCCGGCGGGCGAGATGGTCGAGGAACTGGCGCAGGTCCCGCTCGTAGGCGGTCACCGTGTTGGCGGCCATGCGCCGCTCGCGGGCGAGGGCCGTGAGCCAGTCGGCCACCGCCAGCCGCAGCCCCGCATCCCCCGGGAGCGGGACGGGCCGGGCGGGCTCCGGGACGGAGGACGGGGGAGCCGTCCCGAGGGCGGTGGGCAGGGTCATGCCGACAGCCAAGCCCCCGCCGCTTGAGGATGCGTTAACGGGCCGTCGGTCTCGACCGCCCCGCTTCGGCGCGGGTCTCGCCGCCCCCTTGCGGGACAGGGCGCGCGCGGATGCCGGAGAGACGGTCCGTGAGCGAGGCGCGGGTCTCCTCCCCCGTGCGGGCTACCGGATTCACACAACGCGCAGAGCCGCGCGTCTTCCCTCCCCCCTCTGCGGGGGAGGGTGCCGAGCGCAGCGAGGCGGGAGAGGGGAACCCCGCTTCCGGCAAAGGCGAAACGTCGATGCCGAGCCCCATCCGGAAGCGCCGCTCCCCTCTCCCGACCCCCTCCGGGGGCCACCCTCCCCCGCAGAGGGGGGAGGGACGACGCGGCAGCGACCGCCCGAGATGGAGAATACCGTTGCCCGCACGGGCGAGGGCGAGGCTCGATATTCCAGACCGCCCGGAGGCGGACCCCACGGGCCGATGGGCGATCGCCCCCGCCGCGAGGGGTGGAGACCAGCCCTCGGGCCTCCCCTCACTCGGCCGCGACGCGCGGCCCGTAGCGGGTGTCGTTGGCGGCCTGTGCCGGCGGGGGGAAGGCGGCATCGTCGAGGGGGTCGTCCCGCTCGCCCACGAGGCGGCCGAACAGGCGCCCGAACAGGCGGGAGAGATCGTCCATCAGGATGAAGATCGCCGGCACGAACACGAGGGACAGCACGGTCGAGACGATGAGGCCGCCGATCACCGCCACGGCCATGGGCGCCCGGAACTCGCCGCCGATGCCCAGCGCCAGGGCCGAGGGCACCATGCCGGCGGCCATGGCGATGGTCGTCATCACGATGGGGCGGGCGCGCTTGCGGCCGGCATCGACGATGGCGGTGGCGCGGTCGACGCCGCGGGCCATCTCCTCCACCGCGAAGTCGATGAGCATGATGGCGTTCTTCGTGACCACGCCCATCAGCATTAGGATGCCGATGACCACGGGCATCGAGATCGGCATGTGGAAGATGAGGAGCCCGAGGATGGCCCCGCCGATGGAGAGGGGCAGCGAGAACAGGATCGTCATCGGCTGCAGGAACGAGCCGAACAGCAGGATCAGCACGCCGAAGACCATCATCAGGCCGGCGCCCATGGCGAGCGCGAAGCCCTCGAAGACCTCGCCCATCACCTCGGCGTCCCCCGTCTGGCGGATGGTGACGCCCGGCGGCAGGTTCTTGGCGGCGGGCAGGGCCATCACCTGCTCGATCAGGGTGCCGAGCGCGTCGGTGCCGCGCATGTCGCCCTCCAGCGCCACGCGCACGGCGCGGTCGTAGCGGTCGATGGCGGTGGGGCCCTGGCCCAGGCTGATCTCGGCCACCGTGGAGAGCGGCACCGCCGCCCCGCCCTTCACGGGCACCTTGAGGGAGCCGAGCGCGTCGAGGTCGCCGCGCAGGCGCTCGGGCAGCATCACCCGGATCGGCACCTGCCGGTCCACCGCGTTGAACTTGGCGAGGTTGGCGCCGATGTCACCGATGGTGCCGACCCGCACCGTCTCGGCCAGCAGATCCGTGGAGACGCCGAGATCGGCCGCCACGCCCGGGCGCGGGCGGATGCGGATCTCGGTGCGGTCGAGGGGCGCCGTCGAGATCACGTTGACGAGGTGGGGCACCTGCGACGCCTCGCGCTGCAGGCGGGCGGCGACGTCGGCCACCACCCCCTTGTCGGGCCCGCTGACGATGAGGGCGAGGTCGCGCTGGCCGCCCTCGCGCAGCGCCCAGAAGCGGATGTCGGGCTCGTCGCGCAGGATGTCGGCGATCGCCACGTCGACCTGCTTCTGGGTGCGGTGGCGCTGGTTCTTCGGGGTCAGGTTGATGGTCAGGCTCGCGAGCCTGACCTCCTTCTTGCCGGGCAGCTGCCGGCCGCCGTCCACGAAGACGCTCGCCACCTCGGGCAGCTTGCGGATCCGCTCCACGAGCTTGTCGCTGACGCGGGTGGTCTCGGAGAGGCGCGCGCCCGGCGGCAGTTCCACCACGAAGAGGGTGCGGGCGGCGTCCTCCGCCGGCAGGAAGCCCGAGGGCAGGAGGCCCGTGGACATGATGGAGCCGGCAAAGCAGGCGAGCCCCGCCACCAGGGTGATGAACTTGTGCCGCACCGACCACGCCACGAGGCGCGTGTAGGCGCGCATCACGACCCCCTCGCGGGTGTGGTCGGGCCCGTGATCGCGCAGGAAGTAGGCGGCGAGCACCGGCGTGATCAGGCGCGCGACCAGCAGCGACATGAACACGGCCGCCGCGATGGTGAGGCCGAACTGCTTGAAGTACTGCCCGGCGATGCCCGGCATGAAGGAGACCGGCGCGAAGATCGCGATGATGGTCGCGGTGATGGCGATGACGGCGAGCCCGATCTCGTCGGCGGCCTCGAGGGACGCGCGGTAGGCCGATTTGCCCATGCGCATGTGGCGGACGATGTTCTCGATCTCCACGATCGCGTCGTCCACGAGGATGCCGGTGACGAGGGTGATGGCGAGGAGGCTGACCGCGTTGAGGGAGAAGCCCAGCGCGCTCATCACCCAGAAGGTCGGCAGCACCGAGAGCGGCAGGGCGATGGCGGCGATGAGCGTGGCGCGCCAGTCGCGCAGGAACAGGAACACCACCACCACCGCGAGCGCCGCCCCTTCGAGGAGGCCGATCATCGCCGAGTGGTAGTTGCCGATGGTGTTGGTGACGCTGGTGTCGATGAGGTCGAAGCGCACGCCGGGGGTGGCCGCCTGGATCTCGGCGATCTTCTTGGCGACGCCCACCGAGACGTCGGCGTCGCTCGCCCCCATGGCCCGGGAGATCGCGAAGGCCACCACCGGCTCGCCGTTGAAGCGGGCGAAGGTGCGCGGCTCCTCGGCGGTATCGGTCAGAGTGGCCAGCTCGTCGAGGCGCACCTTGCGGTTGCCGGGCACGACGATGGAGGTGGCCGCCAGCGTGTCGAGGCTCGCCGAGGCCGCGAGCGCGCGGATCGACTGCTCCTGGCCGCCGACCTCGCCGCGCCCGCCCGCCATGTCGGCGGAGGTGAGGCGCAATTGCCGGTTCACGTCCGCCGCGGTGATGCCGAGCGAGAGCAGCCGGTCGGGCTTCAGGGTCACCCGGACCTCGCGGGCGACGCCGCCCACCCGCTCGACGCCGCCCACGCCCTTCACCCCCTGGAGGGTGCGGGCGACCTTGTCCTCGACGAACCACGACAGGTCCTCGGGGGTCATGGCGGGCGCGGAGGCGCCGTAGATCATGATCGGCAGGCCGGCGATCTCGACGCGCTGGATCACCGGCTCGTCGATGGTGCGCGGCAGGTTGATGCGGATCTTCGAGATCGCGTCCTTCACGTCGTTGACGGCGCGGTCCTGGTTCACCTCCAGGCGGAACTCGATCGTGGTGGTCGAGACGCCCTCGGTGATGTTGGAGAGGACGTGCTTGACGCCCTTCACGCCCGCCACCGAATCCTCGACCCACTTGGTGACCTGGGTCTGCAACTCGGAGGGAGCGGCGCCCGACTGCGTGATCGTCACCGAGACGATCGGGATGTCGATGTTGGGGAATCGCGTGATCGGCAGGGACCGGAAGCTGACGAGGCCGAGCACCATCAGCACGAGGAACATCACGATCGACGGCAGGGGCTTGCGGATCGCCCAGGCTGAGATGTTGAGGCGCATGGGTCGGACCTTCAGCGCGCGTCCGCCAGGGGCTTCACGGCCTCCGGCGCCACGGGGCGGACCCGGTCGCCGTCGCGCAGGAAGCTGCCGGCGCGGGCCACCACCAGCTCGTCCGCGGCGAGGCCGGAGCGGATCTCGGTGATGCCCTCGGCGGAGAGCCCGGTCTGCACGGTGCGGGCCTCGACGCGGCCATCGCGCACGGCGAGCACGCCGACGCGCCCGTCGCTTGCGAAGAGCAGGCTCGCCACCGGCACCGTGACGCCGCGGCGGCGGGCGATCTCGACGTTGCCGCGGGCGAAGGCGCCGATGCGCAGGCGCGGATCGGGATCCAGCGCGATGCGGACCTTGCCGAGGCGCGTGGCGCGGTCGACCTCCGGATAGACCCGGCGGACCCGGCCCCCGATGCGCCCGCCCTCCTCCAGTTCGAGGGTGGCCGCGTCGCCCGCCTTCAGGCGGGGCAGCTGCGTCTCGGGCACCTCGCCCTCCAATTCGATCTCGCCGCGGGCGATGAGGCGGAACAGGGGCTCGCCCACCGCGGTGGCGGTGGCGCCGACGCGGGCGGTGCGGCGGTTGACGATGCCGGCCTCCGGCGCCCGGATCTCGGTGCGGGCGCGCTTGAGGGCGATCTCGGCGCCCGCCGCCTTCGCGGTGGCGAGGTCGGCCTCCGCCGATTGCAGGCCGCCGCGCGCCGCGGCGAGCTTGCCGTCCGCGCCCTGGGCGGCGGCGGTGCGCTGCTCCAGCACGGCCGCGGTGGCGTTGCCGGTGCGCACCAGGGCCTGGGCGCGCTCCAGGGAGAGCTTGGCCTCCACCTGGGCGGCCTCGGCCTGGAGGATCTGGCTGCGGGCCTGGACGATGGCCGCCTCGGCCCGGGCGATCGCGGCGGCGTTCGTGGCCTCCTGCGTGGCGATCATCTCCTGCGACAGGCGGGCGAGCACCTGGCCCCTCGCGACGCTGTCGCCCTCCTCCACCAGGAGCGCGGTGATGCGGTAGCCCTCGATCTCGGGGGCGACGAGGATCTCGTCGCGGGGGACCAGGGTGCCGCTGACCACGGCGCGCTCCACCACCTCCCGGGTCTCGGCCGGCACCACGGTGACGGCGGGGGCGATGGCGGCGGCATCCGGCACGGCCGCCGGCTCGACGGCGGCGACCGGCCGGGCACCCATCAGGAGGCAGGCCGCGACCGCCGCCGCACGGACCGTGTTGGCGCGGGGACGCGCGGGGAGAGCGGAGCGGTCGGACACGGGCGGGCCTCACGGGCACGGAATCGGGATGGCGCGGCCCGAGCGGGGGCCGGACGACACAGCAATCTTATACGCGCCCGTGCGGCGGGTTTGCGGCACCGCACGGGCCACATGGCGACGCAGGGGCCGCCGGTGCCGAAATGCGACATCCTCGATCCGGCGCCCGCGGGGCGGCCGGTGCAACCGGGGCCGCAACGGCGCGTTATCCCCGCACGCGACCGAATCCACGGTGAGAGTGACGATGAGCATCTTCCAGATCAAGCAGAGGTCGAGCGGCGCCGTGCTCTGGACCGGCTCGGCCGACGACGAGCGGACCGCGCTGGACGCCATGGCCCGCGAGGCCGGCTACCGCGACTTCTCCGCCCTGCCGGACACCCTGCGCGCGAGCGGCCTCGACGCGAAGCGCCTCGACCTGATCTCCTGACGCCTCCGCGCGGCGGCGCCGAAGCGGTGGCGGGCGGCCCTTCTCGCCCTTGCGGGAGGGGACGGTCGCCTCACCGGCCGCCGGGGTGATCGACCCGGGGACACGATCCCCGACCCGGCGCGCGGCCGGCCTCAGGCGCCGGCCGCGCCCATATCCGCTCGATGCGCGATGAAACCCGCGGTCCGCGCGATCGCCTCGGGATCGTGGAGTGCCGCGATCCGCGACGGGTCGAGGTCCCGGGCCGCCCGCAGCAGGGCGGGCCAGTGCGTCGGCTCGGGCCAGCCCGGATGGACGAGCGCCGCGCCGAGGCGGGCGAGCGCCTCCGCCTTCTCGGTCTGCTCGCCGTAGGCCCGGGGCTCGGGCAGGCACAGGAAGCGTTTGCCGCCCGCCGCCACCGCCGCCACGACGCCGTCCCCCGCGCCGCCGACCACGAGCCCGGCCCGCGCGATCCAGGCATCCACGTCCGCGACCCAGCAGTGCAGGTGGAGGTTGGGCGGCATCTCGGCCGTGCCCGTCACAGGTCCCAGGACGTGCCAGACCCGATCGGGGACGGCGCGGGCCGCTGCCGCGAGGTCGGTCGCCGTGCCGCCGGCCCCGCCGCGGCCGAACACCACCACGACCGGGCCGGCCGGATCCGCGGCCGGGCCGGCCGGCCGGGTCCGGCCGAGAAAGCCGGCGTGATAGGTCTTGGCGCGCACCCAGTCGGGGACGCCCGCCGCGTCGAGGCTCTCCGGGAAGGGCGCGATCAGCCGGTCGGCGGCGCGGAAGGCCTCCAGATGCGGCAGGTCCGTGCGCGTGCCCGCGAGCCGGAAGACCAGGGTCGGCAGGGAGAGGAGACGGGCGAGGAGCGCCACCTCCACCGACACGTCCACCACGAGGAGCGCCGGGTCGGTCCGCGCCGCCCAGTCGGCGATGCGGGCCATGCGCGCCCGGATGCCGGCGTGGCGCAGGGGGGCGTAGTGCAACCCGTGCGGGCGGTCGGCCGCGCCGTCCGCGCCGTCGAAGGCCGCGTCCAGACGGTCGTCGGGCAGGTCGAGGACCGGGCCCGGCGCCTCCGCGGTGTCGATCCCGGCAAAGGTGCCGATCAGGGTGCAGGGCCGGTCGAGCCGCGCCGCGATGGCGCAGGCGCGCTGCCAGTGTCCGACGCCCTGATGGTGGACGTAGTAGCCGATGCCCCGGGTCACGCGGCGGCCCTGAGCCCCTGCGCGAGGGCCTCGAGGGCGGCGAGCGCCGCGTCGAGGGGCACGAAGCGGGCCGGCGCGTCCCGCGTCTCCAGGCGGGCATGGGCCCGCTCCACGAAGGCGATGTCGTTCGGGCAGGGCTCCGCCTCGATCGCCGCGATGTCGGCGACGTCGAGGCCGAGGCGCTGGCAGGTCCGGCGGCGCGCCTCCTCGCCCTGGCGCCAGGCGCGGCGCAGCTCGGCCCGGCGCGCGACGAGGGCGTGCCAGTGCGCGGCCTCGGGCAGGGCATAGGCCTCCCCCCGGGCCACGGCCTCGGCGCGGCGCGCCATCTCGGTGGCCATGCCGCCGCTGACGCGGCCCTGGCGGCGGTCCGAGACATGGACCTGCACGCGCGGACAGTGGCGCAGGCGGGCGCCCGCCCGCAGCATCTGGCCGACGAGCGCGTTGTCCTCGCCGCAGGCGATGGCCGGCAGGCCGCCGACCGCGCGGTAGAGATCGGCCCGCACCGCGAGGCTCGCGGCGGTGTGGTCGCCGTGGCGCGGGGCGGGATCGTGCAGCGGCGGGTCGAGGATATCCTCGAGCGCGCGCACGGCCGACCAGTAGCGCTCGATCCGCCCGTGCAGGTCGGCGAGGGCCGGATCGGGATCGGCGTCCGGATCGATCACGAGGCGGCCGCCGACGATGTCGGCCTGCGCCAGCGCGGCGAGGTTCCGCGCCACCCAGTCCGGCGGCAGCCAGGCATCGGCGTCGGTGGTGAGGAGGGCGCCCGCGGGCATCCCGTCGGCCGCGAGCCAGTCGGCCCCGGCCTCCAGCGCCATGCGGCGGGCGGTGCCGACATGGGCCTCGGGCCCGGCGATCCGCACCTCGACCACGCGCAGGGCGAGGCCGTGGAGCGCGCCCTCCGCCTCCAGGCGGCGCACGGCCTCGACGGTGCCGTCGCCGCAATTGTTGGCGAGCACCACCACGCGCAAGGGAACGGCCTCGGGGGGAAGCCCGCTCTGTGCCGCAAGCGAGCGCAGGAGGCGCGGCAGGCGCTCCACCTCGTCGCGGGCCGGGATGCAGACGACGGCCATCGCCCTCACTCCGCCGCGCTGAGAAGCGGCCGGTGCAGGTGCATACCCGCGATCATCTGATCGTAGACCGCCTCGTAGCGGGCGGTCATGACCTCGGCGTCGAACTGCGCCTCGACGCGGGCGCGGCAGTCGCGGCGGTCCAGCGCGGCGGCGCCGCGGATGGCGCGGGCGAGGTCGGCGGCATCGTCGCCGCGGGCGAGGCGGCCGCAGGAGGCGTCGAGGATCTCCGGCATGGCGCCCCGGTGGAAGGCCGCCACCGGCGTGCCGCAGGCGAGGGCCTCGGTGACGACGAGGCCGAAGGGCTCCTCCCAGCGCGGCGTCACCACGGCGACGCGGGCGCGCCCGAGATGGTGGGCGAGGTCCCGGTGGGAGAGGTGTCCGAGATGGGTGAGGTCGGGCCCGAGCCGGGGCGCGATCTCGGCCTCCCAATAGGCCGGGTTCAGCTTCGGGCCGGCGAAGACGAGGGGGAAACCGGCCGCGCGGGCGGCGTCGATGGCGAGATGCAGGCCCTTCTCGGGCACGATGCGGCCGAACCAGAAGGCGTGGGCCTCGGGATCCGCCTCGGCGCTGTAGGGGAAGGTCGCCAGATCGATGCCGTTCGAGACGACGTCGAGATCGGGGATCAGGTCGGTCCACTCCGTCGCCAGCGTCCGCGAGACGGCGAGGTAGCGCATGTCGGCGCGCGCGGCGCGGATGCCGGAGACCAGGGATTCGAAGGGCGGCGTGTGCAGGACCGTGACCCAGGGGATATCGGTCTCGCCGCTCTCGGCCAGCGGCAGGGCGTGCAGGGAATTGTTGTGCACGAGATCGAAGCCGCCCGCGTGCACCGCGTCCATGATGCGGCGGTAGGCCTCGCGCTCGGCCCGCTCGATGGCGGCCCAGCGCAGGGGATCGCCGAGATCCTCGCCGGTGGGCGGGCAGACGCAGACCGGCTCCAGGGCCGGATCGGACCCGGCGGAGGCGAAGAGCGTGACCGCGTGGCCGCGGCGGCGCAGCTCCCGCGTCATCAGGTGGGTGTGCATCTCCAGACCGCCCGCGTAGGGCTGGCCGATGGGATACTTGAGATGAGCGATGACAGCGATCTTCACGCGGCGAACCGAGGTTTCGAGTGACAGCAGTTCGGGAGAATGCTGAGCCGGCGGGTATCACGACCGATTTCGAACGGACAGGCTTCGGTCGGGATCTCCCTCGGGCCGGAGAGGCTCCGGCAGGCTGTCAGGGATAAGACGGCATCGGCGCTGAAGGTTCGCTGAACCGCCGCGGTTCGCCCCTCCGAAAACGAGAAACGGCGCGCGGTTCGATGCCGCGCGCCGCCCGGGGTCCTGCCGGAGGCGGGAGCGCCTATTCGAGGCCGATCGCCACGAAGCGGACGTCGCCGCTCGCCGCCGCCACGAGGAGGAGCACCGACTTGCGGCCCTCCTTCTTCAGGGCGTCCACGCGCTTGGTCACGTCGGCCGGCGTGCTCACCGCTTCCTGACCGACCTCGACCACCACCTCGCCCGGCTGGATGCGCTTGTCGGCGGCGTTGGAATTCGGGTCGACGCGGGTGACGACCACGCCCTTGACGCTGTCCTTGATGCTGTAGCGGCGGCGCAGCTCGTCCGTCATGCCCGATAGGTTGAGGCCGAGCGCCTGGCGGATCGCGCTCTCGGGCTCCGGCTGGCGGACATTGGCGGGCTGCGGCTTGTCGGTGTCCTCCAGGCGGCCGAGGGTGACGGCCTTGGTCTGCTCCTCGCCCTTGCGCACGATCACCACGTCGACCTTCTGGCCCACCGGCGTCGAGGCGACGATGCGCGGCAGGTCGCTCGAGGCCTTCACCGGGTTGCCATTGAAGCGGACGATGACGTCGCCGACCTCGAGCCCCGCGGTCTTGGCCGGGCCCTTCTCGTCGACGCCGGCCACCAGCGCGCCCTTGGCGCCGCCCTTGAGCCCGAGGGCCTCGGCGGTGGTGTCGTCCACGTTCTGGATGCGCACGCCGAGCCAGCCGCGGCGGACCTCGCCGAACTCGCGCAGCTGGTCGATGACGGGCTTGGCCGAGCCGGAGGGCACCGCGAAGCCGATGCCGACGGAGCCGCCGGTGGGCGAGAGGATCGCGGTGTTGATGCCGATGACCTCGCCGTTCATGTTGAACAGCGGACCGCCGGAATTGCCCTTGTTGATGGCCGCATCCGTCTGGATGTAGTTGTCGTAGGGTCCGGACTCGATGTTGCGGCCCCGCGCCGAGACGATGCCGGCGGAGACCGAGCCGCCGAGCCCGAACGGGTTGCCGATCGCCATCACCCAGTCGCCCGGGCGCATCTTGTCGGAATCGCCGAAGGGCACGGCCTTGAGCGGACGCTCGGCGGTGGGCTTCACCCGCAGCACCGCGAGGTCGATCTTCGAATCCTTGCCGATGATCTCGGCCTTCAGCTTGGTGCCGTCGTGCAGGATGACCTGGATGTCGTTGGCGTCGCCGATGACGTGGTTGTTCGTCACCACGATGCCGGAGGCGTCGATGACGAAGCCGGAGCCCAGTGAGTTCGACTTGCGCTGCGTGCGCGGCTGCTGCTGCTCGCCCTCGCCACCGCCGCGTCCGCCGCGCCGGTTGAAGAACTCCTCGAACAGATCCTCGAAGGGGGTGCCCGGCGGGAGCTGCGGGCCGCTGCGGCCCGTGCGCGCCTCGACGGTGGTGGAGGCGGAGATGTTGACCACCGCGTCCGTCACCTGCTCGGCGAGGTCGGCCAGCGATTCCGGCCCCTTGGCGAAGGCCGGCAGCGGCAGCGCGGTCCCGGCGACGGAGAGGCCGATGAGGGCGGCGGCGAGGCCGGCGCGCGCGCGGGCGAGCCCTCGGATGCCCGGCGCCGCGGAGGCGCCCGTGAGGGGGTGCATGATCGACCTCTTCAAGAACGCGTTTCCATCAGAATCGTGGCCCGGCGCGCGGGGCGCCCCCCGGGCGAGCTCTCGCTGCCCCTCGCGAAACGTCCGTCTCCGGAAGTTCTCCCCCGGGCCGCGACGGCGCGGAGCAGGTCTCGCGAGAGGCACTTAGATCGGGGGAGCGGGGCCGCGTTCAAGAGCGGCCCCGTGTCCCGCCTTCGTCCCGCCTCCCGCTCCTCAGCGCGCGGCGGCCGTGGCCGGCGCCGAGGCGGTAGGCCGGCCCTGCGGGTCGTTGAAGTAGCGGAAGAAGTCCGAGTTCGGGCTGATGACGAGGCGCGTGTCGGAGCCCTTCAGCCCGGCCTCGTAGGCCTGCATCGAGCGGTAGAAGGCGAAGAAGTCGGCGTCCTTGCCGAAGGCCTCGGCGAGGATGCGGTTGCGGTCGCCCTCGCCCTGGCCGCGCAGCTTCTCGGCGGTCTGCTGGGCCTCGGCCAGGATCACCGTGACGTCGCGGTCGGCCTTGGCGCGGATCGTGGCGGCGATCTGCTCGCCGTTCGCCCGGATGTCGGCGGCCTCGCGCTCGCGCTCGGTCTTCATCCGCTTGTAGACGGCCGAGGAGTTCTGCGCCGGAAGGTCCACGCGGGTCATGCGCACGTCGACGATCTCGATGCCGAGCGACTTGGCCTGGCGGTTCACGTCCTCCTGGATCTCGTTCATGATCCGGGTGCGGTCGGTCTTGATGATCGCGTCGCGGTCGGAGCGGGCGAGCACGTTGCGCAGGGACGAGTTGATGAAGCTCTGCAGGCGCTGGTTGGCGAGGCCCACATTGTTCACCGACTGGTAGAAGCGCAGGGGATCGGTGATCCGGTAGCGGGCGAAGGCGTCGACCTCGAGGTTCTGGCGGTCGGCGGTGAGCAGGGTCTGGACCGGCAGGTCGAGATCGAGCACCCGCTTGTCGAACAGCACCACGTTCTCGACGAAGGGCACCTTGAAGTAGAGGCCGGGCCGGTCCTCGCCGGTCTGGTTCAGCACGGCGCGCACGCGGCCGAACTGCAGGACGAGCGCCTGCTGCATCTGCCCGACCGTGAAGACGGAGGCGTAGAGCGCGGCGGCGACGGCCGCGACGACGACGAGGAGGCCGGTGCGGAGGGCCTGGGCGTTCATCGGGCAGCTCCGGTCTGGGCGGCGTTCGGGCCGCGCGGGGCGAACTCGGCAAGCGGCAGGACGGGCAGGACCCCGGCACCGGCGCCGGCACCCCCGGAGGCGGCCTGCCCGTTCTGGTCGATGATCACCTTGTTCACGGAACCGAGCACCTTCTCCATGGTCTCGAGGAAGATGCGCTCGCGGCTCACCGCGGGCGCCGCCTTGTAGGACTGGTAGACCTCGTCGAAGCGCGCCGCCTGGCCGGTGGCGTCGGCGGTGGCCTTGGTCTTGTAGGCCTCGGCGGCCTGCACGATCTGCGCGGCCCGGCCGCGGGCCTGGGGCACCTCGCGGCTCGCGTAGGTCTTGGCCTCGTTCTGGGCGGTGTCGGCGTCCTGCTGGGCCGCGTTCACGTCGATGAAGGCGGGCCGGACCTCCGGCGGCGGGTTGACCGAGACGAGCTGCACCACCTCGATGCGCACGCCGGCCCCGTACTCGTCGAGGGAGCTCTGGACCGTCTCCTTGACCTCCTGGGCGACGCTCGACTGCTCGTTCGTCAGGATCGCCTGGATGTTGCGCCGGCCGATCACCTCGCGCATCGCGCTCTCGCTGATCGCCTTGATCGTGCCCTCCGGGTTCTGGAGGTTGAACACGAAGTCGGCGGCCTTGAGCGGGTTCACGCGCCACTGCACCTCGAAGTCGAGGTCGACGATGTTCTCGTCGCCGGTGAGCATCAGGCTCTCGTCGGGCACGTCGCGCAGGCGGGCCTGGGAGCCGGCGCCGGCGCGGTAGCCGATCTGGATGGAGTTGACCTGGCCGACATTGGGCTTGACCACGCCGCCGACCGGGTAGGGGAAGTTGTAGCGCAGGCCCTCGCCCTTCGAGCCGACGTAGCGCCCGAAGATCGTCTCGATGCCGACCTGGTTCGGCGCCACGGTGTAGAAGCCGGTGAGCAGCCAGACCGCCACGGCGATGGCGCCGACCACGGCGACGCTGCGTCCGCCACCCCCGCCGCCGGCGCCGCTGCCGCCCCCGCCGGGAATCACGCCGCGCAGGCGATCCTGGCCGCGCCGCAGGAGATCCTCAAGATTCGGGGGCGTCTTGCCGCCGCCGCCGTTGCCCCAGGGCCCCCCGCCATTGCCGCCGCGGTTGCCCCATGGGCCGTTGCCGCCGCCGCCACCGCTCTGATTGCTCCAAGGCATGCCAGCCGATTTCTCCTCCCGCGCGGCCTGACCCGTCCGCGCCCCATGCACCGACGAACGCCGCGCCCGCTTTCATCCGCTGCCCGGAAACCTTGCCCCGAGGGACCGTTCCGGGGCTCCCGCAGCACCTGTCTGGGCCGTGCCCCTGCTGTCAAGGCTGGCAGGTGGGCATCGAGCCCCCGCTTGGCAACCGCGGCCAAGGCGCCCATTCGCCATCTCCGCGCTTTGACGCGCTCGCGCGTCCCGGATCCGGCATCCGGGACGACGCCCTAGCCGATCCGCTCCAGGGTGACGAAGGCGAAGGCGCATTCGTCGTGCTCGCCCGGCCCGTGGGCCTCGCGCGCCGTCTCCCGGAAGGCGGCGCGGTCGAGATCGGGGAAGCGGGTGTCGCCCGCGAAGTCGCCCATGACCTCCGTGAGGTGGATGCGGTCGGCCCGCGGCAGGGCGAGGCGGTAGATCTCGGCGCCGCCCACCACCATCAGCTCCTCGGCGCCCGCGACCGCGGCCAGCGCCCCGGCCCAGTCGTGCACCGCCTCGGCGCCCTCCGCCGCGAAGGCGGGATCGCGGGTGAGGACCAGGGTGCGGCGGCCCGGCAGGGGGCGGCCGATGGAATCCCAGGTCTTGCGGCCCATCAGCATGGGCTTGCCCATGGTCAGCGCCTTGAACCGCTTCAGGTCCGAGCGCAGGCGCCAGACGAGGCCGTTGTCGCGGCCGATGACGCCGTTCTGCGCCACCGCGACGACGAGGGTGATGCGGGGCTCGCCCACGGCCGTCAGACCGCCACCGGGGCGGCGATCGCCGGATGCGGGTCGTAGTCCGCGACCGCGATGTCCTCGAAGCGGAAGGCGAAGAGGTCGCGCACCTCCGGGTTCAGGCGCAGGGTGGGCAGCGGGCGCGCCTCGCGGGTGAGCTGGAGGCGGGCCTGATCGAGGTGGTTCCGGTAGAGGTGGACGTCGCCGAAGCTGTGCACGAAATCCCCCGGCGCCAGATCCGTGGCCTGGGCCACCATGTGGGTCAGCAGGGCGTAGCTCGCGATGTTGAAGGGCACGCCGAGGAAGGCGTCGGCGGAGCGCTGGTAGAGCTGGCAGGAGAGCCGGCCGTCGGCCACGTAGAACTGGAACAGGCAGTGGCAGGGAGCGAGCGCCATCCGGTCGAGATCGGCCGGGTTCCAGGCCGAGACGACGAGGCGTCGCGAATCCGGGTTGCGGCGGATCTCGTCCACCACCCCGGCGATCTGGTCGACGGTGCCGCCGGAGGGCTTCTCCCAGGAGCGCCATTGCCGGCCGTAGACCGGGCCGAGATCCCCTTCCGCGTCGGCCCACTCGTCCCAGATGGTGACGCCATGGGCGTTGAGCGCCCGCACATTGGTGTCGCCCGCGAGGAACCAGAGCAGCTCGTGGACGATCGAGCGCAGGTGCAGGCGCTTGGTGGTGACGAGGGGGAAGCCCTGGCGCAGATCGAACCGCATCTGGTGGCCGAACACCGAGAGGGTGCCGGTGCCGGTGCGGTCTTCCTTGGCCGTGCCCTCGTCGAGGATGCGGCGCAGCAGGTCGTGGTAGGCGTGCATGGTCCCTCGCTTGGGACGCGACCATAGCAGGGCTTGAGCTCCGAACGCACGGCGGGGTGTGGACAGCGCGCCCCGCCCGGGGTCTCAGCCCGGCCAGAGCACGTAGGCGAGGAGGGCGAGGTTGCTCCAGCCATGCAGCGCGATGCAGGGCCAGAGCCGGCCCGTGCGCCAGCGCAGGACGCCGAGGGCGAGGGCCAGCGGCAGCAGCGAGACCGGCCGGGCGAGGCCCCAGCCGGAGACGTGGGCGGCCGAGAACAGCAGCGCCGTGACCAGGACCGTCGCCAGCGGCCCGAGGACGGCGCGGGCGCGGCAAAACAGCTCGCCGCGCACCAGCATCTCCTCGGCGAGGGGCGCCAGCACCACCACGTAGGCGAGCCAGGCGGCCACCGCGCCGGGGGTAAGGAGGGGCGAGAGGCGCGTGCCCTGGCCGAAGCGGGCGCCGAACAGGTCCGCCGTGAAGCCGACCCAGGCGATGTGCAGCACCGGCCAGAGAAGCAGGACGAGGAGCAGGTCGCGCGGGCGCATGCCGTTGGGCTCGGCCCGGTCGAGGGCGAGGCGGGCGCGCCAGCCGCCCCCGCTCCACCGCAGGGCCGTGGCGAGGACGAGCCCGGCCAGGAAGACCTGGCGCAGGATGTCGACGGCGAGTTCCCGGCGCGCCAGGGCCATCGCCCCCAGGAACGGGCGCCGGCCCGCGGGCAGGAACGGATCGATCCCGGCCAGCAGGTCAGCCCCCACCCGCACGACGGCCAGCGCCATCAGGCTCGCCGCCCCGAGATAGAGGAGGCCGAGCGCCGCGAGACCGAGGACATGCAGGAGCGCCCGCCCGATCCGGCGCGGGCCGGACCCGGCCGCGGGCGCCCCCTGCGCGCTTCCAGCAACAGGGGCGGCCTCCGGCACCGGCGCGGCAGGATCGGGCTTCAAAACCGGAGCGATCCCCTCTATATTCCCCTTTGCCGGTCGCGAGGCCGGCTATGGCGATAAACGTTCTTCGGAATAAACCTATCGGACCCGGGGGCGGTACCCGGCGCCTCCACCCGAGCCCAGGACATGCTGCCGCAAGGCGGCTGGCCACGGAACTGGGCTTCGGCGGGGGCGAAATAGGATCGACGAGGGCGTAAAGGTTGAGCTTTCGCTCGGCATGGTTCCGCCGTTATCGGGCCTTTGCAATAGTTGCCAACGACAACTTTGCTCCGGTGGCGGTGGCCGCGTAAGCGGTCCCCAATACCGACCTAAAGTCCTAGCGGGTAGCACCGCATAGGCGGGGTTCGGAGGCACCTGGCAACAGAAGCCTCCACTT